>JBALWA010000024.1:0-58419 GCA_036960305.1 Halioglobus sp. | reverse complement strand
AGAAGATCTTCGGAAAACTGCGTCACATCCAGCCCTAATTCGCTCGCCAGTGCAATTAGCGTGCTGTTGTCTGAAGGGTTCATAGCACGCAGATAGTAGGCCTGCTGTATTGCATCAATCATGGCCTGCTCTGCCAGTTGGCGCTTCGCGGTTAGAACGGCCCGGCACGCCGGGTAGGTGGAGCGGCGGGGCGTGCAATGCTTCCAGAAATCATAATTAAACTCCGCATCCGTCCTCTCTGCCACCTGTCGCCAATAGCCGGCTATGGTGTCACGCTGTTCTTGGGGCATGGGTTCGTCATTATCCGGAGCCAGTCCACCAACTACATTGACTACAGTAACAGCGTTTTCCAGCGCTTCACGCAGGCCGTCCCAACTGCGGCGATATCCCCAGCACCAACTGCACATGGGGTCGTGAACATGATAGAGAATCGTTTGCGCTGGCTGGCTATTTCCCCTCAAAATAGATGATCCCTTCACTCCCCGCCAGGGTGATTTGCAGGCGATTGTCCTCAATGAAAGCGGCACGCGACCGGTCCAGGTCTTCCAGGAAAACTTTCAATACCTCATCCTTGCGACAGCCTGACAACCAGTTTTTGTTCATTCGAATGTCCAGTGACTTGCCACCAAAGGTGTACTTGCCTTTCCATTTTCCGCAATCAGCATTGAGTTCGAATTTACCATTGCTGAGGAAACGGATTTTGTATCGATGTCCATCAGTGGGTCGGGCGGCACGTTCGGCATCGTACTGGGTGGTCTGCCATACCCACTCTGTGGCAATTAACTGACCGACGCTGGCTTTGGCAGTCTTGGCGATCTCACCGATGGAGCGACCTTTTTGAGGCCACACACCGCTGACTTTTTGGGTCCAACTGTACTGAATTTTGAAGGGCTTTTCGCCATCGATGTCGGCCGCTGTGCCCTCGATTTGTTCTTCCAATAAGCGCTGGTGCAGCGCGCCGATATTGACCGGGGGAGAGGGGCCTTCCAGCCTCAAAAAAAGTATACTTTTTTCCTGCAAAATATCGACATCGACAAGTTCAAGGTCGCTTTCCTTTAACCACTGCTGGAGTATCTCCGACTTGGCTGCCTTGTAGCGTGCGTTAAATAATATCTTTTCACTGTAAAACCATAGTGGGATGGATACAGCGATGGTCAATGCCAGGAAAAGCGATAACTGGCTCTTGACGAAAGATGCGGTGGCTTTTCGCGTGGTAGCAGGTGAGACGCCGACCGCCATAAAGGTCAGGGCGCCGGCCAGTACCATTGCCACCAGGTTGGTCAGAAACAGTACAACCGCACGCATAGCCAGTTCATATTCGCCACTCGTGGCCAGAATGCCCGCTGAAGCCAGTGGCGGCAACAGTGCAACCGCGACGGCCACGCCGGGAATGGCACTGCTTTCCTTGCGTGTAATGGTATAGGCGCCCGCCGATCCGGCGGCGAGGGCGATGAGTAAGTCATAGTAGGTTGGCCGTGTGCGTGCCAGCACCTGCTCGGGCATAAAAACCAGGTCTGGTGAGACCAGTGTCAGCAACGATGACAGCAGCAGCGCGCCTGCGCCCATGGCTAGTACCAGCCAGAGCGAGCCGTAGAAACGCGCGGGCCAGCCCATGACAACCGCGCCGGCAGCGGCCATGACGGGGTTCATCAAGGGCGCTACCAGCATCGCTCCAATGACCACCGCTGCGGAATCTGACAGCAGTCCGGCAGTCGCGATAATTGTCGACAATATCAGCAATACCGACATACGTACTAAAAAGGGCGTCTGGTTTTTCTTGCCAAAGACGAACAGGTCCTCGAGCACGCCGCGGCGCTCCTCGGGTGTTAAGCCCCTGTCGGTCAGTAGCTGGCGCAGGCTGAACTTGGCCATGTATATTGATTCCCATTGTTTAGATTGAATAGGTTAAATTGAATAGCTTAGATTGGACAGCTTAGATTGGCTAATATACCACTTGCCGCTACTGGTCGGTGTACCGTATTTCGATATCGACAACGGTTCGAACGGCGGTAGTGGATTGCATTCGTTGGTCCCATAGTCGCTACATCCTGTGTATAATTCGCGACGGATCTCACACCCATAGGACATTCTTTCTCATGCTCGTATCTACCCGCGCGCTATTTAGCCTCACTACTGGCAAGCAATGGCTTGCGCCATTCCTGCTATCTCTTGTACTTGTTCCAGGCTGTGCCACCTCAGTCATCTCGCCCGAGATGGAAGGGGAGTTGGGCGCTGAACAGTCCCGGGAGGTCGAGGACCAGATAGGGCTCTATGAAGATGACGACCTGGAGAAATATGTCAAGGCAGTTGGCCTGCGGCTGGTCGCTGATCTGGGCTATACGCCCTACACTTTCCACTTTGCCATCGTCGATCAGCATGAACCCAATGCTTTTGCTTCTCTCGGGGGCTATATCTACATCTCCAGGGGTCTGTTGGTGCAAATGAACAGTGAGGCAGAATTGGCGGGGGTGTTGGCCCACGAGATTAGCCACGTTACCCAGAGGCATCACACCCGGCAGGTGGGGCGTAGTGTAGGCGCGGGTCTTCTCACGCTCCCGGGAAAGGCCGTGGGTATTATCAGCGAAGATCTCGGCAATATTATTAACACGCCCATTGAGGCCGTGGGAAATGTATACCTGTCGTCCTATAGCCGAGGCCAGGAGACTGAGGCGGATGAGTACGGCATGGCCCTGGCTGCTAAATCTGGATATGAGCCTATGGCGCTGGTTTCGGCGCTAGAGGGCCTGGAGCGCTCCGCAGAGAATCTGACGGGTGAGCACCACGAGGCGAGCTTCTTTGACAGCCATCCCACTACACCGACCCGCGTGGCCGATATTAAGGACAAGGCAGGATCACTGCCGCGCAATCCACGTGCGCCTATCGCCACAGACGCGCAGTTGGCCCAGCGAATGGAAGGGCTGTGGTGGGGACCGCAGAATCCACAGCAGGGGGTTTTTCAGGGGCAGGTCTATCTCAATGCTGATTTCGACTTCAGGCTGGCCTTTGCTGAAGAATGGAAGACAGTGAACAGCCCGCGATTTGTCGGTGCTAGCGCAGCTGACGGTGGCGCTTATATTGCCCTTGGGGGCGGCGATCCCGAACACACAGTCACTGAGTTGGCCAATGCACTACAAACTAAAATGGAGGAGGGTGCGGGAATACACCCTTCCGAACGGCGCCAGTTGTCGATAGGCGAATGGCCTGCGGAGTTGATTCGCTATGACGATCAAAGCGGCGGCGAGACGGTTAGCCTGTTCTATCTGTTTGTTTCCGTCGATGGTCTCAGCTTTACCGTGATGTCCATGGGGTATGAGCGTTATAGGGAGACACTGAAGGAAACGGTGTTGAGTTTGAGACAACTGACCGCTGCTGAACGCGAGTCGATCGGTGGGCTGCGAGTGCGTCTCGCGGAAGTACGGCCCGGCGAGACTTTCACTTCATTTGGCCAGCGTGTGGGCAATGAGTGGCCTGCGGAACTCACCGGGATAATCAACGGAGCCGCAGACAATGCGACCCCGGTGGCCGGCAGTCGCCTGAAGTTGGTGCGTACTGAGCGCTACATGCCGCAATAGAAGGCTAGGCTACAGGGGCTTCCATTGCGGTGGTCGTCCCTCGCTGAAGGCGGCCATCATCTCTTCCATACAACCCGTGAAATAGCCCAATACCTGAGTGCGGTTCTCGATGTCCATGGCATGTCGCAGGCTGGGGGCGTTCATATTATTCCACAGGCCTTTCTTGGTCATCCAGACGCCATATTCCGAGTTTGCAGCAATCGCCTCTGCGTACTCTATGGCTTTTTCCCGTAGGCTGTCCGCGTCCACCAGTGCGTTGAGTAGGCCCAACTCATCAGCCTCCTCAGATTTAAAAATCCGTCCAGTGAGCATTAACTCCATGGCTTTGGTGGGCGGAATCAAGCGTGGGAGGAAGTAGCTCACGCCAATGTCGCAGGAGGACAGGCCGGTCTTGATAAATACCGAGCCCAATTTGGCGCCGTGGGCAGCGATACGCAAATCACAGGCCAGTGCAAAGGCCAGTCCACCGCCGACAGCGGCGCCATTAATGGCTGCTATGACCGGTTTGTCGCATTCGTGGATCGCCAGAGCGGCTTCGGCTATTCGTTCCTGGTATTTGTAGACGAAACCCAACTGGCCCATGCCGTCGGTGCCGGCAATGTCGCCAGGCACCGACTGTGTTGTCAGGTCGGCCCCGGCACAGAAGCCCTTGCCTGCGCCGGTAAGTATCACCGCGCGAATCGAACGGTCGTGCTCTGCCTGCTTGAAGGCCTCGATAATGCCATCCAGCATCTGTGGAGAAATGGCATTCATAAGCTCTGGTCGGTTGAGTTTTACTTCCAGAATATTGTCCGAAATTTTTTCTTGTAGAACGTGGCTCATCAGTGTCTCCCCAGTTATTTGGCCAACATGCCGCCGTCAGCAGTCAGTACGATACCCGTGGTATAACTTTCACCCGCGAGATAAAAAATCGGATTCAGGATCTCTGAGCTGGCTGCGATGCGTTTGATCAGGTTGGCTTCCAGCATGCCCTGTTCCATTCCTGGGACAGCCTCGATAGCCCCATCGGTCAAATCAGAGTGGTAGGTTCCCGGCGCAATGGCATTGACGCGAATATTCATCGGTGCCCACTCCTGTGCCATTACCTTGGTGAGCGCCTCCAGGGCAGCTTTTGTGGCGGCGTAGAACCCCATATAGGCAGGGGGTTTGAGGCCCGCGACAGAAAGAAAGTTGATGACCACTCCGCCGCCATTTTCGCCCATCTGCGGCGCCAACTTCGACGCCAGATACCAGGGCCCGCGCTGGTTAACCTGGTACATCTTGTCAAAGGCAGCCGGGGTTTGATCGCAAAGCGCACCCATGGCGATGTTGATGCCAGCGTTGTTAATCAGGATATCCACACGGCCGTAATGGGCCAGGGCGGCATCTGCCAGTCGGTCCAGATCTTCAGTGTTACCCGTGTTGGCAGCAATGGCCAATGCGTCGCCGCCCTCAGCAATGATACTGTCGGCCAGTGCCTGGCATGCGTCCAGTTTGCGACTGGCGATGACCACTTTGGCACCCGCCTTGGCGAAGCCCTGGCAGATGGCCTTGCCAAGTCCTCGACTGCCACCGGTGACCAAAACGACCTTGTTATCAAACGTAAACATGTTGTGGATCCTGTTTTGAAATATGCATGTGCTATTTATTATAGTAAGGCTACCACGTACTATGTATAGAGTATTCTTTGGAGTGTACCTATGTATTACCTGTCATTGAGGTTTAATCTCTGATGGACGCCCTGGTTATTGGCGGTACGGGGCCCACGGGACACTTTGTTGTTAACGGCTTGCTGGAGCGCGGTTATCGGGTTGCGATATTGCATACAGGAAATCATGAGGTCGATGAAATCCCCCCGATCGTAGAGCACATTCACACCAACCCCTATGACGAGTCGGAGTTGGCAATCGCCTTGGGGGACCGAAGCTTCGATCTCTGCGTAGCCACCTATGGACGACTGCGCGTGATAGCCCAGTTGCTGTCAGGACGGGTCGGTCGTTTTTTGTCGGTGGGAGGCCAGCCGGCTTATCGTGGCTATATGAACCCGGAGCTTTTGGATCCACCGGGTTTACCCGTGCCGGTTTCTGAAGAGCGCCCCCTGGTGCGTGGACCGGAGGAAGATGAAAAGGCCTATCGGATTATTCGTACTGAAGAGGCCGTTTTTCGCCACCACCCCGATGCCACACATTTTCGATACCCTTATGTTTATGGGCCCTATCAGGCCGCCCCGCGTGAATGGTGTATTGTTAAACGCATCATGGACGGGCGGCCGCATATTATCCTTCCCGATGGCGGTTTGACTCTGCACAGTTTTGGTTATGCCGAGAATATGGCCCATGCGCTGTTGCTGGCGGTAGATCAACCGCAAGCCGCTTGTGGGCAGATCTATAACTGTGCAGACGAGCAGACCCTTACCCTGAGACAAACAATAGAAATCATCGCCGCGGGAATGGATCACGATTGGCGGATTGTAAACATGCCCTGGGAGTTGGCGATGCCCGCTTGTCCCCTGGTAATGCAGCCGCTGACGACACACCGGGTAATGGACATTGGCAAGCTACAGCAGCAGTTGGGCTATCGAGACAGGGTAGATCCCAAAGAGGCGTTGATGAGGACCGTCCGCTGGCTGGTCGCCAATCCGCCGCAGGCCGACGGCGTAGAGCATATGGTGTTGCAGGACCCCTTTGATTATCAGGCGGAAGATCTGCTGGTTGAACGTTGGGATGCGGCGATGGCGGGTATTGAGCCCGTAGAATTTGACAGCGTGCCGGGCTACGGCATGGGCTATAGCGGCCCGGGCGGACGACCCCGAAGTTCCCGGGAATTTGTCGAGTAACAACTACTCCGCCAACCAAGCCCGGTTCGCGATAATGGCGCCAGATAGGTAGCACTGGCAATCCGTAGTGTAATCGATTACATTTACAATCCGAAACTGTCGGGAGAAAGAGCTTGGCTAAGGTAAGAATGGGAATGGTCGGGGGAGGCGAGGGAGCCTTCATCGGCGTGGTGCATCGCATGGCGGCCGCTATCGATGGTGAAATCGAGTTGGTGTGTGGTGCCTTCAGTAGTGATGCTGAGCGTTCTCAGCGTTCCGGCGAAGCACTCCATCTGCCGCCGGGTCGGGTGTACCGAGACTATCAGGCGATGATGGAGGGTGAGTCGGCCTTGCCCGCCGGCGAACGTATGCAGTTTGTCGCCATCGTCACACCCAATCATATGCATTTCCCGGTGGCGGAGGCCGCGCTCCTGGCGGGTTTTCATGTCATGTCAGACAAGCCTGCAACCTTGAGTCTGGACGAGGCCCTGCGCCTGCGGGATATCGTAGCGGGCAGCGGTAAGCTGTATGGGCTGACCCATACCTATACCGGGTACCCCCTGATAAAAGAGGCCAGGGCCAGAGTGGCTGCTCAGGCACTGGGTAAGATTCGCAAGATCGTGGTGGAATACTCCCAGGGTTGGCTGGCCGACCGGCAGGAGGATGCCGACAATAAGCAGGCCGCCTGGCGACTGGATCCTGCCCAGGCGGGTATCAGTAGCTGTATGGGGGATATCGGCGTACACGCGGCAAACCTCGCTGAGTATGTGTCCGGCCTTAAAATCTCGTCTATGTGCGCCGACCTCAGCGCCTTTGTAGAAGGCCGTGAACTCGATGATGACGGTAGTATGTTGTTGCGTTTTGACAACGGTGCCAAAGGGGTTTTGACCGCCAGCCAGGTGAGTGTTGGCGAGGAAAACGGTCTTAAAATTCGCGTCTACGGTGAGAAGGGCGCGCTGGAATGGAAGCAACAGGAACCCAATACACTGTGGTTGAAGTGGGCCGATCGGCCCATGGAGATGTTGCGCACCGGTGGCGATTACCTGGGTGACCTGGCAGCAGCCAATACGCGTACACCGATGGGGCACCCGGAAGGTTATTTGGAGGCTTTCGCGAACTTGTATATGGCCTTTGTTGGACAGATTCGCGCTTTGGAAGCAGGCGAGGCGCCGGATGCGCGCGCTGCCGATTGTCCCGGTATTGAAGAGGCCGTGCGCGGCATGACCTTCATTGAATTGGCCGTGGCAGCAAGTGCCAGCGACGTCAAATGGCACCCCTTTCCCCAACACTGATTAATAAGAAGAGAGTATTACTATGTCTAAAATGAAAGGCCCTGCGATTTTCCTCGCACAGTTTATGGGTGACGAAGCGCCCTTTAATAATCTCACCGATATGTCGAAATGGGCGGGTGACCTGGGTTACAAGGGCATTCAGGTACCCAGCTGGGAATCCGGCCTGATTGATCTGGAGAAAGCGGCCCAGAGCAAGGATTACTGTGACGAGCTAAAAGGCATCTGTGACCAGGGGGGCGTGGAGATCACGGAACTGTCCACTCACCTGCAGGGGCAGCTGGTAGCGGTGCATCCGGCTTATGACGAACAATTCGATGGCTTTGCTCCGCCTGAGGTTCACGGCAACCCCAAAGCCCGACAGGAATGGGCCGTGCAACAGTTGATGCTCGCGGCAAAGGCCAGTCAAAACCTGGGCCTAAACGCCCACGCCACGTTTTCCGGTGCCTTGTTGTGGCACACCATGTACCCCTGGCCCCAACGGCCGGAGGGCTTGGTAGAAACCGGCTTTCGCGAGCTGGCCGATCGTTGGCTGCCTATTCTCAATGCCTATGAGGAAGCGGGTGTTGACCTGTGCTACGAAATTCACCCGGGTGAAGACCTGCATGACGGGGTGACTTTTGAACGCTTTCTTGAAGCCACCGGAAACCACTCGCGCTGTCACATTCTCTACGACCCCAGCCACTTTGTGCTGCAACAACTGGACTATCTCCAGTTTATCGATTTTTATCACGAGCGTATCAAGATGTACCATGTGAAGGATGCGGAATTTAATCCCAACGGTAAAAGTGGTATTTACGGCGGCTACCAGGGCTGGACTGACCGCCCCGGGCGTTTCCGTTCCCTGGGCGATGGCCAGGTGGACTTCAGTGGTATTTTCAGCCAGTTTGCCAAGTACAACTATGAAGGCTGGGCAGTACTTGAATGGGAGTGCTGCCTCAAGCACCCTGAAGATGGCGCAAGAGAGGGGGCCCCCTTCATTGAACGCCATATCATTCGGACTACCGATCGGGCTTTCGATGATTTTGCCGGCGGCGGCGCCGATGAAGCCACAAACAGGCGTATACTCGGTCTGTAGTCGTACTAATAATAAGAGAAACGGGAGAAAGCTGGATGACTGATATACCACTGGATCGCAAGCGCCTTTATTACGTGGGCAACCTGTCCATCTTTATGATTGGTCTGGGCTTTGCGGTAAGAGCCAATATCGCCCCGGATTTGCAGGCGAATATTTACGACAAGATTGACCTGGTGAACTCTGCGTCCATGCTGGGCGAGGCATTGGGAGCGACGTTTACCGGCTTCGCCCTGACCTTGCTGTTCGGCAGCGCGCTGGTAGACATCATAGGCATGAAACGTATGTTGCTGTTGTCCGCACTGGGCTATGTCGGGGGTTCTGCAGGCTTGCTGGCGGCTGCTGTGTTGCCGGTGGGTGACATGGTCCAGAACCTGGTGTTAGTCAGTTTGCTGCTGACAGGCCTGGGCTGGGGCGCAGTTGAAGCAGCCTCCAACCCTATGGTGGCGGCACTCTATCCCGAGGAGAAAACCCACCGCCTGAATATTCTTCATTCCTGGTGGCCAGCGGGTATTGTCGTCGGTGGCTTGTTGGGCGTATTAATCAGCGCCGTAGGGCTGCCCTGGGAACTGAATATGTTTGTGCTGATGATACCGGCGCTGGTGTTGGCCTGGATGGTCGCCGGTTCTGTCTTTCCTGTGACTGAGCGTGTTGCGGCAGGGGTTGGTTATGGGGAGATGTTTGGCGAGCTGCTCAAGCGGCCGCTGTTCTGGGTGTTTTGGGTGTGTATGTTCGCGACGGCTGCCGCCGAACTTGCGCCGGGGCAGTGGGTCAATATTGCCCTGTCCAATATTGTGGGCATGCAGGGCATCATACTGCTGGTCTATGTCAGTGCCCTGATGTTCGTTATGCGTCACTTTGCCGGGCCTATCGTGGCGCGCACCTCCCCGATAGGGCTTATGTTTATTAGTTGTCTACTCGCGGGTCTGGGTCTTTACGCCCTCAGCATATCGACATCACCGTTGACGGCATTTGCGGCGGCTACGGTCTGGGGTGTTGGCGTGTGTTATTTGTGGCCCACCATGTTGGCGATTACCTCCGAGCGTTTTCCTCGGGGCGGCGCTATGGCGATGGGTTTGATGGGCTTTGCCGGTGGTATGTCAATTCAGTTCGTACTCCCGCAGATGGGAGCGATCTTCGATTCAGCTAAGGCTGAAGCGGCGGGAGGCGCTGCCAACCTGGCTAGCCTGTCTCCGGAGGCGATGGAAGAAGTGGTTCGATATGCTTCGGTGGCCTCCTTCCAGTCAGTTGCGATTGTTCCCATTATTCTGCTGCCCGTGTTTGGCTTGATTTGGATCTACGATCGATCGAAAGGGGGGCATAAGGCGGAAGTTATTGGCGATTCGGCGTCTCAATAACGGGTTCTTTTTGGTTTGGGTTGTTGATTGGGTTCAGTGAGCGGGCTTGCTTGGGGGAGAATATCCCTTTGGTGGCCTGACGCGCGACCGCGCATCTTGATGGCTCACCAAAGGGATATTCTCCCCCAAGCAAGCCCCCGTACTCCGCGTGGTTAACCTGCAGACCGGGATCAAACTCTCGGTGCGACATCCATTGCCCTGCAGGTCGCCATCCAGGAATTCACCGCATCGGCATGCAAGCGCTTTTTCGGTAGCGCAAAGTAGAAGCTGCGGCGCATATCCCGTTTCGGTAGTTTCAGCGGCACCAGGTGTCCGTTGGCGAAGTCTTTCTGCAGCACGATACGGGACAGGCAGCCAATACCCAGCCCCGACTCCACCGCGTTTTTGATGGCCTCATTGTGCTTGAATTCCAGGTAGATATTAATGTCCGGGAGCAGTCCTGCCAGGGCTCTTTCAAAGGTGTGCCGGGCACCTGAGTCCGGTTCGCGCATAATCCACATAGCGTCCTTGATATCACGGGTTTGCAGAGTCTTTTTTTGCGCCAGTGGATGGTTGGCAGCGCAGAACACCACCAGTTCGTCTTCATGCCACGGGATAAGATCCAGCTCCCGGTGTTGGACTTCACCCTCAATCATTCCCACATCGACCTCATAGTTGAGTACCTTCGAGACCACTTCCGGGGTGTTGGCAATATCGAGCTGCACATCGGCGCCTGGATATTCCTCGAGGTAGCCAGCGAGGTAGCGCGTGGCCAGGTGATTACCAATGGTGAAGCTGGCACCTACTTTCAAATGTCCCACGTCTTTGTGGTCTTTTAGGACCTCTTCGAACCGCTGGCAGTGGGTCAGCAGGTTCTCGGCTTCCATGCGCATGGTCTGGCCGATGGCATTCAGCGTCAGTTTATTACTCAGGCGGTCGAATAAGGCGATTTCGTAGGTGTGCTCGAGGTTTAGCAGGGCCTCACTGGCAGCGGACTGGGACATGTGCAGGCTCTCTGCCGCCCTGGAGATGTTCTGGTGTTTTGCCACCGCCAGGAAGATCTGTAACTGTCTGAGAGTGAAGCGCATGAGTCGATATCCGGGGTTGGGTGAGAGAAACTACCTGCTACCGGTAAAACCGATAGCTACATCCATAATATCCTGATTTACATATGGTTTGGAAGCGCCTATTCTTGCCGCCAGATTTTGTGAACAGCACTGAACAGTAAACTCTTGAAGAGGAAAGGAAAATGGCTGACCAGAAAGCGACAAACGTTACTTGGCATGAAGGCGATATTACCCGCGAGCACCGCACGAAATTACTGGGCCATAAGGGCGCTACCCTGTGGTTTACAGGCCTCTCTGGCAGTGGCAAAAGCACTGTGGCGGTTGAATTGGAAGGCACCCTCAACGAACTGGGCATTTTGTCCTATCGTCTGGATGGCGATAATGTGCGTCTGGGCATTAACAAAAACCTCGGTTTCACCGCCGAAGACCGTACTGAGAACATCCGTCGGATTGGAGAAATCGCCAAACTGTTCGTGGACACCGGTGTTATTGCCCTCAGTAGCTTTATTAGTCCCTATTCTGCTGACCGTGACGAAGTGCGGGCCCTGCACGAAGCGGCTGGTATGGACTTTATCGAAATCTATGTAGATTGCTCTCTGGAAGCGGCCGAAAGTCGCGACCCCAAGGGCTTGTACAAGAAAGCCAGAGCGGGTGAGATCAAAAACTTTACCGGCATCGACGACCCTTACGAGGAGCCAAGAGATCCCGAGATTCACCTGCATTCAGATCAGCAAAGCCTTTCGGAAGAGGTACAGGCCATTCTGTCGGTACTGCGTGAACGCGGCATCATCCCGGCTTGAACCCCATTACTAATCCGATTTTGAATACAGGAGTAACACCATGATCAAACCCCACGGTTCTGAACAACTGGATGCCCGTTACGTCGCGGATCAGGCGGCACGTGAAGCCCTGGCCAGCGAAGCAGAGAACCTGCCTTCGTTGTTGCTTAATTCTGCAGCAGCGGCCAACGCTGTCATGCTGGGCGCAGGCTACTTTAATCCTCTGACAGGTTATATGAACCTGGCTGACTCGCTGAGCGTCGCTGAGAAGCTGCACACAGTCGACGGCCTGTTCTGGCCTGTGCCCATTGTAAATCTTACCGACGAAGCGGGTATTGAAGCGGGTAGTCGTATTGCTTTGCGCGACCCCAATGTCGAAGGCAACCCGGTTCTGGCCGTGATGGATGTCGATGCCGTTGAAAGTGTCAGCGATGAGCAGATGGACTTTATGGCGGAAAAGATTTTCCGCACACTGGACCCGAAGCACCCAGGTGTTGCCACTTGGAAGGCCCAGGGTCGTACTTTGTTGTCCGGCTCCATTCAGGTGCTGAGCTACTCCTACTTCCAGGCTGACTTCCCCGAAACGTTCCGTACCGCGGTTCAGATTCGCGACGAAATCGCTGCCAATGGCTGGAACAAAGTGGTTGCCTTCCAGACTCGTAACCCTATGCACCGTGCGCACGAAGAACTGTGTCGTATGGCCATGGCTGATCTCGATGCCGACGGTATCCTGATTCATATGCTGTTGGGCAAACTGAAGCCAGGTGACATTCCTGCTGATGTGCGTGACGCGTCTATTCGCAAAATGGTCGACATCTACTTTCCGGCCAATACAGTGATGATTACCGGCTACGGTTTTGACATGCTGTACGCGGGACCGCGCGAAGCGGTTTTGCACGCGGTTTTCCGCCAGAATAGTGGTTGTACCCACCTGATCGTCGGTAGGGATCACGCCGGTGTTGGTGATTACTACGGAGGCTTTGATGCCCAGACTATCTTCGATGAAGAAGTGCCTGCTGGATCACTGGAGCTGGAGATTTACCGCGCAGACCATACCGCCTACAGTAAAAAACTGGACAAGGTCGTTATGATGAAAGACGCACCAGACCATTCCAAGGAGGACTTTGTCCTGCTGTCTGGCACTGCTGTACGGGAGATGTTGGGTAAAGGTATTGCGCCACCCCCTGAGTTTTCCCGCCCCGAAGTGGCCAAGATCCTGTCGGATTACTACCAGTCTTTGGACAGCTAGACCCACCCGATCTAAACTTTTTGCAGGCGCTACCGGCATTGTTCATCAATGCCGGGGTGTCTGCTTTAGCTATTGAGGAGTATGACTATGTATGAGAACAATGAGTATAACCGCTGGCGTCGTCACCCCTGGCACGGCCTGAAAGCGATTCCAGATGAAAACCAACCAGATATCGTCACAGCCTATATCGAAATCACTCCCAGCGATGTGGTGAAGTACGAGATAGACAAGGTATCCGGGTTTCTGATGGTAGATCGCCCACAGCGTACCACCTCCAGCCCCCCGGCCCTCTATGGCTTCATTCCCCAGACGTACTGCGGTGAACATGTCGCTGCTATGTGTGACGATGTGGACGTAGCCGATGGTGATCCACTGGATATCTGCGTATTTTCCGAGCGCCTGATTACCCGTTCTGACATTCTGTTGAAAGCCCGTGTTGTTGGCGGTATTCAGATGGTTGATGACGGCGAAGCAGACGATAAGATTATTGCCGTATTGGAAGGTGACAATATCTGGGGCGATGTCCACGATATTTCAGATTTGCCCGCGATCAAGACCGAGCGCCTGCAGCACTATTTCCGTACCTACAAGATGATTCCGGGTAAGGATATCGATATCAAAGTTGATCATGTCTATGGTCGCGAGGAAGCCTTGAAGGTTATCGCCGCGTCGATGAAAGACTACGACGAAGGTTTCGGACACTTACACGGCTAACTTTGATCGGGAGAGCATACGAGAATGGCATATTTTGACCTGTTTAATGGGGATGCAGACGGTATTTGCGCCCTGATTCAATTGCGCAAAGACCAGCCTCGTAATGCGACCCTGGTGACCGGTGTTAAGCGCGACATTAACCTGCTTGCCAGGGTCGATGCTGCGCCGGGTGACCAGATTACGGTGTTGGATGTCTCTATGGACAAAAACAGCGCCGCTCTGGAGAAGGTATTGGCGCAGGACGCTCAGGTGTTCTACGTCGATCACCATTTCCCGGGGGACATTCCCGATCACCCGAATCTTACGGCCATTATCAACGAATCGCCCGATGTCTGTACGGCGGCTCTGGTCAATGGCCATCTTAAAGGCGCCTATCTGGATTGGGCGGTCACCGGTGCCTTCGGGGATAACCTGAAAGACACCGCCCGCAGTCTGGCCAAGCCCCTGGATTTATCAGCCGGGGACCTGTTGTCACTTGAACAGCTGGGTACCTACATAAACTATAACGGTTACGGCCCCTCAATCGCGGATTTACACTTCGACCCCGAGGACCTGTACCGCAAGCTCTATCTCGCCGAGAGCTCCCTGGAGTTTGTCCACTCATCCGCTGATTTCGCGAAATTGAGCGATGGCTACCGGGATGACATGGGTCAGGCTGAGCAACTTCAGCCCAATCACGTCACTGAAAAGGTCGCCGTGTTTTCTCTGCCAGATGAAGCCTGGGCCCGCCGTGTCAGCGGTGTCTATAGTAACGACTTGGCCACCGGGAACCCCGATCGTGCGCATGCAGTCTTAACGCAAAAGAGCAACGGCAACTACCTGGTCAGTGTCAGAGCACCCATGAGCAATAAGCAGGGTGCGGCTCAGCTGTGCATGCAATTCCCCACAGGTGGGGGCAGGGCGGCGGCAGCAGGTATCAATGACCTTCCGGTCGACAGCCTTGACGCGTTTGTAGAGGCCTTCGAGCTGGCCTACAAATGATCTTTGATGATGTTGTACAACTCAGGGCGATTGGCGGCTAGCTCCTCGCTACTGAGGCCCTCCAGTGAGTGGGGGTACTTGAGCCAATCTTCAGTCTCATGTAGGTAGTAATCAGGCTCTCTATCGGTCTGGTTACGGGTGGGTTTGTAGTAGGGCACGGCAACGCGAATATCGTGGGGCGTATTCAAGCGCGCTTTTTCCTGTAAGTGATTGATGACGGCATTAATCGTGTGGCCGGTATCAAATACATCGTCGACAATCAGCAGTTTGTCTTCCTGGCGAACATTTTTAATCAGGTAGTTCATACCGTGTATGCGAATCTCCGAGGACCGGCCATCGATGCCGCTGTATGAGGACGTACGTATCGCGATGTGATCTGTTTTGACCCCCTTGTATTCCAGTAGCTCCTGAACCGCAATACCCATGGGGGTACCACCGCGCCATATGGCCGTAATAATCGTAGGTTCGAAGCCATCCGCCAGAATTCGGGCGCCCAGCTTAAAAGAGTCCTCCAGTAACTGCTGGGCAGATAGGTAGGTCTTTGTAATCATCGAATATCCCTGTGGTCCAAATCGGCGTGGTTAAGTGCGCCGGAGACGTAGTATAGTCACGTCAGGCCAGAAGTGTAGAGGAAATATCCGTGACGGAAGACCAGCATCTCGAAAAGCAATATATCGACGAAGAATCGTTGCTAAACGATTCCTACCGCCTTGCAGTAAAAATCTATGAAAGTGGCTTCCGTCCCGACTTCATTGTCGGTGTCTGGCGCGGCGGTTCTACTGTGGGGATTTATGTTCAGGAATGCCTGCAGTACCTGGGGGTGGAAACCGATCACATTGCGATACGAACGTCTTACCGCGGTATGGATGACTATCTGGCGCGCCTGGATTCCGGCGACGAAATCAGGGTACACGGCCTTCAATACCTGCTCGAAAATGTGAACCAGGAAGACTCGCTGCTGATAGTGGACGATGTCTACAGCAGTGGTCGCAATGTCGAAGCAGTAATTAATCGTCTGCAGTCAAAGGCCAAACGCAATATGCCGGCAGACCTCAGGTTGGCCATGCCGTACTACAAACCCAGCCGCAACCAGACCGACAGGGTGCCGGATTTTTACCTGCATGAGACGGATGATTGGCTTGTACTACCCTATGAGCTGACCGGCTTGACGGATGAGGAAATTCGTTTAAACAAACCCTGGATGTTACCCATATTGGAGCAGTGCCAGAAGACCGGCTAGACCGACGGAAGTTTCATGAAATGAAGGCCATGACTTCGGCTTCAAAAGCCCGTGGGTCCTGAACCGCCATTGGATGACCCACATTCGGCATCACCACTCTCTTCGCATCGGAAATCGTTCGTTCCAGCAGTTCGGCTTCTGCCAGGTAGTGTGTGTCTTTTTCCCCCACTAGAATGAGCGTAGGGCATTGAATGACGCCCAGCTCATCGACGAGTGAGGGACGGTCGATTGTCACACGAAAACAGCCTTTAAAACCGTGTGGCGTAGCCTTTGCTCTGGCGAGTGCGATTTTCTCCTGAATATCGTTGTCTTCCGAAATTCCATCAAACAGCATGCCAGAGAAGTAAAAGTCGTAGGTTGCATTAATGCCTTTGGTCTCAAGGATACCTTCGACCAGTCGCGCTCGATCAATAATTGGCTGCGGTAAACGTGACGCCATAGCTGAAGCGAGGATAAGACGATCGACACGAGCCGGCCACCGGATGGAAAATGTAAGCGCGGCGATAGCGCCCATAGAAAAGCCGAGAATACTGGCGCGCTCAATGCCGAGTGTATCCAGAACGGATTCGAGGTCTTCGCCGAATTTTTCAATAGTGTATGAGCTATCAGGCCCCTCCTCGAAAGGCGGATGGTCCGAGCTGCCAGAGCCTCGTTGATCGAATGTAATGAAGGTATGTGTCTTCGAAAACAGATCACGATGTTGGTCATACATTTGTTGATCATTCGCCATGGCATGACAGAAAACTAACGCCGGGCCTTGTCCGGAAACCTGATAGGCGATGCGAACACCATCGTCTGTTGTCGCCATTCCATGCTGCACATTAGTATTGCACATGTGCGTCACTCTCGAAGCCAACCCGGGTTGTCCTGGTAGAATTTTGCCACATTGCCTGGGCCTGAAAAATATTGCTGTGGCACTTCGTCGGCTTTAACCAAAGTCAGGTGTTCGGGCTTAAGGCTGCTACTGTAACTCTGCTCACCACACCCCAGTCCGTCGTCATCGAAAACGAAAATAGTCAGAACCCGCATCGAACTTTGATAGACAGCGTCATCCTCAAGACCTGAAATGCCGTGCAATTCGCGGCAAAACTTACCATCCAGCAACTGATGCACAATGCCTTCGATAACCAACTCGTCATCACCGACAATCAGTTTTTCGCATTCGAAGTGGATGACGTGTTGATTCATGTCGACCAGTGCGCCGTAGTAGCCACAGAGCTGTTCATAGTTTTGTGGCTGCATGGCGCTGAATTCATCCCCTGCACCGAAAGTTTCGTAGCGTTGACTTTTCTGGCTGCAGGTGGCGAGTAGGGCGGCTGTATCACCATGGCATTCCGCCAACGCGTGGTCCCGAAAATTAAGTAGAATTTGACGCCGTCTTGGCTCATTGATTGTCGCGAGAAGATCGTTGGCAATGCGAGCTATATGGGTGATGTCGAATTCATCCATCGGGACGGGCGTTTCAGTCAGTTTCTCATTGATATACATGGGTGATCTCCGTGTTGTACCTGTGTTTGTGTTGTACCTACGGGCCCGGAGCGCCGGCGTCCTGCTCAATTGATGCCTCGTGCTCCTCGATGACTTTCCATAGGGGAACATCTACCCAGGTGTCATCAAGATAGAACATTTCCGGCTCTTCTTCTTTTGGGTCTACGATCAGGTTGTAGATAGATGGGTAGGCCATAGTTTGGATCGTATAGCTCTCTTCGTCGATTTCCTTGAGCAGCATCTTCCAATTGCGCCATTTCACACCAAAAAGCTCATTACCGATGTAAATGATCACGGATTCCCTGGCAGACTTCGAAGACTTTGCCATCAGGAATTGTGATTGATCAACACCATCGAGGATTCTATCTTGCGGGATCTCACCGCCAACAAAATTTGCCAGCGTGGGAAATAGATCGATCAGATGGACAATATCATTTGAGACTTGCCGGGCAGGAATCTTCCCTGGGTAGCGAATCAGAAAAGGCACACGCAATGAGCCCTCATAGGGTGAGAACATTGTCCCTCGCCAGGGGCCGGTGAAGCCAAAGGATCTCTTTACGCCTTCGCGACCATTGTCGGACGTAAAGATGACAATGGTATTGTCTTTGAGTCCGAGCGCGTCAACCGTATCCAGGAGTTCGCCCACATATGCATCGGTTTGCGCCAGGACATCTGCAAAACTTCCGTTTCCAGTCTTCCCTTTAAAGTCGGGATGCGCGTCCACCGGTTCGTGAGTTTGGGTATACGGCAGATAGGCGAAAAAAGGCTGCCGGGTTTTGGCGCTGCGCTTGATAAAGTCGATAGCGTGATCTGTAATTTCCCGGTCTATGGTCGCGCGCTTGGCGCGGTCATAGACCGCTTGCTCTTGGGGCTTCTGGCCTCGCCTCGCGGTCATGACGTGGGTGAACTTGACGCCTGCGTCCTTTTGAAAGCTATCGCTGTCGGGCCAGAAGGCTTGATCTGATGAGTTGGGGATGCCAAACCACTCATCGAAGCCCTGGTCCGTGGGGTAACGGCCCTCGGTATCTCCCAAATGCCATTTTCCGAACATGCCCGTCGCGTAACCGGTCTCTGACAGCATCTCAGCCAAGGTGATTTCCCACTGGGTAATACCGTACCAGATACCTCTGGGTGGACCATCCGGCCGTTGCCGGGTACGAATCCCGTAACGACCGGTCATTAACGCTGAGCGCGATGGGGTGCATTCGGCCTCAACATTGAAATTCGTAAGCTGGAAACCTTCTTCGGCAAGGCCATCGATGTTGGGGGTTGCGGCCCCTCGTAATACACCGCCGCCATAAACCCCAATTTCTCCGTAGCCGAAATTGTCCATTACAACCAGAAGAATATTGGGCTTATTTTCACTCGCGGGAACAGCCGCAGGCAGTGGACACGACATAATAAGCAACAGCAGGAAAAAGGGGCTTCTCAGGTTTCGAATGTATTTCAACACCGCAGTCTCCATTGATAAAGCTAGCGTTTGAGAGTTTACCTCCACTGGCCTATAACGCCTAGCCAAGCGGCATCATCTGTCAGCGGATGGTTTTCGGCGACATGCGTGGGTATTACATTCTGCCACACATCACAATCCGCAGTGCCCAGGGGCTCCATGGCTCAGATCGCACTTGACAGTAGTTACATATGAAACTAATATTGTTTCATGTGTAACTAAGCTCGACCGCGTAAGGTGGTCGATCTCTAAATAGCTTCCGGAGATACCGATGTCAGATATGTTTGAAAACCCGATGGGCCTTGAAGGTTTTGAGTTTGTCGAGTTTGCCTCGCCTACGCCAGGTGTCCTGGAGCCGGTATTCGAACTCATGGGTTTCTCACTGGTGGCCAGGCACCGCACCAAAGAAGCCGTGCTTTACCGACAGGGCGGCATCAACTTCATAATCAACAACGAGCCCGACAGCTATGCGGCCTATTTTGCTGAAGAGCATGGCCCCTCAGCTTGCGGTATGGCATTCAGGGTCAAGGACTCCCGGTTGGCCTACACCCGGGCGTTGGAGTTGGGTGCCCAGCCCATCGATATTCCTACAGGTCCGATGGAACTCAGACTACCTGCGATAAAGGGTATAGGCGGCGCTCCCTTATATCTCATCGATCGCTATGCAGATGGCGCGTCTATATACGACATCGACTTTGAGTTTATAGAGGGCGTGGATCGCAATCCTGAGGGCTGTGGTTTCAAGGTTATCGACCATTTAACCCATAATGTCTATCGCGGGCGTATGGCCTATTGGGCCGATTTCTACGAGCGGATTTTCAGTTTTCGCGAGATCCGCTTCTTCGACATCAAAGGCGAGTATACGGGCCTGACATCCAAGGCGATGTCCGCACCGGACGGACTCATTCGTATCCCACTGAATGAGGAGGCCTCACAGACTACGGGTCAGATCGAAGAGTTCCTGATGGCCTACAACGGCGAGGGTATACAGCATATTGCCTTTGAAACCGACGACATTATTGCCAGCTGGGATATGCTGAAGGCGCGCGGTGTGCCCTTTATGACGCCACCGCCTGACACCTATTATGAAATGCTGGAAACCCGTTTACCCGGACACGGCGAACCGGTAGACAAACTGCAGTCCCGGGGTATCTTACTCGACGGTTCCACGGAAGATGAGGACCCCAGGATTTTGCTGCAAATTTTCTCCGAGACTCTCATCGGACCGGTTTTCTTCGAATTCATCCAGCGCAAGCGGGATGAGGGCTTTGGGGAGGGTAATTTTAAGGCCCTGTTCGAATCGATAGAGCGGGACCAGATCAACCGCGGCGTGATCAGCGGCGCAAGCAGCGACTGAGGCGAAAACGATGAATATCAAACGCATTCACCACGTGGCCTACCGTTGCAACAATGCAAAGGAAACCGTTGAGTTCTACCAGCGAGTGATGGGCATGGATTTTCAATTGGCGATAGCGGAGGACTCCGTACCCTCTACGAAGGCCGCCGACCCGTATATGCACATTTTCCTGGATGCCGGTATGGGCAATGTCCTGGCTTTTTTCGAGATACCCAACTCACCGCCGATGCAGAAAGACCCGAATACCCCGGATTGGGTCCAGCATATCGCTTTTGAGGTGGAAGATATGGCCGCTTTACTTGCGGCAAAAGCGAAGGCGGAGGCAGAGGGACTGGACGTTGTCGGTCCTACGGATCACGCTATTTTTAAATCAATCTACTTCTTTGACCCCAATGGCCATCGTCTGGAATTGGCAGCCAATACCGCCGAGCCTGGTATGTTGCAACGCCTCAAGGAGGTGGCCCCGGAAATGATTGAAGAGTGGGATGTCACCAAGAAAGCCCCCAAGCATGCCGCGTGGCTGCATGAGAAGGAATTTTCCTGAGTCTGGCGAGGTAGGCTATGCGTTTACATCTATCACGACTCGCCCCTGAATCTCTCCCGCAATAATCTGGTTCGCCAGTTCAGGCAAGCTCGACATGGGCTCTACCCGGTAAATCCGGTTCAGGGCGTCAAGGTCAGTTAGCTCAGCCAAAGCGTCCCATGCGCGCTGGCGGCGTGCCTGTGAAGCCATGACAGAATCGATCCCTCTGAGCGTCACGCCGCGCAGAATGAAGGGGGCGACGGTCGTTGGCAGCCCCATGCCACCTGCCAGTCCACAGGCTGCCACAATACCCTCGTATTTGGTCTGGCTGAGAACGGTGGCCAGTACCTTATCGCCCACACTGTCTACAGCGGCGGCCCAGGTTTCACGCTCCATCGGCTTACTGTCTCTGGCAAGCTCTTCCCGGGCAATAATATCCTCGGCGCCAAGTGCCCGCAGAAAGTCAGAAGAGGCATCGACGCGCCCGGTGGCGGCGGTGACCGAATAGCCCAGTTTTGCGAGCAAGGAGATGGCCACCGACCCCACACCGCCGGCGGCCCCCGTAACCAGGACGGACCCGTCTTCGGGGTGAACGCCGTGGTCCTGTATCGCCTGTACACAGAGCATCGAGGTGTAGCCTGCCGTACCAATCGCCATGCACTGTTCCAGGGAGAGGGGAGGGGGGACCCTGACCAACCACTCCGGCTTGAGCCGTTGAAATTGGCTGTAACCCCCGTTTTGGGTCTCTGACAGGCCAAAACCGTTGACCAGCACCTGATCTCCGGGCTTGAAATTTGGGTCGCGCGATTCAACGATGGTTCCCGACAGGTCTATTCCACAGATCAGGGGTAGCGTACGGCAGATCCTGCCTTTCCCGGATACCGCCAGCCCGTCCTTGTAATTGAGAGTAGAAAAGGCAACTTGAACCAGAATGTCTTCCGACGGCAAGTCGGCCTGGGAGATTGATTTCAGGGAAGCGCGGGCTTTTCCATCGATGTCTTCTGCGACGATGGCATTGAATTTGTCTGTCATGAGATTGCCTCTACAAAGTGGTTGGGTGATACTCCCAGACTGGAATTTGAATTGCTATGGTCAAGGATTGAAAACAGGATACAACATGTTGAGAACACTACTGAGTTTCGTTTTATTGCTGTCTATTTCCACCTCTGCTCTTGCCGCGGGTGTCCTGCGCGTAGGAATGTCCGCCGATTATCCTCCCCTGCATTATATACACGAAAAACGCCTGGTGGGTATTGAGCCTGACAATGCCGTCTCGGTGGGTAAGATCATTGACCGTAAGATAGAGCTGGTGGAAGTCGAGTTCGATGAACTCATTCCAGCCCTGCTGGCAGGCAAGATCGACGTCATCATGTCAGGCTTTAGCATGACCGCCGCCCGATCTGAGCAAGTCATGTTCTCCGACCCCTATTTGCGGATGGGGCAGATGGCCATCATGCACAAAGATAAAATCGCGCGTTTCGCCCAGCCCTGGGCCATCTATAGCGAGGGTATACGCGTGGGCGTGGAACCTGGCACCACCGGAGAAGCTTTTGCGCGGCGTGATTTGAAAGAGGCTGTCATCAGTGGGTATGAGAATGCAGATGCTGCTTTTGACGCCCTGCGCAACGACAAAATAGACCTCTATATTCACGATGCCCCCACCAGTTGGCAGTTGGCGAACTCTGGGGAGAACAGCGACTTGATTAGCCTGTATAAGCCCCTGACAGAGGAACAACTGGCCTGGGCCATTCGCCCGGGTGAACATGAACTGTTAGTCGAATTGAATCGGGCGCTGAGCATGATGCGTTCGAGCGGCACGCTTTCCTATATCCTTAATCGCTGGATTCCAGTGCAGGTCGAAGTTCGCTAGGCTTCAACCAGTTCCGGGATCAGGATGACCGTGCCGGGATGTAGCTTGTCGAAATCCAGGTCCGGGTTGTACTGGCGCAGCAGCCACATGGGCACTTTGAACTGCCGCCGTGTCAGCACCCACAGTGATTCACCTGGAGCGATGACATGTTTACGGGTGTTACTGATCTGCCAGGCCATAAAGAAACTCTGTTGCAAATCGTGCTGGTAGGCGAGGCGCCTGCTTTCAAAATTTTCAGGTGAGACCTGAGAGAAATCCAGCTTAAACCGGTGACCGATTACCAGGGGGCGCCCATAAGCCATGCCGTTAAGGTGTCGTAACTGGCTGGCGCGCAGGTCCAGCCACTCGGCGTAGTGGCCCAGCGTTTCCGTGGCCTGAATTTCAATACTGTCGTTCTGTGCAACGGTGTAGTCACTGGGGTCCGCCGTCATTTCGGCCCCCACTATTATAGCCGGTTCATCCGAGTCTGCGGGCTCGACTGTGGGGCCCACGGCCGCTACGGTGGGTGGTTCGGGGGCGACAGCGATCGAGGCCTGCTGTGACTCGGGCGGTGATGCGGTGTTGACTTCTGCACTGCTGACAGTGCCGCCTATCGGCAGACGTAATACCTGCCCTATGCGTATGTGGTAGCGCTTATTCAGACCGTTCATGGCGACCACATCCCTGATGCTGTGACCGTAGCGGGATGCAATTTCGGAGACCGTATCGCCCGGAACAACCTTGTGATAAAGATCCGGCGTTTGCTCACTGAAACGCTCCTCACCCGGTATCGCGGCCAGCAGCTGTTCTGGTGTGTCCGAGAGGTTTGCCCGGGGTACTCGCATGGTGTAGCCCTGTGGAATACGCTTTTTACCTCGCCAAACCGGGTCCAGCAATGCCCGGTTGTGCTCTTTCAGCTCTTCCAGATCGGTGTTGAACGCGCGGGCAAACGAGTCGACAACAAGATAATCGGGCACGGTTACCTGCGCGTAGTCCACAGGTGTCTTCTTACTGACCGTAGAGAAGTAGCGCTCGGGGTTCTCACTGACCTCGACGGCCGCGAGGAAGGAGACATAGAAATTGCGCGAAGCGAAGCCAAATGAACGGCCCTTGTAGTTGCGAACTATGGGGGCGATATCGGTGGTGCCCATTTGCTTTGATGCGCGCCGAATACCCGAGGCACCATGATTGTAGGCCGTTAATGCCAGAGGCCATGTGCCGGTGAGCTGGTAATTGTGTTCCAGTAACTGGGCAGCTGCGTCGGTGGCTACAAAGGGGTCCATGCGTTCGTCTATCACGTAATCAATGTGCATATAACGACGCCCGGTGGAGCGCGTAAATTGCCAGATGCCGGCTGCACCAACGCTGGAGTATGCGTTTGGATTAAAGGAGGATTCTACATGGGGCAGGGCGGCAAGTTCAGGGGGAAGGTTCTTTGCTGCCAGTACGTCACTGATATGATTGTGCCATTCGCCGGATCGCGCCAGGCCCTCCCGAAAGCGGTCGGATTGGCCACGCTGGAATCGCAGGTTATCGGTGGCATTGCGTAATTGAGAGTGTGTGGCATCACTACCCCAAAGCGCCAGTACCCGCTGTTGCTCCCCATCCTGTCCCTCCCGGCTTTCAGTCAGGCCCTCCAGAATGGCCCGATAACGGCCTTTGGCGGCCTCGATTAGTCGCTCGTCCTCTCTTCGCCGGCCCGTAAGCTCAAGGGTTTCATAGACCACCGCCAGGTCATAGGCGTCATGGATGTAACCGCTTTTGGTGTCCACGTCGGTATAAACGCTGGTCCAGAAGGCGACATCGGCTTTGAGTTCTTCTGGTCTGGGGAAATTTTCAGCTGCCTGGGTGATGGCGCTGGACATCAGGGCGGTGCATACCATCAATGAGTAGAGGAGGCTGGAACGAGGGCTAACTAGTCTGTACATGGGGCTCGCAGTGTCGTTGGGCTTGGCTGGGTGTCCTGGAGGCCTGTCCGGCCCCTATTCGCATCGCTGTTCGAATACGATAGACTCTCCAGAACACAGGATGTTCGCTCTACACATTTAAATCAAGGTCCTGACTCAGTAAATACAAGGATATCTATTATGCCCCAGCCAATGACAATCAATGATTGTATGCATGGCAACCCCCTGACCATTCATAGCGAGGCCAATCTCGTACAGGCCGTTGAGATGATACTCGAAAATAGATTGACCGGGCTAACGGTAACAGACGGTACGGGTATCGCAGTTGGCGTGCTGTCGGAGCTGGATTGCCTGAAGGGCATACTGAGCGCGATTTATAATGATGGGGACCCCGAGCACTCTCTGGTGGCGGACGTCATGACGCCAGAACCCAACGTCTGTGGGCCAGGGGACAGCATTCTTGAGGTGGCGCAGGCAATGTTAAAGAGCCGTCAGCGCCGTCGTCCCGTGATTGAGGACGGCAAGTTGGTGGGGCAGGTGAGTTCCAGCAACATCCTGTGGGCACTGATGGAACACTCTCGCCGTAAAGTCCTGAGTGCTAAGGATTAGGGGGCTTTAACGGCCCCTGTACAGACTTGAACAGGCTACTAGCGGTTCCGACCCAGTTCCTCGTGGGCATCCACCCAACTGTTCTTACGCGTTTTGGTGTCCAGCCTGGACGCGGCGATCAGTGACAGTTCACCGGCCAGAACCGTAGCGGCGGCAATTTCTGCCAGCTTGTAGGCTTTTCCCTGGCCATAACAATCCATGATCTCAAGGCATTCCCGTTGTGTAGCTAAGCCGGTGCCCCCACCATAGGTGGCGACGATCAGGGCGGGCAGGGTGATGGAATAGTAGTAGTCGCCTTCCCGGGTCATTTTGTTGTACACCGTGCATTGATTTGATTCGGCAACATTGGCCGCATCCTGCCCGGTGGCAATATAGAGTGCCGCCAGGCCATTGGCGGGATGGGCTGCGTTATTGGATGAACCAGCCATAAAAGAGCTCAGCGTGCTTGCGGTGTAGCCGTAATGCAGTTGGGCCGGGCTGATGTTCAACATTTCCTTTAGCACCTTGGCAGGAATGGTGACTTCGGCGGTGACCCGTTTGCCGCGGGTCTTCAGTGAGTTGATAAAGGAGGTTTTCTTTTCTGTGTCGAAATTTCCCGACAGCATATAGTGAACCAGAGTCGGCGTTTGCTTGGTAATCCACTCGCAGGCGAGGAAGGTGGCTTTGCCGGTCATATTCTGCCCGGCGGCATCACCGGTGGTGTAGTTAAAGCGTGTCCATACCATGTTATGAGCGAGGTAGTGGTCGATATCGGTCAATTTTCCGATCGAGGTGCTGGATTCAGCGACTGCCTTGATCTGGGCAAAATTCTCAGTCAACCAGTGGCCGAAGTCCCTGGCCTCTCTGGCGGAATCAAACACAAAGGTAGGGGCGCGCTGCATGGCTTCCCCGACGACCGTGGTGGTTACGCCGCCGCACTCTGTGAGTACTTTCATACCCCGGCTGTAGGAGGCGATCAAGGTGCCCTCAATCGTGGCCATGGGAACGTAAAACTCCCCCTTTGCGTGTTCACCATTGATTAACATCGGGCCCGCAAGACCTATGGGCACCTGGGCCACGCCGAAGAGGTTTTCCACATTGCCTGCCATGCTTTCCGGATCAAAGGAAAACTGCTTGGTGTGATTCAGCTTGGCGGGGGTCTTTTCTTCAATGAAATCCTGCCTGGCTTTTAGCATTTCAGCGCCGTAGTTGCCTTCCCCGGAACGGGGGATGGATTTACTCATGCTGGTACCCTCAGACTGCGGCTGCGAGATAGCAGGCCTGGTTGATCGCTTCTTTGGCGTCGAGTTCGGTCGCCTTGAAAGCGCCGCCAACGAGATGGATATTTATCCCGCTGTCCTCTAAGTCATCATATAGCGTGCGCAGTGGTAACTGCCCGGCACAGACTATCACGGTATCTACGGTCAGTGTGACAGGCTTGTTATCGATCAGTAAGTGTAGTCCCTGGTCGTCGATCTTTTCGTAACTTACCGCATTTATCATTTTCACGTCGCGTCGCGCCAGAGAAATTTTGTGAGTCCAGCCGGTGGTCTTGCCCAGGCCTCGCCCTATGCCGGTGTCCTTGCGCTGCAGTAAATAGACTTCCCGGTCATTCTTTGCGACTACCGGTGTGACTCCGGTGACACCTCCCCGGGGGTGGTTTTCAAAGTCGATACCCCATTCCCTGGCAAACACGTCCCTGTCCAGGGCCGCAGAAGTCCCGGCGTGGAGAATCAGTTCCGCGACATCGAAACCGATACCGCCGGCGCCAATGATGGCCACTTTCTTGCCGACGGGTCGGGTGCCCTTGATAGCGTCGATATAGCTGATGACCTTGGCGTGGTCTATTCCTTCAATATCCGGTACCCGCGGCGCGATACCACTGGCGATGATTATCTCGTCGAAGCTTGACGCTTTTAGAACGTCTGCGGTGACGCGTGTACTCAATTGCAGGTCGACGCCGTGCAGTTCGATCATTCGGTTGAAATAACGGATGGTTTCCTCAAACTCTTCTTTGCCCGGTACGCGCTTGGCGAGATTGAACTGACCACCGATCTCCTCCGCGGCGTCATACAGTGTCACCTGGTGGCCGCGTTCAGCAGCGACCGTGGCATAGGCCAGACCGGCAGGGCCGGCGCCAACGACGGCGATGCGCTTGGGCGTCGAGGTTTTTTCATATTTGAGGATCGTCTCGTGGCAGGCCCTTGGATTGACCAGGCAACTCACCTCGCGCCCTGTGAAGGTATGATCAAGGCAGGCCTGGTTGCAGGCGATGCAGGTGTTGATTTCGTCCTCACGGCCCTCCAGGGCCTTGAGCACGAGGTCAGGGTCAGCCAGCATGGGTCGCGCCATGGATACCAGGTCAGAATGGCCGTCGTTTAGTACCTGTTCGGCTACCTCTGGCATATTGATGCGATTGCTGGTGATCGTCGGAATGTTGAGTTCCTTGCGCAATTGACCCGTGACGCCAGCAAAGGCTGCTCTGGGAACGCGGGTGGAAATGGTGGGGACAGAGGCTTCATGCCAGGTGAAGTGTGTGCTGATGATATTGGCGCCAGCCTCTTCTATCTTTTGACCCAGCTGCACTACCTCATCCCAGGACATCCCTCCATCCAGCATGTCCATGGCTGCGATGCGGAATATGACAATGAACTCGTCGCCGACTGCTTGCCGAATACGTTTGATGACTTCTACCGGGAAACGCATGCGATTTTCATAGCTACCCCCCCAGCGGTCCGTTCGCCGATTCGTTTTTTCCACCAAAAAGGTACTGAGTAGATAACCTGCGGAGCCGATAATCTCCACGCCGTCATAGCCTGCTTCCTGAGCCCGGGCGGCACAGTTGGCGAAGTCGCTCAGCTGTTCTTCGATGCCCTGTTCATCCAGTGCTATGGGGGTGATAGGGGACAGGCGCGACTTTACAGCGGACGGTCCCACACATTTATCGGAGTAGGCGATGGGCCCGGAGTGCAGTATCTGCATACAGATTTTCACATCGGCTGACGCGGCGTGGACTGCCTCTGTAACAATCCGGTGCTGGGCGGCTTCTTCTGCGGTCGATAATTTCGAGCCTGCGCCGCCCTCAACATTCGGCGAGATGCCGCCGGTAATAATCATGCCGACCCCACCACGCGCACGCTCTGAAAAATAGGCCGCCATACGCTCAAATCCGCCCTCGGCTTCTTCCAGGCCGGTGTGCATTGAGCCCATGATGGCGCGGTTCTTGATTTGCGTGAACCCCAGGTCCAGGGGAGAGAAAAGCTTTGGGTAGCGAGTATTGCCTATCATGGAGATCCTTTTAGATTATTCAGCCACTTCAATTTGAATCAACAGGTCGTCAGCGGCAACCTGCTTACCGGCTTCGGCCATCACTTCCAAAACAGTGCCATCGGCTTCTGCGACAATTTGGTAGTGCATTTTCATCGCTTCCAGTACGGCCAGGGTTTGACCCGCCGCGACAGTATCACCCGAGGCCACCATCACTTCCAGCAACACGCCATGCATAGGGGCAATGATGTTGCCTCCGCCACTGCCTTGAACTTCCTGACCGTCCAACCGGATCAGGTCGCGATAAGTGGCTGTGCGTCCATCGATGGAAACGTACAGTAGTCCTGTCTTGGAGGTGTGAAAACGGGCGGTATGCTGTGCATCCCCGATACCGACATGCGCGGTGTTGCCGCTGAGCGACAGTAACGCCAGTTCCACGGTTTGTTCATCGTCAAACACACGATAACGATCACCACCGAGCGGGCTCACGGCCAGCGAGTATTCCAGCTCCCCAAAGGCGTAGTGCTTGCGTGATACCAGAGGGCTGCCACTGGACCAGTTCTTGAGATTGGCTGCGACATACACACTGCTGCTCTGGGCCTGTTCGTATTCAAGCGCTATTTCCAGTACAGCAGCGACAGCGCTGTCGGCAAAACCGGGTACGGGCTCGGCAATTTCACCCTCTGCAAACTCTTCCGCGATGAAGGCCGTGGTCGCCAGGCCGTCAATGAAGACCTGTTTTTGCAGGCAGGCAACCAGGAAGTCCTTGTTATTTTTGGTGCCGAAGAACAGGGTTTCATGCAGCGCCTCAATCAGCCGTAATCGGGCGATTTCGCGCGTGGGTCCGCCAGCGATGACCTTGGCCACCATGGGGTCATAGAAGGGCGAAATATCCTGGCCACTGCAGATACCGCTGTCGATACGGACACCCACTCCGGAGGCCGGCTCCCAGAGGTCCACCGGACCCGACGTGGGCAGGAAATCCTGTGCGGGGTCTTCGGTATAGAGTCGTACTTCAATCGCGTGACCGCTCAGGCTAATGTCTTCTTGTGCCAGCCCTAGGGGTTCACCCTGTGCCACCTGTATCTGCAATTCAACCAGGTCAAGACCGGTAATGATTTCAGTTACCGGATGCTCAACCTGTAAACGGGTGTTCATTTCGAGGAAGTAAAATTCGCCGCTCTCGTCCAGCAGGAATTCGACGGTACCGGCACCCCGGTAGTTAATGCTCTTGGCAGCATCCACGGCCGATGCACCCATGCTGGCGCGCAGCGCCTCGGTCATGATAGGGCAGGGGGCTTCTTCGACGACCTTCTGGTGACGACGTTGGACGGAACAGTCCCGTTCGCCCAGATGTACGGTGTTGCCCTGGGTGTCTGCAAAAACTTGCACTTCCACATGGCGTGGCCTGATGATGGCTTTCTCAAGGATAAGCTCGCCGGAGCCAAAGGCTGATTCAGCCTCTGCCCGCGCCAGATTGATGGCGTTGGGTAATTCCGCGTAGTCGTTGACGAGCCGCATGCCGCGGCCGCCGCCACCGGCTGCCGCCTTGACCATCAGCGGCAGGTCAATCTTGCCACCTTCGGCAAGCAGCGAGGCATCGCTTTGGTCTTCACCTTCATAGCCGGGTACACAGGGCACCTGGGCGGCTATCATCAATCGTTTTGCCTCGGCTTTGTTACCCATCAGGTTAATGGACTCGGCGGTTGGGCCGATGAAGACCAGTCCTGCGTCTTCACAGGCCTGAGCGAAGTCGGCATTCTCACTGAGAAAGCCGTAACCCGGGTGAACGGCTTGCGCGCCGCTGTCAGCCGCAGCTTTCAAAATATTGTCTGCAAGCAGGTAGGATTCGCCGACCGGGCCGGGGCCGATGCAAACGGCTTCGTCCGCCATCTGCACATGGGGTGCTGCCACATCGGCTTCGGAATAGACTGCTACCGTGCGATAGCCCAGGGCTTTGGCAGTCCGAATAACGCGGCAGGCGATTTCACCACGATTGGCAATTAGTATGCTGGTAAAGCGTGTCATTAAAGACTCCTGAATTTATTCGGTTGCCCACTTGGGCTTACGTTTTTCGACAAAGGCACTCACGCCTTCAACACCTTCTTCGCTCAACATGCACGAGGCAAAACCGCGGGAGGCAAAATCCAGCGCCTCGGCTCGGGGCTTGCGCAGGGTTTCAAAGACGATGCTCTTGGTCATGGCATTGGCACCGGGCGCACAGAATGAAATTTGTTCCAGTACCGCCTGGCACTGTATTTCCAGGTCTTCGCTGTCCTCGGCCATGATGTGGGCGATGCCATACTGGGTCGCCTCAGCGCCCTTGAATTTCGCTCCGGTCAGCATCAGACGCCTGGCCTGGGTCAGGCCAACCCGCTCGGTGACAAAGGGTGCGATTTGCGCCGGGGGAATACCCAGGCTGGTTTCACTGAGACGGAAGCGGGCATCCCGGGTAACAATCGTGACATCGCCGACACAAGCCAGACCCAGGCCGCCGCCTATGGCAGCACCCTCGACCAGGATAATCACAACCTGGGGTTGTTCGTTGAGTTTGATCATCAGGTCGCCGAAGCCGCGGTTGCCCCGGGCGACTTCTTCAGGGTCTGGCTCACCACCCTGCAGTCCGGACTTAAAACCCTTGATGTCGCCCCCGGCGCAGAAGAACCCGCCTTTGCCGCGCAGTACAATAGTGCGAATGCTGCGATCATCTCTTACAGCATCCAATACCTGCTCCAGTTCTTCCACCATTTCGGCCGACAGGGCATTGCGCGCATCCGGGCGGTTAAACCAGATCTTTAATACGCTGCCCTCGTGTTCCAGGATTAAGTCGGTGGTATCGGGTAGTTGGCTCATTGTTGTCTCCAATTCTGTCGTTAGATTCGGGCGATGCCGAAGCTGTTGGGGCGTACGGTGCGGTTGCGTTTTTCCCACACGGTCTGCAGCAGGAAGCCAAGGATGTTACGTGTCTGGCGCGGGTCGATCATGCCGTCATCCATTAAGTGCCCGGACGTGTAATAGGCGCTGGACTGTTTATCGAAGTGGTGTGCGAGCCATTCTTCCTGACCTTTTATCGCCGCCTCATCGACCTCTTGCCCCATAGCGGCAGCCTTGCCACGTGCCACCATCGACATGGTTTTTGCCGCCTGTTCGCCCCCCATCACACCGGTGTGTGCCTGTGGGAAGGTATAGAGAAAGTCCGGGTCGTAGCCGCGACCGCACATGCCGTAGTTACCGGCCCCAAAGCTTGCCCCGGTCATCAGAGTGATACGGGGCACCTCGATATTTTGAACCGCCTGGATCATTTTCGCGCCGTGCTTGATCATGCCCGCCTGCTCAGATTTCGTGCCAACGATATAGCCGGTGGTGTTTTGCAGGAACAGCATGGGGATGTTGGCCTGGTCACACAGCTGCAGAAACTGGGTGGCCTTGTTGGCGCCATCGGGATCGATGGGGCCGTTGTTACCGAGAATGCCGCAGGCCTGACCAAAAATTTCTGCCTGCAGGCAAACGGTTGCAGGTCCGAAACGGGGTTTGAAATCCAGAAAGTCCGAGCCGTCTACGACACGGGCAACCAGCTCACGCATGTCATAGGGGTTGCGATAGTCGCAGGGGATGACGCCGGCCAGTTCATCCGGGTCGTATATCGGTTCGCTATACTTGGCGTCGGGTGCTGGGGCGCAGTTCGCATTCCATTGCAGGCGCTTAACTACCTCACGGGTAATTTGCACCGCATGGCCGTCATTCTCAGCCAGGTATTCTACCAACCCGGATGTTGTGGCGTGCATTTCGGCTCCACCCAGTTCCTCTTCTGTGGCAATCTCACCGGTAGCGGCCTTTAGCAGAGGCGGGCCGGCCAAAAAAGCTCGGCCGTTTTCTTTCACTCCTATCACGTAGTCGCTCAGACCCGGCATGTAAGCACCGCCTGCAGTGGACGAGCCGTGCAGGATAGAGATTACCGGTATGCCTTCTTTACTCAGCTTGGCAAGATTGCCAAATAGCGAGCCGCCAGAAGTGAACATTTCAACCGTGTAGTTGAGCAGGTCACCACCGGCACTTTCCACCAGGTGGACAAAAGGTAGTCGCTGCTCAAGCGCAATTATTTCGGCCCGGGTAATACGGTAGCCGCCGGCCCGGGTCAGCGAGCCGGCCTGAATGCCACTGTCGTCAACGACCACCATGCAGCGAACGCCGGAGATGAAGCCAATGCCTGTGATGACTGTTGAGCCCGGGATCGATCTGTCGGGGTCGTCCGTATCGAGTAGATAGCCCGCAATATTACCGACCTCCAAAAAGGGCATGCCCGGATCCAGCAGCCTGGCCATGCGTTCCCTGGGGGTTAACTGTCCCCTGGCGTCAAACCGGGGCTTGCGCTTCTCCGAGATTATCGCTGCTCTGCCGTTGAGCATTTGCAGCTTCTCGATATGTTCCATCATCTCGGCCCTATTTTGCTTGAAGGTGTCCGAGGCGGTATTAATCTTGGAGGCGAAAACAGTCATGAAATTTTCTCTGCAATAGAAGGTGTAACGGGAATGGGGCAGGCGAGCAACAACTGTGCATACCCCTTGCCTTGCGCGTCATTGCGAATACTGGCCATGCCACCACCACCCAATACATCGTGCATCAGGATGTTGAGGGCGTTGCTGCCGGGCATCAGGTAGCGCTCTACCTTGCCTGCGCTGGAGTCTTCCAAAAAATGAGCAAAACGCTCGGTGATAACCGACTCGGACAGGGCTGCCCAGATAAAGGGAAGGTACTCGGCCTCGCGGGCGATTATGCCCACATTCGCCTTGTTGCCCTTGTCGCCACTGCGGCCCCAGGCGAGTTTGATCAGCGGGACTTCTACCAGTGTCTGGGCGGTATCGATACCGGGCTCTTCGGGGCGCTGAATTGCAGCGACGTCGAGGGCTTCTCCCGGCACATCCAAACAGTCTACGGTCTGGTCTCCGACTTCAACTCGGATGGCAACCTTGCTCTTGTTCAGGGCAAATGAGAACAGGCGTACCACGGGCGAGGGTTTGGGGCGTGCCCCCTGGAAACCGGATAGGCCTGGAGGCGTCGCCAGGCCCAGGCCAACACACTCTTTCAACATAATGCCAATACCCATCATATCCGGGTGTTTGACCGCAATTTTCATCGCGACTTCGCGGCAGTCCTCAATCTTGCTGAAACCCCCGTACTGGCTCTCTGCCCCGATCAACTCGATACTGGTTTCAGAGAAGTCGGCCAGGCCATAGGTGGAGAACACTTTACGTGACGCTTTGAAGACGGCCTCGCTTAGAGCCCGCGCTTTCTTGTCTGCGTCGAATCCGTAAAAAGTCATGGAGGTGCCGCCACGAAACTGGTCGGCGTAGGTGGCGCACACCTTGTAAGTGTCCGGGGCAGCACGGCCCCTGGCGCCTTCCACCCACACGGTATCCTTGCCGGTTTGCTCCAGGGTAACGGTCGAAAAGTCACAGACCACATCGGGCAGCATATAGGCTTGTGGGTCGCCAATTTCATAGACCATCTGCTCGGCCACCGTGCCGACGGTGACGATGCCACCGGTCCCTTCCGGCTTGGTGCAGGCGAATCCCCCGTTGCTGTTGATTTCGGTGATAGGGTAGCCAATGTCATCGATGCCAGACACTTGCTCCCAATCGGTGAAGTTGCCACCTGTCGCCTGAGGGCCGCATTCGAGGATATGACCGGCGAGTGAGCCCATGGCTAACTGGTCGAGATCGTCTGTACCCCACCCAAACGCATGGATACAGGCACCCAGCGTTACGGCACTATCGACACAGCGGCCTGTCACAACGATGTCTGCGCCCATGTCCAGTGCTTTTGCCACGGGGAATGCGCCAAGGTAAGCGTTAATGCTCTGCAGGCGTTCCGCTTCCGGGAATTCGGCACCCGAAAACATCTCTCTGATATTCTGTGTGGCCAACTCGCTGGCCTGGTCCAGTAGGTCATCGCCGCTCACGCAGGCGACTTTCAGGTCCAGTCCGAGTTCAGCGACGACTTCCCGCAATGCCGCGGCGCAGGCCTGGGGGTTTACCCCACCGGCATTGGCGACAATGCGCACACCCTGGCGGGCAATTTCCGGTAAGTTGGGTTTCATGGCAGCGCTGACGAAATCCAGCGCGTAGCCCTTGCTGGCATCCTTGGCTCTGGCTCTGGCCATGATCGACATGGTGATCTCAGCGAGATAGTCGTAGACAATGAAATCCAGTCCCTCTTCCGCAAGCAACTGTGGGGTTGCGCGCGCAGCATCGCCCCAAAACCCACTTGCACCACCAATTCGAATTGTATTATCTGTCATAGTCGAGTCCTGACGATTTCATAGAGACCAGAATTTTAATAGCATCTGGCTTGCTGATCTTGTGATTAGGTGCCATCCGCATACGAGACGGTGCCATCTGTCCTACACTGGCTAGCACATTGGCTCCTGTCTCCAGGGTGACTGACATTTTCTCATCAAAGCTGATAAGTTCTTCCTAGAGTACTATAACAATAAGGAATCACAGTGAGTATTGAGCATTCGTCTGAACCAGATACTGTCCCATCCAGCAAGGTGGCACGCTATGCATTGATCATGCTCACCATTGCCTACGCGCTCAATTTTGTAGACCGCCAAATTCTCGTGATCCTGCAGGAACCGATCAAAATCGAGATGGGGCTGAGTGATGTGCAATTAGGCCTGCTCAGTGGGTTTTCTTTTGCCCTGGTGTATATCACCGCGGGTATCCCCATCGCCTATTGGGCGGATCGTGGTAATCGACGCAATATCATAGCCATTGCCGTTACGGTCTGGAGTGGTATGACGGCCCTGTCGGGACTGGCAGGCAACTATACGCAATTGCTGCTGGCCCGCATCGGCGTGGGTATCGGCGAGGCGGGGGGTAGCCCGCCCGCACACGCCATGATCAGCGACTACTATCCGCCTGAAAAACGGGCCACGGCGCTGTCGATCTACTCCATGGGCGTGCACCTTGGTGTACTGCTGGGCTTTCTGATCGGGGGCTTTGTCAGCCAGGCCTTTGGCTGGCGGGTCGCATTTATGGCCGTGGGGATTCCGGGCGTGCTGTTTGCGATCGTGTTTTACCTCACGGTCAAAGAACCACTGCGGGGTCGCTGGGAGTCCGCGGCGGAAGCCAGCTACAAACCCTCGCTTAAGGAAACGCTCACGCTACTGAAGCAGTACCGCTCATTCTGGTATATCGCTGCGGGCACGGGGTTAAGCGCCTTTGTTGGCTACGGTAATGGTAACTTTGCGCCTTCTTTCCTGATGCGCAGCCACGGTCTCAGCGTGGCCGAGGTGGGTGTCGTGTTGGCCATTTTCGGCGGGGGAGGCGGCATGGTGGGCACCTTCCTGGGGGGTTATCTTGCCGACAAATACGGCCGGAACGACAAGCGCTGGTATGTCTGGATACCGGCTATTGCCGGCTGCATCGGCGTACCCTTGGGTTTTCCCTACCTACTGATGGACAATACCTATGCGGTCCTGGGGCTGATGTTCTTTGTCACGATGGCCATTAATACGTATATGGGACCCTGCCTGGCCATATCCCATGCACTGGTGCCCCCGGCGATGCGGGCTTTGGCTTCAGCCATTCTGTTTTTTGTACTCAATTTGATCGGCCTGGGCCTGGGGCCGCTTACTGCAGGTTTACTGAGTGATTATCTCACTGGTATCTACGGCACCGATGGTTTGCGCTATGCCATGTTAATTGTCGGTATGGTGGGATTGCTCGGTATCGTGATGTTTATTCTGGCGGGGAAACACCTGAGAGCTGATCTGGCGCATAAACCCGGTCTGACCGAGGGCTAGCGCCTGAAGCCTCGCTCTGCGTTAATCCCACCAGGGGTAGAAGTCAGGCATATCGGTTGAGGTCTTGTCGGCGAACTCCGGTGTGCGCTTTTCGAGGAAGGAGCTTACCCCTTCTTTGCCGCTGGTCTGGCTGGTGTAGTAGATGGCCAGGGAGTCAACCTTGTGCGCTTCAATGGGGTGGTCTTTGGCCGAGTTGCGATACATCATTTGTCTGGAAAGAGCGATGGCCACAGGACTGCGAGCGGCTATTTTGCGGGCGATGACATAGGCCTCTTCCAGCAGTTGTTCGGCAGGGACCACCGCCTTGACAAAGCGGCCAGCCAGGGCTTCCTCTGGTTTCAGGATGTCGCCGGTATAAGTCCATTCCAGCGCCTGGGAAATACCGACAATGCGGGGTAAAAACCAGCTGGAGCAGGCCTCCGGTGTAATACCGATCTTGTTGAAGACAAAGCCGATGCGCGCATGTTCAGATGCCAGTCGTATATCCATGGCGCAGGTCATGGTGGCACCAATGCCGACAGCAGCACCATTAATGGCGGCAATGACGGGCTTGTTGCAGTCGTATATGGCCAGAGTCAGCTGTCCGCCGGTGTCTCGTACACCTGCCATGATCTCAGGATCATCCAGTCGGGTTTCCATGTCTTCCATGGTCGGGCTCAGGCCTTCATTCAAGCCAAAAACGTTACCGTCACCGCTTAAGTCCATGCCCGCGCAGAACGCTCGACCGGCACCGGTTACCACTATGGCGCGCACTTCGTCGTCATCACTCGCTCGATTGAAGGCGTGAATTAGCTCATCGGCCATTTCGACAGTAAAGGAGTTCAACTGGTCTGGCCGATTCAAGGTGAGGGTTAGAATGTTGTCTGTGACGACGTACAGCAGGGTGTTATAGCTCATGAATTTCTGGTCTTCCGCGTGGTCAGTGGTGATTAAACAGCTTTGACTCAAAAGGCTGCCAATTGCTGGCGTCCTGTCTCAGTCGGTTAGCGACAAGATACCAGACGGCGGGGTTCAGCGTTAGCCCACAGTGGCTGCCAATAACCTGGATGTTCTGTGTCTGCTCGTGGTCCTTATTCTGAATGGCGGTGCGCCAGTTCACTACACCGTCTTCCTTGGTGTAGATGGAGGTCGTCGGTACCGGGGGCGCTATCGCCAGGTCGTCTTTTACTGCGTCGGCTGCATCACTGGGATTCAGCCGCTTGTAAAGGCGGTTGGCGTTTGAACCACTCTCGCGTCCCTCGCCGAAAGGGGTTCCCAGGGAAATGACCTGGCGAATGGTATCGGGTTCCATGCGGGCAATTTCCCGGGCATAAATTCCGCCCAGACTGTGACCGATCAGGGAAACCTTGCCGCGCCCGGCACGTCCCAGTCGCTCGAGTTTGACCGCGAGGTCATCCGCAGAAAAACTTCCCGGCCCCAGGTTGCGGCCCATTTGCCAACCGCTGGCCCGGTAGCCCAGACCGTTCAGGAAATCCACCAGGGACTGGTTGAAAGGGTCGTCACCCATAAAGCCCGGTATAACCATGACACCGTGACCGTCACCCCGGGGCAGTTTGTCCAGGTGACGTTTAGTGAGCGCCAGGCTGGCCAGTTCAATCAGCGTACGGGGCGCTTCACTCAGGGCGAGCGACCAATGGGGAGGTTTCATCTATTTTCCCTTTTTTGTTTTCTTCGCTGCAGCTAGCAGTTCGTCAAAGCTTTCCTGTAGACAGCTTCTGTAGAAGTCAGGGTCTGGCATCATGTCGCGGCAGGATGTGGCTGAAATCATGAACTGCCCGCAGTAACTGCCAATCGCGTGAAACAAGCCCAGGCCATCGAGTACGGGCCCGGTGCCAAAGTTGGTCACCATTTTAGCCCCGGTGCTATAGAGGGGGACGGCCGGTCCCGGGACATTGGTGATAACGCAGTTGTAATTGGGTTTCATTCTACTCATCAGTCCCCAGCGGCTGGATAGTCTGGCCGCCTGTGCTGCGAGGGTAGAGGGAATGAATTGCGTGTAGTCCGTCATGGCTTTGGCGCCTACCGCATTGTTGTATTCTTTCGCGTCTTGGGTGCCGGCATGCACTGCTGCCAAACGCGCCATCGGTTTCTCTATGTCTGTGCGTATTTCTACGGTGAGGGCGGAGACGAGATTGCCGCCGGCTTTGTCAGCATCCGTACGCACATTGACCGGTGCCATGGCGGCCAGGGACCGTTCGGGCAACTCGCCATGTTTCTTCAAGTACTTACGCAATGCGCCGCCGACGATGGTCAGTGCCGCATCGTTGACGGTGGCACCGGGCACGGCATTTTTAATGCGCTTGACGTCTTCCAGATTAACACTGATAGCCTGGAACACGCGATGAGGGGATACCTTGCCGTTGAAGCGTGTTCGGGGTATATCGGAAACTTTCTGCAGTTCGCCTTTGCGGGCCCTGTTATAGGCTTTCGCCATGCCCGGTACGGTATTGCGCGCAACACTAATAAAATTAAAGGGCTTTTTGATGCTGTTAAGCTGTGATCTGGCTATCAGCTCAAGCTTGCTGGGATGGCTGTCCACCTCGATCACGCTGGGTTCGCGGTTGCCATGGTAGTCGGGAGACAAATCGTGTATCGCCGCCGTCATTTCCATGCCCGAGGTGCCATCAATGGCCGCGTGGTGGGTCTTGGAAAATACCGCAAAGCTGCCCTTGGGGACACCCTCGACGTTATCCAGCCCCTCAATGACATAGGCTTCCCACAGGGGGTGGTTTCGGTCCAGTGGTCTAGCATGCAGGCGAGAGATCAAAATACAGAGCTGGCGCCAGTCGCCCGGGCTCGGCAACGCGAGGTGACGAATGTGGAATTCGGGATCATAGTGGCCATCGGAAACCCAGTAGGGGTGGTCCAGGTTCAATGGCACTTCTACCAACTTGCGGGTCATGGGTGGTAGGTCACGTATGCGGTAGTTGTAGTTTTCAATGAGGTCTTTAAACCGTACCTTGCCACCGGGAGCTGTGGATTGGTCGTAAATGGCCAAACCTGAAATGTGCATGGGTGCGTTGGGTGTTTCCAGGTACAGAAAAGACGCATCCATTCCGGTGAGTTGCTGCATTGCGCAATCCTCTTGAAAGTCAAAGTATAGGGGCAGCAACAGTGTACCGCGGGACACCAGGCGTGGGGTGTCTCGCAAGTGACAGCCAGTCGCTGCGGTTATCTGTTGTCATTAGCCGAAAAGATACTTGAATATACAGTAAACATACTATAAGTTCAAATTCCTGGTTTGAACCAGAACATTTCATTACAGCCCTTAGCGAGAGGCAGAGCCCAATTATGAGTGCAGAGACCAACCCTACCATTGACGTACGTGAAGGCGAGCAACTCGATGTGGAAGCGATTAATCGCTGCCTTAAGGAGAATATCGAGGGGTTACAGGGCAACCCCATTATTAGCCAGTTTCCCAGTGGTAATTCCAATCTCACCTATTCGCTGAAGTACGACAATCGAGAATTGGTGTTGCGACGACCACCTACCGGAACGATTGCAAAAAGCGCCCACAGCATGTTCAGGGAATACCGGATCATGAATTCACTCAAACCTGTTTATCCGGCAGTACCGGAAACGCTGTATTACAGTGCGCAGGAGACGTCGCCCATAGGCTCAGAGTTCTATGTCATGGACAGGGTAGAGGGCTATCTGATTAACAAGGAAATTCCCGCCGATTGGGATTTTTCCACAGCGAATACGCGGCAGCTTTGCCTGTCGATCTTCGACAAACTAATCGAGTTGCATCAGGTCGATTACAAGGCGATTGGCCTGGAGGATTTCGGGCGGCCCCAGGGTTATATCAAACGGCAGGTAGAAGGCTGGAGTGGTCGCTTTGAAAAGGCACTCACAGATGATGTAGAGCCCTATCACGATGTTCGGCAGTGGTTGCTGGACAAAATGCCTGCTACTGAAAATAGCCCGGCCATACTGCACGGTGACTTCCGTATAGACAATGTCATCCTGTCGGCAGAAAACCCAATGGAGGTTGTCGCCGTACTCGACTGGGAAATCAGTGCTTTGGGCGATCCCTTGATGGATCTTGGGAATACCTTGGCGTACTGGGTCGAGGCGGATGATTCACCGGAGCTACAAGCGCTGATTGCACAGCCCAGTGATGCGCCCGGGATGCTCAGCCGGCAGGAGTTACTGGACTACTATGCAGAGCAAACCGGGACCGACGTATCAGAGTTCGACTTCTTCAGCGTGTACGGCTATTTTCGCAATGCGGTCATCATCCAGCAAATATACTACCGCTTCTATCACGGCCAGACTAAAGACGCGCGATTTGCCGGGTTCTGCCATGCAGTCAAAATACTTTGTGACCGCTGCCGAATGTTGATCGCCCAGTCAGATCTGTAGCAATTTTCCGGGGTTCAACAGGTTTTTTGGATCCATGGTGGTTTTTAACAGTCGCATGAGGGCTATCTCTTCGGCACTGCGGCTGTGATGCAGGTAGTCGCGTTTTTCCAGTCCGATGCCGTGCTCGGCTGAAATCGAGCCGCCGCGGGCTTCCAGCGCCTGGTACAATGTGTCTTCGACCGCGCGTCGTGCTTCCGGCGAGTCGCTGCCGACGGTGACCACCACGTGCAGATTGCCATCGCCCAGATGGCCAAATACCAACTGGCGCATTTCTGGCCACTGTTGCTTGAGTTTTTCCTCTATCTCGGAAAGGTATTCACCCATATGATTCAGTGGCAGGCTGATATCAAAAATGAATAAGGGGGCCAGGTAGGAGAGGGCTTCTATGTTATCCCTTATCGCCCAGAGCGCATCGCGTTCTGTCTGTGATTTCGAAAGCACCGCATCGCAGATGAGTCCTTCTTCCAGCGCATTGCTCATTACTTGCTCGAAAGTTTCGGCGTCTTTTTCCTGATGACTGCCCATGGCTTCAATGACGACATAGAACGGGTAGTTACGATCCAGTGGCGCCTTTTTTTGGAACTGGCCGTCTTGCGTGACCAACTGAAAATAGTTATTCCACATGACCTCAAAGGCACACAGGTGGCTGCCTAAACCGCGTTGGCAGTACTGCAGCAGGGCAATGATATTCTCAAAGCTGTCAGAGGCTACCAGTGCGGTCTGTTCACTGCTAAGCGCGGGGCCAAGCTTCAGTACTGCCCGGGTTACAATACCGAGGGTGCCCTCGCTGCCGATAAACAGTTGTTTCAGGTCGTATCCGGCATTGTTTTTTATCATTTTGTTCATCGAACTGATGACCGTGCCATCGGCAAGCACGGCCTCCAGGCCCAAGACTTGCTGCCGCGTCATGCCGTGTCGTATGACACGGTTGCCGCCAGCATTGGTGGCGATGGTGCCGCCGATGGTGGCGCTACCCCGGGCGCCCAGATCCACAGGATAATAAAATTGCGCCGCAGCGGCCGCCTCCTGTACCACTTGCAAGGGTACGCCGGCCTCGACGGTGAGGGTGCCGTTGGCGGTATCCACTTCCTCAATCGCATTCATCCGTTCCAGAGATATGGCGACTTCTTCGGGGCCAGCCACGCAACCACGAACCAGACCGGTTTTTCCGCCCTGAGTGACCACGGGTTGGTTTAACTCGTTGCATAATTTGATGATGGTAGCCAGTTCCTGCGTATTACGGGGGCGAACGACCGCCAACGCCTCGCAAGGGCCCTCTGCCCAGCCGCCAGCGCGGCCAGAGACGTCTGTGCCGGTGAGGACGCCACCGGGATCGAGTATGGCCTGAAGTGACGAAATAATATCAGACACAGGTTTTCTCCTTGTTTATGCTTTGGGCCTAGCTTAGAACACTGGATTTGAATATACAGCTTAAATAGCGCTATTCTTGCGTCCTATTGCAAAAAGTTGAGATACATCATGGATACATTGAACAAAGTGGCAATCATCACGGGGTCCAGCTCCGGCGTAGGCGCTGAAGTCGCCGTCCAACTCGCTGGCCTGGGCGCTAAAGTGGTGATCAATTACGCGAACTCCCGAGAGGGTGCCGAGAAGACCCTCGCCAGGGTTAGGGAAGCCGGTGGTGAGGGGATATGCTTTCAGGCAGATGTTAAAGACAACGCACAGTGTGTTGCGTTGGTCGCAGCTGCGGTCAGTGAGTTCGGGCAGTTGGATATACTGGTGAACAACGCCGGTACGACGACGCACCTGGATCACAAGGCACTGGATTTACTCTCCGATGATATTTGGGAAACTACCCTGGGAACCAATCTTATGGGGCCGTTTTATATGAGCCGGGCCGCGGTGCCGGAACTGACCAAGCAGGGCGGCGGCGAGATTGTCATGACCTCGAGTATTGCCGGCCTGACGACCAATGGCAGCTCTATAGCCTATTGCGCTTCAAAGGCGGCGCTCAATAGCCTCACCCGGACGCTGGCCAAATCCCTGGGCGAACATCAGATACGGGTGAATGCGGTATGTCCCGGGCTGATCGATGGCAGTTGGGCCAGTGATGGTTGGGGCGAGAGCTGGGAAGATGTGAAGGAGTTTGCACGTGGCATTACGCCGCTCAGCGTGATCGCCACACCCGCGGATGTAGCCGACAGTATTATTTCCATTATCACCGGCAGTGACGTGATGACAGGTCAGCTGATTACGCTAGACGGTGGGTTCACAATTTAGGTATTCACTGTGGGGAAAATAATCACTTGGCGCAGATCAAACGTGATGGGCAGGTAGCCACCGACGGGAAGATCTACGTGGCTTGATGTGAGGCAGGGTATACGCTGCCTATCCTCCAGTTCAAGTTCATAGAGATACTCGGCGCCGCGAAATGACTTTGTTGTGATCTTGAGTGCCAAGGGGCTTTTCTCGTCATACCGCACATCATCCGGCCTGATCAAAATGCGCAATGTCTCCCCGACAGTCCAGGAGGGGTGGCCCTTGTCCAGGGAGCCCATGGAGTTTTCGAGCTCGCCCTGTGCATTGACTACGGTATCGACCACCGCGCCCTGGCCAATGAAGTTGGCGGCAAATTCATTGAGGGGGGTGTGGTAAAGATTGTAGGGCGTATCGGACTGTGCAACGCTGCCTTCATTCAGCAGGGTGATATGGTCCGCCATCGCAAAGGCTTCGTGTTGATCGTGTGTGACCAAAATAGCGGTGATGTCTCTTTGTTTGAGTAAAAAACGCACTTCAGCTGCTAGTTGCTCACGCAACTCGCTGTCCAGGCTGGAGAAGGGTTCGTCCAGTAATAGTAGATCGGGATTGGGTGCCATGGCGCGGGCGAGGGCTACCCTTTGTTGTTGGCCGCCGGATAGCTCATGGGGAAAGGCGCTTGCATAATCCTGCAATCCGACGAGTTCCAATTGCGCAGCGACACGCTTTTGCCTTTCGCTCGTGCTCAGCTTAGCGAGACCAAAACCGATATTGCGCTGGATGTTCATGTGTGGGAACAAGGCAAAATCCTGGAAGACCATGCCAATTTTTCGTTGCTCCGGGGGGAGCGTCAGAGTCGGTGAGCTGATGATATTACCATTGATACTGACCTGACCTGCGCAGACGGATTCAAAGCCGGCAATAGCGCGTAGTAGTGTGGTTTTTCCGCAGCCCGATGGGCCTAAAAGGCAGCCGATCTGGCCTGTTTCAAGGCTGAGGGAGACATCCCTGACCGCGGTAAAATCGCCGTATTTCACCTGTACCTTTTGCAGTTCGAGTTGGCTGCTCATTCGGTACCTTCCTTCATCATGGTGCGGGTCATCAAAATCACCGGAAGCAAACCGATGAGCACGATAGCCAGTGCCGGGGCGGCCGCATCGGCCAGACGTTCATCGGAGGCCAGTTCGTAGGTGCGAACCGCCAGGGTGTTGAAATTAAAGGGCCTCAGTATGAGTGTGCTGGGCAATTCCTTCAGCACGTCGACAAACACCAGGAGCAGGGCCGTGAGTAGGCTGCCGCGCAGCATGGGCAGATGAATTCTCTTGAGGACGGCCATGGGTGTATGGCCCAGTGATCGGGCCGACTCATCGATGGAGGGGCGTATTTTCAACAGGCCCGACTCAACCGTTTGTAAGGAGACAGAAAGAAAGCGCACCACGTAGGCAAACACCAGAGCGGCCACCGTGCCGCTGAGAAGTAGTCCAGATGAGAAATCAAAGTAGTGGCGCAGTAATTCGTCCACCCGGTTGTCGAACCAGGCAAAGGGAATCAACACCCCGACGGCGATGACGGTGCCCGGGATGGCATAACCCATACCTGAAATTCGCACGGCGCTAACCTCCAGTTTTCCTGGGTGCAGTCGTTTACCGTAGCCCAGTAACAGCGCGATCAGCAGGCAGCAGACTGATGCTGTCGCTGCCAGCAAGAAGCTGTTGAGCATCAATTGAAAGAAGGCCGCATCCAGACTGTGCTGCCAATTGCCCAGTGCCCACTGTATCAGCTGGCCAGCCGGTAGCAGGAAGCCAAAAAAGACTGAGCCAAAGAGAATGCAAAAAGCCATGCTGCCTCGCCAGCCTTCGAGCGCTATTCGACTGGGGCGTTTGCGGGTGGAACTGTGATGAAAGCGCATTCGTTGGCGCGACCAGCGTTCCATGATGACTAATACAAAGACAAAAAGTAGTAACAGGGCCGACAGTTGTGCAGCGGTTTGCAATTCTCCGAGGCCATACCAAGTGCGAAAAATGCCTGTGGTAAAGGTGCTCACGCCAAAATACTCCACCGTGCCGTAGTCGGCCAGTGTCTCCATCAGGGCCAGGCTGACGCCGGCGACAATCGCTGGCCTGGCCAGGGGGAGAGCGACCTGGAACAGGGTTTGCCAGGGCCCTCTGCCCAGGCTCCGACTGGCTTCCAGGACGGCGGTTGATTGCTCCATGAAGGCCACCCGCGCCAGCAGATAAACGTAGGGATAGAGTACCAGTGACAACATACAGATAGCACCGCCCAGGGAGCGGATTTCAGGAAACCAGTATTGGCCGTAGGCCAGGTCAAAATACTCACGCAGGCTTGTTTGCACTGGGCCGGTGAAGTCCAGCAGGCCAGTGTAGGTGTAGGCAATAATGTAGGCGGGCATTGCCATGGGCAAGAGCAGGGCCCAGCTGAAAAATCCCCGGCCGGGGAAGTGGCACATGGCCGTAAGCCAGGCGCCACTGACACCCAGAATGAACGTGCCCAGGCCTACGCCCAACATGAGCAACAAAGAGTTGCTGACGTAGTCCTTCAGCACAGTGTCGATCAGGTGTTGCCAGACGTCACTGAAGGGCTGGGTGAGCGTAGCGACAATAACGAGGACGGGAATGGCGATCGCGATCGCCACGATTATCAGGCACAGTCGCCAGCCTATATTAGGGCGTCTGGCCCCCGTGTAAACTCTGGCTGCAGCGGTAGCTACTTCCAACGGGCCCGGTCCATGGCCATGACGGCCCGGGCATTTAGTCTGCCGAGTTCAGTCACATCCAGCGGATCGGCTTTGAAGTCACCCCAGGAATTGAGCACAGCGCTGGGCGCCACGTTGGGGCTTACAGGGTATTCCATATTTGTTTCGGCGTACCATTTCTGGCTCTCTTCGCGGGCGAGAAACTCAATTAACTTCTGTGCTTCAGCAACGTGCTTGGCTGAAGCGGTCACACCCGCACCGCTGACGTTGATATGGGTGCCGCGACCTTCCTGGTTCGGCCAGAATACGGCGACTTTCGCCGCCGCGTCCCGCTCTGACACATCGCTGGAATTCACCATGGCCCCCAGGTAGTAGCTGTTAACTACAGCAACATCACATTGGCCGGCCGCAACCGCCTTGACCTGGTCTCTGTCACCCCCCTGTGGTGGGCGGGCGAAATTGGGGACAAAGCCGGCCAGCCATTTCGCCGTTTCTTCTTCACCTTTGCTAGCGATCATGCCGGCAACCAGCGACTGGTTGTATATGTTGCTGGAAGAGCGGATGCAGATACGCTGCTGCCACTGCTTGCCCACAAGGTCTTCATAGCTACTGAGTTCCGATGCTTGCACCCTATCTTTTGCGTATACGATGAAACGTGCGCGGACCGAGAGTCCGTACCAATAGTTTTCGCTACTCCGTAGGTGCGCGGGGATGGCTTTTTCAAGATAGTCAGATTGAATGGCTTGCAATACACCGGCTTCCTGCGCGCGATAGAGTCGACCTGCGTCGGTGGTTAACAACACATCGGCAGGAGAATTTCGGCCTTCACTTTTTAGTCGGGTAAGCAGTGCATCGCCTTTTGCTGTGACCAGATTGACCGAGATGCCGGTTTCCTCCGTGAAACTGTCGAGCAGCGGCTTAATCAAAGCCTCCTGGCGTGCTGAATACAAATTTACTTCCTTCGCGCTGAACGCGGGAGCGCTCGCGAGAGAAGCTACAGTCGCACAAGTGATTGCCATAAGGGCATGGGAGGCCGATCGGAAAAAGCCGGGCATGAGGTGGTTTCCTATAGATGAATGAGGCTTCGAGTTGAGAATGCTTATTATTCCTATTGCCTCCATCAAAGCAAGGAGAATCTCAGTCTTGCAGGGCGGTTGTGCGTTGGCAACAATTCCGGGGGGCTAACCTTACCGTTTAGGCTGGACTGAGCTGGACTTTCAGGTATAGTGGTCAAGTGGTCAGGCCAATTTAGAGACTAACATTTGATTCCACTGTCGAGTAATCTCCGTATAAATAATAGGAGACTGAAGGTCCTCATGAGCAAAAAAGTCATCGTTCTTCTCGTATTGTGCCTGCTTACAGCTGGCTTGTATTGGCAGTTTAAAGGGGATTCTGAGCCGGAGTTTGAGCTCGAAGAGGGCTTCACCCCGCTCTATGATGGAGATTCCCTGGAGGGCTGGACGGTAATCGGCGGTGAGTCCACGTTCGAAGCTGCCGGGGAATCCGTGCTTGGCCGGCACGGGCCGGGTGCCAATACCTTTCTTCGTACGGATAAAACCTACGCTGACTTCACTCTGAAGATGCAAATGCGCTGGGACGAGTTTGGTAACTCCGGCGTGCTGTTACGCGCGCAGCAACGCGCGGAAGACGGTCATGCTTATGGTTACCAGTACGAGCTGGACCATGCTGAGCGTGCCTGGAGCGGTGGCATCTATGACGAGGCCCGCCGGGGCTGGCTAGCTTCCCTGGAAAATAATGATGAGGCGCGCGCGGCGATTCATCTGGATGACTGGAACGATATTCGCATTGAGGCCCGCGGTGCCAGCCTGAAAACCTGGATTAACGATGTGCCAGCTGCAGATATTGTCGACGGGCTGGATGCAAGCGGTTATATCGCCTTGCAGGTTCATTCGGGTGACAAGGGCATCATGCGCTGGCGCCGTATCCGTATTCAAGAACACCCGGCGCTGGGTCATCCGGGCGAGGGTATGGATAGCGAGGCCGATTGGCAGCTGGAGCATATTAGCGATCCCGCGGTCCAAGCGGGTCGTATCAATGGCTCTTTTACTGAGGGAACCGGGCGAATGACAGCGCGCAGGCAATTGGATGAGGCCATTAGTCGCCTGACGGTCCCTGCCTGTGACCAGCCCACGACAATCAGGGTGCGTCAGAGTTCTGGTGATGGTCACGGGGCATCCTTTGCCCAGCTTAAAGTCTACGATGATCGCGCCGAGGCCAGTTTGGTGCTCGCCGGTGAAGAGACCGTGCTCGAGTCTATAGATTTGAATAAGGCGTCAGTTCACCGAGTGACCTGGGTTACAGTCGGCTCTTCGCTTACCTTTACCGTGGATGATAAGGATGTCGCGCGCTTGACCGATACCGGCCTTGAGTCACGCGGACAGTTTGTGATTGAGCCTGCCCGCTGCGGAGAGAACTTTGAGGTAGCTGAATTCAGCTGGATTAACCTCAAGGAAAAAAGTAACGAAATACTGTTTTACCAGACTCTCGACAACGAGCCTGCGCCTGTATTGACGCCCGAACAGGCACAGGCGGATTTTCGGGTCGCCCCTGGCTTTGAGGTGGAACTGGTGGCAGCAGAACCCCTGGTAGAAGATCCGGTAGCAATGGCCTGGGATGAATACGGGCGCCTATATGTTGTGGAATTGCGTGGTTACATGCCCGATGCCTATGGCACAGGGCGTAACGACCCTGTGGGGCAGGTGGTTCGTCTTGAGGACAAGGATGGCGACGGCCAAATGGATACCAGCGAGGTTTTCCTGGGCCAACTGGTTAATCCCCGTGCGGTCGCAGTCGTCAACGAAGGTATTCTTATCGGTGAGCCGCCCAATCTCTGGCTCTGTGAGCTACCGACTCGTGATGCCGTCTGTGAGAGTAAGAAAAGTGTTGGCGACTACGCCCCGGATGTCGAAACAGCCAGTGTGGAGCATTTGGAAAATGGTCTGCGGCAAGGTCTGGATAACTGGATGTATAACTCCAAATCCAATAGGCGGCATCGCCTGGTCAAGGGCGAGTTGCAGCTTGAGGAAAGCCTGTTCCGAGGGCAGTGGGGTATTTCCAAGGATGACTATGGCCGTCTATTCTATAACCACAATTCGACTTGGGTACAGGCAGATCTGTTCTCGGCTGAAGACTTGGTGGTTGCTGGCACTAGCAGTGCAAAGCCGGGTCTCGGTGTGAATCTCACGGAGGTCAGTGAGGTGTTCTCTGTGCGGGTGAACCCGGGCGTCAACCGGGCGTATCTGGAAGGCACACTGCGTGAGGATGGTCGCCTGGATAAAGCCACCGGTGTGAGTGGTCTGGTGGTATACCGCGGTGACCAGTTTCCGTCGGGCTATCGTAACAACGTGTTTGTGCCCGAGGTGGCGGCCAACGTCGTCGCACAGATAGCGGTGAAAGAAGACGGTATGGAACTGCTTGCCGAGCACCAGACTTACGATGACGAAGAGTGGGGAAAACGTGAATTCCTGGGCTCGACGGATGAGCGTTTCCGGCCCGTGGATGCAATGAATGGACCCGATGGTGCGCTGTATATTATCGATATGTACCGTGGTATCGCACAGGATCAGCACTTCCTGACCGATGAACTTCGCGAGCAGATATTCCAACGACAACTGGACAAACCCCTGGGGCACGGCCGTATCTGGCGTGTGCGGCACAATGGTGGCAAAGCGGAGCGCGGCTTTCCTGCGTTGGTAGATGTCAGCAGTGAACAGTTGATGACGAGCCTCTCACATCCCAACGGTTGGGTAAGAGATACAGCACAGAGGCTGTTGCTAAAACGTGAGGGTGATTTGCGAATGGGTCTGGCGAAGTTAGCCAGGGGTGAAGAGACGCTCCCTGCGATCCATGCACTGTGGACATTGGCCGGACGGGGAGAGCTTGAACGTGCTCTGGTGATGGAAGTGGCCTCTATCGATGATCCGAAGCGACAGTATCAGGTACTGCGCGCCGGCAGCCCACAGCTGCTGACTGCCGACGTACTGATGTTGGCCGAGACAATGTCTTCCGCGCAGGAACAGTTGCAGATGCAATTGGCTTTTGTGATGGGGGCGCATGCAGCTGACCCGGAAGTGCGTGTGCGCTTGCTCGAGATTCTTTCCGCTCAGTTGTCCAGTGATTACGTTCGTCAAGCCGTTGTGCGAGCGGTGCAGGGCGTTGAATTGGATTTCCTGTCTGAGGTTCTCGCCGGTGGCCAGCTGGATCAGCCCTCGGATGCCGCCGATGCCGTGCTGGCGAGGTTGGCGGCGAATGCTTACCGTACCCTGCGCGGGGATGTGACCTCGAAGGAGGCGGCCAACCCTGTACTGCAAAGATTATTGGCGCTGGTGGGGTCTCCACCAGAAGAGAAGGACTGGCAGCAAATTGCCATGCTGGGTGGTCTGGAGAATCTAACCATTACCACGGGGTTTGCGCCTGCCGCATTGGCAGAAGTGCCCCCGATTTTTGCCGATGGAACGATCAGCGAAAAAAATCCGCTTTGGCCGGCCCGCCTGGCGGGTCGTCGTGCCTTTACCTGGCCCGGGGATGAGCTGGCACTGGGGATGAAGCCTCTCAGTCCAGAGCAATTGCAATTGATGGGCAAGGGGGAAGCGTTTTACCCCAAGTGTGGGGCCTGCCACGGTGCCACGGGTGTAGGTACGGTTGGCCTTGCCCCGGCCCTGGCCAACTCACCCTGGATATTGGGACCTCCAGAGTGGCTGGCCCGCATCGTTTTACAGGGTATGAATGGCCCCGTGGAAATCGATGGCGAGATCTGGAATGGCGTCATGCCGCCCCATGGTCACATGGCTGAGCTGGATGATGAAACCCTGGCTGGCCTGATGACGTTCATGCGACGGGCCTGGGGTCACAAAGCGGACCCGGTCAGTGCAGAAGTTGTGACTGCGATTCGTGCTGATAGCGCGGGAAGAAAACAACCGTGGACAGTGCCTGAACTGGAAGCCGTGCCGTTTGATCGCGGCTACTCACGTTACCTCGGTAAATATTCTGTCAGCTTCCTGACGGTGACAATTTCGGAGGAACCGGAAGGCATGTATATGAAGGTTCCCATGTATGGCGGCGGGGTGATGACACAGTTGAGTGACACGCTGTTTAGCGCGGCGGCCGGTGGGGAAAGTGTGAAAGTAGAATTTATCGTGGAGGAAGATGGCTCGGTCAATGAGTTCCTGATGCACCGCGGTGACGAAAAAATTCCCGTTAAACGAGCGGAAGACTAGGCGATGAACCAAAAAGTGAAACTGGGGGTGATCGGCCTCGGCAACATTGGCCGCCAGCATATTGCGCATGTGCAAAGTGGGGCGGTGGATAATTGTGTGATTGCCGCACTGGCTTCCCGGGGCAGTGATTCACTGGCGGCTGAGCTGGGTGTGCCGCACTTCACGGATTATCGCGAACTGATTGATTCAGGTTCGTGTGATGCAGTGCTTATTGCAACGCCTACCATGAGTCATCGTGAGATCGGTCTTCATGCGCTGGCTGCCGGCCTGCATGTTCTCATGGAAAAACCTATTGGCCTGTCTGTGGCCGAGGGCGAGGAACTGTTGGCAGCGGCAGGGCAGGGCCAGGTGTTCGCTCTCATGCTCAATCAACGGGTGGCGCCCGTTTTCGCAAAAATGAAAGCCATGATGGATGAGGGCGTGCTCGGTGCGTTACAGCGTAGCCACTGGACTATGACCAATTGGTTTCGCCCGGAGGTGTACTTTCAGGTCTCCGACTGGCGGGCAACCTGGCGCGGTGAAGGCGGCGGGCTCCTGGTAAACCAGTGCATTCACAATATTGATATTTTTCAATGGCTGTGCGGTATGCCGCAGTCGGTACAGGGCTTTTGCGGTTTTGGTAAATACCATGACATTGAAGTCGAAGATGAAGCGACGGCCTATTTAGAGTACGGCAACGGTGCCACGGGCATTTTTGTTGGTTCAACCGGCGAAGCGCCGGGTGTCAATCGGCTGGATATTGTTGGCGACAAGGGCATGTTGAGCTACGACGGCGAGCGCCTTGTTCACACGCAGAACACCCCGGGTACCTCACAGTTTAATCGCGAGACGCGCGACATGTTTGGGCAGCCTGAGAGCCTCGTGCGCGATATCACACCGGTTGAAGAAGTGAACCAACATGCGCGCATAATTGCCAACTTTGCCGATGCGATCACAGGGGGTGGCGAACTGATCGCCCCGGCAGTTCAGGGTATACCCTCACTGTCGCTGGCCAATGCCATACTCTGGTCTGCATGGTCCGGGGAGCGCATCGCGCTGCCCCTGGACAGTCAGGGCTACCAGCGAGCGCTGGAAGAAAAACTGGCGGCCTCGCAACTGCGGGTCAAAGCCGATATTAAAGCCAATGTAGATATGGATGCCTCCTACCGATGAGTGAACAAATACAGGCAATAGCCGCAGAAGAAGCCAGGCAGCTGGACGCATTGGCTTCGCAGTCCTGGCTAAAACGTGTTCCGTCCTACCTGCGCTTGAGTGGGCCGGGTTGGTTGCAGGGGGCTATGACCCTGGGAGGTGGCAGTGCAATCACTTCGCTGACCATCGGCGGTGTTTACGGCTATGAATTTCTCTGGGTGCAACCGCTGTCCATATTGATCGGCTGTATTATGTTGTTTGCCTTGTCGCACCAGACCCTGAGTACCGGCATGGCGCCCTTCAAGGCTATGCGGGTATACGTGCACCCCGGACTCGCCTGGGCCTGGGCCATCGCTGCCCTGGCATCCAGTATCATTTGGGGCTTTTCACACTATCCCCTCAGCGCGGGCATGCTGGAGGACATTGTCGAGGTCGGCACAGGCTTTAGCCTGAAGGAGCAGGGCGGGCTAATGCGGGACTTCTACCTGCTCGGGCTGGCTGTGTTGGTGTGGATTGTCTGCGCCTATACCGCCTGGAATTACGGTGCTGGTGGCCGCGCTGTTAAGATTTTCGAGAATGCCATCAAGATAATGTCTGGCATGATTATCCTGAGTTTTGCCTGGGTCGTGTTGTCGGCTTCAGCGCAGGGGCAGATCGACTGGGGCGCTGTTGTGGAGGGCTATATTCCCCATTCCCTTCCCAGCGACGGGCCGGGTGTTACCATCATGATGGCGGCACTGGGTACAGCGGTGGGCATCAATATGACGTTTATCTATGGCTATACCCTATTGCACCGAGGTTGGGGGCGCTCTCATCGGGCGCTGTCCCGATACGATATAGGCATTGGCCTGGTCGTGCCCTATATCCTGGTTACCAGCCTGATCTCGATCGCTGCGGCGGGTGCATTTTACGGCAGTGATATGGATATTCAGGGCAAACTGAGTCCCACCCAGGCCGGCGCTATGTTCGCCCAGGCGGGGCTTGGCGTCGTCACAGGTAAGTTAATATTCGCCTTTGGTGTGCTGGGCATGGCGGTGGGTTCACTGGTGATGCACATGCTGTGCTGTGGTGCGGCGGCGGCAGAAATGTTTGGTTGGTCCCACGACTCTCGCAAGTACCGGATGGCACTTTTGTTGCCGACACCGGCGGTGCTAGGTGTCTTTGTCTGGTCCTCGATGGGGGCTTATGTGGTGCTGCCTACCTCGGCGATCTGCGGACTGTTGCTGCCTATCGCCTATGTGGGGTGGTTGGTTCTCAACAATCGCCGCGATTTCCTGGGCGCAGATATGCCTACCGGCAGTCGTGCAAAGCTCTATAATGCGGCTATGATATTATGTATCGTCGTAGTACTGGCCAGTGTTATCTACAGCACGGCAGTAAAATTGGGCTGATGGTAAGGGAACAATGGAAGATATAAAGGATGGCGCAAGCTATGCCCCGACGGCGAAGGTAGAGCCCGTTGTCGGCCCCGGCGAGTTTCAAGTCGCCGCGGCTTTTCTAGATCATGGCCATATTTATGGCCAGTGCAATGGTCTGCGCGATTCTGGCGCAACGATCAAATGGGTGTACGATCCCGATCCGCTGCGGGTCGAACAGTTTTGCCAAGCCTTTCCTGAAGCCACGGTGGCACCAAATTTCAAGACGATCCTGGAAGACAGCAAGATACGTCTGGTGGCCTCCGCGTCAATTCCCAGTGAGCGTTCCATGATTGGAGCGCAGGTTTTGAAAGCGGGGAAGGACTATTTTACGGATAAATCGCCCTTCACCACCCTCCAACAACTTGAGGATATGCGCGACCTCGTTAGCGCGACCGGGCGTAAGTACATGGTTTACTACGCCGAACGCCTGCACAATGACGCGGCCTGGCGCGCCGGTGAGCTGATAGAGCAGGGCGCTATTGGTCGTGTTCTCCAGGTGCTTAATCTAGCGCCGCACAGACTGGCGAAGGCGACACGGCCGGACTGGTTTTTTGATAAATCCCGCTATGGCGGAATTCTCACGGATATCGGTTCACATCAAGTAGAGCAGTTTTTGACTTATGCCGGTTGCACAGATGCCTCTGTGAACTTTGCCCGTGTAGCGAATATGGCCAACCCGGATAAGCCTGGGCTGGACGATTTTGGGGAGATCTCCCTGACCGGGGACAACGGCGCCTCATTTTATACCCGGGTGGACTGGTTTACGCCCGAGGGACTTCGCACCTGGGGCGATGGCCGCAGTTTTATCGTTGGTACCGAAGGCACGCTGGAGTTGCGTAAGTACCTGGATGTTGCCCGGGGTGAAGCACCGTCCTCGCGGCTGTTCCTGGTTAACGCCTCGGAAGAGCAGGAGATTGAATGTCAGGGCACAACAGGTTTCCCTTTCTTTGGTCGACTTATTTTGGATTGCATTAATCGAACGGAGCACGCCATGACACAGGCACACGCTTTCCGCGCCGCTGAGCTGAGCATGCGGGCGCAACTCATAGCTGAAAACCTGTGAACCGCATTGTTGGGCTATTGCTGGCAGTGCTTGTGGCAGGCTGCAGTGACGATCCGGTCGTGAGTGCAGCAGAGTGCGTCAATGAGCTCACTACGGCAGAAGCTGCCGCCGGCTGGCAGTTGCTTTTCGATGGCAGCTCCATGACGGAGTGGCGCGGCTACCAGGAAGAGGATGCCAGTCCAGGTTGGGCAGCAGAGAGCGGCTGTCTTGCCAGAGTAGGCATGGGTGGCGACATCGTATCCAAACGCCAGTTTGGGGATTTTGAGCTGAAGCTGGAGTGGCGTATTAGTGAGGCAGGTAACAGTGGTATCTTCATTCGCGGCGATGAGAGTGGCAGCAGCATTCATCACTCCGGCTACGAGATGCAGGTCCTGGATAACGCAGGTCACAGTGACGCCAGTAACCCTTCACACCGGTCCGGCGCCTATTACGATATGATCGTGCCGGACCACGATACCAGTCAACCCGTGGGCTACTGGAACCAGGTGCACATCATCGCCAGGGGCCTGCACGTGGAGTTCTGGCTCAACGACCGCAAGACGGCAGAATTTGAGCAGGGGAGCCCCGAATGGTTGGCGCTCTACCAGCAGAGCAAGTTCACTGATCGGCCTCGCTATGGCACCCTGCTAAAGGGGCACATAGGCTTTCAGGACCACTGGGACAAGGTGTGGTTCAGGAATATTCGCATTTTGGAACTGCCTTCCCAGCTATAAGCGTGCCAGGCCTCGCCTACGGGGTGCAATACCCCCTGTCAGTCCGTATAATCGCCGCTCTCAAATACATTGACTGAATCCGGATAACCATGACTGTTCGCACCCGTGTTGCCCCTTCTCCCACTGGGGACCCCCATGTAGGCACCGCCTATATCGCACTGTTCAATATGTGCTTTGCCAAAGCCCATGGCGGCGAATTCCTATTGCGTATTGAAGATACCGACCAGACCCGCAGCACACCCGAGTCCGAACAGGCGATTCTGGACTCCCTACGCTGGTTAGGGCTGGATTGGGACGAGGGGCCGGACAAGGGCGGAGAGCACGGCCCCTATCGCCAGAGCGAACGCATGGAGACCTACGGTCAGTATGCCCGCCAGTTAGTTGATGAGGGCAAGGCTTTTGTCTGCTATCGCACGGCAGAAGAGTTGAATGAATTGCGCGAATCACGTCGCGCTGCAGGTAATGGCACGGCACTCAAGCCCAGCGATTTGAAATTGCCCGATGAAGAGGTTGCAAAGCGTCAGGCTGCGGGCGATGCCTATGTTATTCGAATGATTGTGCCGGAAGAAGAGGGCGCCTGTGCGGTTGAGGATATGTTGCGCGGCACCATCGAACTCGATTGGAGCATGGTGGATGCGCAGATTTTACTGAAGTCAGACGGTATGCCCACCTATCACTTGGCCAATGTGGTAGACGATCATCTGATGGAGATCACCCATGTTCTGCGCGGTGAGGAATGGATTAACTCGGCACCCAAGCACAAATTACTGTACGAGTATTTTGGCTGGGACATGCCACAGCTCTGTCATTTGCCCCTACTGCGCAACCCGGACAAGTCCAAACTCAGCAAACGCAAGAACCCAACCAGTATTCTCTACTACCAGCGCATGGGTTATTTGCCAGAAGCCCTGTTGAACTACCTGGGGCGCATGGGCTGGTCCATGCCGGATGAGAGCGAGAAATTTTCGTTAAAGCAAATGCAGGATAATTTCGATATCCAGCGGGTGTCCCTGGGCGGCCCAATTTTCGATGTGGAGAAGCTCAGCTGGCTCAATGGCATGTGGATTCGCGAAGACCTCGATGAAGCACAGTTAGCGCAGCGTCTGATCGCATGGGCCTTCAATGAAGAAAACCTCAAGCGGGTTTTACCCCATGCGCAGAAGCGTATGGAGACACTCAGTGATTTTGCCCCCCTGGCCAGTTTTCTGGTGTCGGGCACACTGCCTCTTTCGGCTGACAGCTTTGCCAGCGTGAAGGGGGAGCCCGAGACTGTAGTTAAAGGTTTGCAATTCGCCCTGTGGCGGATGGAGGCCCTGACCAGTTGGACCCGGGATAATATCTGGAATGAACTCAAAGCGGTCGCGGATGCCCAGGATGTAAAGGTAAAAGACTTTTTGGCACCTTTGTTCATCGCCATTTCCGGCTCCGCCGCGTCCTTCTCGGTGGTCGACTCGATGGAGCTACTGGGGCCGGATATGAGTCGCGCCCGAATACGCCATGCGATTGACGTACTGGGAGGCGTATCAAAGAAAGCGATGAAACGCCTGGATAAAGAGTATCAACAGTTGGGAGAGAGCTAGACCATGGCCAGTACCGGAGGGATTGCGAGTTCACTGCTGTCTACAGTCTTGCGCGGCACGGCGGGGATCAGCAGTGAACCAGCGGCTGAGAAACCGGCAAAACTGCTGCAATTATACGATATTGAAAACTGCCCTTATTGCCGATTGGTCCGTGAAGCACTGACAGAGTTGGATCTGGATGCGGAAATTTATCCCTGCCCGAAATCCGGCGAGCGCTATCGGCCGGAGGCCGTTGAACGCGGCGGTAAGGCACAGTTTCCCTATCTGGTGGACCCCAATACCGGGATAGAGATGTATGAATCCCTGGATATCGTCGCCTACCTTTATGAAACCTATGCCCAGCGGCCGCTGCCATTGAAATGGCGCGTGGGCAAGCTACAGACCTTCGGTTCCATGCTGGCCAGCGCCCCCAGACTATCGCGGGGCATGGAGGCGAAGACCGGACTACTGCCCGAGTACATGTTGGAGCTTTATAGCTTTGAGTCCAGTCCCTATGCCAGACCCGTTCGGGAGTTGCTGTGTGAGAAGGAGATTCCCTATATTCTTCGCAGTTGTGGTCGCAGTGAATTACAGGAGTGGGTACTGCCGCCATTGCGGGAGGCACTGAACATCATCCCCGAGAGCCTGTTGGAGAATCGCCGTCAGCTACAGGCAGAGCAGGGCAAGGTATCGATTCCCTTCCTGTACGACCCCAACACTGAAACCGGCCTGTTTGAATCGCAGGATATACTCGAATACCTGCAGGATAACTACGCCTGACCACGGATATGTGATCACGTCTTGACAGTGGCAGGTGCTATCTCTAAAATGCGCACCTCTTCGTTGAACATCCCGCGACAAATTACCTGTCAGTTCAATGAGTTAGCAAGAATTTGGGGCTATAGCTCAGCTGGGAGAGCGCAACACTGGCAGTGTTGAGGTCAACGGTTCGATCCCGTTTAGCTCCACCAAACAAACCCAGTAACCATGCGGGTTTCAAGAGGTCACAGAGATGTGGCCTTTTTTGTGGGCGGGTGTTTTTCAGATTGGGGAGGCACTGGGGAGGCGTCGAGCCTGCGCACCCTTTCAGGGGCCGTTACAATTCGACCCAGCCACTCGCGCACCTTGTTTGCGATTGTGGTTAGTGGGTGGGGCGGGGTGCGACCTGCCTTATCTACGCTCCATAGCCGAAGAGTAAAAGTCGGGTTCTATGCCAGTCACCACACGACACATCAGGCCCATCGGTGAGGCCGCTACGCCGGCCACCCGGCACAGTAACAAGCGCGTGGCTGTACCGTCACTTACCGGGCATATCATTGACCTGATCGTTATCCGCATCTACGAGACCACCGCGGTCACTGGAAGGTGCCTAGAACGCACTAATCGAGGCCAAACCGGCCAAGATAGTTGACGCCAGACACCTGATTCAAGCCCGGGAATTACATCTAGCAGCGGTTCTCAAGAGTCGGATGCTCCGGCCTGTGTAAGTTGTTGAATTAAATGTCAAAAAACAGATCAGACTGAAATTCGCGTTAGAGCATCCTCTTATGAGTCGGATGGTCTAACCGGAAGCGGGGCAGCAAGCCGAAGAAAGGTAACGGGATTTTTTGATGGGGTAGGGCGGGGTGATTGCGACCGAACCTATGCCGAGGTTGGTGGTGGGCTATACC
>JBALWA010000023.1:0-59535 GCA_036960305.1 Halioglobus sp. | reverse complement strand
GTCACGGTGAAACACCGTATTGGCATCGACGATATGGAATCCTATGACGAATTGACGGCCTTCATCGAGCCGATCGCACTTGCTGGCTGTGAGACCTTTATCGTGCACGCCAGGAAGGCCTGGCTACAGGGGCTTTCCCCGAAGCAGAACAGGGAGGTGCCGCCGCTCAACTACCCCTGGGTTTATCAACTGAAACAGGATTTCCCTCAGCTCAACATTGTTCTCAATGGCGGCGTACAAACCCTGGGCGAAAGCCGACAACACCTGGAGCAGGTAGATGGGGTGATGATTGGGAGGGAGGCCTACCAGAACCCCTGGATGCTGGCAGAGGTGGATCAGGCCATTTTCGGGATGGACAAACCGGCGTTTAGCCGCGATGATGTGATGGCTGAACTACTACCCTACGTGGAACAACAACTCTCACGTGGTGCCAGATTAAACCATATCACCCGCCACATTCTCGGTTTATTTCAGGGCGTACCCGGCGCCAAAAAATTCAGGCGTCACCTCAGCGAGAACGCCTACCATAGAGAAGCGGGACTGGAGGTGTTAGTTGAAGCCTACCGACTGGTGAGCGAAACAGTTGTCCCTTCACGACCGAGGGATGCTGCACCGTTACCGCTGTAACAACAACTGCTGGAACGACTTCCAGAGAACAGACACATAAAGAACAGGACTATGAATAGATGAGCAATAAACTGGACCAACTCAAGGCGATGACCGATGTTGTGGCCGACACCGGTGATATCGAAGAGATAAAACGCTTCCACCCACTGGACGCTACCACTAATCCTTCTTTACTACTGAAGGCGGCTGCCCTGCCCCACTATGCCCAATTGCTGGATCAGGCTAAATCCTGGGCTTCCACTGAAGGCGGATCCAACGCCGAACAACTCGCGAACAGTTGCGACCGTTTCGCAGTTGATGTGGGTCGCGAGATTCTGGACGTCATCCCGGGCCGGATATCCACCGAAGTGGATGCACGCCTGTCTTTTGATACACAGGGCACTATCGAGCGAGCCCACAAACTCATCAATATGTACGGCGATGCCGGCATCGACAAAAGCCGCATACTGATCAAGACTGCTTCCACCTGGGAGGGTATTCGCGCCGCCCAGCAGCTCGAAAAAGAAGGCATTAACTGCAACCTGACCTTATTGTTCGGGTTTTCCCAGGCCGCTGCCTGTGCAGATGCCGGTGTTTTCCTGATCTCGCCTTTCGTGGGGCGTATTCTCGACTGGTACAAGGCCAATACGAACCTGAGCCTTAACTCCGCACAGGACGACCCCGGCGTGCAGTCGGTCAGCCGCATCTACAATTACTATAAACAGCACGGGTACAAGACCGTGGTCATGGGGGCCAGTTTCCGCAATGCAGGAGAGATCGAGGCACTCGCTGGTTGCGACCGCCTCACGATCAGCCCGGGGCTACTCGCTGAACTGGAGGCCGATGAGGCTGAACTGCCTCAGCAGTTGTCAGCCGAAGGCGCACAGTCAAACGACGTGAAGTCGGCACCTACGGAAAGCGAATTCCGCTACCAACTCAATGATGATGCTATGGCCACCGAGAAACTGGCGGAAGGTATACGCAACTTTATTGTCGACCAGATCAAGCTGGAGAAACTGATCAGCTCACGCTGATACCGCCCCTCATGCTCAAAGCACTTAAAGCGCTATTTGAACTTCCCCAGGCTGAAAGCGAGAACTCCCGGGAACACCGCATGCAAGTTGCGGCCGCTGCCCTGCTGATTGAAACAGCCAGAGCCGATTTCACCCAGGACGGGCAGGAAGAAGCCGCCCTGGAAGTTTTGCTCAGCGGCGCCCTGGAGCTGCCCGCTATTGAGGTTCATGATCTCATTGCGCTGGCTAACCAGCAGGTCGATGAGGCCACGTCACTGTATGAATTCACCCGGGAGATTAACGACCACTACTCAGCGGACAACAAGTTGAGGCTGATCGAGGCTATGTGGAAAGTCGCCTATGCGGACGGGCAACTGGATAAATACGAGGAGCATTTGATTCGGCAGGTTGCGGAACTGACCTATGTCCCCCACCAGGATTATATTCGTTGTAAGTTAGCCGCCAGGCCCTGAACCTCAGCTGTGCTCCAGCGCCGTCATCAGGTCCTTGAATTTGGCCCGATTCTCGTCACTTAAACTCATCAGAACCCGGTGTGCATCGACAATCTTTTCTTTCACGGCCTGCTCACTGCCCTCCGACATGGGCACTTCGTCAATACTGTCCAGTTTGCCGCAGGCTTCTTCATGAAGCTCGAATAAGCGCTGAAAACCCATACTCTTTAGCAGTCGATTAATTCCGGGACTACAGGAATAAATCACCGGCTGAAAACCGAATTTCTCCTTGACGCTCAAAGCCAGCTTAGCCAGTAGCCCCAGAGTGGTGCTGTCGATACCTTCTGCTTCACACAGATCAACCCACACACTGGCGAAGGCTGGATCCTCATACATCTTCTGAAAGTACTCATCGATCGTAGTACATAAAGTAAGACGCACATCGCCTACAAGGCGAATCACGTAGGCGCCATCCTGGCTAGCTGCTAAAATTTTTCCATCTTGCATAGTCAGTCACGCTTGGTAATAAACAAAGCCGCGATATCGTCAGGCGCGGTGTCTACATTGTCCAGGCCCAGCCGGGGGATAAGTTCTCCCGGAGAATCGGCCGTTTGGTCAAACACATCCAAAAAGTACTTTTCTTTCTCGATAAGGTCTTTAGGTGGCAGAATTTCCAATATACCGTCAGAAAAAAGAGCCAACATAAATCGCTCGGGCAAGTCGATGAAATGCTCCTCAAAACTGACATCCGGCATAATACCGACCGCAGAGCCTTCTCCGCGCAAATAGCGAGCGCCGTCAGCGGAGACCAACACAGGTTGTGGCAGGTGCCCTGCGACACTATAACGCAAGGTGTTGGATCTCATATCAATAGTTCCCACCACCATGGTGGCAAATTTTCCCACCCCGGTATCCAGCAACTCCGCGTTGGCCCGTTTTAACATCGTAATGGGGCTCACAACGGATTCATCACTGCGTCGCATATAATCTGAGCGCTTTCTCGCAAACAGGTTTTTTAATAGTACGGTGGCAAAGGCAGATGAACTGCCGTGACCGGAGACATCGGCCATAAAAAAGGTCACCATGTCCTCGCCCACGGTAAAATAATCCGTGAAGTCGCCACTGAGATACAAAGAAGGGATAACCGTATGGCTCAGGACATAGCTGTCAAGTATGAGGGGGGTCGTCGGCAGCATCCGCATTTGAACCTGACGGCCCGCCTGCTGATCCTGCTCCAGCATCTTCACGGTGCCGCGCAATTCCGTATTGGCCGCCTCCAGGCGACGCCGGGACTCATCCAGCTCCCTACGCATACGTCGCTGTCGAATGCAGCGATCAATCGACTTCGTCAAAGCCTCAACGTCGTCAATAGGGCGCACAAAAAAATCGCTGGCACCGACCCGCAGGGCCGTTGTCATGCGATCTAATTCAGCGGTATCGCTGAACATGATGGCGGGCACCTGAATCTCCATTTCGCTAAGGGTCCGCCTCGCTTCACCCCAGGACACGCCCTTCAGGTCGAGCTCGCAGAGTATGACGTCCAGGTCGCTGTTGGTGCCGAGTGAGTAGTTGGAATTAACAACGTCTGTGACCATCTCAACATGGTAGCCAGCAGCTGAAACAATCTGCGCCAAGGCCTCTGCGCGAGAAGCATTGTCATCGATTACAAGCACGTTTCCGGTTGAGGCCATTAGCGGGTGTCTTGATGGGTTATTCGGCGTGACAGTACGCCTATCAGGCGTGGCAGGCAACTGTATTTATCAGGTATTGAGCAGGATTTCACATTTTTACGCAATTTTGTACAAAGCAGGACGCCCGGCTAGAATTCTTCGTCCCAGGCCTCTTCTTCATAGTCGGAAAAATTATCTTCCACCACACCGTCATTAATGAAAATTTGCCGCTGCTGCAGGTAGGCGTCACGGACAAAAATATACCTGTCGCCGGAGATAAGATCATCAACCCGTAACAATCTGGAACGGCCGTCTATCAGCTCAAGGCCCCAGAGCGTGTTGCGCTCGCGCACCCCGCCCACATTGGCCTGCACCGACACATAGGAGTCGAAAATAGTACCCGTACCACTGCGAAAGGTACGTGGACCAAAGAATGGCACCATGATATAGGGCCCTTCGGGCACCCCCCATATCGCCAGGGTATGGCCGAAATCTGTGCGGTAAGGACGTATTCCCATGGGCGTTGCGACATCGATAAACCCCAACAAACCAAAGGTACTGTTCACCAGGAAGCGCCCTGTACTCTGGGCCGCTCCTTCAAACCTGCCTTGCAGCACCGAGTTCACTGCGGCATTGGCGTCGTACATATTGGCGAAGAAATTCCCCATTCCACGCTTCGCCGGGCCAGGTAGTATGAAGTCATAACCTATCGCCAGGGGCCGGATAATAAATCGGTCCAGACCGTCATTCAAGCCAAACAGGGCCCGGTTCATCGGCTCCAGGGGATCGATGTTTTTGGGCTCTTCAGCGGCATATGCCTGCGAAACGGTAAGGCAGACCAGGAGCAGCAGTAGGGTTCGCGACAGGGTCATTTACAAGGTGCCAAAGGTTAAAGGGACTATCACTCTGAGAAAGGGGGCTGATTTTACGCCTGCACCTGTCGGTAGGCAAGTATTGAACATAGGGCTTTCAAGGCCTGAATCCGCAGATAATGGACTGTTCGACAAATTGCCCTAACAGCTCGCGACCGAAGCCCTGCACCGATTCTTCGGGCATTTGTAACTCGCTGGCCAGTTGGCCGAGCAATTCGGCTCCGCTCTTGCGCTCATTATCCCTGACTAGCTCCAACAGGCGTGCCGTCGCGCCATTGAGCTCCATAAAGCGGACTTTGTCCGCCCGGTCCCGATAGACTACGAGATAGGTGGGCTCAACGGCTTCCGCCGGTTGAAATCCGGGACCGATGCGCTGCACCGGGAATTGATAGCTCAGCAGCCAAGCCAGTTCAGACAACACCGGGACCCCCGATATCGGGTCAGCGTGAGCGACAAGCCCCGCTTGATCCACCTGCGCCTCGGAAACATCCAGGGCCAGCTCCACCCACTCATAGTGAGCAAGTTCAGCGATAAACGGAGGATCACATTCACGACGTTCATAGCCCTGCATCAGGAAGTCCAGGAATTCCTGGCTGATTTCGAGAAAATAAGGACTACGACAGCTGTGCCCCTCAATGAACAGACGCACCAACTGGTGCCAGTTATCATCCGAATAGAGAGTGCGTAATACAGGAAAGCCGCTACTGATAAAACCTTCAATATTGTTGTATATCAGGTCCTGGTAAATTTTCAGGCGCCGGGGCTCAATACCTTCCGGTGCACTCTCCGTCTCTGGGTTACGCAGGAAACGCGCCATCTTCAACTGACTTTCCCGCAGGGCGCTGGTTGTCATATCTAGCCCATCGCCCCGAACTCAGGGGCAACTATGTCGCCCTGCAGGGCGCGAACCTTGTCCACTTCTCGCAGTAATTCCGCTAGTGGCGGCAAGTTAAAATCCCTCTCAAGTAGCGTCGGAACGGGGCCTACACGCTGGTAAGCCTGTGACAACAACTGCCAAACAGGGTCGATCACATCGGCACCGTGGGTATCAACCTTCAAGTCCTCCGCCTCGTCATAATGCCCGGCCACATGGATGTAGCGAACGCGTTCCAGCGGCAAGGCATCCATAAACTCAAGTGCGTCATACTGGTGGTTAATGCTGTTCACATAGATGTTGTTCACATCTAGCAGTAAACCGCAGTCTGATTCCTCCAGCACTGCCGTGATGAATTCGCTTTCACTGAGTTCTGTATGAGCCTGCGCATAATATGAAGCATTCTCAAGAACGAGGGGCTGGCCAATAATGTCCTGCACCTGCTTAACCCTGTCGGACACATAGCGTACCGCCTCTGGTGTGAAGGGAATGGGAAGTAGGTCGTAAAGATGTCCCTGAGCTGCGCAGTAGGTCAGGTGTTCGCTATACAGTGGTGCGCCGATCTCGTCCATCAATGAACGTACCGATTTCACTAAATCTGTATCCAGTGGGTCTGGACCGCCAATATCAAGAGAAAGACCGTGAAGGCCGATAGTGTGGCGTTCGGCCAATTCTCGAAATTGCTTTCCGAAACGGCCACCCACACCTATCCAGTTCTCCGGGGCCACCTCCATGAAGTCAACGGTGTCACCGTCCATGGACAGCAGCGGACCCAACTGGGCCCGCCGCATACCAAGACCCGCTCCATTAAGTTCTCGAACGGGCACTGCCATTACTACTTCTTATCGCCGCCGCATTTGCCTTCGCCGCATTTGCCTTCACCTTCGGCTTTGTCGCCACCGCAGCTACCTTCACCTTCGGCTTTGTCACCACCGCAACTGCCTTCACCTTCGGCTTTATCGCCACCGCAACTGCCTTCGCCTTCGGCCTTATCGCCACCGCAGCTGCCTTCACCTTTGGCTTTGTCGCCGCCGCACTTTCCTTCGCCACATTTTCCTTCTTCATGCTTGTCGTAGCTGGCGAGGTCGTAGCCGCCACTGAGCATTTGAGCGGAGAACGGGTTGACTTCAGCTGAAGCGATAGGAGCGATTGCTGTCGCCAGAAATGCTGCACCCAGCGCTGCTGCAAGAGGTTTCTTTAAAAGAGCCATAATATTTTCCCTATTCAGATTTGTCATTTTTTTGTCGAGCTCGAAGTGTCATGTGACAGCTATCGTGATAAATATGACACAGCAAGCCGAAGGAAGTTTCATCGAACAGCACATCCGTTCGGTATTTTTTCACAGAAACGCGCAAATAGACCTATAATTAGTGGGGGTTTTCCTTAACCCACTGCAGTACATGCTGCCATTTTTCCTGTAAACGCTTCTCTGAAACAGCCAGCCGTGTACCCAGTGACTGAGCGTAAAGTGAAACGCGCAACTCCTCCAACATCCAACGATACTGACTCGCTGGAGGACTCTCAAGGCACAGGCCGTGCCTCTCCCCTACCAGGTGCCACAGGGGGGCAGACAGCTGCTCAAACAAACTCATGTGCTTCTGATCCTTGCTGTACTGCCCGTTCAGGCGGTCCACCCGAGTATCCAGGGCCTTCAGATAGCGTGGATACTGGGCCAGCCACTCCCCGGGGGTGTCCCGCATAAAACCCGGCTGAAACAGGCGCTGCAACTGCACTGTAATATCCTGGCTGGCATCCAACCATTGACCGGGCCCAAACGCAGCCTGTTTCCTCATTACCTGGGCTTTAACACGCAGGGTATTGAGCAACATGCTCTCCAGTTCAGTGGCGCAGCCAATGACTTCACTTTTGCCTGCGGCCTGCATCTTGGAAAACGTGCCTTCATCGTGAGGAATGGACTCATCTATATTCATAGCCTGTACATAGGCAGCATCGATGAGGTCTTCTATCAACACAGCTCTGTCCAGACGAGAACCCGCCAAAGCGAGATTGAATTCGTTGCCACGCAGTAGTTGCTTACGCAGGTATTTCACCTGCTGGGCACTGCCCAGTCTCACCAGGCGTAGCACCCCATAGCGACTCTTCATCCTCGCCTCCGCCGGATAATCGCACAGGGCAATTGCCACACTCTCACCCTCGTCCACCAGGGCGGGAAAAGCGACGATATCAATACCCGCCTGCCGCAATCGCCACTCCCCGGGCAGATCTCCAAAGGTCCACTTTTTGATGCCGCTCTGCTCCGGCGTTTCCTGTTTTCCGGCACTGATGCCTTGCCGTGTGTCCCCCCGAAAACGATCAATCAAAGAGGCCAGATTCCGGCCCTGCTCAAGCAGTTTACCCCCGGCATCAACGACACGGATATTCATCCGATAATAATCATCCAGCGCCTCGTTGTTCCAATCGGCAGCTGTCAGCTTAATACCACCCAAGCGGGACATTTGCCGGGAAAGAACATCCAGCAACGCGGTATTATCTGGCTCGACCCCTGTCAGTGCCCTATCGACAAAATCCGGGGCGGGCACCAGGTGCTTGCGCTGTACCTTGGGTAGGCCCCTAACCAACTGAATACATTTCTCGCGCAGTAACCCCGGGACCAACCATTCAAAGAGGTGCCTTGGTACCCGGTTCATCAAGGCCACTGGAATTGTGATGGATACACCGTCTGCCTCAGTGCCGGGTTCGAACTGATAACTCAACTTGAACCGCATATCCTGCCAGCTCAAATGGTTGGGAAACTGCTCTCCCACGGCATCGCCTGGATCTCTGGCAAGCAACTGCTCCCGGGATACCCGCAGGCCTTCGTCTGCGCCATCATTCTTTTTCAGCCAGGATTGCAGCTTACCTGCGGTGTAAATATCATCCGGCAATCGCTCATCGTAAAATTCAAACAGCACCTGCTCCTCGACAACAATATCCCGTCGCCGTATCCGCGATTCAAGATCTTCCAGCTGCCTGAGTAAACGCAGATTGTGTTTCAAAAACCCGGGATGGGAGGTAAATCTGCCCGCAACAAGCCCCTCGCGGATAAGCAGTTCCCTGGACTCCCCGGGGTTGATCGGCCCGTAGTGTAGCGAACGTTTATCTGCAATCGTCAAACCATAAAGGGTAATTCGCTCATAGGCCATGACCCGCCCGCTACGACTTTGCCAGCGTGGCTCGTAGTAGTGGTGCTTGAGCAAACCGGGGTTTATATCTATCAGCCACTCAGGTTCAATGGCAGCGACTTGACGTGCATAGACTTTGGACGTCTCCACAATTTCACCTGCCACCAACCATTTCGGTTTGCGGCGAAACTGGGAAGAGCCGGGAAATATCTGCAGCTTGCGATTCCGACAGCCCAGATACTCATGATTTTCAACAAACTGGCCAATATTACTCAGTAGGCCACTGAGCAAAGCGCCGTGAACGGGCTGATAATTCTCGTCCTCCGACAGTGTCTGTTTGGGTTTCAACTTTAGCTGCCGACAGGCCACAGTGAGTTGGTAGTGAATATCCCGCCACTCGCGCATGCGCATGAAAGACAGGAATTCCCGTTGGCACAGTTTGCGCAACTGGTTCTGGCTGAGGGACTGCCGCTGTTCTTCGTAATATCGCCAAAGATTTAGCCAGGCCATAAAGTCCGAACGTTCATGTTTGAAACGGGCGTGCTGCTGGTCTGACTGTTGTTGTTTATCGGCCGGCCGGTCCCTGGGGTCCTGCACAGTCAAGGCACTGGTAATGACCAGAACCTCCTCCAGGCAGCCGTTCTCCGAGGCGGCCAACACCATTCTGGCCAGGCGGGGATCAACGGGCAGGCGCGCCATGTGTCTACCGATTCGGGTCAAGGTACCTGACGCCGATACAGCGCCCAGTTCCTCCAACAGCTTATAGCCATCCCTGACCATACGGGCATCGGGTGGGTTGATGAACGGGAATTTCTCCACATCCCCAAGATCCAGTCGAAGCATCTGTAATATAACGGCAGCCAGATTTGTGCGCTTGATTTCCGGGTCAGTAAATTCAGGGCGTGAGAGAAAATCTTCCTCACTGTAGAGACGAATACAAACGCCGGATTCAATTCGCCCGCACCGACCCTGCCGCTGATTGGCACTGGCCTGGGAAACCGGCTCTATGGGCAGACGCTGTACCTTGGTACGGAAACTGTAGCGACTGATACGCGCTTCGCCCGGGTCGATCACATAGCGGATTCCCGGTACCGTCAGTGAGGTTTCTGCCACATTCGTCGCCAGGACCACGCGGGTGGCGCGTCGTTTACTCAGATCGAATACCCGGTTCTGCTCCGCCTGACTCAAACGGGCATACAAGGGCAATACATCCAGATCGGTGCGCCGTCTCAGCAACTTCGCGAGCTCCCGAATATCCCGCTCTCCCGACAGGAACACAAGAATGTCGCCCCGTTTACCGTAGCGCCCCAGGTCGATATCATCCACCAACTCGGCAATTTGTTCCCGCTGCCCCAGGTCACCACCTTCTGCCGGGTCCAGGTAATGGGTTTCTACTGGAAATGTACGCCCGGAAACCTCTATCACAGGCGCGTCAGAGAAGTGCTTTGAAAAGCTATCGACATCGATAGTCGCGCTGGTAATAATCAGTTTTAAGTCGGGTCGCTGTGGCAGCAGACGTTTCAAATAGCCCAATAGAAAATCGATATTGAGGCTGCGCTCGTGCGCTTCATCAATAATAATCGTATCGTACTGTCGCAGTAGCCGGTCCCTCTGGATTTCCGCCAGTAAGATCCCGTCGGTCATCAGTTTGATGGACGTGTTTTCCGACACCTTATCAGTAAAACGAACCTGATAGCCCACCACATCACCCAGGGGTGTTTTTAACTCCGAGGCAATTCGTTCAGCCACTGTTCGGGCGGCCAATCGGCGTGGCTGGGTGTGCCCTATTTGCTGCGTCAGTCCCCGCCCCAGTGCGAGACAGATTTTAGGCAGCTGCGTGGTTTTCCCCGAGCCCGTCTCTCCGGCAATGATAACGACCTGGTGGTCTACGATGGCTTTGGAGATTACCTCGCGTTGTTCGACGATGGGCAAAGCTTCGGGAAAATGTATAGTCGGAACGCTGCGCAGAGGTTCCTGTTGGTCTTGCATGTTATGTGCTCGTTGGCTAGGGCTTGTCCCGGAGTTCCCGGCGGAGGATTTTTCCGACATTGGTTTTGGGCAACTCATCGCGAAACTCAACCAGTTTCGGTACTTTGTAGGCGGTAAGGTTTTGGCGGCAAAATGCGCGCACTTCATCAGCAGTCAACTGGCCTGAGGCGCTGACTACGAACATTTTGATAATCTCACCTGATACGTCATCCGGGACACCTACCGCAGCGCATTCCAGTACGTCTTCATGGGCATAGAGCACATCCTCCAGTTCGTTGGGGTAGACGTTGAAGCCGGATACGACAATCATGTCCTTTATGCGATCGACAATCTGCAAAAAGCCATCACTGCGAATCACTGCCACATCGCCAGTACTGAACCAGCCCTCAGAGTCCATTACCTTGGCGGTCTCTTCCGGGCGCTGCCAGTAACCCAGCATCACCTGCGGCCCCCGCACCAGCAGCTCACCCCGCTCACCGATCCCCAATGCAGTGCCACTTTCATCAACCACTTTTACCTCGGTTCCTGGCAACGGTGGACCGATTGTGCCGATAATTTTCCGATTACCCGGGTTGCTGGACACCACTGGAGAGGTTTCTGTAAGACCGTAGCCCTCGGCAATTTCACAGCCGGTCACCTCCTGCCAATGATTCGCCGCCGCATGCGAAAGCGCCATCCCACCGGACAGAGTGACCTTTAAGCGGGAAAAATCCAGCCCCTTGAACCCATCGTTATGGCACAGGGCGACAAACAGGGTATTAAGCCCACAAAAGATTGATGGCCGGTACGTGCGCATTGCCTTGACTACTGAATCGAGATCGCGAGGATTGGGGATATAGACCATGTGGAAGCCATTCAACAGGGTATATATCGACGTCATAAACGCATAAATATGATAGACCGGCAGCGGTTGCAGGATTTCCCTGTCTTCATCTGCCAGATTATGGCTGGCGAATAAGGCATCCACCTGCAGGATATTGGCGACGAGATTGCCATGGGAGAGCATCGCGCCCTTGGCAACCCCTGTGGTCCCCCCGGTATATTGCAGCAGTGCCAGGCCATTGCGCTGCATCGAAACGGTTTGGTGCGGTTTCTTCGCGCCCAATTTCAACGCCTGATTAAGCGTACCCGCCCCGGAAATATCAAACGGTGGCACCATTTTCTTCACGTACTTGGCCACGTTGTTAATCAGCAGGCGTTTGACCGGAGGATGTAAATCAGCCAGCTCCGTCACCAGTACATGCTTTACCCCGGTGTTCGGCAAAACGCCTGCGACGGTCTGCGCCACATTCGCCTGCACCACCAGCGCCTTCACCTCGGCATCATTAAATTGATGTTCGATTTCCCGGGCACTATAGAGGGGATTGGTATTGACGATAACCATCCCAGCGCGCAGGGCGCCCAGCACCACCACGGGATATTGCACCAGGTTGGGCATCTGCACCGCGATGCGGTCTCCGGGTTTCAGGTCGGTGTGATTTTGTAACCAGGAAGCAAAATTTCCCGACAACCGATCCACATCCGCATAGCTTAAGGTAAAACCCAAGCTGCTGAAGGCTGCGCGCCCGGGAAACGACGCGAATGCATATTCGAGCATTTCTATCAGCGTTTGGAAACGTTGAACACGGGCATCCTGCGGAATACCCAATTCTTCATACACCCGTTGAAACAGCGCCGCCTGCTCGCCAATGACCGTATCAGTCATGGTTATCCTCGTTTATCATTGCCGTTGCTACCACTATCGCCAAAATACGTTAATATCCGCCCTCTGGCAAAACCTCCAAGGAGTATACGGTGTCACAACTTACTAACTATACCTACGATGAACTATCGATTGGCCAGACCGCAAGCTATACCAAGGTCATTGACGAAAAAGATATTCAGCTGTTCGCGGCTGTTTCAGGTGATGTCAACCCGGTACACCTGGATGCCCAATTTGCGGCCGGCACGCAGTTCAAGGAGCGCATCGCACACGGCATGCTGACAGGCGCAATCATTTCTGCGGCCCTGGCCCTGGAGCTACCTGGTCCGGGAAGCATCTATCTGGCTCAAACCCTTCGATTTCGCCTGCCCGTAAAAATCGGCGACAGCGTCACGGTGAACCTGGAAGTAACCGAAATGAAGGACCGAAGAAAGACCGTTACCCTGGACTGCAAAGCCGTGAACCAACATGGAAAAACGGTGGCCACTGGCAGCGCCGAGGTCATGGCCCCGGCTGAAAAGCTGCAGATTCCCCGCCCCGCCATTCCCCGGGCCGAAATACTGCCTCCCGAGTAAGCAAAAAAGCGTTGCCTAAACCGTCTGGTCCGGCTCTACGGCAAATTGCTCGTGATCGATGTACATGAGCTTTAGGAGCACCGAGGGTCTGTCGCCCGCCATATCTGCGCCCAGCACCATAATATTTGCTTCCTCGGCTTCCTTGGTCACAGCCGTTATCCCGAAAATCATGACATTGGGGTCGTCCTGGGCAGAAAATACCGTCACCTCCTCCTTTTGCTTGAGCTTTTCCCCAAGACTGGAGATCAGCATCGTCAAGCTGGAGCGGAAACTACCAAAATTAATACTGCCCTTGTATTCGCTGGTATCCAAGGCGATATCAAAACGCACGGTGGATTTGTCTTCCATCTGCACCGTGGTCAAGGTAATCACTTTACCTGCTGCCAACTCTTTATAGACGTTTTTGGCCTTGGTTCTGGAACTGTCCAGGAAGCCTTTATAAAGCAGGTTGGCGGCCATTGTCAGGAACTTATCCTGGGGTATCGATTGTGTCTTGTTGGTAGACATGAATAACCTCGTATAGCAAAGAGGCGCAAGTCTAATACCTCCATGCGGCAAACTCCAGTGATACGCGCCTCAGCGGGCGGTAACTATACCCGATCATAAACCCATTCTGGTATGATTTGAGCTTAGCGGATAGCGTCAGCAAAGTGGACAACAGTGTCATCGGGTAGTGAAAAAAGGCGAAATCAACAACTGCCGCGAGGCGTGAAGCGCAGTAATACCCTGTGGCGGCCCCTGCCAACAGCGGAGCTGGACTGGCCAGAGGGCCAGGCGCCCCGCTCCCCGCGGTTCAGCGACATTTACTATTCCGCTAGCGCCGGACAGGAGGAGAGCCGCTATGTGTTCCTCGAAGGCAACAACATCCCGACGCGTTGGAAAAACCACCCCCATCCCGAGTTTTGTGTCGTTGAAACCGGGTTTGGCACGGGCCTCAACTTTCTGCTGACCTGGGCCAGTTGGCTGGAGCATGCCCCCGATAGCATCCGCCTGCACTATATCTCAGTTGAGAAGTACCCTGTGGCCCGGGAGGATCTGGCCAGAGCACTGGCGAACTGGCCCGCGCTATCCGACCTTGCCGACCAGTTGCTGGACCACTACCCCGAGCCGCTGGCGGGCCAGCACCGAATTGTACTGGAACAGGGACAGCTCACCCTCGACCTGTGGTGGGAAGACGCCGGAGATGCACTCCCTGAGTTGGCCGATGGCGGGCAGAGACCCGTGGATGCCTGGTTCCTTGATGGCTTTGCACCAGCCCGCAACGAGAATATGTGGAATGAGGCGCTCTATGCCGCCATGGCTGCATCTAGCCGTGCCGGAGCAACGTTCGCCACCTTTACCGCCGCAAGCGCCGTGCGGCGAGGTCTTTACGATGCCGGTTTTGAGGTAGAAAAAGCCCCAGGGTTCGGACACAAACGCGAATGTTTACGGGGGCACACAGCAGCCCCCTTAACCGCGCTGCCAGTGGTCCAGACCCCCTGGCATCTCACCAGTACAGTGCGCCCAGGACCCAGGTCTGCGCTGGTCATAGGGGCCGGGCTCGCGGGCTGCACTATCGCCGCTGCACTGGCACAACGAGGCATCCAGGTCATCGTAGTAGAGGAGAACGAAGTCGCCAGCGCAGGTTCCGGCAATAGCCAGGGGATACTCTACACGCGACTGTCGACACGGCACTCGGCCCTGACCGACTTCTCCTTGCAGAGCTTCTGTTTTGCCCACCGGTTTTATCGCAACCTGTTCGAGTCCGGACAATTGATTGAAGGCGAGGACGGCGCGCTTTGTGGAAGTTTCCATCAGAGTAACCGCACCGAAGAAATGTCAGCACTGGCACCAGTGCTCGCTACCGTCCCCGGGTTCGCTCAAGTATTGGATACTACGCGGGCCAGTCAAAATCTGGCAGTCACCCCCGCACAGAGCGGTTATTGGTTCCCTGGGTCAGGCTGGCTGCGCCCCGCCGCCGTATGCAGGGCACTCCTGGCACACCCGGCGATACAACTGCTGGAGCACGCCGGTAAAGCTGAGCTGCAGCCCACTGGCAATAGCTGGCAAGCGATAGTGAATGGCCGTGCGATTGCAGAAGCTGATTGCGCTATCATTGCCACCGGCACGGCTGCTAACCAACAGCCAGAACTCACTTGGCTTCCCTTACAGGCGATTCGCGGGCAGACCACTGACTTGCCGGGCGGTTTGGTACCTGCCCTTAAAGCCGGGCTTTGCCATACCGGGTATATCTCCCCCGCCCGTGATGGCGTTCATTGCATTGGCGCCACCTTTGACCTGAACGATAAGGAACCAGACATTCGCAACGAAGATCATCGCCGCAACCTGGATGCCCTGGCCGCCGCTGTACCCGATTGGCGTGATGCATTGGCTGCCGTTGACGACTCTGCGGTCAGTGGCAGGGTCAGTTATCGCTGCGCCACCCCGGATTATTTGCCGATCGTTGGCCCGGCACCTGACTATCCGTCATTCTTACAGACCTACGCAGGGCTGCGCAGCAATGCAAAGCAACTCATTGCGGAGCGAGGAAGCTACCTGCCGGGACTATTCCTGACGACAGGACACGGCTCCAGGGGGCTAACCTATACGCCGCTCGCAGCCCAGGCATTGGCCAACCAGATTTGTGGCGAGGCTCTGCCGCTCGCGACAGAACTGCAACAGGCCATATCCCCGGCGCGATTCATAATCCGAAACCTCAAACGTAGCATCATATGACCGCACTATCAGCCAGTGTCCGCAGCTTACGGACGCGTATTAAAACCTCGGCGCTGATTGTTAGTGTGTTCGCCGCCCTCTCAGCCCCGGCGGCGCAGGCAGACGCACCGGTCTTCAGCTACAAAGTCACCGGGAAACTACAGCAGCCCCGAGAAAATTTCGTCCAGGGCTTGCAGATCATCGATGGGCAGCTCTACGTCAGCACCGGTAATTACGGCCAATCCAAATTACTGCGGTACCGGCTAAGTGACGGTCAATTTCTGGATGGCAGGTCGTTAGACGAACGTCTCTTCGGTGAAGGGCTGACACTATTCGATGACAAAATCTATCAGCTGACATGGAAGTCGGGGCTGGTGCTTGTCTATGACAAGACGACCTTAGACGGGCTAGAGTACTTCCGCGTTCCGGGCCAGGGCTGGGGCATCACGAACAACGGTAAGGATCTCATTTACAGTGATGGCAGCCACCGCCTGCACTTCCTTTCTCCGCAGTCAAAAAGTATTAGCCGCACCATCGAAGTGATGGAAAATGGCCGCCCCCTGAGCCACCTCAATGAGCTTGAATGGATTGAGGGGCAAATTTGGGCGAATGTTTGGCAAAGCGACCGAATTGTCATGATTGACCCGGACACAGGTACTGTGACCGCCAGCATCGACCTGAAGGGCCTACTGCCTGCCTCCGAAAGGCAGTCCAGCACCGATGTCCTCAACGGCATCGCCCTGAATCCAGACGATAAGTCGATCTGGGTGACAGGAAAGCGCTGGCCCTGGCTGTACCAGATTGAGCTGCAGGCCCCGGCCGAAACAGACAAACAATCTGAAGCCCCGCGCGACGATTCGCGCTAGACTGCTACCCCCCTGTGCTACTACCCACAGTGCACCGAAACCCAAGAGACAAATTATGAGTGAATCAAGCCATACCCTGCCCCCGGCACACGCTGCCTTTAAAGCTATCCGGCAGGAAACCATCGAGTCACTGAATATTCGGGTAGAGGAGTACGAACATCGCGCCACGGGTGCAAGCCATTACCATATCGCCGCGGACAATACCGAAAACGTTTTTCTGGTCGCCTTGCGGACAGTCCCCCAGGACTCCCGGGGTGTAGCACATATTCTGGAGCATACCGCCCTGTGTGGCAGCGAGCGCTTTCCGGTGCGCGACCCATTTTTCATGATGCTGCGCCGCTCCCTCAATACCTTTATGAACGCTTTCACCAGCAGTGACTGGACCGCCTACCCCTTTGCCAGCCAGAACCGGAAGGACTTTAACAACTTGCTGGACGTGTACCTGGACGCGGTCTTTTTCTCACGCCTGGATCCCCTGGACTTCGCCCAGGAAGGTCACAGAGTTGAGTTTTCCGAGACAGGAGACAGTGACAGTGAGCTCGTTTTCAAAGGTGTTGTCTTTAATGAAATGAAAGGCGCCATGAGTTCGGTCAGCAGTACCTTATGGGCCGCACTCAGTGAGAACCTGTTTCCTTCAACAACGTACCACTACAACAGTGGCGGCGACCCGGAACATATTCCAGACCTGAGCTACGAGCAGCTCAAAGCCTTTTACCAAAGCCACTATCACCCCACGAATGCCATCTTCATGACCTTTGGCGATATTGCCGCAGCCGAGCACCAGGTGGTATTTGAAGAAAAAGCACTTCAGCGCTTTGAAAGACTGGAGCAACGCATTCAGGTACCACTGGAACAGCGTTATTCCGCCCCGGTGCGAGTTGCCGATAGCTACGCCTTCGACGAGGCTGGCGCCACAGACAACAAAACCCACATCATCATGGGCTGGCTGTTGGGCGAAAGCACGCACCTGGATCAACTACTGGAAGCACAGCTGCTCTCCAGCGTACTCATTGACAATAGCTCTTCCCCTCTGATGCTGGCACTGGAAACAACCGAGCTGGGACAATCACCGTCACCCCTGTGTGGGCTTGAAGATTCCATGCGCGAACTGGTGTTCTGCTGCGGTATAGAGGGGAGTGAAAAAGAACATGAGCAGGCACTTGAACAACTGGTGACAGCCGTACTGGAAGATGTCGCCACCAACGGTGTTCCCCTGGAGCGTCTGGAAGCGGTACTGCACCAGCTGGAACTGCACCAGCGTGAAATTACCGGTGACAGTTTCCCCTATGGCCTCCAGCTTATCCTCTCGGCTCTGGGCTCTGCCACCCACTACAGCGATCCAATCCCCGTGTTAAACCTGGACCCGGTCATCGCCGATTTACGCGAAAAAATACAGGACCCCGCCTACATCCGCGAACTGGCCCGCCGTTTGTTGTTGAACAATCCACACCGCGTCACCCTCGTGATGACCCCGGACAAGGCACTCTCAGGTAAGCGCAACGAAGCGGAGGCCGCCCGGCTCGCCCAGCTTAAAGCGGAAATGAATGAGGAGGAAAAAGAGGCTGTCATCAAATTGGCAGCCGACCTCGTGGGCAGGCAGGCACAGGTCGATGACGAAAGTATTTTGCCCAAAGTTGAGCTTGCCGACATACCCGCCAGCCTGCCGGAACTGTGCAATCAGGAGAGCGTGTCGGCCGACAGGAAAATGACAGGCTACGGTCAGGGAACCAATGGCCTGGTCTATCAGCAGGCCATTGCATCTCTCCCCCAACTGGACTCCCAGCAGCTGCAAATCCTGCCCCTGTATACCAGCATGCTGACCGAGTTCGGATTGGGTTCAGAGGACTATCTGCACGCGCAACATCGTCAGGCGGCGACGGTTGGATCGATCAATGCTTTCACGTCCATGCGTGGCAGTGTCGATGATGAACAATCGATAGCCGGCAATTTTGTTATTTCATCCAAGGCCCTGTTAAAAAACACCCGCGGGCAATCGCAACTCATGCGCGACACGCTCGAAACCGTACGTTTCGATGAAACCGGGCGCATCCGCGAATTGATAAGCCAACAGCGAGCCCGGCGCGAGCAGGGGATCACTGGCAATGGCCACGGGCTCGCCATGGCGGCAGCCAGCGCAGGCATGAGCCCTCTTGCACAGCTCAATCACCAGCTATCCGGTCTCAACGGTATCAGGGCGATACGCCAACTCGACGACTCACTGAAGGACGATCAGTCACTTCTGGACTTCAGCGGCCAGCTTGCGACTATTCATCAACAGCTTATCGCTATGCCGATGCAGTTACTCACCATCGCAGAAGACCACAAACTCGATAGCGTTACCGCTGAATCGCTGGAGGTATGGTCTGGGTTCAATAGTGAAAGTCAGCATTCCGTTTTCAGCCTGCCGCCGACTCGCCAGAAAGTGGCTGAGCTTTGGGCAACCAACACTCAGGTAAATTTCTGTGCCCTGGCATTCCCCACGGTACCCGTACAGCACCCCGATGCTGCCGCCCTGACGATTCTCGGTGGTTTTTTACGCAACGGGTTTTTGCACCGGGCCATCCGGGAGCAAGGTGGCGCCTACGGCGGCGGCGCATCACAGGACTCCAGCATCGCAGCCTTTCGTTTTTACTCCTACCGCGACCCCCGGCTGGCTGAAACGCTGGCCGACTTCGAACTCGCCATCGACTGGATGCTAAACACCCGCCATGACTATCAACCCCTGGAGGAAGCCATCCTCGGCGTCATTGGCTCACTGGACAAGCCCAGCTCACCGGCCGGCGAAGCCAAGCAGCACTTTCACAACAGTCTCTTCGGTCGCACGCACGCCCAGCGAGAACACTTTCGACAGCAGATTCTGGCCGTCACACTGGACGACCTGCAACGGGTGACCTCGACCTACCTGCAGCCAGAGTTGGCCAGTACCGCCGTGATCACCGGCACAGGCCAAATCGAATCGACTGCAGAGCTGCGTGAGCAGCGCGGGCTAACACTGCAGGAATTGTAAAATTCTGTAAAGAATTGGGCAGTGCCGTCAAGTGGAGGTGACAAGCGCCGCCGTCTTCTCCACACTGTAGGCGTAGACGGCATTATACAGGCGGTGATACTGGCCCATGACAACTAACGTCCTGATTATCGATGATGACAGGGAGCTGTGCGCCCTGCTGATAGACTTCCTTAGGCTTGAAGGTTTTTCCACACAGGCTCAGCACAATGGCGCTGAGGCCGTCGTCCATTGCCAGCAGCACAGTTACGACGCCATTATTCTGGATATCATGCTGCCCGGCATGCAGGGGCTGGAGGTGTTGCGCAAGTTGCGCGAGTTCAGTCACACGCCAATTCTGATGTTAACTGCCAGGGGCGAAGACACCGACCGCATCGTCGGACTGGAAATGGGTGCCGACGACTATCTGGCCAAACCCTGTAACCCCAGGGAACTGGCGGCCAGGCTGCGCGCCATCCTGCGCCGCTCCGAGAGTTCCGGGGATGAGGTTGAGACAAGCACACTTCACATCGGTATGACCCACCTGGACACCACCATTCGCAGCGCGCTGTACAATGAGGAAGACCTCAACCTCACCAGCGCAGAGTTCAATGTTCTGCGCGTTTTACTCACCCGGGCCGGGCAGGTTGTAGACAAGGAGGACATCAGCCAGCAGGCACTGGGACGTTCACTCTCCGCCTATGACCGATCAGTAGACGTACACGTAAGCAAGATCCGCAAAAAGCTCGCGGCTAAAGGCGGCGAAAACCTCATCGTCAGCATTCGCGGTGTGGGATACCAGTTTGTACAGCACGATGGGAAAGTTGCAAGGTGATGATTCACAGCAGACTCTTCGTTAAAATTTTCCTGGGTTTTTGGCTTGTTAGCATTGCGATCCTGGGTAGTTGGCTAATAGCCGCCAAGTACTTTGAGTCCATGCCCCAGGCTACCTACCGTAACAACCCGGGCGGCCCCCCGCCCCGCTTTATGAAACAGCTTATCTATGACTTGCAGAACCGCAGCGATGCGGAACTGCCCATACTGCTGGAGCGCATACGAAAGAAACACCAGTACGATATCTATCTTCTTACCCAGGAAGACGTGGACCTCTACGGCCGGGAACTTCCGGTGGGTATTAAGGAAATTGGGGAAAAACTGCACGGCAGACTGCGCCGCGTCTTTCTGGCAACCCCCCAGGGACACCTGTTCGGGCACAAGATTTACCGCAGCGAACAGGGGCCACTAAACGCCGTCATCGCCTTCCAGCCTCCTACGCCCGGATTGATGGACGCGCTGGGTAGGAATCTATGGCTACGTATCTTCATGGCCGTGGTGGTGAGCGGATTCATCTGTTTCGCACTCTCCCAGGCCATGACCAATCGTATCAAGCAGCTGAAGCTCGCGTCTCGCCGGTTGGCAGACGGCAATCTCTCTACACGCATCGATGTGCGGGACCGGGGCGGTGATGAAACCGACGAACTCGCCAGGGATTTTAATTCCATGGCTGAGCGCGTAGAGCATCAGGTCAAATCCCAAAAGAGACTACTGGGCGACGTCTCGCATGAGCTGCGGTCGCCACTGGCACGGTTGCGTATAGCGCTTGCACTCGCCCAGGAAGACAGGGATAACAGCACCCGGCACCTGCAACGTATAGACCACGAGGCGACGCGACTGGAGGAGTTGATCGCACAACTACTGAGTAGCCAGACAGCTGAAATCCGGATGGAGGAACATATTGACCTGGGCGCACTCCTCACCGAGCTGTGCGCGGACGCTAATTTTGAAGGTGAACCCGCTGACAAGCGGGTCGAGTACCACTGTGAACTGGATGAAGCCGTGGTTGCCACACACGAAGACTTGCTCAAAAAGTCCTTTGAGAACATTCTTCGCAATGCCCTGAAATACACACCCGGTAGCAGTGTGGTAATGGCCACCCTGACTCAAGTAGACAGCGAATATGTTGTGAGGATTGAGGACCACGGGCCGGGTGTCGCCGAGGCTGAACTCGACAAGCTATTCGAGGAGTTTTACCGGGTCGATACGGCGCGACCGCGGGAGACCGGAGGCTACGGTCTGGGCCTGGCCATAGCCAGGCGGGCCATCGAGCAGCATCAGGGCTCCATTGTGGCAGAGAACACCGAAAACGGCCTCGCCATTATTGTTTCCCTCCCCGCCTATATCGACTGACCCGACAACGGAGAAAACCTGCTTCAGGCCATGGAGTTTTGCCAATCTGGTGGTAGAATCCGGCTCTATTTTTCTTTATGACAGGTTCTATCATGCTCGACATCAAACCTATAGCAGGTGCGCTAGGGGCTGAGATTCACGGAATGGACCTTACACAGGATCTCTCTGCCCAGGACTATACAAAAATCCGACAGTTGCTCAATGACTATGAAGTCATTTTCTTTCGCGACCAGAAAATTAGCCCCGCGCAACACAAGGCACTGGCCTCCTCATTCGGCCCTCTGCAAACTCACCTGGCCTACGACGCGATTGAGGGCTTTCCGGAAATCACCGTACTGGAGAGTACACCCGACAAGCCCACCAAGATCGAAGCCTGGCATTCAGATATGACGTTCCGCCAACACCCGCCACTGGGGTCCGTGCTGAAATCTGACATTATTCCTGCAAAGGGTGGCGATACGATGTGGGCGAGCATGACCGCCGCCTATGACGGTCTGTCCAGCCCCATGCAGACACTGTTGGAGGGCCTGAACGCGGTTCACGACTTTTCCTTCGGTTTTAAAGAAAGCCTTGCTGAACCCGGTGGCAAGGAGCGGCTTGCGAATGCTGTTGCCAGCTACCCGCCGGTGAGACACCCGGTGATTCGCACGCACCCGGAAACGGGTAAGAAGGTCATTTTTGTTAACAGCCTCTTTACCACACACATCGAGGGGCTGCAGCCGGCGGAGAGCGCCGCTATCCTGGCCTTTTTATATCAGCACGTCACAACTATCGAGTATACCTGCCGGTTTCAGTGGCAGGCACACAGCATTGCTATCTGGGATAATCGCAGCACCCAGCACAAACCGGTGAACGACTACTTCCCGGCGCATCGACGCCTGCAACGCATCACCATTGATGGCGATAAACCCTACTAGGGTAGCTCGTCACTTTTTGCACCAGCTAAACTCCAGACAAAAAAAACCGCAACGAATCCGCTGCGGCAAGTAAGGATGGACCTGAATGTCGTGTCAGGGCCTATTCACCCAACAATTGCAGCAATTATCCGCCACCGGAATGGGCGTAAACAGAACCGTGGGAATCACATTTATAGACATTTGCGTTCGAAGACATTGCAGGGGGCGCAGGAACGCAGATGTCTACTATTTTGAACTGTGATGTTCTGGTCGAACAACCGTAGGAACCAACATACTGATGCGATCAAACAAATAGGCGCAATCAGGCCAGCGAAGCCAGATAGCGGTACAACAAGGGAATCGCCAATGTCTACGAATCACCCCCACTTGATGTCCCCTGGAACCATTGCCGGACTGGAACTACGTAACCGTATCGTCCTGGCGGCGATGGGATCAAACTTCGCAACTGAAGACGGCTTCTGTAGCGAACGCCTAATTGCCTACTACGAGGCCCGCGCCAAAGGAGGCGCCGGCCTGATCGTGCTGGAAACCTCCGCCGCCTGTTGGCCCAACGGCGCCACAATGCCCAATACGGTCGGCTTCTCAAAAGATGAATTTATACCCGGCCTGCGAGAGCTGGCTGACCGGGTTCATAGCCACGGTGCAAAGATCGCCGCGCAGTTGAATCATGGCGGGAAAATGGCCCAGGAGGACACGGCTGCCGGACGCCCCATTCCGGTACCCTCCCGAATTAAAAAAGGCGGCAGCGACATGTTCAATGTGCTGACCCCCGATGAGATCGGTAACTTTATCAAGGCAGCGGGGCCAGACGGTCTCGGGCCACAGCACTTCGAGATGACCGAGGCCGACATCAAGGTCATGGCGAGCAATTTCGCCGCAGCAGCCGTGCGCGCCCAGACCGCCGGCTTTGATGCGATCGAAATCCACGCCGGCCACGGCTACCTGATCGCCAACTTTTTATCGCCCGCCACTAACAAACGCACAGACCAGTACGGCGGCTCCCGCGAGAATCGGGCCCGTTTCCTCACAGAAATCATCTCTGCGGTGCGTGCGGCGACCGGTGAATCCTTTCCTATTCTGGTTCGTATCGATGCCAGGGAATACCGAATTGAGGGCGGCATCGAACTGGCAGATTGCGTCGAGACTGCGCGTTTTTGCGAGCAGGCCGGCGCCAGTGCAATTGACGTCAGCGCCTACGGCAACACGGCCCACTCCATCGCCTTTACCGAGGCGCCACTAGTACATGAACCGGCCGGGTTTCTGGAATTCGCCAAAGCAGTAAAACAATCTGTGTCGATCCCGGTCATCGGCGTGGGCCGGGTAGAACCCGACGTGGGCGAGCGCAGCATCGCTGCCGGGGATTTTGACTTCCTGGCGATGGGACGCAAGCTACTGGCTGACCCGGACCTGCCCAACAAATTGGCCGCAGGTGAAGACAAAGCCGTTCGCCCGTGCATCTACTGCTACATATGTGTGAGCAAGATCTTTATCAACCAACCCATGGTCTGTGCAGTCAACCACGACATGGGTCGGGAGCACGAGGGGGACATTATCGCCCGCTCCAACGCCAGTAAGAAAGTGCTGGTTATCGGTGCCGGCCCTGGCGGCATGGAAGCGGCGCGTCTGCTGGCACTGAAAGGCCACAACGTCAGCCTGTGGGAGAAGGAAAAAGATCTGGGTGGCACGGCCCGGGTAGCCGCCCTGGCCTATGAACCCAATGAGCGACTGGTCAAGTACCTGGCGAATGCGGTCAAGGCACTGCCGATTGATATTCAGAAGGGTAAAATAGCTACCCACGCCAATATTCTCGCTCATGGCGCAGATCACATTATCCTGGCAACCGGCGCAAAGCGCGAAGCGCCTGCTATTCCCGGGAAGAACCAACGGCACGTTTTTGACGGCGATGAATTGCGCGGCGTATTGATGGGTAATAATCCAGGCGCAATCGCGAAACTGTCGCTGTTCCAGCGCCTGATGGTGACAGCCGCCCAGTGGTCTCAACTACTGCGCCATATTGGCCTGTCCCGGCTGCTCAGCAGAATCTGGATGCCGATAGCAAAAGACGTCGTGGTCATAGGCGGCGGGCTGGTCGGCCTCGAACTGGCTGAATACCTGGTAGAACGCGGCCGCAACGTACTCGTACTGGAACCGGGGGGCTCTCTTGGCGCTGAACTGAGTATTGTTCGCAGGGCACGTGTCATCCATCAGCTTCGAACCCATGGGGCAGTTTTACACTGTAATGCAGTGGTCAGCGCAATTGAGAAGGATAGCGTCGTCTACCAGATGGACGGTGAGGAGCACAGCGCGCCCGGCAAGCAGGTGATTATAGCCATGGGGGCCCAGCCTGAAGGTACAATGGCCAGTGCCCTGAGCGAAGACAAGACGAACAGCGCCACCGTCTCCCGTATTGGCGATAGCCGGGATATTGGCTATATTGATGGGGCGATACTGGATGCGCGAGAGTTGATCCAGGGAATGGTCTTCGAATAAACAAATTCGGCAGCCCCCTGACTGCTTTTTGGCACCCAAGTTGACGTTAACGTAAAGGTAATGTATATTCACCAACAGACTGCCACTACCCACTACCGGAACGGAGATTGCCATGGCCAATACCACCTATAGTATTTCCGACCTCGCGGCAGAATTTGATATCACCACACGAACTATTCGCTTTTATGAAGAAAAAGGCCTTCTGTCCCCTAAGCGCATTGGCACCAGCCGTATTTACGATTCAGCCAACCGAACCCGCCTGAAGTTGATATTGCGCGGCAAGCGACTGGGTTTCACGCTGGAGGAAAGCAGAGACATCATAGGCATGTACGACCCCACCCATGGCAATGTCGATCAATTACAGAAACTTGCCACCGGCATACAACAAAAGCGGCAGCAACTTGAGCTCCAACTACACGACATTAAGGCAATGATAAAGGACCTGCGCGACGCTGAAAATAAGTGCATGCAGGCACTTCCCACTACGGATTAAACCGAGGAATCCACAATGAATACCAGCTACCCTACCCTCAACTATGCACTCGGCCAGGACATCGATATGTTGCGCGATGCCGTCTACCAGTTTGCCCAAGGTGAACTGGCGCCACGCGCCGAGCAGATCGACAGGGATAACGAATTCCCCATGGATATGTGGAAAAAGTTTGGGGATATGGGCTTGCTCGGCATGACGGTCAGCGAGGAATTCGGCGGCACCAATATGGGCTACCTCGCACACATTGTGGCGATGGAAGAAATCAGCCGCGCCTCCGCTTCTGTGGGACTGTCTTACGGTGCCCACTCCAATTTGTGTGTTAACCAGATACACAAGAACGGCAACGCGGCGCAAAAAGCGAAATACCTGCCCGGCCTCTGCTCCGGCGAACACATTGGCGCCCTTGCCATGTCTGAACCTAACGCAGGTTCCGATGTAGTTAGCATGAAGCTCAGGGCCGATAAAAAAGGTGACAAATACATCCTCAACGGCAACAAGATGTGGATCACTAACGGCCCGGATGCACACACCTATGTCATCTACGCCAAAACTGACCCCACTGCCGGCCCCCGGGGAATGACGGCCTTTATCGTAGAACGGGATTACCCGGGTTTTTCACGCCACCAAAAGCTGGACAAACTCGGCATGCGGGGCTCCAACACCTGTGAATTGGTCTTTATCGATTGTGAGGTCCCCGAAGAAAACGTACTGGGCGAAGAAGGCCGCGGGGTAAATGTACTGATGAGCGGGCTTGATTATGAACGTACCGTCCTGTCCGGCGGGCCCCTGGGGATTATGCAGGCCTGCATGGATCTTGTTGTCCCCTATCTGCACGATCGCAGTCAGTTTGGCCAGCCCATTGGCGAGTTTCAATTAATGCAGGGCAAGCTGGCCGACATGTACACCGAACTGGCTGCATCCCGTGCCTATGGCTACGCGGTCGCCAGAGCCTGTGACCGCGGTGAAGAGAGCCGCAAGGACGCCGCTGCACTCATTCTCTACACCGCTGAAAAGGCGACCCAAATGGCGCTACAGGCGATTCAGGCGCTGGGCGGGAATGGCTACATCAATGAATTCCCCGCGGGACGCCTGTTAAGAGATGCCAAACTCTATGAGATCGGCGCAGGCACCTCCGAGATTCGTCGCATGCTAATTGGCCGCGAGTTATTCAACGAAACCAAGTAAAACAACAGCTACCGAAAGAGGCGTGAACATGGCAACTCTTCAATCAAAACTGAATGTGCGCGATGAGAACTTCGCCAGCAACCAGGCCCATATGCAAGAGCAGGTAGACGACCTGCGTGCAAAGTTGGAGCAGATCAAACTGGGCGGCGGTGAGAAGTATCGCGAACGCCACCTCTCCAAGGGCAAATTACTGCCACGGGATAGAATCAACGCCCTGCTCGACCAGGGCTCACCGTTTCTCGAGCTTTCGCAACTGGCTGCCTGGGAGGTGTACGACGACTATGTGCCCGGCGCGGGTATTATCACTGGCATCGGCAGGATTAACGGTACCGAGTGCATGATCGTGTGCAATGATGCCACGGTAAAAGGCGGTTCCTACTTCCCGCTGACGGTGAAAAAACACTTACGTGCCCAGGAAATTGCCTGGCAGAATAACCTGCCCTGCGTCTACCTGGTGGAGTCTGGCGGCGGCAATCTCCCCCGCCAGGATGACGTCTTTCCGGACAGAAACCATTTCGGCCGATTCTTTTACAACCAGGCCAATATGTCCGCCGAGGGCATCCCGCAAATCGCGGTGGTACTGGGCTCCTGCACCGCCGGTGGGGCCTACGTTCCCGCCATGGCAGACGAATCTGTCATCGTTAAAGAACAAGGCACGATTTTCCTGGGCGGACCACCCCTGGTAAAAGCTGCCACGGGCGAAATTGTTACCGCAGAGGAGTTGGGCGGGGCCGATGTACACTGTCGCACCTCCGGCGTCGCAGACCACTATGCACAGAATGACCACCATGCGCTGGAACTGGCCCGTACCATCGTCGCCAATTGCAATCGCGACAAGCAGATCAATATTAAAATTTCCGAGTCCCACGAACCGCTGTATGAGGCAAAGGAAATCTACGGCATCATTCCGAAGGACAGTCGGCAACCCTATGATGTTCGTGAAGTTATTGCACGCATAGTCGATCTCTCTGCATTTGATGAATTCAAGGCCCTGTTCGGCGTAGAACTGGTGTGCGGGTTCGCACATATTCACGGCTACCCCGTGGGCATCGTTGCTAACAATGGCATCTTGTTTTCCGAATCCGCCCAGAAAGGCGCACATTTCATCGAGCTCTGTGCTCAGCGAAAAATCCCGTTGGTCTTTCTGCAAAACATCACCGGCTTCATGGTGGGCTCACAGTACGAACAGGGCGGCATCGCCAAACACGGTGCAAAAATGGTCACCGCCGTGGCCTGCGCCAAAGTCCCCAAATTCACGGTCCTCATCGGCGGTTCCTTCGGCGCGGGTAACTACGGCATGTGCGGAAGGTCCTACGACCCGCGCTTTCTTTTCATGTGGCCCAACGCAAGAATCTCCATCATGGGCGGAGAACAGGCCGCAGGTGTGTTGGCTCAGATCAAACGCGACCAGTTTGAACGCGAGGGAAAAGAATGGGCAGCTGAAGAAGAGGCTACTTTTAAACAGCCAATACTCGATGACTACGAAGAGCAGGGGCACCCCTACTACGCATCAGCGCGTGTTTGGGATGATGGTGTAATCGACCCGGCCGAAACGCGCAATGTATTAGGACTGGCTATTTCTGCCGCCCTCAACAAACCGGTTGAAGAAACCAGGTTTGGTGTGTTTCGCATGTAAGCCGCATGCTGCTACGGAAGAAACAGTATCCCGCATAGCGTTATCTAGTGAGAAACGAACATGACTGAAACAGTGGTAACAACAAAAATTGATGAGCGAGGTATCGCTACTGTATCCCTCAACAACCCTGAAAAACACAATGCGTTTGACGACAGCATCATCAGCCAGCTAACCGAGGCGTTCACAGCTATCGCCGCAGACAACAATGTACGTGTGATGGTGCTAGCTTCCAAGGGCAAGAGCTTTTCTGCCGGGGCGGACCTGAACTGGATGAAACGAATGGCTGGGTATTCCTATGAGGAAAACCTCAGGGACGCCAACGCCCTGGCTGACATGCTCAAGGCACTTAACTTTCTACCCCAACCCACCATCGCCCGGGTACAGGGAGCCGCCTTTGGTGGTGCCGTGGGCCTGGTCAGCTGCTGCGATATGGCGGTGGGAACGCCCCGTGCCCTGTTTAGCCTGAGTGAAGTCAAAATTGGTCTGATGCCGGCAACGATCAGCCCCTATGTGGTCGCTGCAATTGGCAGCAGGGCCTCAAGGCGCTATTTCACTACCGCCGAGCGTTTCAGTGCTGAAACAGCGTTGAAATTGGGTCTACTGAGTGACGTTGTCAAAGAGGAAGCCCTGGACGACACGGTCAAGCAACTGGTGGACGAGATAATCGCAAACAGTCCCATCGCGGTCAGGGCAGCAAAGGCTCTGGTACACGATGTTGCCGGGCAGCCCCTCACTAACAATGGCAGCAGTGACGCGCTTATTGCGATGACCTGTAAACGCATTGCAGCCATTCGTGTCAGCGAAGAAGGACAGGAGGGGCTATCAGCCTTTTTGGAGAAACGCCCGCCCAACTGGCTACCACCAGCGGACGACGGTAAGGAGAAGAGTGATGTTTGACAAAATACTGATTGCCAACCGCGGCGAGATTGCCTGCCGGGTAATACGTACCGCACGTAAGATGGGTATTCGCACAGTCGCCGTATACAGCGATGTGGACCGCGATGCCATGCATGTCGCCATGGCGGATGAAGCGGTGCACATAGGTGCCGCGCCCTCCCGGGAGTCCTATCTGCTGGGCGACCGTGTACTACAGGCCGCCCTGCAAACCGGCGCGCAGGCTATCCATCCCGGTTACGGATTCCTGTCGGAAAACGCCGAATTCTGTCGCGCCTGCAGCGAAAAAAATATCGTTTTTATTGGCCCCCCCATACCGGCCATCGAAGCCATGGGGTCCAAGTCGGCAGCCAAGACCATCATGGAAGCGGCCGATGTTCCGCTTGTACCGGGCTACCATGGTGCGGACCAGAGCCGGGACATCATCAAGCAGGCATCCGATGACATGGGTTACCCGGTCTTGTTGAAAGCCGTTGCCGGTGGTGGTGGCAAGGGAATGCGGCAGGTATGGGACGAAGCAGAATTTGACGAGGCATTAGCTGCGGCGAAGCGCGAGGCCATGAATGGCTTCGGCAATGACGATATGCTAGTGGAAAAATATCTCACCCAACCCCGCCATGTTGAAATACAGGTGTTCTGCGATCAGCACGGCAATGCTGTCTACCTGTTTGAGCGCGACTGCTCGGTACAGCGCCGCCACCAGAAAGTCATCGAAGAGGCCCCTGCCCCGGGCATGACACAGGAATTACGCGACGCCATGGGCCAGTCCGCAATCTGCGCGGCACAGGCTATCAACTATGAGGGTGCCGGTACGGTTGAGTTTCTGCTGGACGTGGACGGCTCCTTCTTTTTTATGGAAATGAACACCCGCTTGCAGGTTGAGCACCCCGTAACCGAAATGATTTCCGGCCAGGACCTGGTGGAATGGCAATTGCGAGTCGCAGCCGGCGAGACACTCCCCTTGAGTCAAGACCAGTTAACGCTGACAGGTCATTCCTTCGAAGCCCGGGTATATGCAGAGGATCCCGGCAACGACTTTTTACCAGTGTCCGGCAAGCTGGCATTCCTGCAGGCCCCGGAGGAAAGCGCGCATGTGCGGGTGGATACCGGTGTGCGCCAGGGCGATGAAGTCAGCGTTTTTTACGACCCGATGATCGCCAAACTCATTGTCTGGGATGAGAACCGGGACAAAGCGCTGGCCAGACTTACCAAGGCCCTCAAGGAATACCGCATCAGCGGTATGACCACGAACCTGGATTTTCTTTACAACCTGGCTAACAGCACGCCATTCCGGTCCGCGGACCTGGATACCGGGTTTATCGAAAAGCACCACGCCGAGATATTTCACGACAGCGACCAGGACATCGAAAGGGATTTACCTCTCGCAGCGCTCTATCTTGTGCTGGACCAGGAGGCCAGGGCCAGAACCCGGGCTGCAGCCAGCGGCGATGCGAGTTCCCCCTGGAATGCCACCAATGCCTGGCGATTGAATGAACCCCATGTGCACCAGTTGGGGCTGATTTTCCACGAACAGGAATTTCGGGTTGAGGTAGAACAGCTGAGTAGCGCCCCCCGCTACGCCATCAGTTTTGGCGATAGAACAGTACAGGCGCAGGGTAGTCTTGAAGGCAGTCAGCTGCGGGCCAATATCGATGGCTACCAGTTACAGGCATCCATCGCTGAACACGATGGCATCTTCAGTTTGTACACCCAGCACAGCGCATTGTCATTCCAACTGGCCAAGCCCGATCTGGGTGACGATAGCGACACGGCGGCTGCCGGTGGCCTGAACGCCCCCATGAACGGCACCATGGTGACCTTGTTGGTTGAAGTTGGGGGGCAGGTAAGTAAGGACGATCCACTACTGGTGATGGAAGCGATGAAGATGGAACATACCATTCGCGCCCCTGCCGACGGGACGGTTCTTGAGTTCTATTATCAACCGGGCGATCTGGTCGATGGCGGCGCCGAACTCCTTTCCTTTGAAGCAACTGAGTGAATATCCCTATGGACCTCCCAAGCAGCGTTCGTATTGTTGAAGTCGGCCCCCGCGATGGCCTGCAGAATGAGAAGCAGCCTATCAATGCGCGTACGAAAATTGCCTTAATCGAAAAACTGACCGCTGCTGGAATCGGTTACATAGAGGCAGGGAGCTTTGTAAATCCGAAGTGGGTTCCGCAAATGGCGGGCAGCGATGAAGTTTTTCTGAATATCAAGAGAGTTGAGGGGGCGCATTATGCCGCTCTGGTTCCCAATATGCAGGGCTACCAGCGCGCAATTGATGTCAACGCAACCGAAGTGGCCATCTTCGCCGCGGTATCAGAAAGCTTCAGTCAGAAAAACACCAACTGCTCTATCGCCGAGAGCATAGACCGGTTCAGGCCTGTGCTCGACGCAGCGAAAACGGCCAATATTCCTGTCCGGGGCTATGTTTCCTGTGTTCTGGGCTGCCCCTATGAAGGCGATATCGACCCGCAAAAAGTTGCCGAGGTCAGTGGCCGACTGTATGACATTGGCTGTTACGAGATATCACTGGGAGACACGATCGGTGTAGGAACGCCCTCCTCTGTCAAAGCAATGCTGACTGCCGTCACCCAACGCGTTCCCGTTGATAAACTTGCGGTGCATATGCACGACACCTACGGGCAGGCCCTGGCCAACATCTATGCGGCCTTGCAAATGGGTGTCACTGTCGTTGACAGCTCCGTGGCTGGACTGGGCGGTTGCCCCTATGCCAAGGGCGCCTCGGGGAATGTCGCCACTGAGGACCTCGTGTATCTGCTCAATGGCCTGGGCATTGAACATGGGGTAGACCTGGAGAAACTGATCGCGGCCGGTCAATATATTTGCGATCAGTTGAACCGAGACAATGGCTCCAAAGTGGCCGTGGCGTATTCAAAAAAATGAAAAAGTGGGGTCAGATAAGACTTTCAGATAGTTAGGCGAGACAACAGAGGCTTCGACTCGAAAAGTCTTATCTGACCCCACTTTTTATAGCATTTGCGGCGATCACTGATCAAGCTCCGCCAGCACAATCCGGTTAAAGTCCTGCGCGGCCTCGTACATGGCCCAATGTCCCACGCCTTCCATCAGGTGAAAGGCACAGTCCGGTTGATAGCTGCGAAACAAGGCCTCCCGTTTCGCGATGCCTGACTTCCCACCTGCCGTTGCATCCTCACTACCCCAGATACCGCATAATTTCGCTTTGATGTTCGGTAAGGCCACGGCAAAGCCGTCGCCACGAGCAAGCCGCCGACTATTGAAACGTGCCCGGGATAAATTATCGCCGTGCAGGTGAATCGCCAAATCGTCTGCGCAGTCATTTTTGGCAAACATCAGCGTCGCCAAATTGTGGCGATGTATGCGATCTGCCTCTTGGGCGGGCGTACCAACCGTCGGCGGCCGCAGTAAATCTACCTGTACATGCAACTTGTCAAAACCGGCAGCGCCGCAGGCGATAAAGTGGTGACAGCGGGTCTGCGCCAGTGCAGCCAGATGCGCACCCACCAGCGCCCCAAAACTGAAACCTGCGATATCAAACTCGATTTCCAGCCCATGCAATGTGTTCAGGCTATCCAGAAGCAATGATGCAAAGTGTTCCAGGGTAGCCGGTTCGGGCATTGGAGCTGACGCCCCCAATCCCGGGATGTCGACAGCCCATAGAGTGCGCGAGCGTCGCAGCGTCGAAATATTCGCCAGCCAGTGCGTCCAGGAGCCAAAGCCCCCATGTAACAGCAACAGCGGACGGCTTTTTTTCGGCCCGTCCCAACACTGCCAGTTCAACGCCCCGTCTCCCAGGGGCGTAGACAGCGTCTTCGCCTCGTCTAACAATTGTGCGACCTGCTGCTGCGGCGTCATAAAAAAACCGTCCCACCTGATGTAAAACGCCATAGTAACCTAGCAACTGGGGAATGCGTTACAGACAATTGTGTGGCTGTGAATTACTATACTGACAATGACACGACTTCGTATTGCCCTTTATTCGTTAGGCCTCCTACTCCTTATTTTCCTGGGCGCGGGTTTTTATTTCTATCAGAATCTTCCCATTATCGTCGAAGGTCAGGCCAAGCAATATTTGCAGGACTACGGAGTACAAAGCCTCCGCTATGAGCGACTGAAAGTCTCGCGCCAGCGATTACGCACCGAGGCGCTGCACTTCAGCGGCGAATACAATGACCTCAGCTATACGGTCGACATCTCCTCGCTGGCGATCGCCTATAACTGGCGCATGTTACTGATCGGAGAGGTCCAATCAGTCAAACTGGGCAGGATCGAACTGTCACTAACGGAGAAAACTACCCTGCCCGCGGCGAGCGCCTCCGCGCCAATCAACCTGACGGAGTACCTTCCCCGCTCTGTACTGGATTCCCTGCCCGTGGAGTCAGTAGAGATAGAGCACTGGCAAGTCACTTACCAGCCAGCTGATGAGGCACCGGTAAGCGCGACCGGCAGCCTACAGCTGAGCGATCAGTTGCAGCTACAACTGCTGTCGTCCCACCAGGGTAGTCGCCTGACGGCCAGCATAGTGACCTTTGGGGCGGAAGCGTATCCGCGCGCATCAATCCAACTGTACGACGGTGACATTCCCCTGGCAGAACTGGATATGACATTGGCATCAGCCGAGCCCGCTGCATGGCACTGGGCCCTGCAAGGGAAGCTCGATTATGCGCCGTTACTGATCTGGCTTCGACAGTTGAACAGCAGCCTAACGCCCCCGCTGGACCTCTCTGGCATTGACGACTTACTGCTACTGGGCAACAGCGAATTCAGTGTGAATTTACGCCATCCCACCCAACTAGATCTACCCGATTCAGCGACCGCTTTTGATTATTCAACGCTGGAAGTGGAGGCCAGGACCCTCAACGTGATTACACAACTGAGTTCATCCTCCCCCGAAGGCAAGATTGCAGGGGACGTGGTGTTGGATGCCACGCTGTCCGCCGGTGAACTCCACTTTACGCTGGGTGCGAGCCAGCTGCAGGGACTACTGGGTACTGCACAACTGGCTCTGCCCGATGACACCCTACAGTGGCTCGGATGGACTGAAACCATACCCGTGCAATGGAGCAACCCCGACAACGTCCTCATCGTGCCGACGTCTAGTGGCAGCTGGGCATTTCAGCTGGAGAATAACTTGCTGGCTCTCGGCGATAAAAAGACGGAGTTACGGTTGGAGAACCTGGTGCTGGATGTCGCTTTCGCGGTGTCCGATGAGATTCAAGTCCGCGCCGACATTGATACGCGCCTCAATGCACGCCTGCGTAAACAGCGAGTACCGCTAATTAAGCTTTCGCTAACCTTTGACGGCACGCCCTCGCAAAACAGCTTTCAAATGAAATTTGAGGACGTAGCTGAAAGCCTGGGGGGGAGCTTACAGGGTAATGTCAGCCTCAGTAGCGGACAGGGTAGCTACCAAGCCAGCTTGAACAGCCAGGACCTACCCTACGCGAGTGAGGCCTTCCTACCGCTATTACAGGACTTAAAGCTGCTAAAAAAGGGCCTGGAATTCAAGCTTTCTTCGGGCCGCATGACCCTCGACAGCAAACTGCAGAGCTCGAGTTTCGATTTGGCCGGACTCAAACAGCAGTCACAGCTTAAAATCGCTGACCTGAGCGGCGTGTATGACGAATACCAGTTTGAGGGGATTGCGCTGGATGCAAAATGGTCCGGGGTCGAACAGTGGCAGACCCAGGGGCCAGCTGAGTTCAGTATGAAACGCCTCAACATGGGATTTGAAGTGCTAGACACACACGCCCTGCTGTCGCTACCCAAAGCAACGGCAATCGATCAACCCACAATCAGTCTCGACGAACTCTCCAGCACCGTTTTTGGTGGCAGGCTCTATCTACCCGAGCCTCACGTCTGGGACTTTGCCGCGAAATCAAACCGCTTCACCTTACGCGCCGAAGGCTGGCGACTCGCTGACATGGTCGCCCTACAAGAAGGACAGGAGATACAGGCCCACGGAACGCTTGAAGGCTCACTTCCTGTCACCGTAACCGGAGGCCGGATCATCATTGCCAAGGGTTACCTTCGGGCACTGGCCCCCGGCGGCACGATTCGCTATATCGCCAATGAATCGAGCCGCAGCCTGGCTGACAGCAGCCCGGAGCTTGGTATGGCGCTGGATTTACTAAGCGATTTCCAATACGAGGTCCTTAGCAGTGAGGTTGAATTGGATGAGGCCGGAAACCTGTCATTGGGGCTTTCTCTCGCGGGCAAAAATCCAGCCTTTTTTGACGGGCGCGCGGTCAATTTCAATATAAACCTGGAACAAAATCTGGACCCATTGTTACAAAGCTTGCGACTAAGTGATAAGTTGGTAGAACAATTAGAGAACCGCATCAATTGAACTTTGTGGCCTCAATCAACTCCAACCCTTAACGCGATGGAAGGGGATCTATATGCGAATACTACTATGTTCATGCCTGTTACTCATGGTGGCCTGTACGCCCACCGTACAGGTCAAAGCACCCGAGGAGCCGATTACTATCAATTTGAATGTTAAAATTGAGCACGAAATACGGGTCAAGGTTGACAAGGAACTGGATGACTTGTTTGACGAAGACAGCGAACTTTTCTAGGAGGATAACACTATGCGTATAGCAAAATTTTCACAAAAGATACTGGGCGCGTTCACCCTCGCACTGCTTCTGGCCACACCCGCCTTTGCACTCGACCTGGGCGCCGCCAAATCACAGGGCCTGGTCGGTGAAACTAGCACCGGCTATATCGCCGCGGTCAAACCTTCTGGCGACGCCAATGCTCTGGTCAAGGATATCAACAGCCAGCGAAAGGCCCACTACCAGAAGATCGCCAAGAAGAACAGCATCAGTCTGGAAGCTGTCGAAGTGCGCGCTGGCCAAAAAGCCATAGGCAAGACGCCTGCGGGCCAGTACGTCAACTCCGGTGGTGGCTGGAAAAAGAAATAAATTTGCAATGAGATTATCATTATTCAAACTATCATATTCCCAGGAAGTGATTGAGCTTTTCACTAAAGTATTCGCTGCGTCAGAAAATGAGTCGGAGGGGGAGATAATCGGCCATTTAGTTTCTGATATAATCGCTACAACAGAATCAAAAGATTTAATTGGCTTTGTCGCCACGTCTAACGATCGTATTGTCGGGTGCATTTTCTTTAGCCGTTTTATTGTGCCTGGTGATGAAGTTGCCTTTATTTTGTCGCCAGTTGCGATTGCGACTAGCGAGCAAGGTACTGGCATCGGGCAGCAGTTAATCAACTATGGACTCAATCATTTAGAATCTCTAAAAGTTGATTTGGCTTTCACATACGGCGACCCAAATTTTTATTCTAAGACGGGCTTTAACCAGATCAGTGAAAGCATTGTGAAAGCGCCCTTTGAATTGAGTCAGCCAGAAGGCTGGTTGGCTCAATCACTTGATGGCAAACCTATCAAAGCGATGCAGGGTTCCAGTAGGTGTGTCGAGGCTCTCAGCGATCAAAAATACTGGTAACTATATAATAGACTCTACTCAACGGCTATCCCGCCACATCCCGGTGACTATTGGACCCTCGCCTGGTGCCTGAAAGGAATTCACAGCTACAAATCCGACAGATTCATATCTCTCATTGTTAATAGGATTACTTGACTCCAGATAGACTGGCATTTTCTCGGCATCAATTTTTTTAAGGCTTTCGTTCAGTAACTTCATGCCAAGGCCGTGTCCTCGAGACTTATTTCGAGTGCCCAGGAGGGTAAGGTAGTAATGAGGCTCAGAATTGGGATGATTATCATCGAACATTTTCAGAAGTTCTAATACTTCTGTAGACCTTTCTCCAACGAGACTTTCCACAAATTCTGGCAGTCCTTCCTCTTCTTCGGGGGCAATCTCGGTGCAATTCGGTGGTATCCACACGGAAACAGCCTCAAAATTTAAAGTTCTGAGGACATAAGGATAGCGAAATGCATTTTTGATTAGTAGTTCCCAATATTTTCTACGTGAATGCAGATCGGGGATTGCCCAGCACCATGTAGGATCGGCAGCAAATGCTTCGGAAATAACATTCGTCACCATGGGTGCGTCAGATAAGTTTGATTTAACGACAGTAGCCATATTAACCCCTGATTCTGATAGCCTGGTAAAGTGCCTTTAAAGGTTATACCTCCCAATAAAAGATCCCTATACCCCTCAAGGGGGGCTTTCCCCAGTAACCGCTGCTGGCCCCAATGCCGTATCTGTGCAGATTATGTTAGATTTACGGAAAGAGTCTGCTCTCGACGGCAAAAGCTGCCGCTCAGACTCAAGGATATGAGGCATGATGTCTTGCAGTGATTGTCAAACTGATTTACCTATAAGCCTTGCTGTTAAGTGGGCAAATTCGGGAATTGAAGAATTTGCATGCTCCCAGTGTGGGCGAGTAGTTGGATCAAGTCTGTCACTGCTCATTATCTACTTTATGGCTGGGCTATTGAGCGTTATTGCAATAACTAATATGAAAGGAACCTGTATCAAATGTCAGCGATAACAAGGCGCGCAGCTCTCGGAAGTGCAGGATTTTTACTGGCATCAGTTGTCCTGCCCTCATATCTGTCAGCGAGAGAGCGTGAAGAACTGGCACTGAAAGCAGCGGGCTATCGTTTCCCTCGCGTTGAGGGCTTATTCAACAAGTCTGTACCTGTTGAACGTTGTCAGGTTGATTTCGTGAAATCCGCGATTAGTGACATCAACTCCAACTTGTTGTCCGGACCGCAGACCTACGACTTCACCGAGATTGGCCTGAATCCATACTTGCTCGCTTACCTGAACGACGGTTTCAGGGATTACACATTACTGCCGATCTTTCCTTTACGTGTATTTCGCCATAAGAGCGCATTTGTTCATGTGGACAGTGGAATCGTTAACCCCGCGCAACTAAAGGGTAAGAAAGTGGCTACCCCGGGATATTCGTCAACGTCCTTGACGTGGATTAGGGGTATTTTCCAAGACGAGTATGGACTGAGGCCAGAGGAGGTAGATTGGGTCATTGCCAAGAAGGACTCGGCACTGGAAATGTCTGGGAAGACCCCATCGAAACAGGAGAATGTGATTCCCGAAGGGATTTCTCTCCGAGAGGGGCCGGCCGGCTTGGACGAATCCGAATTGCTGCTTTCAGGTGAGGTAGATGCAGTATTTCACGCAGCAGCACCACAGTCATTCGTTAATGGCGATCCAAAAGTGCGTCGGCTTTTCTCTGATTCCAAAAAGGTGGAACAGGAGTACTATCGGAGAACCTCTATCTTTCCAATCATGCACGCGGTAGCGATACGGACTTCGCTACTAGAAGCTCAGCCCTGGCTGGCAGAAGCAGTCTTTTCTGCATACGCCACTGCTCGGGATGAAGCTTACGCTTACATGAGTGAAAGCGGATGGGTATCTGACATGCAGCCCTGGTATGCACAAGATCTTGGCGCAGCTCAGCAATTTATGGGGCGAAATTGGTATTCCTATGGTTTAGAAGGGAATGAGAATGCTATCAATACTTTGTTTAGATACGCCCATGAGCAGGGGCTATGCTCAAGGCAAGCGTCAATCGATGAGGTCTTCCATCCGCTCGGAAGAGGTCTGAAAGACGGTTAATTTTTTAACTTCGAGGCAAAAATATTGTCCTGCGTTTCGAACGTCTGCTGCTTGCCCCAGAGCTGCCCGGTGCACGATTGAGAACAGTTAAACCGCTTGCGACACACTCAAAAAGTGCGACTCCCGTATATCACGCTTGTGCTCTGGTGGTGCCAGCAGAGCAGCTATACCGCCTCTGCTCTCCAGGATTTGGTTGAGGAGTTTACAACTGGCATGAATACTTTGTATGGCGGGTACGGGGGTGTTGGTGAGCTCCGCCAGTTCCAGCACCGATCCGACCAGAGCATCAATTTCCAGGGTGTTACCCTGTTCTACATCTTGCAGCATGGAGGTCTTGTGGGCCCCGACTTTCTCTGCACCATTGATACGTTTTTCTATGGTGTGCCGGAACTCTATCCCAAGTTTGTTGGCGACGATCTGGGCCTCCCTCATCATCTCACCGGCCAACCAACGGGTGTGGGTGGATTGACATATTTCCTCCATCGTTGCATGGGTGAGCGCACTGATCGAATTGAAGGAGAGTGAGCCCCATGCCTTGAGCCATATCTCGGCGCGGATGTCCTCGATGACATAGGACTTGAAACCCGCATCGATCAGGGTGCCTGAAATCTTACTGCAGCGGCTGCTCTCCAGACCGTCGAGCTCTCCAATGGTGAAACGATTACCTTCTACATGATCCACAACACCGGGCGCGACGACGGCTGCCGCCGGGTAGGCGACACAGCCGACTATCCTCGAACTGTCGATACATGAGTGGATTACGCCTGTAGGGTCGAGGCTCTGTAACCGGTGCTCAGCATATTTCCCCCCGTGTCGGGAAAAGTACCACCAGGGCAGCCCGTTCTGTACAGTCATCACGGTGGTTTCAGCGTCCATCAGAGGGGATAGCTGTGGGGCGACATCTACAAGCTGGTGGGCCTTGACAGCAAGGATAATCAGGTTCTGTACCCCGAGTTCGCTGGCATTGGCACTGACCGTAGGGCGGTTGATCCGAAGCGTTTTCTCTTCGGCTGTTGTCAGTGTGATGCCCTTCGCGCGCATCTCCATAACCTGTTCATGCTTATCGAGAAAGCTTACTTCCTGTCCGCTATGTGCAAGCCTCACTCCCAAGAGAGTGCCTATTGCACCTGCGCCTACGATGGTTATCTTCATACGGTCTCTACCTGCTTATGTGGCCCCAAGCTGTCGTCAGTAGCTTTTTAGCTTCACGGTATGTAGTTTTCCGGTTTTCGTTGCGACGCTCACGAAGAGTTCTTCAAAACGCGCATTCAGCTTTTGCTTGAAGCGAACGGATGGCTTATTCAGGTAAGAGGAGACGCTATAGAACTTGTCCCTGCTCATGGCCCTCAACTGCTCGTAGCACTGTTCGCGCATGTAGGGCGCAAGGCCCTTGCCACGAAAACTGGGTAGCGTGAAGGCATCGTAGAGATAGGCCTCATTGTCCGACATCTTGAATGGCAGTGGCGCGTGATTGCATTGCTCCAGATCGACCCAGGTACAGGCCGCAATCTGATCCCCGTGCCGAAGACCAACACAAATGTGGCCCCGGTCGTGTCTGCTGCGCAGTCCGGCGAGATCATCCCAGGGGTGATCGGGTGCAATGGTCTCCATGTCCTCCCTGCTCAGGATGAATGGTTCATAATCGGCATATTGGTCCGGCCATTCCGGTGGGCTGGCAAAGTCACCCTCAGTGACCAGATAGAATATCGTCAGTCGAATACCGAAACGTTTTAACTTTGTCTCCAGCATATGTAGGAAGAGGCCGTGTTCAAGTGCCTCTTTTATCTTGCTCAGCATGACACAGTCCGCCCTGTCTCTTTCGAGGTTCCAATGAATTATCACACCCCTGCTTCAATCCGTCACGTCCTGCCTAGCAGGCATTCCCAGTTTTGTGAACTGGCGCACATAAGCTGCTAAATCATCGAGCCAAAAGTGAGCTATCCCTGCTATTAGAAACGGGGGTACGCCCACCGGACTGTCTGCCTCAAGTCCTGTTACCTGGCTTCCCTCCACATTAACCAAAACGGAGGGCAGCCTTTGGTCGGCACGACTTTTTCAATCACTTCAAAACCAAACCGTCTGTAGAAAGAGACATTGCTCTCTTTACTACTTTCAAGATAAGACGGCATACCCGCTTGATCGGCCCGCTCCAGGCCGGCGATCATTAATTTGCCGCCAACCCCTTTCCCCTGCTGATTTGAGCGAGCACCAATCGCAAACAGATAGTAATGTGGTTCCTGAGGTTTGTATTTAGCAATGCCCTCGTCTACGCCAGTCCCGCGTGCAATCGACATGAAACCAGCGTGCCTAATCATAGATACTGCGGTATCAATACTGTTCCAGAGCGGAATGTGCTTCTTTACACCCGGCGGTAACCACAAGGCACCACCACTTCCATCTTCCATGACGTGGCCGTAACCCCGGGGTAAATACAGTTTCCTTGCCACCTGGGTATAGAACGGCGTCATGGCTACCTGTTCTTTAAACACCCAGCGATTAACCGGGTCATCGGAAAAGCTGTCAGCGATAATATCGCCAATCAGCATGTGATCGCCTACCACAAGACTGCGGGGTATTGTCATAGAAGGTCACTCCCGGGTGGAGGTAAAGATGAGAATTGGGGTCTGCCCAGCGACTATATAGTAAAGAAAATTGAAAGGCTTTCAACTCGAAACTGTCAGTCTTCGTCGGCGGGCTGGCGATACCAAATAGCTGAAGACCAGGCCCGCTCCTGAATCGTTTTCGGAACACTTGCATCGCAGCAGCCCTCAAGGCCTTCGGGTACGGTGTCCGGGCTGGCGCAATTCACGGCATTGGCGACACAGATATGCTGCTGCCATCGGCAGGAGGGATTTTCCACAACCCGCGCGTAATAAAACGCATTGCTCCCGGCGTCAAACTCCGGATCACGCCAGACGCTACACAGACGTTGGGCGCCCTCCCCTATCGCCTCACAGGTATTGAGATCCACTGAGCTACCATTTTCGGCATTGCCTGCAATGTCATAGACGGTCTCTCGCGAGCTACCATCACTGTCCACCCAGCCTTTGATGACCTGTATCCGTTGTAGGGCCGTACCGTTGAGTTGTTCCGTGCCCACATCCTGAGCCGCAGACACAACGAACATTGGGGCGTTACTGGCGCTCTCCATTGTCGGCAATACGCCGCCCATGGGCACACCAGCTGCATAAGCCTGGGACACCAGATCGGGCTGTTCGCAAAGCGTCGCTGGATAATTCCAGCCGCCGAAAAAGCGCAACTGAATGCGCGTTCCACTGGTACCGTAGGCCTCCCTACGCTGCATAGCGGCAAACAGGGCGTCACGGGTATTCTCCGCTGCGTATAATACCGCCAGACCACCGGCATTCTGTTCGACACGGTCCGGGAGCTGTGGCTGTTCTCCACGACCTTTTATCACCTGCGCGCCGTGATTGCCGCCATAGTTGTTCTCTTCCACCGCACCGGGAGCTGCGATGTGTGTGTCGGTACTGCCGATAAATCCCGGAACAAAGGGGTTGTGCCCCATGGTGTTCTCAAGACGCAGACCCTCCCGCAGGGCCTCCCGAAGATAACGGCTGTCGTTGGCGGGTGGCTCGCGTAGCGGCTCGAAATATTTGCCGAAAAAATTACTGTAGGGCAATTGCTCAAAACTGCACAGTTCATCCGCCGAAAATTCGGGGCCGTAATAACATTCCGATGCCCCTTTGTGTTGCACAATTTCAGCCAGGCGTTCGTAACGGGAGCGCTGCCTTATCACCGCATCCGTCATCAACTGCCCATCACCCATCCGGGCAGAGAACATCTTGCCTTCACTCAGGTTTGAGTTGTGGGGAATGGTGATCGCCTCGCAATCGATCGCAGCATCACGGCACTGCACATCAAGCGCCTGCCACAGGCCCTCAACATGGAACTCGTCCAGCGCACTAATGGGTTTTTCAATAACGTCATCGGTCCGAAATACGACATTGCGGTGCATGTTACTGCCGCCATTGATCCCACTCCACTCATAACCGATAAAGGCAGTGAAATCACATTCCTCGTTATGTTGCTGGGCGGCCTCAATCGTATCCTGCCAGACCGCCACTGTCGCCGCCGTGCACTCGGGTGAGCCCACAGCACAGAGCACCTCGACACCGGGAATATAGCGCCCCGCCAATTGTGCGGCTGCAACCAACATCTGGTTTTTACGGCAGATCCAGGACTTGTGCCCGGGGGAGCTAGGGTCATCACAGATACGAACCACATCCATGCTTTCGGCGTGATCAGTAACCACCGCGAAGTCGAGCGCCCGCTGAATCTGTAAAGAACGCAGACTGTTGCCGGCGGCATCGTAGGGCGGCAGGGAGATAGGCTCCCCCTTGGCAAACCGGTACGCGTCCTCCGGAGTGGTCTGCGAGGAACCCATCCGCCAGTTGGCGTCCTGGGAATAGCGGGTGTGGATGTGTGTGTCGCCGAAGTACGGGCGGCGCTGGGGTGAAAAATCGCTACAGGGGTCCGCCATCGCCCCGGATGTTCCCCACAGTATGACTAAAGCGAAAGAGAACAGTGTGCGATCTCTCATGAAGCTACCAACCATCGGTCTAGCAGCGAATAAGCGACAGGTACCACCAGCAGAGTCAGAAGAGTGGAACTCACCACCCCACCAATGACCGCCACGGCCAGCGGGCCGTATTGCCCAGAGCCCTCGCCAACGCCAATAGCGGCGGGTAACATGGCTAAAACAATCGTCAAGGATGTCATTAACACCGGGCGCATACGCCGGGGGCAGGCTTCGCTAATCGCTTCCCTAACGGGCATTCCTGCCCTGACATACTGGTTTATCAGGTCTACCAGCAAGATGGAGTTCTTGGAGACTAGCCCCACGAGCAATACCATCCCGATCATGGAAAATATATTCAGGGTATCGCCCATTAGCCACAACGCCATAAATCCACCGACGATAGCAAGCGGCTGTGCCAACATCACCAAAACGGGCTGCAGAAACGAGTTGAACTGGCTGGCGAGTACCATGTACACCATAATCAAGCCCGTCAGCATCAAAAACACCACAGCGGTGCCGGTTTTCTCCATTTCCTCTGCCTGCCCCACCAGAACGACACGATAGCCCGGGGGCAAAACCTCAGCTGCAACGCTGCGGAAAATGGCGGTGGCTTCACCCATGTCCGTAGTCGGTGTCGAAAAGAAGCCTGCACTGAAATTTAGTTCAAGTCGCTGGACGGAAGCCGGACCCAGGCTTTCCCGCAAGGCCACAACGGAATTCAACTGCACCAGCTCCCCTCCCGGGCCCCGTAGGTAAGCGTTCTCGAGGTCACGATGCCCTCGCATCCCCTCGCGCTGCGCGGCCAGGCGGATGTCATAGCGTTCACCGTTACCCGGCAACTCATTAAACTTGGCGATATCCGCACCCCCCGCAAGCACCCGCACCGTATCGCCGATTTGCTGGGTACTGATCCCCAGGGCCTGGGCACGATTCCGGTCAATCGAGAAGGACAACTGCGGTCGATCCAGGTTCAGATCCATACGCACTTTACCCATGCCCTCTCGGTCCTCCAAACGCAGGAGGATTTCCTCAGAAAAGCGTGCGACCTCGTATAAGTCCGGGCCGATTATATACACTTCAAAAGGCGAAACCCCCATGCCGTCAAACATGGGATACATGCCGACATACGCTTCCACACCGGCAACGGCCTCTAATTCAGCTCGCACGACCTTGATAAAATCCATTTGCGAGATATCGCGCTCCCGAGGCACAACCAGCGTCACCTCCAGCATCGCTTCGTTCACTTCATCAGCCTGGCCAGATCCCACGGTGCTCAGTATATGAAGCACTTCAGGGTGCTGCTGCAGAATGTTCTCTGCCTGCGCGATCTTATCCACCATGGCATCAATTGACGACCCCAGTGGCGCCTTCATCGTCACCAGAAACCTGGATTCGTCATCCTCGGGGAAAAACTCAGCACCCAGTTGGTTCATAAACCAGCCGCTGGAGGCGACAACCAAAGTGGTTGCCAATAACACGGACCACCGGTGCCGCAGGCAAATGGCCAGCAGTCGCCGGTAAACGTTCTCCATGGCCAAATGTATACTGGCGATAAATTTTGTTAGCTTATTTGACGCGCTCTGTTCTGGTTTCAGGAAACGAGCACACAGGGCCGGCGTCAGGGTCAAGGACACAAACAAGGAGGTGAGAACCCCCACGGACACGACCACGGCAAATGAACGCATGAAGACGCCGACCATACCCTGCATGAAAATAACCGTTGCGAAGATACAGACCAGGGTCAACGATGCCGCAAACACCGCAGACACCACACCTGCGGTTCCCTTGCGCGCCGCCTCGACCGGATCGGTCTCGCCGGACTCGTACTCTCGGTGAATATTTTCAAGTACGACGATCGCATCATCAACCACCACCCCAATCAATAATAGCAAACCGCTCATGGTAAGCATATTGAAGGTATAGTCACCAAAATACATGACAACCACCGCCCCCGCCAGGGACACCGGTATCGCCGTTGCAATAATCAATGTGGCCGGCAGATTGAGTAAAAACAGCCAGACGACCAACGCTGCCAATAAGGTCCCCTCGACAATATGTGAGTTAAGCGCAGCAACGATGCCGTCAATGACGTCGGCACCATTGGCGGCCATAGTCACCTCTACGCCATCGGGCAGCGCCGGCTGAACAGTCGTCTCCAGGCGGCGCTGAATCTCGTGTACGACCTTGACCGTATTCGAACCCTGTACCTTGCGAACTGCGATGGCGACACCTTCCACGCCATTGAAACGGGCGAGGCTACGTTTATCGTCCAGGCCATCGCTGACTGTCGCGATATCCCTGAGTTTGACCGGCACCTGGTCTCGCCACACAACAACCAGATCCCCCAACTCCTTGACGCTGTGATACTCCAGGTCCAGGTGCAGTAATTTCTCCAGCATTCCACCCACAAGGAAGCCACCGGGAATTTGAATGTGTTCCCGAGTAAACGCAGTCATCACATCGTTTGCGGTAAGGCCCAGAGCAGACAGATGGCCCAGGTCCAAATCTACCCTGATTTTACGTTCGCGGCCGCCACCAACCACAACTTCGCCAACACCACTTATGTTCTCCAGCGTCTTTTTCACCTGAACCCGGGCCAACTGGTTGAGCTCTGCCAGTGGTCTGTCCCCGGTTAAAATCAACCAGGCAACAGCTGAAGCATTGACATCCACCTTGGCCACGATGGGAATCTCGGCCTCGCGGGGCAGCTCATTCATCACCTGGTTAACCTTTGCCTGTACTTCGTTAAAGGCCACGTCGGCATTTTTTGTCAGTTCAAATTCGACCATCACCTGTGACAGACTGGGAATGGAGTTGGACTGGATTCGTTGAATCCCGGAAATGGTATTCAGCGCCGATTCAATAACACTGGAAATACTGCTGTCGATAACTTCCGGGGTGGCACCGGGGTTGGCTGTCATGACGGTAATCACCGGCGGCTCTACATTGGGTATGCGATCCACTCCCAGACCGCGTAGACCGATAACACCAAATAGAATCAACGCCGCACTTAGCATATAGGCCAGCACTCTGCGCTCTACAAACAGTGATATAAAATTCATCGTTACTTGCGCTCCACCAGGAGACTGCCCTCGCTGATCAGGGCGGCACCTTTGACAACAACGCGATGCGTCGGCTCCAGGCCCGCAACAATCTCAACCCAGTCAACCTCTCGCCACCCCAACTCCACCACCTGCATTTTCGCCCTGTCGCCATCAAGCAAAAAGACCACATCCTGATCATTACGGCTGACCACACTGGTCGCCGGAAGTGTCAACGCCTGGGGGTGTTCTTCGATAACAAGGGTGGCGTCCACACTGCCCCCGGGCAACCACCCGCCGGGATTATCAAACTCAACGGTAATCTCCACTGATCGGCTGCTAACATTTATCTGCGGGTTGATGCCCGTCACCGAGCCGATAGCTATCGAATCAGGCACCACGGGACTGGTGAGCTGTACTTCCTTGCCCATACGAATATTGGACACATCATGTTCAGGGAACGAAAGCCTGGCCTTGAGCCTACCCACGGATACCAGGTCAAAGAGCGGCGTACCCAATGTCACATAGTCCCCCTGGGACACGTATCGGCGCGCAGCGATACCCGCCTGGGGCGAGAGAACCCGGGTCTTGGATTCCAGATAGAGGGCCTGCTCCCAGTGCTTGTTGGCAACCATCCGTTGCGCCTTGAGCATTTCCAGTTGGGCCTCTTCATCCTCGAGTTGATCCTTGGATACAGACTGGGACTTCACCAGCCGCTTTAGCCGGGCAACTTCCTTGGCCTGATTGTCCAGCAGCACTGTCGCCCGCTTTAATTCAGCTTCTGCTTTGGCCGCATCAATTTGATGCAGTGTACTGTCAATACTAATCAACAATTGACCAGTTTCCACTGGCTGCCCCTCGGACACGGAAACCGCAACGATCTGACCACTGGTCTCGGCTGATATGGTGGGATGATGAATACTCTCAACACTACCCAGCGCCGTTAGAACATAATCGATATCACGCCGTTCCGGTTGAGCCACCGTCACACTGGTCGCCTTTTCGGGAGCGGGCCCCTGATCGGGCTCTGATAAGTCACTACAGGCGGCCAGCACAAACACCAGTACAGCCACAAATAATTTGTTCATTAACCTTTCACTCCAGACAACACTAACGACGTAATATGCTCAGCCAGAACCGGCAAGCGGGTTTTTCAGGACTGCCATCGGGCAAGTAGGGGGTATTTCCCATAATACACTAAACCAACTAAACGTTCGTTAAGAACCTTAGGTCAACAGCCATCATGGCCTAAGACCGATAGCACACAGGCTTGCATCGAGGCATCAGCGGGTTAGAATCAACGAGGGCTCGCGTGAGTCGCATTCCCCTCCTAAAGCGGGCAGAGCCACTGCAATGAAACAGCTATCCGGCCTCGATGCCGCGTTTATACACCAGGAAAGCCCCAAGACACCCATGCACGTGAGCCCAGTGCTGATCTACGGTCCCCATACTGGGAGCTCCAGCAGCCTGGATATAGCCGCCATCCGGCAGGCATTCAGCGACAGCCTACCCGAGGCACCCATACTGACCCAGAAACTTCTCAGCCTACCCCTGCGTATGGACGAACCCTACTGGGTCACTGACAAAAGATTCAATGTGGAGCAGCATGTCAGCGAATGCGAACTCCCCGCGCCAGGTAGCTGGGCCCAGCTCAAGGTCATGCTGGCTCGCTTACACGCCGAAGGCTTGAACATGGAAAAGCCCCTGTGGCACGCGACCTTCATAACCGGGCTCAACAATATTCCTGATATACCCGAGGGCAGTTCAGCACTGATGTTGAAGATCCATCACGCGGCCATTGACGGCGTTTCACTCGCCCGCCTGATTGCTGCTCTGCACGATGAGAAACCTGAAGACCAGAAAAGCCGGAGCGTTGGACAACAAGGCGGCCCCGATCCAATGGAGATGTGGAGCAGAGCCAATTTGAAGAATTGGACACGGCCGATCAAACTCGTCAATACGGTGTCCAAACTAATTCCCGCGGTCTCAAAAATGAGGGAGCTGGAGACGCCGGAAGCCCTCTCCAGTACCACCAAACATTCCAAGACCCGGTTCAATGCCGCGGTCACCCGTGGCCGCGTGATAGGGTCGTTACAAATCCCCCTGCAGGACCTGAAAGCGATAAAGCGCGGCGTGAGGCGGGTCACGCTCAACGATATTGCCATGGGCATCGTGGGAGGGGCCCTCAGGGAATACCTCAATACGCACGGGGAATTACCAAAAGCCTCAATGGTCTGCGGCGCGCCGGTAAACCTGCGTTCCAAAGACGACGGCACCGTTGGAAACAAGATTGCCACCATGCAGGTGGGACTGGCCACAGACATCGCCGACCCGGTAGAGCGACTGCGGGCAGTGCACCAGTACGCGCTGATGGGAAAAGCGAAAATCAGCACCCTGGGTACCGGTACCGTCATGGATATCAGTGACAGTGTGGCGCCGGGCGTACTCGCCGAGGGCCTCCGAGCGCTGTCGTTTGCTTCGACACGGGTTTCTGAAATTCCCGTGCCTTTTCACGTGATGATCTCCAACGTACCGGGACCACCAGCGTCCATTTCTCTACACGGCGCCCCGCTCTACTCGCTGCTGGGACTGGGCCCCATCCGGCACTCCATGGGCCTATTCCATGTGGTGAGCAACACCGCTGAGGTCTTCACGATTACCTTTACATCCTGTCGCTCAATAATGCCGGATTCAGATTTCTATGAGCAGTGTCTTCAGGAGAGCTTCACGGCCCTGCTGGAAGCATCAACCAGCGCCGACTTATAACCTGGGTTCATCGCCTGACAAACCGAAGTCAGGCCAGACGCCCATGACATAGGTCTGGCAGTTGCCCCAACCCACTCCGCCCCCCACCGGGTCTTCCACCCGGATCAGGCAATCCCGAAATTGATTCAATTTCTCCACGGTAGCAGCATTACTACAATCGGGATGATAGTCGCCTTCAATATGTATTTGACCCCGCCACATGCCGTTGTATTGTCCTTCATAACCGTGATAAAGGCCCGCTCCCAAATGTACACCGGTATCCGATATCGCACTGAACTGCATAGGCCGTTCGCTCCCGTCGGCCAGGGTGAATATAAACTCGCCACCCAACAGCCGTTTATTGCTCGGGTTAAAATTCAGGACAGGAACCAGCCCTGTCACCACCTCCCGCTGTCCATCGGTATGCTCTACGCCGCCCTGCACACTTTCAAAATGGTAACCCGGCCCCGAAAATGCCAGATAGTAGTGGTGGAAAGCGTATTGACTGCCGTCAGCACGTTGAAAAAGAATCGGGTTCCAAATCGCCAGGGCGCTACCCATACCCTGGTGAATATCGGGCTCAGCGTCCGTTGGTGGAAGCCCAACTGATGGCCGAATACCCCAGGAGTGATCCCGCGTGGAGACCCAGTCATCTGTTGTAACAGTTGTCCGCTTCCCATCCACCTCAACCCAACCCTCTACAGTGCCGGTCTGGTGATACCGTATCTGATCAGTTTGACGTCGATAGCCGTGCGCATCCCTGCGGTCTTCGCGGTCTTCAACGACACAGGGTGCAACCGCGTGAAATAAAATATCAAAAGCAATGGGCTGAGCCTCGTTGGGCTCCAGCCAAATACGGATTGTCTTAAGGGGTTCTACTATATCGTAGTGGATTGGACCAGCAGAGATAGTATCAGGCGCACTGTCCAACGATCGGTGTGCGCGCACGGTCCATTGCTCCTTGCCTCTACCGACTGTGGCGTAGGCATCTACCACATTGCGATTTGTGTATTTTCCGAAGCCAAAGCCTATCTGCAATGAACCATCGCGAGCGCCCGCCATACCACAGACTTTTTCTGTCCAGGCCGGGTCAGACTGCCCCACCGTGGCAAAGGTTTCGATGATCTGATGGTTAAAACCTTCATCAGCCGCCAGCAGTGGTCCAATTGATCCGCTCATACTACTTTCTCCCAAACACACTCATAAATTTCGTTTACGCGCTGCGCCGGTCAAGTGATCACTGCGTCTCGCGAAGAGATCAATCATAACGCTGCCCACCCAGGCAGTACACATTAACCGTGAATCGAGTCCCAAGGCCTCGCGACAAATGGCAGGAGCGGGTGATACTGCCCTGCCGCTAGTAAGCAACCAGTACTCGCAGATGAAAATATCGGCCACAGTACTTTGAAACTATGCGCAATTGGCGGTAGGTGCGAGCTTGACTATACTTTCATTTCAACTTGCAAATACGTCCCCGGACTGAAAGGTTCGGGGCTCAAAAAAAGCCCATAGAGAGAGATAGCTATGAACTACTTCGTTACTGGTGCCACAGGATTTATCGGAAAATACCTGGTAGAAAAGTTGCTGCAGCGTGAAGGCACGGTCTTCGTATTAGTTCGCAAGGGTTCCGAGCCAAAACTGGAGGCTCTCAAGCAGCGCTTCCCCGGGGGCAGCGATAGAATCGTACCCGTATACGGTGACTTGAGCCAACCGCTATTAGGTATCGATGAAGCCGAGCGGAGCAAGTTGCGTGGCAATATCGGGCACTTCTTTCATGTCGCTGCTATCTACGATCTCAACGCATCCGCAGAGAGTCAGCAGGTCGCCAACGTTGAAGGCACGCGCAACGCAGTGCTTCTCGCCGAGGACCTGAAAGCAGGCTGTTTCCAGCACACCAGCTCCATAGCAGTAGGCGGCAAGTATGAAGGCACGTTCCGCGAGGGCATGTTCAAGGAAGCGGGCGAGTTGAGCCACCCCTACTTCCGCACCAAGCACGATTCCGAGGAAGTGGTTCGGGAAGAGTGCAAGATACCCTGGCGTGTATATCGACCCGCCTCAGTTGTCGGACATTCCCAAACCGGCGAAATCGACAAAGCTGACGGTCCCTATTACAGTTTCCCTACCTTGGCGAAATTGCGCAAGTCACTACCGCCGTGGTTCCCGCTGATTGGCGTCGACATGGGCAGCTTCAATATTGTGCCTGTAGACTATGTAGTCGCGGCGATGGACCATATCGCCCACAAAGATGGCTGTGACTACCGCGCTTTCCATCTAACCAACCCGGATCACTACGCTGCCGGCGAAATGATGAACATTTTCGCCGAGGCAGCCAAAGCACCGCGTTTCGCGCTGCGCCTTGACACCAAAATTTTCTCCTTCATTCCCACGGGGCTGGTTTCAATGCTCACCAAGCTGCCCCCTGTGAAGCGCCTGATTGCCACAGCGATGGACAGCGTAGGCATGCCTGCCGATGCCACGATGTTCTTCACCTGGAACACACGCTTTGATAATCGCGAAACCGAGATCGCCCTGGAGGGCAGCGGCATTGAAGTACCCAAACTGGAGAGCTACGCCAATCGCCTGTGGGACTACTGGGAGCGCAACCTGGACCCCGAGCTGTTTATCGATCGTAGCCTGCGTGGCAACGTAGAAGGCAAGGTTGTCATCATCACCGGTGGCGGTACCGGCATTGGCCTCGCCTCAGCCATTCGTCTCGGCGAAGCCGGTGCCAAAGTTGTATTGAGTGGCCGCACCATCGAAACCCTGCAAGATGCCAAGAACCAGGTGGAAGAAGCCGGTGGCGAAGCACACATTTACAAATGCGACATCTCCGACTTCGAAGCCTGTGACGGCTTTGTCGCCCAGGTACTTGCGGACCACGGGAAAATCGATATTCTGATCAACAACGCCGGTCGCTCCATTCGCCGAGCGGTAGAGCACTCCTATGACCGTTTCCACGACTTTGAACGCACCATGCAGTTGAACTACTTCGGTTGCCTGCGTATGAGCCTGGGCGTATTACCGGGAATGACGGAGCAGCGCAGCGGTCATATCATCAATATTTCCTCTATGGGTGTGGTTGGTCCTCCCGCGCGTTTTTCAGCTTACATCGCGTCAAAATCGGCACTGGAAGGTTGGAGCCGCTGCGCGGAGGCAGAGTTCTGCGACCGTAATATCAGCTTTACCAATATCAACATGCCGCTGGTACGCACGCCGATGATTGGGCCCACCAAAGTCTATGACATGGCACCTACCCTCTCGCCTGATCAGGCTGCGGACATGGTCGTTGACGCGGTGGTCAACAAGCCTAGCCGTATTGTTACCGGTACGGGAAGGATGTTCCAGATCTGGCACCTGCTAGCACCAAAAATGGCAGCAACAGCCATGAATATCCCCTTCAGCATGTTTGGCGATTCCAACGCAGCCAAGGGCATAAAGAATGCCGAGCATGTCGAAGCCTCAAGTGAGCAGGTTGCAATGGCCGCTCTGTTGAAAGGTGTTCACTACTAGCATGGACTTAGCGGGGAAACCCGCCTAAGTATCAAACACAAAGGAACTGGCAGAGATAATCGGCCAGTTCTTTTTTTTGCGTTGGTGTTTGCAAAGCGTTTTTGTTATCTAGTGTCTATAATGAAATGTCTGGCATGCCTGAGCCGCCCAGGTCAACATACTGATAAAATACAGAGCAGAGTCTATGAGCAAAAATCTAAAACTATGCATCTCCGCACTGCTACTTAGCCCGACAATAATCCTGGCGGCCACAGAAACACCCGCGTTTTCCCCGTACAGCCAATCCCAACGGGCGACAACGGTACTCTGGGGCGACACCCATTTGCATTCCAGCCTCTCTACCGATGCCTTCGGATTCGGCGCCCGGCTCGGGCCGGAGAAGGCTTTCCGCTTCGCAGCAGGGGAAACCGTAACCAGTAGTCACGGGCTTGAGGCCAGATTGTCGCGACCACTGGATTTTGTCGTGCTCGCTGATCATGCCGAATCACTGGGGATGATGAGTATGGTCCTCGAAGGCGACCGGCGCGTAACGTCTGACCCGACCATTGCGCGCTGGCACAAGCTGCTAAACGGCAGCGACAAGGACCGCGCCCTCTTCCAAAGCGAATTCTTTTCCAGACCGACGCGCAAATTGGCGTTCTCGAAACTCTCCGCTCTTGCCGATACTGATTTGGCGAACTCTATCTGGCACGATACCCTCAGCACCGCAGAAAGACACTACCGCCCGGGGCAATTCACCCCGCTGTTGGGCTATGAGTACACCTCTGCTCCTGGCGGCAGTAACCTGCACCGGGTAGTGGTGTACCGCGATGGCGCGGACAAGGTGGGAAAACTGCTGCCCTTTTCCTCCAACGACAGTGACGAACCGGTTAACCTGTGGCGTTTCTTCGAACGCTATGAAAATCAGACGGGGGGACAGGTACTGGGTATCCCCCACAACGGTAACCTGAGCAATGGACTGATGTTCCCCGTAGACTTCGCCCACGCCAACAACCCGGTAGACGCAGCTTATACCCGCGCTCGCCAGCGCTGGGAACCGGTCTATGAGATCACCCAGATCAAGGGCGATGGCGAAACCCACCCACTGTTGTCACCGGATGATAAATTTGCAGACTATGAAACCTGGGACCGGGGCAACTTCTCGGGGGTACCCAAGACCGACGATATGTTGCCAACGGAATACGGCCGCTCGGCGCTGAAGTCGGGGCTTGCTCTGGAGGCACGCACCGGCACCAACCCCTATCAGTTTGGACTAATCGGTTCCACCGACTCCCACACCGGCCTGGCCACCGCAGCGGAAGACAATTTCTTTGGCAAGCACAGCAGTGTCGAGCCGGGTGCCGACCGCTGGCAGCACCTGGTCGGCAAGGCCGGCGAGGATGCCGTGCTCGGCTGGCAAATGGCCTCATCGGGCTACGCCGCTATCTGGGCCATAGAAAACACCCGTGAAGGCATCTGGGACGCCCTGAAAAGGCGTGAAGTCTACGCCACTACCGGTTCACGGATCACCGTGCGCTTTTATGGCGGTTGGAATTTTACTGAGGCTGACGCCAACACACCTGATATCGCCCGCACCGGTTATACCGGTGGTGTTCCCATGGGCGGCGAACTCGCCGCAGGCGGAAAAGAACAGGCACCCACCTTCCTTGTCGCCGCCAGTAGGGACCCTATCGGCGCCAATCTGGATCGGGTACAGATCGTCAAGGGGTGGCTGGACGCCGGTGGTGCTCTGCACGAGCAGGTTTACGACGTCGTCTGGAGCACACCCGACCGGCGCCAGCCGGACGCCTCGGGCAATCTTCCTCCTGTCGGCAATACGGTCGATATCGCGAATGCCACCTGGTCAAACAGTATTGGCTCGGCCGAGCTGGCGACGGTATGGCGGGACCCCGACTTTAATACCGATCAAACGGCCTTCTATTATGCCCGGGTGATCGAAATTCCGACACCGCGCTGGACCGCCTATGATTCCAAGCGATTCGGAACACAAATGGCGACAGAAGTTCCGATGACAACCCAGGAGCGGGCTTACACTTCACCGATATGGTATCGACCATAACCACCTCGCCGCTAGCTAGCTTTTTTGAGCCTGGCTCTCGGTTTCTTTTTAGCTGCCGCCTTCTTTTTCGGCACGCAAGCATCGCGCAGCTCTTCATAGGAAGCATTTATGCACTCGGCGTAGAACTCGGGGTCTGGCATCACTTCACGGCAGCAAATAAATGCCAGGGTAATCGTCCCCTTGTCATTCATCACCATGCTGTTGACCGTATGAAACAATCCCATTCCCGGGGAGATCGGTCCCATACCGAATGAATTAATAATCTTGGCACCGCACATATAGAGCTGAACGGGGGATCCTGGAACATTGGTGACGGTGGCATTCATCAACAGGTTTTTCTCAGCCATGCCAGTGGAGAATGCAAGTTGCATTAACAGGGATTGCATGCCCGCGGGAATTGTTTCTGAGTAATCCACCATCATTCGAGCACCCTGCGCCTGCATATAGGCCTTGGCATTCATCGCTTCCTCGTGAACGTCCAACAAGCGTTGCGCCGGATCTGCAACATCAGTGCACAGGCGGGTGGTCATCATGCCTACCATATTGCCTTCCATATCTTTTTCACTTTCATCGCGCACATTAACTGGGCACCCTGTCACCAGGGAATCCTCTGGCAATTCGCCTTTAGCATCCAGGTACTTGCGCATGGCGCCCCCAACAATTGCCAGCACCGTGTCGTTGATCGTAGCGCCCTTCACCGAATTTTTTATTTGCCGGATGGCATCAAAATCAAATTTGGTCGCACCCACTGCGCGATGCGCTGTCAGCTTGCCATTAAAGCGTGTGGAGGGTATATCGCCCATGGCCATAAACTCGCCTTGCTCCAGGCCTTCCTTGATACGTTTGCGAGAGGACAGTAAGCCCTTACCCATCTGGATCATCCGGCCAGGCTTGCGGAGCCCATTCACATAGGCATTGAGCAGGAGCCTGCCGGTCGAAGGGGGGGATTCAGGGTTCCAATCGGCGGGGGGCGCTGCTTTTGGCGGCGTGGGCGTAATATCGTTAAACGCGCCAAAAAACTTCATACCTGACGCGCCATCGATAGCGGCATGGTGAACCTTCAGATACAGGGCAAAACTTCCCGGGGGTACACCCTCAACATTATTCAGGCCCTCAATGACGTAGGCTTCCCAAAGCGGCCTGCCCTTATCCAAAGGCCGGGCGTGAAGGCGTGCCACCTGAATGCACAGCTGTCGCCAGTCCCCGGGCTTGGGCAGTGCGATATGCCGTACGTGAAATTCCAGATCAAAATTGGGGTCATCTACCCAGTAGGGCTGATCGAGATTAAAAGGCACTTCCGCAAGCTTGCGGCGAAAAATGGGCGATCGATCCAGCCGACTCTCGAACATGGCCAGGACATCTTTGAAGCGTACGATACCACCGGGACTGGTAGATTGGTCATAGATAGAAACGCCACCGATGAGCATCGGAAAGCCTTCCAACTCATTGTAAAGGAACATCGCGTCTGGACCGGTTAACTGCTGCATAACTTCTCCTAAAAGTGATCTCTGGTATTCATAGTTGCCCACAGCCCTGGAGATTTTCAGGAAATAGCAAGGCGGGCTTTAATTAAGCCTTCATCCGTATAAGTATAGGGAATACACAAATTTAGCCCAGAGCGATTTAGTTCAGTTCCACTAACCTGAGAGTTCGGCGAAGTAAAATGTATGCCCAGCTGAACCTTTACGCCATATCACCACAATGAACTACAGCGTATGCTGCGTGGCTTGGTCGGACTCTGAGCGAGCGCCTTTTCCCGTTGGCGCTATACTACCTAAACAACAATTCACAAGATGATTAAACCAGGAGCTAACGATGGCCTTTACCGCCCAGGACGTACACAACAAAATTCTTGAATTGACCGCAGATGATTCGGCGTTTGCAATGCGTGATTTCGACATTGATGGCGAGACCCTCAAGGGCTTCACCAACGCTCCTGCAGACCTGGTACAACTACTCCAGGCCGGTCGTTCCCACGGCGACAATACCTTCATGGTTTACGAGGGCAAAAAACTCAGTTTCGAAGACTTCTTTCAACAGGTCGACATTATTGGCTCCCAGCTACAAAACGCTTACGGTGTAAAGAAGGGCGATCGAGTTGCGATTGCCATGCGCAACTGCCCCGAGTGGTCAATCGCATTTGTCGCAGCGGCTCTGTGTGGCGCAATCATTGTTCCCTTGAACAGTTGGGGCAAGACCGACGAACTCCTCTACGGTATCGAAGACTGCGGCGCCAGCATTCTGTTCTGTGACAGCCAGCGATTTGCTCTGGTCGAACATTCGTTGAGTGAACTGGCACTACAACTGATTGTCGTCGAACCCAAGCTCGAATCGGACGCCGACAATGTTGCGAGCTTCAACGCAGTCCTTGCCAGAGACGTCACAGAAGAACTGAAAGTCGCGGAGGTTTCACCCAGCGATGCAGCCATCATAATCTACACCTCCGGCAGTACAGGCTCTCCAAAAGGGGCAGTGCAGCGTCATATCAGCGTTAGCCAGGCACTGATGAATATGTTCTTCCTGGGCATGCTGACCATGTCCATGGAGGGGCCTCGCGAACTGCGTGGCGGTGCGGAGCAGGAGACGCCATTGCTGACGGTTCCCTTGTTTCACGCGACGGGACTGGTCTCCGGCCTGTTGATGCCGCTGCAAATGGGACAAAAGGTTGTCATGATGTACAAGTGGGACACCGAAGCCGCGCTAAAGCTGATCGAGCAGGAAAAAATCACCGGCCTGACAAGTGTTCCGGCCGTGTTGCAAGACCTGTTTACGCACTCTGAGTACGATAACTACGACACCAGCTCACTGTTCCGCGTGGGCGCCGCCGGTGCAGCAACCCCTGAAGGCCTACCGGAACTGATTGAATCAAGGATTGAAAAAGTCAGCCGGTCAGCAGGCTGGGGGATGACAGAAACTATGTCAGTGGGGGCTATCCAGAGCGGCGAAATATACAACTTGAATCCCGCCGCCTCAGGCATTAAGTCGCCGTTGGTTGAGATGCGTTTTATCGGCACCAACGGCTCCCCTGTGTCGGAGGGTGACATCGGTGAAATCCAGGTCAGAGGTGTAGTTGTCTGTGCCGGCTACTGGCAACGCGCTGAAGCAAGTGAAGAAATCAGAGACGGCAGTTGGATGAGAACCGGTGACCTTGGCAAGTTGGACAGCGATGGATTCTTACATATTACGGGCCGTATCAAAGAAATTATCATTCGCGGTGGTGAGAATATCTACCCGGGTGAAATCGAAAATGTTGCTTACAGTCTTGAGCCGATACAGGAAGTCGTTGTGTTCGGGGTACCCGACAAGGCAATGGGAGAGGAAATGGCCATGGTGGCCTATACCAAAGCATCAGACGGCGTGAGCGTGGAAGATCTACGCGCTCATCTGGGCACAAAACTGGCGGGCTATAAGGTCCCCAAGTACATCGAACTGGTAAATGAACCCCTTCCCCAAAATGCCAGCGGGAAGCTGTTCAAACGTAAGCTTCAGGACGAATTTGTCGCTGGAATGTCGGTCACCTAGGCAATCGGTGCCGGTTGCCATGCTCTTTCATGGACGCTGCAGTGCAAAATCTTGTACCAGCCCATTGGCGAACACAGGCTTCCGCTATGTTATTATTGGCCTTCAATTTGCTCGGCATGGGGCTCGACCCACTGCTAGCCGGCATTACGTAGTGGCAATACAATCACGGTGACAGGTAATCTGGAGCAATACGATCCAGCTTTTCCTGTGACCCCATTTTGGACATGCAACTCCACAACAAGAAGTTGCGCCTATATAGAAAACTATTCATATGGCTAACCGAAGATACGCTCGCAAGTCCCGCACTCTGAGAAAACTGGAGGAACAACTTCCTCAAGCAACCAGTTACGATGAGTGGTTGGCACTGGCTGAGGAGCACGATCGGGAAACGGATGCCGACGTATGGCGCCACAATGATGATTCCCCACTCTACGACGCCACGAGTATCACGACACGACTGCAACGGTTGCGCAGACTACGCAAGAAAAACGACGATAAGGGTCTGCTATTCGCCTTGAATGAAGGTATTCATGGCAACATGGCAGGAATGGGCCAGGCTAAGCTTTACCTAAAAGCCAAGGCGGGAACCAAGCACCTGATTGAGGAGTACATCAACGAGATTCGCGACGCTTTGGTCTACCTCTCACCCCGACAATTCAAGGGTATCCCCTGGGGGCAGCGGGTAGAATTTTTCCAGCGTGCAAGCCATTGTTATGGTCGTTCGGCGCTGATGCTAAGCGGTGGTGGGACCCTGGGCTATTTTCACTTCGGTGTTCTCAAAACCCTAATCGAACGGGAGTTATGCCCGGTCGTCATTTCAGGCGCCAGCGCCGGCGCTTTTGTCGCAGCCATTGTCGGCACCCGTAGCGACGCCGAGTACCTGGCACTGTTCGAGGACAACTTCCTCGCCAAAGCCCTGACTGAGAACCGGGGCAACGTAAAAATCGGATTCGGTAAGGGTAATAACATCGATATGCGGGTCATCAAGCGTGAGATGGCCAAGATGATTCCCGACATGACCTTTCAGGAGGCGTACGAGAAAACAGGCCGCAGTATCAACATCACTATCTCGCCTTCTGAACCCAACCAGACATCCAGGCTGCTAAACCACATCGCCTCGCCCACGGTCACCATACGGTCTGCGGTACTGGCCAGTTCTGCTCTACCCGGCGTATTTCCTCCAGTGCAATTGCAGGCGCGTAATGTCGATGGCGACATCCAGACCTACCTGCCCTCCCGTCGCTGGATTGACGGCTCGTTTTCCCAGGACTTGCCTGCCAAGCGACTGGCGCGTATGTACGGAGTCAATCACTTCATTG
>JBALWA010000022.1:0-60344 GCA_036960305.1 Halioglobus sp. | reverse complement strand
CGTGTGGATTCGTTACCGGCAGCTATCAACATCAAGAAGAACCACACAAACTCATCATCACTCAAGCCATCGTCCTTGCCGTTGCCATCAAGGAGGGCACCAATGATATCTTTCTTGGGATTGACCTTGTGTTGCTCCATCAACTTCATAGCGTATTCGATCACTTTAAAAGATGCCGCCTCGGCCTCCTCCTTACCAGCCGACATTTCCGGATCCTGGTTGAATATCATTTTGTTGGTCCACTCGAAGAAGTCCTTGCGATCTTCTGGCGGAATGCCACACAACTCCAGGATCGCCAACAGCGGTAATTCCGCCGCCACTTCCTCGACGAACTCACATTCACCACGCTGCGAAACCCGGTCCACAATGTTGCGAGCGTGGTTGCGAAAACTGGCCTCGTAGGAATCTACCGCCCCGGGCGTGAAAGTAGCACGCACAATCTTCCGCGACTTCATCTGGCGAGGAGGATCCTGATTGATGGTCATATTACGCTGGATCAAATCCATATCTTCTTCCGGGTACTCCTCCGCCAGAGCCGAGCGAGCCTCGCTGGAAAATTGTTTCGGTCGCTTGGAGACAAAGTCGATTTCATCGCGCCCGGTAATCAACCAGTAAGGTACATCCTGGTATGAACCGTCCATATAGTGCACCGGGCCGGAGGCGCGTATTTCCGCCAATGTGTCGTAGGGCATTCCGTTAACATACGTTTCCGGGTCAATCAGGTTGGGAAAATTGGCAAAGGGGCACTGGCTCATCTTTATAGTCTCCAGATGGGGGGATTCAGGTATTTTACTATAAGCTACTAGGCGTTAGTTTCAATGTCAATCAACAGCCGTGAAACCGTGGCAGGAACGCCGTATATCTCGAAAAACTAGTTCGGCGCCTGCCGCCTCACAAGCCTTGGTTCATGTGCTAAGCTCAGTAATAAAGTGACAGGAGCAATCATGAAACGGTATCAATTGGCGACGATTATTCTAGCGACAACGGTTGCCAGCCCGGTCCAGGCAGGTGGATTGTGGCTGAATCAATACGGGGATTTTGCCGCAGGGCGTGCCAGCGCAGGCGCAGCCGCCGGGGTTGATGAAGCCACAACAATTATTCACAATCCAGCCAGTTCACAGCAATTGCAAGGTAGTCAGCTGTTTGTGGGTGCCGGCATCATCCTCGCCGATATTGCCTTCGAAATCGAGGAAAGCAACCCAGTGAACGGCTATGATGACGGCGGTGATGCGGGACTGGATGCCCCCTTGGCCGGATTCTCCTATGTACACGATACCGGCTCGGATAATTGGAGCACGGGTATTTATATGGCCGGCCTTTCCGGCGCTGGCCTCGACTATAACGACGATTGGGTTGGACGATTCCAGACAACCGGTGTCGAAATTTTGGTGCTAGCCCTGGCGCCCACAGTTGCCTATCAGGTAACAGACAGTCTGTCCGTGGGCGCGGCAATACAGTTTTACTACGGCACGCTAGACCTGGAGCTCGCTGTACCAAGCATCCGCCCGGAAGTCGACAACGGGAAAGGCAATCTGGATGGTTCCGATACAGGGCTAGGGTTTGCCCTAGGCGCGGTTTATGAATTTTCAGAGGATACCCGCCTGGGCATCAACTACCAGAGTGAGATTGAACTGGATTTTGACGGCAAGCTTAAAGTTCCCGCCGGTAGTATCAACGTGAAATCCAACACCCTATTGACCCTCGCACAAATGGTACGCGTCGGCCTGCACCATAACCTTAATGACAGAGTGGGCATCGATTTTACACTGGGATGGGATGACTGGAGCGCACTGGATGAAGTCTTTGTCGCACTGCCCTCGCGCAGTGCGAGCCTGCACAAAAATTGGAGGGACACCTACCATTACGCTGCGGGCCTGCAATACGCACTCAATGCCAAATGGGATTTAACAGCTGGCATCGCCTATGATACAAACCCCGTCGATGCAACGGACAGGACAGCAGACCTTCCGGTCGATCGCCAGGTGCGCTATAACATTGGCGCTCGATACGCCATGCGAGACAATCTTTCACTTGGCGGCTATGCGAATTACACCGATTTGGGTAGCGCCAAGATCCATACGGATTTCTGGCGCGGTGAGTATTCGAGCAATAACGTTATAGAACTCGGCGTTTACGCCAGCTGGGCGTTGTAACCCGCCCGCAGGAATCTTCACAATTTTCAGGGCTTGAAGCGCCCTCTGGACTACCAATCATGAGACACAAATTATTATGACCACAACATGCAAATATCCAGAGCTGAGCTGCTACCTGTTACCGGGACACACGACCACCCCGGCAGACGCCATCGAGGAAGCGAAGCAAGCCGAGGCCATGGGACTGGGCAAGGTCTGGTTGTCGGAGCGCTTTGACGTTAAGGATGCCGGTGTGATCTGCTCCGCGGCACTGGCCGTTACCGATTCCATTCATGTAGCCACTGCGGCCACCAATATCCATACTCGCCACCCTATGGTACTCGCCACCATGTGCAGCACCCTGCATCATATGTCGGAGGGTCGCTTTGAACTGGGCCTCGCCCGCGGCGTGGGTATCCGCAATCAGTTGATGGGATTAAAAACCGTCAGCAACGCCCAGTTGGAAGAGGGCCTAGCGCTGTTGCGCACACTCTGGCATGGCGGCAAAGTCATGGGCCACGATGGCAAGATGGGGAACCTGCCCTATCTCAGCATGGGGGACTGGATGAATGCGGACATTCCGGTTCACTTCGTCGGTTTTGGCCCTAAAAGTCTGCAATTTGCCGGCAAACACTTTGATGGCGTACACCTGCATACCTTTGTGACCGACCACGGCCTAAGACGCGCCAAAGCACTGGTGCGCGAAGGCGCAGAAGAAGCCGGGCGAAATCCGGACGAAATCAAACTCTGGTCGGTGTATGCCACGGCATTAGACCCCGATCGCGAAGATTACCTGCGCAAGATGGTGGCGCGCATGGCCACCTATATGCAGGCGCCCGGCTATGCTGAGATGCTGATTGAACTCAACGAGTGGGACCCGGAAGTCCTCACCGCTTTTCGTGCCAACAAAGTGGTTTCGTCTATCGCCGGCGGGATCGACAGTGTCGCCACACTTGAACAACTAGAGCAAATCAGCGAATTGATCCCTGAAGAATGGCTTCCTGCAGCCTCGGGAAGCGCCCAAGAGTGTGCCGCGGCCTGGCAAGGACAATTCGACAATGGCGCCGATGGCCTGGTAATACACGGCTCGACTCCAAACGAGTTCGCACCTATCCTGGCGGCCTACGAAAGTATTCGCGACGCTGAGTAAACCACTTCGCTCAAATCAGGGCTTTGGCTCATTACATTTTCACCCCTAATGCGCCTATTCTTGCAGTTTCAGCTACTTAACCGCCCCTCAAGAAGGTTGTTTGACCTCAACCATAATCTCATTGCGGCGCAAAAAAGGTAGCGTCCATGGTGGGTTGTATTGGTTTAGCGAGCTGTTGCCCTTCGTCGGAATATCGTTCGCCTTCAATACCTCAAGCAACTGCCGTTCATATCGCGCCACTCTGGCACTGGTCGCCCATCCGGAGAATGTGACCACCGCTACGGTTCTAGCGGGTACGTCTTGCAGTGTGACCCGGGCGTCTGAAGGATCTGGCAGCTCTTCCATAGTGTATTCAGCGGGCATGGTAAAGGCCATTGTTGGCGTGGTTGCGCCTAACGTTTCCTGCACTGGCGCCGTCATGGAGATTGACTGCTCTTGCTCATTACCGCCGAAAATAAAGCCGGCCAGGCGTCTGAAACCTTCAGAACTGGAGGACTCCCCAGGAAGCACGGTAATGGCCTGTATAGCCGGCTCATACCGCCGGATCTCCAGATCGCCGATGGCCTGGACCAGTTCATAACGGGGTTCTTCAATACTGCTGGCCATATGACTGAATCCACTGGTTAGAATCGCTATAAAAGCTAAAATGGTAATCTTTGATTTTCTGTTCATCGCTAATGTCCTCATGTTTGGTAGTGATACGTCGTATTGACGGCATGAGATCACTCAAAACAACAACTTATAGAATTTTTCGAAACGATATCCCGGCCTGTAGAGTAGTCATGCTTCTTCGGATTGAAGCCCGAATCGGCCCAGACGGCGCTCTATGGCATGCCGTCCCTGACGAACAGCAGCTAAGCAGACCAGTGTGAGCTCACAAGATATCTGCCAGTGAAGCATCTATATCTGGAAACTCAAAGATGAAACCCGCCTGCTGTAACGCTGCAGGTACTACACGCTGCCCATTCAGCAGTAACTCCTGAGCCATCTCACCGATCATCAGGCGCATGATTGCCGCCGGAACGGGTATGCTAATAAACGTCCGTTTATGCCGTTTCATCGCCTCGCAGAAGCCACGACTGCTCACCGCCTGGGGCGCTGTGATGTTAAAAGGTCCATCGAGCTCGTCGCGCTGAAGCAGAAATCCTATCGCCCTGATGACATCCCTGCGGTGCACCCAGCTCAACCACTGGTCGCCCCCACCCAACCAGTTGGCCACACCGAAATTGAATGGACGGGCCATCTGTGTGAATGCACCACCATCACCGTCCAACACCACACCGAGGCGCAGGAGACAGACCCGTACGTCCAGTTTGCACGCTGTCAGCGCCAGCCGTTCCCAGCGCTCACAAAGGTCCTGTGAGAAACCTGGCGTACAGCTCCCAGCCTCATCCAGCTTGTCGCTGCCGTGATGTCCGTAGTAGCCTATGGCGCTTGCACTGAGCAACACTTTGGGCTTGCTCTCCAAGCGCTGTAACAACTGCAAAAGCCCCTCCGTGATGTCCAGACGACTGGCCAAAATCTCGCGCTTATATTCGGGCGTCCAGCGTCGCTCTGCCAATGAGGCACCGGCGAGATTAATCACTGCGTCAATACGCTCCCCTGGATTTACCGTTTCCAGCTTGTCAATGTAAATGCAGCTAGCAACATTGGCCAGCGGGCGACGCGTCAGTATCGTTAGCCGGTGACCATCATTGATCAGATGCTCACACAAGGGCTGACCAATAAACCCTGTGGCACCGGTCATCAATATATGCATAACTTTCCCTCGTTAATCTTAAGCAGTATACGTCAATCGCTTGTGCCGCGGATCAGCAAGAGATTGTCATCCTGTGATGAATATCCTGCGTATACTTCTGCAATGGACGAAAAAGCAATAGCAGTAGAGTCACTCGAGGCATTCCTGGCCAGTAATCCACGCATCGTGGTGCTCACCGGCGCCGGTATCAGTGTGGCGTCGGGTATTCCCACCTATCGCGACCGGGAAGGTATCTGGCGTCACAGCAAGCCGGTACAACATCAGGAGTTCATGACGCAGCCTGGCAGGCGGCAACGCTACTGGGCGCGATCAATGCGCGGCTGGCCAGCCGTGCGCGATGCCCAACCCACCAGGGCACACAGTGCGCTAGCGAACCTTGAGCACTGCGGGCAGATAGACACGGTTATAACCCAAAATGTGGACCGCCTGCATCAAAGATCAGGCAGCAAACGAGTGGTAGACCTGCATGGGAGGCTAGACAGAGTGCGCTGCCTTGACTGTGAGGCGATGCATTGCCGTGACCTCATCCAGAAACAATTGAGTCTGGACAATGCATCTTTTGAAGAGGCATCGGCGACCAGGCCTGACGGGGATGCGGACCTGCCCCCGGAATTGGAGGTCAATTTCCGCGTGCCGGATTGCAACGCCTGCGGCGGAACGCTGATGCCCGATGTCGTATTTTTCGGCGGGTCGGTACCCAAGAGTAGAGTAGAAACCTGCATAGAGGCGATCACAAGGGCCGATGCCTTACTGAGCATCGGCAGCTCGCTACAGGTATTCTCGGGTTTTCGGTTCTGCCGTCTTGCCAACGAACTGGGCAAGCCTGTGGCCATAATCAATCCGGGTAAGACCCGGGCAGATGAGATCGCACAGCTAAAGATACAAGTAGACTGCCAAAAATTGCTGCATACCATAGCGACCAACAGCGACTGCTAAGTCGGGACACGCTAGTCTGCATTCATGCTCTGCCGATTGCACCAACTAAAGAGTTGCGGGGGTTCGATACTGGCCAGCATCTCCTCATCGCACCAAAATCTAAAGATACCCCCCAGTCATCCAATCGAGATTTCCGGCCGTATACATCGGCACATTAATTCATCCAAAAAAGGATCTTCACCATGATTCACCGCAACCTCGGCAACGTGGAACGTGTTATTCGCTTGCTCTTCGGCGTCATTTTTGCCGCATGGGCAATCTCACAGCCTGTTCTGCACGGGATAGAATGGTTCGTCACTATCATCTCGCTGGCACTCATCCTCAACGGCATTTTCTCGCGATGCTATCTCTGGTACATCCTTGACGTGAATACCTACGATGGTCATGACGGGGGACACATAGGCAAGTCAACGTGCTGAGCCAAGCGACCCACCTACATCAAAAGTGCCGCTGCAACCACGTTGCGACAGTCGAAAAAATCTGTTCTTGAGCTTCTGTGGTTTGCGCGTCACTTGATCGACCGCAAATCCAATTGCACCGCCTGTCGTTAGGCATTTCAAAGGAACAGTGGTTTGTCTCTGACAGTGCCACTACATCGTAGGCAGATGACCTCGCCACCACCTGTTCGAAATTGCCACCGCCATTGCAAACCGAGGCCGGAGCACTGACAAACAGTGACGGGACCTGCAGAACTGCCGGGCTTTTCAGAGCCAAGCCGCCAGAGTCAACGGTGTCGAGTCCTATATAGCCTGCAGTTGATATGTCACTCAGCGCCGCGAGATAAGCACTGAGTCCGCCCGCTGAAAAACCGCTATAGATAACCGAATTGAAGCCCAGTCGATGACGCAAGGCCACAAGATCATTTGCGTTAGCTTGATGCCTACCGTTCAGCCAAGACGAATTACAGAGGCTCACCAATACCACACGAAACCCAAGACCTGACAGCTCACTACCCCAGCCCGTCAGTGTGTGAAAATTGCGCATGAATCCGTGTGTCAGAATGATAGGGGTAGTCGCTATCGCAGGTTCTGGCTCATGAATCTGATAGCTCACAGTACAGCCGCGACTGCCCTTGAACTGACCCTCAGTAGCAGTTTCACCGATGGCTTGCACTGACGCCAGCAGGAGAAAAAATACCAGGACTGGAAGAAAAGGCGCCACACTTAATCCAGGCTTTCGCAAAAAAGTAATCAAGTACTATGCCCCCACTGCGCCTGTCACTCATATGGTTTTCGGCAACTTAACTGATCCAGATGATATTGGCAATTTAACTAGGCGAGATTACAACTACCGGCGACCCGGTTTCAGGGTATTAATGAAACCTCCAACAGGAAATGGATCAAAATACAATGTAATACAAATATTGACATATGCATTACAATGTAATTATATGGCCAGGCCGCACAAGGTATCGGCTACCACCGGAACAGGAAACAGACCATGCAGGAAAAGACCAAACGACCGGGGCGCAAGCGCCAACAAACCAAGGATAGGGTGTTGCAGGCACGCATCCCTGAACAACTGGATGAAGAGTTACGTGACCGTGCGGAGCATTTGGGCTTGTCCGTTTCTACCATCGTGCGCAACGTGCTGCTGCATACCTTTGACCTGGTTGAAGGCGTTGTCATCGACAGCTCACAAATAGCAAGAGCACTCACGGGCAGGGAGGCGACCACCGCTGACCCCGATATTGAAACTACAGTGATAGGCTGGCAGGAAGTGGTACTGAACAAGAATGGCGTTTGCGAGGAGTGTAACGCCATTCTCCCAGTGGGCCAGCGTGCCGCAATAGGCGTACCAACTGGCCCTCGCCCCACACTGCTGTGCATGGAATGCCTTGCCGCCCTGCCCTCCTCCACCGATAACGCTACTGCACCGACTATACAAAAAAGCGCAAGGAAACGGCCTTCCAAACGCACACCCCCCGCCAGCAAGAAGACAGTCGAGTAAGAAGCTGAAGATATCCAGAAACATTAATTTGCGGTATTTAGCTATGCCCAAAAATTGCGCGAACTGAGGAGATACCACCATGGAAACAGGAAAGACGATTAGAGGCAGCACGAAACTTGCCTTTGACGCCGCTCACGGCATTACAACCATCGTCGAGGATATGTACCGCAATATAGCGGCCACCCCCTTCCCGCTAGGCGAGGCGCCCCTGGGGCGCGCGCAGGGGATTGCTGGCTTCGTCCATGAGTCAATCAGACGGGTAATTGGGACAGCAGGGAGCACTTCCGATTCGATATTGGAGCGCATAGCACCCGAGCTAGACCGCACCTTGCCGCCAGGACCCAAACGACAAGCAATCATCTCTGCCCTGAACGGCGTCTGCGGGGACCACTTAGCGACAAGCGGTAACTCTCTGGCAATCCCGATGCAACTGCGCGTCCTCTTGCCACCCGCCATACACGCTGGAGAAGCAAGCGAGCACCCGATACCCGCCTCTAATCTGTTTGAAATAGATAGACGCTCCGTCGAGATTTACCCGCAACCCATAGCGCTGATGGAAAATGGCTTTTCGCCTACGGGCAGACTGCTCATTCTGGCTCATGGCCTAAGCATGAACGAGCGTGAGTGGACCTCTAATCAACACAACCACGCCGAAGCGCTGGCGGATGACGGCGACTACACTCCCGTCTACACACTCTACAACTCGGGCCGTAATATCTCGACTAATGGGCGCGAGTTCTGCGAGCAATTAACGGGACTGCTGAGTACATGGCCGGTCCCTGTCGACTCAATCACCTTCATCGGATTCAGTATGGGCGGATTGATCACACGTAGCGCTATGCACATCGCACAGGAAGAGGGCCATGACTGGTTAAACAAGGTCGATAAAGCGGTGTATGTCGGGACTCCACACCATGGAGCCGTCATGGAACGCGGTGGTTACTGGCTACAGAAAGGCCTGACCCATAGCCCCTACACTGCTCCGCTAACGGCACTCAGTCGGATTCGGAGCGCCGGCATCACTGATCTGCGCCATGGAAACGTTCAGGACCAAGACTGGCAGCAGCACGATGAACATGAAGACAACAGCGACGCTCGCCTACCCACGCCTTTACCTGCCGGCATCAAACATTACGCAATCGCAGCGACACTATCCAAGCGCTCTGGAGAAAGAATCGGACGATTGCTGGGAGATGGCCTGGTGCACCCATCCAGCGCAACTGGCAAGCATAACAATGCGGACTTTGACCTGGCGTTTCCCAAGGCGCATACGAGCATCTTCTACGATCTGGGGCACCTGGCGATGCTACATGACATGCGCGTGATGAAGCAGTTAAGGGAATGGCTGAAACCGACATAGTCCTCGAGAGGCACTTGGAATGGCCACTGCCTGGGATGGTTTATTACATCAGTACCTTGCAGTACACTGAGCGCCAGTCTTTCAAGATGATTTATCGGGACAGCCATGGTTCATCAGTTTCTTAAGATTCATATCGCTGTACCCGACTTCGATGTTGCAGTTGACGAGTTTAGCGTCATAGCCAGAGCACTCGGGCTGACGTACAGTCATCACGGCTGGAACCTATCCAATACCCGCCTGCAACTGGAAGCGGGGACCGATACACAAACCCGCATTAGCGGTCTCACACTGGCGGTTGATTCCTCGACTCAAACCCCCGAACTCACCCGCGGATTAAAACTCGTCCTCCAGCCCGGCGAGCCCGCCGACATCCCTACAGATACCGTTGGAATTGATCATGTCGTGCTGCAAACAGCCGACGCGGATGGCTGCATGCGGCTGTTTCGAGATCAGTTAGGTATTCGCCTGGCGCTGGACCAAACAGTAGAGGAATGGGGCGGACGCATGCTCTTTTTTCGTGCTGGGAAAATGACCCTGGAGGTAATCGAAAATGCCTCGGATAGACCCCAGCAGGATTTCTTCTGGGGGCTAACTTATCTTTGTCCTGACATCGACAAATCTCACGCGGACCTGACGGAGGCTGGGGTTTCCTTGTCTGAGCTTCGTGCGGGGCGCAAGCCGGGCACCCGTGTGGCAACATTGAAAAGCCACACTCTGGGCATACCTAGCTTGCTAGTAGGCCCTGGGGAAAGCGGGCGTTGAAGCGATAGATCGCAGCTGCCAGGCGCTAACAACTCAGCGGAGAGAGCTATGTTTTTCAAAACCCGGAAAGACTCCAAAGCCGAGGTAACGACCTCTCAGGCCTTGCGCCACTTGCTTGTATTTCAGATAAAGTTGGCAGCAGATGCTTTTCGCGATCTACTGATGAGTCCAGTGAGTGTGTTTGTTTTTGTCGTCGACGTGATCCGCAAACCCACACTGGAGGACAGCCTGTATCTGAGATTGATGTTATTGGGGCGAAAGTCTGACCGGGTAATAAACTTGTTTGATGAACACAAAGATGCCGGGCATTTTACCGTGGATCAGGCGGTGGAGGAACTGGAAGAACGGGTACTGAGCGGGCGAAAAAGCCACGACGAATAGGGGGAAATTTAATGCCGTTCGCATGCCTGGCACCGAGCATTGCGATGCAAGATACATTAAGATAGTCCACTGAATCACACACCAATCTGCCCAGAGGGCTCTGATGAAGCGCAAGCCTCACGTAGAAGGATACGATAATGGAAGAAGCCCAACCCAATGAATCGATAGGACCCTGCTCTGGCTTTCGCGTGCTGGAATTCGGCACCATGGTTTCTGGCCCCTTAGCAGGCCAAACCCTGGGCGACCTGGGTGCCGATGTTATCAAGATCGAAACCTTGATGGGCGACACATCGCGCTGGACCGGACCGCCCGAGCGCGACGGCATCAATGGCTTTTTCTCCCAGTTCAATCGCAATAAACGCGCCATCTCTGTGGACATGAAAACCGAACAGGGCATTGGCATTGTACGCAAACTTGCACTCTCGGCGGACGTCATCATCTGCAACTACCGCCCGGGTGTCGCTGATCGACTGGGATTTGGCTATGAGAGCCTGCGCGAGGATAACCCCGGGTTGATCTTCGTCTCTATCAGTGGCTTCGGCCCAGATGGTCCCTACGCCGACCAGCCCGTTTACGATCTGGTGATACAGGGCATGTCCGGCGCCATGCCCGCCCAGGGCGGCTCAGGACCACCACAAATGATCCGCAGCGTTATCGCCGACAAGAATGCCGCCATCACGGCCGCCTCCTCGGCACTGGCCGCACTGCTGGCAAGGGAGCGCAACGGTGGCGAGGGACAGATGGTACATGTGCCCATGGTAAATGCTTATGCGCAACTCGCACTTCCAGACATGATGACACTGGAGGCCTTCGGCCCCCAGGCGGAACAAAAATCCGCCATTCCCGATATCTTCCACGTCTGGACCTGTGCCGACGGCCACCTTGTAGGCATGCCTATAGAAGACAAGCAGTACGCCAATCTCTGCAAAGCGCTGGGCCTCGATGAACTGGCGACAGATGAGCGTTTCAATCACCTTGGTGCACGCCTGGCCAATACAGATGCGATGATTGAGATAATCGATGCCGAATTAGGCAAACGGCCCTGGCGCGAAGCGCTCGCCACGCTACACGAACACGACGTGCCATTCGCACCGGTCTACGATCTCCAGGATTTCATGGAGGACCCGCAGGTGAAACACAACCGCACCATATTCGAGGCCGAGGATCCGCGCGGTGGCACCACCCGCTTCGTCAGGCACCCGGGAATCTATGAAAAAACACCGGCGACCCTGAGACGACATCCTCCCCGTTATGGAGAGCACACGGAGGAAATACTGGCTGAAGCGGGCTACTCCGAGGAAGAGATCTCGGCGCTTCGCTCAACACAAATTGTCGCCTAAAGAGGAACACGCTATGCGCGCATGGAAAGTGTATGAATTCGGCAAACCCGGCGAAGTACTGACACTGGATGAAAATGCGGAGTCAATGGAGCCGGGGCCCGATCAAGTCAAGATCAAGGTTGAGGTCGCGGGCCTGGGCTTGCCCGATGTGTTGATGTGCCATAATAATTACCCGCTGGTCCCTCCACTACCCTTCACACCATCACAGGAAGCCGTTGGCAGGATTTTGTCGGTTGGCCCCAACATCGATAGCTCTCTTGTCGGCACACGCGTATTAGGCCCAACCCTGTTCCAGATTCAAAGTGGCGGGCTAGCCGAAGAATGCTTGATGATGTCGCCGATGGCGTTTCCTATCCCGGACGCCATGAGTGGCGAAGAGGCCGCTGGCTTTTTTATTCCCTATCAAACCGCTTGGATAGGCCTGGTTCATCGTGCCCGACTCACGGCAGAAGATACCGTTCTCGTTTTAGGCGCGTCGGGAAGCTCCGGCAGTGCTGCAGTGCAACTGGCCAAGGCCAAGGGTGCCTTCGTTATCGCAGTTGCTGGCGGCGAACAAAAAGCGGCGTTTTGTGAACGACTGGGAGCCGATGCGGTAATCGATCATCGCAGCCAGAATATTACCGAGGCGACACTTGAGCTGACCCAGGGCAAAGGCGCTTCAATCGTATACGACCCGGTTGGCGGCAAAGCGGGGCGAGCGGGGTTCAAGGCAACTGCATTTGAGGGCCGGTTCGTCGTAATAGGCTATGCCAGTGGCGAATGGCCCCAGATCAGCCTCCCGGAGACCCTCCCTAAAAATATATCCCTGGTAGGGGCCATGCCCGTGGGCTACTCGCCCCAGTTCATGCGCAATGCTCACGCGGACTTAATGTCCCACTGGGAGCGCGGGGAACTGAAAATGGACGGCAACCAGAAATTCAGTTTTGAGGATGGCGACAAGGCTATAGAGCATATCGCTGCGGGTAAAGTCGAAGGGAAGGTGGTGGTTAGAGTCAGCGGCTAGTCCAATCTCCGCGCCAGACGGCCAATTCGCCAAGTGGTTTCGGATGTTTTACACTCACCGTTAGGTAGCATACGGATTTGCACAAAACCAATGAATAACAACGCTCTAGCTCGACGCCAGTTTCTTCAGTTTCTCTCGGCCAGCCCATTATTTCTTGGTCTGGCCGCCTGCGGACTATCAGAAAACGCTGACCGCGCCCTCTCCGGCCCACTCGATTCATTATTGGGTTCGGGCGCCTCACCGAAAGACATGCTGGATCTATTGGATTTTGAAGCACTGGCAGAGGAAGTGTTACCACCCGCGCATTTCGGCTATCTGGCAACGGGTACTGACAGCGGCGAAACCCTTCGTGCCAACCGCGAGGCTTTCGACAGGCTCTATTTGCGGGCCATGCGCATGGTAGATACCAGTACCATCGACACGGAACTCGAACTACTGGGGCAGAAATTATCCTCCCCCATTGTAATAGCGCCGGTTGGAAGCCAGCGCGCTTGGCATAACGAGGGTGAACTGGCGACTGCGCGGGCAGCCCAATCTCGCAACCACTTGCAAATCCTGTCAAATGTTGCCTCGACGTCTATTGAGGAGGTTATCGCCGCACGCGGCGAACCCGTGTGGTTTCAGCTATACCCCACGAGCAACTGGGCCACAACTGAAAAAATGGTCATGCGGGCCGAAGAAGCCGGGGCACCCGTGGTCGTGCTCACTGTCGACCTGAACTCCGGCAGCAACCGACTCGCATTGAGACGCTTCATCCGACAGGACAATCGCGACTGTAAAAGCTGTCACGGCCGCGGCCCGGAAGCGTGGTTACAAAGTAAACCGATGTACGATGAAACGGGAGTCAAGAATACGGAGTTCAGGACGCCGGGGATGACCTGGGATTTTGTAACGCGCCTGAAAGCCATCACCCGAATGAAAGTTGTGATCAAGGGCATTGTCACTGCCGAAGATGCCAACAGCGCGCTGCAACACGGCGCCGATGCTGTCATCGTTTCAAATCACGGCGGCAGGGCAGAAGCCAGCGGTTGGGGGGCACTGGACAGCCTGCCCGAAGTAGTCGATGAGGTAGGCTCTGCGATTCCAGTCATGGTGGACAGTGGTTTTCGACGCGGCACCGATGTTTTCAAAGCCCTGGCCCTGGGGGCTAAAGCCGTTTGTATTGGCCGCCCCTACATTTGGGGGCTGGCAGCCTTTGGACAACCGGGCGTGGAGCGAGTACTGGATATCCTGAGCGCTGAACTGGCAACGGTCATGGGACAAATGGGCACAGCTGACTTGCAGTCTATTACGTCAAAAAGCATTGGCAGAAAATGACTTTCTTGAAACAGACCGTAAATATGCGCCCCTCACCAATCCTCCAGACCAAAAAGACACATCAAGCAATTTGGCGCCCCGTTGAGAAAGATCAATGTATTTCCTCGTTTTGCGCTAGATATACCGCAAAAGCCCATGCCGCTATAGACCCAGCACGGGAACAATGTACAGTTCCTTATTACTCTTTCGCAGAAGGAAGCTGAGCGCCATGCCCGATACCTCTCCCGCAGTTCTCGTCACCGCCTGCAGCGGTGCTGACGATGCTGCCCTGAGTGTTATCAGAGCCCTGGGGCGGGCAGGTATAGCCGTAGATGTTCTCGCTGAAGACCATCGGAGCCTGACCATACACTCCCGTTATACACAGCAGTATTTTGTACTGCCCGGCTTTACCCATGAGGCGGAAGAAGCGCTCGCCTTCATGAGGACCTATGCAAGCAAGCAGACACTGACCCCGGTTCTGTTTCCCACCGCAGATACCGATTTGCTGCTACTGTCAAACAACAGGCAGGAACTGGAAGATTGCTTCCACCTGATTGCTCCGCCACAAGATCTCGTTACTGCCCTTTCCGACAAGGCGCTTTTCAGCAAATTGGCCACCGAGTTAGAGTTGCCGGTTCCTCGTACAATGACCGCACATGACATTGTTGACATCGGGGTCACCTGTCAAGAGATTGACTACCCTGTGCTGCTTAAGCCCAGCCACCCGGATATATGGCGGTCCCCGGACGCCCCCGGCTTACTACTAAATAAGAAGGCCCTGCGAGTAGATGCGCCTGAGCAACTTATGGAGGTTTATGAAAAACTGCATGAGCTTGACCCTAATCTCGTGATTCAGGAGCTGGTTCCCGGCCCCGATGAGGAGCACTTTGATATCCACGTCTATATGGACAAACAGGGCAGGCCAATCAATTATTTCACTGGCCAAAAACTGCGTATAGAGCCCCCCTATGCCGGCAGTGGATGCTTTGTGAAGAGTAGGAAAATTCCAGAAATTGCAGAAATCAGCCTAGCGTTCCTGAAAGCAATGAACTATACGGGACTGGCCAATATAAACTTCAAAAGGCACAGCCAGACCGGGAAGTACTACCTCCTCGAGATCAACCCTCGTGTGAGCCAATGGAATATTCTCGCCACAGAATGCGGCATTAATCTGGCCTTGATTGCCTATCAGGACGCCACGGGGCAGGCCATGGAAGGCGAAGGAGTCGAGCAGGAAACGGCCGGGCGCTATTACCTGTCTTTTCACCGGGACTGGCGCGCATTTCTGGAATATCACCGCAATCGCGATTGGAGCTGGCGCGAGTATCTTTGCTCTTTATTCCAAACCAAAATGGTATACCAGGTCTTTAGCCGGGACGACTTTGTCCCCATGGTTAGGCAAATCGAACATTCATTCAAAGCGTGCCTCCAGTACGCGCGGAAATCACTCAGAATTTTCGGCTAAAACCTGGCGCGGCTCTTCCCCTGGGCGGCGCAGTCCGGTATAATCCGCGCGACTCGAAATCGGCAGGCCAAAGATTAGCACCTTCCCCTGCCATCTTATTGATTTATTTAGCTTTTTTATCGGGCAGAGCATGCAGCTCCCGGGTTGGACTAATAAACCCGCGTCGTTGTGTTTCACCGCCATCCATGCCACCGTAAAAACAGCTATCACCCAATTCTCCTCAGGAGCGCACATTGGCTATCATCCGCTGGCTGCTTGGCTCGCTAATTCTTTTCTTTAACTGGGTATTTGCACCCCGGGGAGTCAAGCGGGACGCCGATATACAAGCCAGAATCAATGAACAAACACACAGCCTGACCCTCTATCAATACAAGGCCTGCCCATTTTGCGTAAAAGTGCGCCGCAGCCTGAAGCGACAGTCGCTGAACATTGAGACCCGGGATGCCAAGCGGTGCTCAATCGCCAGGCAGGAATTGCTGGCTGGCGGCGGAAGCCTGAAAGTACCCTGCCTGCGAATTGACAACGATCAGGGTGAGTCCAGCTGGGTGTACGAATCAGGGGAGATTATCGAGTATTTAAAGGGCAGGTTTGTACCGGATCAAGCGAACATTGCCTCAGTGAACAATTAATTTCAAATTCATCATCTAAATAGGTCACGCGACCCCTCAACAACTTTACAGGACAGACTGAATGCTTACTGCCAAGAACCTGGAACGAATTATCGAACTCGAAGACCGACTCAGAACCGAGTACCAAACTCAAATCGATGAAAAAACGGCCGAAATTGAAGGCTACGCCAAAGAGAAGGAAGAACAGCAGGCTGTCATTGATAAGCAACTAGCGCTAATCACCAGCCTTTCCAGCGACGCCGCAGCCAACAAAAAAGTTGAGCAGCAGAATCGCGAATTGCACCAACGCTGCGAAAATCTGCAGACAGATATCGCAGAGCAAAAGAAGCGCCTGAAGAGCCTACAGAAAGATCTCTCTCAAGAACGAGAAGAAATTAAAGCTTTAAAGCAGTTTGACCCGGCCAAAATGAAGAAGAACCTGGACGCGAGCAAAAAGAAACTGGCTGAAAAAACGACAGCTAATGATCTCTTGCAAAAATCCGTCAATAACGCCAAGTCAGAAAAGGCCGAGCTGCAGCTCAAGGTCAAGGAACTAGAGGCCAAACTGGCAGAACTGGAAGTCACTGAAGAAGTGGAAGAAGTGGAAGAAGTCGCCGCCTAGTTCATGCCACCAGCGGCATACCTGAAGCCATTGCAGGGCATAATGATTGAGCGAAGCGAGTAGTAGTGGGAGAATAGGTAACAATCATAATTAAGTTGCCCCTATGCCCCGAACCTGCCACCCACGATTCACGGTCCTGATCTGCCTGAGCCTTGTGCTCAGCAGTGCGTTTGCCTCGGCGGCCACGCCCCCCAGAGGCGCCTATCACCTGCCAAATGGTGACATCCTGGCTCTCACTACCTTCGACGGAGCCCTGCGGTTTTTTATGCAGAACGGCCGCACCGGGTCTCTTGTAAACGTCAATGAAGGTGCCTTTGTTGGCAGTGAGCCCGGCATGGGCATGGCGGAACCTACCCATACCCTACTGGCCACGGACACGGAACTCACCTTCAATTGGGAGGGCAAAGACCACGCCCTGACGCAGATCCCGCTGAGCGAAAAAGACTACCAGTTTAACAGTGGAGGGCAGACGCTTCGCGGCAGGCTGCTTGCGCCCAGCACAGGCAGCTATCGGGGCATTGTGATACTGGTTCACGGCTCTGAAAATTACAGCGCGCTCGATAATAACTTCCTGCAGTACCTGCTCGCGGCGAATGACCTGGCCGTCTTTGTCTACGACAAGCGCGGAACCGGTGGCTCGCAAGGGAAGTACACTCATGACATTCCCACCCTGGCAGCAGATGTGGTCGCCGCCATCAATTTCGTGGATTCTCTGCCCGAAGCACAAGCCCAGACTATATTGCTCGCCGGCTTTAGCCAGGGCGGCTGGGTGGCGCCAATGGCTGCAGTGCAGTCCGACAAGGTGAGGGCATTGCTACTCGGCTACGGCCCGGCCGTATCCCTCTACGAAGAAGACCGCTGGGGCTATGCCTACTGGCTCCAGGAGGAAGGCTACAGCGCTGAGGACCTGGCCAAAGCCGATCAGCTTTTCGCCTTGCTCAAGGATATGCAAACCCGGGGCCGACCAGACCGCTGGAAAGAATTGAAAGCGCTAATTGATCAGTACAAAAATGAACGCTGGTATCAAGAGGGCTTGCCCGGTACAGACTCAAGCCTGGCCGCCCTGACGGATACCCCGGTACCACTGACGCTCATGTACTGGTGGACCTCCCTGTTTGGACTGGAACGCTTTGTCGACTACGACCCCGCGTCCGTACTCGCCCAACTCGACACCCCAAGCTATTGGCTATTCGCGGGTGAAGACGCAAGCATGCCCACTGAAGCCAGTATCAAAAACCTCAAAGCGTTGTCAGATTCCGGGTTGCCTATGGCCTACAAGGTATATCCGGACACATCCCACGGAATCGTCAAGTTCGAACCTGGACGAGGTCGCGAAAGACCCTTTATCTCCTATCAACCAGGCTATTTTGATGACATGATTCGGTGGCTGCAGGAACAAGCTACGACAGCAGATTCACTAGAAAACTAGAAAGAGGTAGTTTATGGCCGACTTCCCATTCCCCATGCCCTCCGGTTGGTTTGGCTTGTGCTATGGCCATGAACTGGCCGCAGGTGACCTAAAGAAGGTCCGCCTCGCCGGTAGAGACCTGGTCGTGTTTCGAACCGAGTCTGGTGAGGTTTCCGCTCTCGCAAACTACTGCCCGCATCTGGGTGCTGCATTGCATCAGGGCAGGGTTATCGGCGAGGCCGTGCGCTGCCCTTTTCACCACTGGCAGTGGAATGGCAAAGGCGAGTGCGTGAACATCCCCTACGCCAACCGAATCCCTGACAAAGCCAGAGCAGAGAGCACTCCGGTCATCGAAATCAACGGCATGGTGATGGGTTGGCACCACCCCCACGGCAAGGCGCCGGACTTTGAAGTACAGCACATTGAAGCGCTCAACGGCGAACGTAAGGGCTGGGGCAAAGTCCATTACCTGGAATTTGTCCTGCCTACCTGTATTCAGGAGATCGCTGAGAATGATGTTGACCACGCACACTTTCCCTACGTCCATAAGTCACAGGGCTTTTACGAGACAGAGTCTGAATTCAATGGGCCTCTAAAAAAATCAGTCTCTCAGGCCAAGCCCTCCCTGGCGCAGTTAAAAGGCGACGCTGACGCCTCCTCGGAATACACCATGACCCGGTACTCGCACGGACCAGGCAGCGTCACTGTGCACGCGACCAACCTGCAGGGCGCCGAGCCCGGCTTAATGGGGGAATTTATCCTCTTTCACACTGCGACACCCGTAGAGGGCGACAAGACCCATCTACGCTGGTCCATGGTGGTCAGCGAAAATATTGAGAGCGACGATATGGGCAAATCCATATTGGCGGCGATGTCAGAAGGCGTGAAGGACGACATCCCGATCTGGGAAGAAAAAGTGTATCAGCCGCACCCCATACTTTGTGATGGAGACGGCCCTATCGCCCGTAACAGGAAATGGTTCGAGCAATTTTACGTTTCATAGGCACATGAGTTCTCCCTCTTGATGCAGCATCAGACGGCTTGCACTGACGCTCGTCATTCATCAAAAACCCGCAGGTCTTTTTAAAAAAAATTCTGCTAAAAATCACTTGCCTAAACAACTGTATTTTTATACAGTATAAGCATATTCTTAACTCCACTGACGAGGTATCCCATGGCCGTAGTAGCGATGTGGAAATGTGATCGAGACAACACCATGTTTGACAGTAAAAAAGATGCTGACGCCTATGACAAGATGCTGGAACTGGCAGAGAATTTCAGCCTTCTGCTCGGCAAGCAAATAGACGGCATCAGTGAGCGGGACGCCGAAAACATTGGACTGCTTCTGTCCAAAAACAAGAATGTGCTAATTGCTGCCTGTAAGGGCAACCCTGATTTACTGCTGGAGATAGGCCAGGAAGGTCAGGTAGAAGATTCGAATGTGACCCCACTGGCAGCAAAGGCCTAGCCAGTATAAGGCAGGCACTTCACCTGCACATTTTGTCAACTCCGCGGAGATTTTGAGCTGGGATTCCCACCCTTGATAGTGAGAGAATACTCAAAATACAAGTCCTGCGGGAATTGCGATGTCACCTGAACAGATCCGCGTCGTTGTTGTAGTTTACGTCAGCGCGCTGCTGCCACTGGCTCTGATCCCCTGGCTGCGCCGTCGACAGGCCATCCCCGAATGGGCGCCCACGGTCTATGTGGGTAGCCTGTTGCTATGCGCCCTCGGTTGGGAGCTGTGGTTTACCTACGGCTGGGTAGCCGGTGATCCGGTAGATGTGCGGCGAGCCGAGGTGCTCAACCGTATGCTACCCATGCACATTAACTGGCTACTCAACTCACTGGCCGACGCCGGCTCGATTTGCCTGGGCGGTCTCGTGCTGATGTGGCTTGCCGCCGGCAGGAATTCCAGCGTCTTCGAACGGTGGCACTGGTGGCCGTTCACCATTCTCATGCTCTGGTGTATTGGGCAGAACATCTTCGTCGAGATGTTCCTGTATCACGATCAGCTCGCCGTGGGTAAATCCCTGTCCTGGGCGCCGCTTGTACCCACCGGCCCCTGGTGGAATCCGGTATTATTTGAATTCAAGGGCCGCACGATCACGCTGCAAGGACAGGTCGCCTGGCTCATCGTCCCCTGGATATTGTACGCTGGCGTCATCACACTCGTACGCAGGGACCGAGTACATACCGGAGACCTCCCACCATGAACTGGACTTATAGCAAAGGCTTACATGAAGTCGGCAATGGCGTTTATGCCTACCTGCAGCCAGATGGCGGCTGGGGCTGGTCAAATGCGGGCCTACTGGTCGACGGCGATGAATCCCTGCTGGTCGACACACTATTTGACATGCACCTGACCGATGACATGCTGCGCGTGATGCGGGATGCCACTGGCGTGACCGCCACCGGTATCAATACCATCGTGAACACTCACGCCAACGGCGACCACACCCACGGCAATGGCTGCTGTCCCCGCGCAGAAATCATCGCCTCCAAAGCCAGCGCTGCAGAAATGGAGGAAATGACCCCCGCCATACTGGCACAAATGATAGACATGGCACCGGAGATGGGGGAGCTGGGCGAGTTCATGCTGAAGATATTCGGCCGCTTCGATTTTGCGGGTGTCGAGGAGCGTTTGCCGACCAGAACTTTCAGCGGCACCCTGGAAGTGGCCGTTGGCGATCAGGTGGCCGAACTCATCGAGGTTGGACCGGCCCATACGGCGGGCGACGTCCTGGTTCATCTACCCAAGTCCAAAACCGTTTTCACCGGCGACATCCTGTTTATCAACTCAACCCCGATTATGTGGGCCGGCCCCGTATCCAACTGGATCGCCGCATGCGATAAAATACTCGCACTGGAACCCGATGTTATTGTGCCGGGCCACGGCCCTGTAACTGATAAAAATGGTGTTCGCCAGGTCCAGCACTATCTGCACTTTGTCGACAATGAGGCCAGAACGCGCTTCGACGCAGGACTGAGCCTGCGCGATGCGGTGTTTGATATTGCCCTGGGCGAGTTCTCCAGCATGGGCGATGCCGAGCGCCTGGCAGTCAACGTATCCACTCTCTACCGCGAATATACAGGAGACCTGGCCACACCGCCGGACCCTCTGGAAACCTTTGCCCTGATGGCGGAGCTACACAAGAAGCTGTAGGCGTGTTTCCCCGCCGTTAGGTTTTGCGCTATCTGTCGACACGTTTGCGCAAGCCTTTCTGCTTCATACGCCACAATAGCAATTCAATCTTATCCTGACCAAAAAATGGCTCGCCCTGAAACAGCATGGTGGGAACCCCCCAGTGGTGAGTCTGCAGCTCGGCATCATTGGCCTGCAATTGCGTCGGCCAATGCTCCGCATTGTTGCCAACCCACTGCTGCAAATCCGATAACGCCAGTCCCGCTCGCTGCGCCGCCAGGTCCAGATGGTCGCCCTGATCCCAGCCATCGACCTTGCCGCTCCACACGAGGCCAGAGACTTCCCGGGCAAACTCAATCCCCCGACCGGCGGCTTCGGCTGCAATTCCCAACGGGCTCAACATCAACACAAGATGCCCCGGATCATCCGCCGCGAGATTAGTATTAATCGGATCTGGATTGGGCATACCGATCGGCAGGCCACGATACTCCGAATAGCGCATCAGGTCAGTAAACAGGTAGGGACGCCACGTTTCATGGGCTTTTTCGAAGAATTCGTTGTAGCGAATATAGATAGGGTTTACGACACGCAGATTTACCTTCAACGCGTACTCGTGCTGTAGGTCGTACATTTGCCAGGCCCCGTAGTAAGACCAGGGGCTTCGAAATGAAAAGAACAGGTCGACTTCCAAATCAGGCATTACGCGCCTCCCATAAGATCAGTGAATCTTCAGTCTAGCGGTTTTCTATCCACTGACAAGCCAGCTACCACCGATTGCCGACAGATGCGGGCGGATACCACTGTGCGGCTCGCACCTCCAGCTTGTTGAGCTCAGCCACAGTGGTAAACTCCCGCTTCTATCATCCTACTGCGTGGCCCGGCCTCTTTTATGATTTCCCTTATCTACGCCCGCTCCCAAAACCACTGCATTGGTCGGAACGGTCAGCTGCCCTGGAATTTACCGGACGATTTCGCCCATTTTGAAAAAATGACTATGGGTTATCCCATCATCATGGGCAGGAAGACATACGAGGACCATAAGTCGCTACTGCAGGGGCGAAGAAATATCGTCATTTCCGCGCAAGTCGGATATAAGACGGTCGAGGGTGTGGAACTGGCACGCTCACTTAACGAAGCCATCACGCTGGCGCGGACAGAGAGCGAGCAGGTTTTCATTATTGGCGGTGTCAGCTTTTTTACGGCAGCACTGCCAGTAGCCGACTGTGTCTTTGAGACGGTGGTAGCCGCGAAAATCACCGGCGATACAATATTACCGAGTTTCGATTTCAGTGACTGGGACACCGTTTTACTGCAGGACCACCCCGCTGATGCGCGGCATGAATTCGCCTTCAAAATCTACCGGCATCAGCGTCGCCAAAGCTCGCAAGGTATCAACTTGGAAAATACACGCTAGGCCTTAAAATGCGCCTTAACCGCAGTGATTTGTGCTCTGGCGACATCTTCAATCTCTGGGGGATTCATAACAGCTGGCAACTCAAAACCCAACTCCTCCCGCAGAATACTCTGCGCTTTACCGGTAAAATGTACCGCACCATCATTATCGATGGCCTCAACACCATCGAGACGATGACACTCTTTCATGGCAGTAACAGCGTCACTCAACTCCCACCCATCCGGTAAATCGACAGCCATTTTCCCGTTCGCAATCGCAACCGGGTAACCGCCAGGAAGCCCATTCGGTGCCGGTGTATGCAGCCGATGCACGGAATCCACTGCTCTTTCCAGGGCAATCTGCCTGCGCATCGCTACCTGGTTCAATCCAACATTGCCCGCTCCCGACACAGGCTGATGTACACTGCCATTACGCGCTATAGGCGTAAAGGCGCCCAGACCAGCCTCGCGTCATTCAGCAATCGACCCACACGCTGCCTCAACAACTGATCCGGCACAATGTCGACTATCACCAGGTCCTGCCCACGGCGCATCAGTTCCGATGCTATCTGCATACCCACTCGTCCTGCACCACCCAGGACCATGATACGTTTTACTGACATTCCCAATCACTCCACATTTGATACCTCTACTCGCTGGGTAAACCCAGCATGACGGGCAACACCGCCGCAACCGGGGCTATAACCACTATGATAAAATTTAGCATGGAGTCCAGTTTACAGATTCTATTCGCGAAGTCAGCATGACCACTCCACGATGCACATTACGACGGAATAATGCGGCTATACCTGCGTTGCCCGGTACCTGTATCATCGCTTCAGTATATTCGGGAATCCCCACAAACAATCAACTGGTGAAAATCAATGCGCAAAGTAGAAATATCCAAAGAACCCGTGGAGCTGTATAAGATCTTGAAGTTTGAGGGCCTTGTCTCCACCGGCGGAGAGGCCAAATTGCTCATCGGCGATGGTCAGGTTTGTGTCAACGGAGAAGTTGAGACCCGTAAGCGCAGAAAAATCGTCGATGGAGACACGATTGAATTTGGCCCGGAGAAAATGCAGATACGGCTGGCTTGAAGGAAATTGGGCGCACATCCGTGTGCGCAAAAAAGCTTTCCATATTCAACATGCCTGCTTGATCCGATTATTAAAGCCTGCCCCATTCATGGGCTATCGCAATGCACGTCGAGTAAATACAGTAATCCAATACAGCCCCAAATAATATAACCCATTAGCATTAGGCTCTCCCCACAGAGCACCATAAACAGTCGATGGGTTTTGACGCGCTTCTCCGGCATGGTCTATGATTAACTCATCCTCCGAGAACATCTCGAGATGGTAGTGTGCATACCAAGACATTGAGCTAAGTTGATTTATGCGCGTCCTACTGGTTGATGACCATTCATTGATTCGCACTGGCATCATGCACAGTCTTTGCGAGCACTACCCTGCAATATCCGTATTCGAAGCCGACTCTAGCGCCGCTGCACTGGCGCTAACCCAACAACAACAACAATTTGATCTGGCGATTATCGATCTGTTCATTCCCGGCGAGAAGCTGTCTGTTTGAAGCCATCGACAATGTTAAAGCAGGAGGTACCTATTTCCCCCTTCCCGAAAAACGAAACGACCTGAAAGGCAACACAGATTCGGAAAGCAGATCTCCACTGTCGCTGGAATACAACAACGTCAAATCGATATTGACCAACCGTCAAATGGAGGTCTTGACACTGATAGCCCAGGGACTGGTAACAGACTTTTAGACACCTGCCTCCTATAGAGGCTTCACCTGCTTTGGCCGATAAACTCGGGAAAAGAGCCCTTTTTCGAAATAATCATTAAACTCGATCAGCTGTTCGTCCAGTGCATTGTCTTGATAATCCCACGCGATGAGGCTAGAACTTCCCCGCCGGGCAAGCTGAGTTCGAAACTGCCATTTTCCTTACAAATAAAACGCAGTTCAGACCCTACCGATATTGGTAGAACCCTGTCCTGGCCCAGGGAGCTATAACAGCGCTTGGGGCCATAGCGAATATCAGGCCCAGGGCAATACTGCTAACTGTCTGCCGCTCCATACCTTTACGACGCCCAAGAATCATTAACAACTCCACACCAATCTTCACCGCTTTGCCGACACATTCGGGTAAGCGCTATACTGTCACAAAACCTATCGAATCTTCATATTATGATCAACCAGCTACTGGGTACACAGTTACCTATCATTCAGGCCCCTATGGCTGGAGTGCAAGATGCAACTCTTGCCGCCGCTATCTGTAATGCCGGCGGTCTGGGCTCCCTGCCCTGCGCCATGTCGACTCCAGAATCACTGGAGGTTGAGATAAGCAGACTTCAAAGCCTCACGGACCACCCCTTCAATCTGAATTTTTTTTGCCACTCACCCGGCGATGTAACCGCTTTACAGCAAGAAAAGTGGGTTCATTGCCTCCAAAACTATTTTGAGGAATTGAGTATTGCGCCGCCGGAACCGACCGCTGGCCCACTGAGGAAACCATTTGACGATGAATCGCTGGCGCTATTGGAGCGTTTCAAACCGGCGGTAGTGAGCTTTCACTTCGGCCTACCAAAGGCCGAATGGGTGCAAGCAATAAAAAACTGGGGAATAAAAATTCTCGCTACCGCAACCACTGTGCAAGAAGCCGTATGGTTGGCGGACAACGGTGTCGATGCCGTCATTGCACAGGGCCTGGAAGCTGGCGGTCACCGAGGCTCATTCCTGACGAATGATATGACCACACAGTGTGGCACTTTATCATTGCTACCCCGTATTCGCAGCGCGATATCACTGCCTGTCATTGCCGCGGGCGGCATTGCCGGGCCGGAAGGCGTTGCGGCCGCAATCGCACTGGGGGGTTCAGGCGTGCAGATTGGTACAGCCTTCCTGTTGTGTCCGGAGAGCAGGACCTCTGCTCTACATCGAGCAGCCCTGAAGAGCGACGCTGCAGGACACACAGCTTTAACAAATGTCTTCACAGGGAAACCAGCCCGCAGTATTGTCAATCGACTAATATTGGAAGTTGGCCCCATGTCGGCAAACACGCCTCCATTTCCGTCAGCGGCTAGTGCAGTTTCCGTATTGCGCCAAACACGAGAAGCCGATGGAAGCTCCGATTTCACACCCTTATGGAGTGGACAGAACACACAGGGGTGCCGGGAAATTCCAGCGGCACAGCTCCTTCATCACCTCGCCACTGGACTGGAGTAACAACTGTTGCGCTAGCCGCGCGTCAGAGTGCTGCTGGACTGGCTCAAGCAAGTGCTGTAACAATAGGTGCATCGAGTCTGCCGTGGCAGATAAACCGACCTTCAGGAAAATTCTATGGCAAAGCGCGTGGTGGTATGGGGAACGGGCAATGTGGGCAGACCGGCTATTCGAGCTGTCGCCTCCCATCGAGATCTAGAGCTAGTTGGGGTGATTGTCTCCAACCCTGAAAAAGTGGGTAAAGATGCTGGCGAACTTGCCGGTATCGCACCGCTGGGCGTCACAGCTACAGATGACTGGAAGAGCCTGGTCAACAGCGATATCGATGCACTCGTCTATGCCGCAAACGCAGACACCCGTGGCGAAGAGGCGTTTCTGGAATTAGTAACTTGCCTACAGGCTGGAGTGAATGTCGTTTCCACCGCTTTTTACCCGCTGCTCTACCCTCCCGTGGGCTTGCAACAGGCGGTTGAACCGATTCAGGCCCTGTGTGAACAATCGGGCAGCTCAGTTTTTGTCTCCGGAATCGATCCAGGATGGGCCATGGACATACTGCCTGTTCTATTGAGTGGCGTGGTCGCCGATATAGAGCAAATACGGGCCCAGGAGATCTTTAACTACGCTTTGTACGACCAACCCGAAGTCGTAAGGGAGGTCATCGGCTTCGGCAAGTCAATGGAGGAAACGCCACAGATGTTGCAGGAGGACTCACTCAAGACAGTCTGGGGACCCATGGTGCAACAGGTGGCCGACGCTCTCGCTTACCCACTGGACAGTATTGAGACCACCGTTGAACGCAGGCCACTGGCCCAGGACATTAGCGTTCCCGGGATGGGCGAATTCAAGGCGGGCACACAGGGTGCGTTTCGCTTCGAGGTACGCGGCATGCGCAAGGGACAAGCCCGTATCGTCGTCGAACACATTACCCGAATTGATGACAACTGTGCGCCAGAGTGGCCCTACCCGTCAACGGGCAGGGGCTGCCACCAGATTATCGTCAAGGGAAGCCCGGAGTTAATCGTCAGTGCACACGGTCACGACCCGATAGAGCCTGGACCGGCGGGCGGCGGTAACTGCTCTGCAGCAAACAGAATCGTTAACGCAATCCCCGCCGTGTGCGATGCGGCACCCGGCATAGTCTCTTCAATAGATCTGCCGGCCATTCACGGCGGCGCTCAAATGCGAGAATAGGGCACTGCAGTAGCGCCCAAGACAGCTTCAACGCAGTAAATGTGCAGCGATCATTCCAACCAACACGAGATTGCTTAACAGGGCGATGACGAAGAATAATGAGCGCGGGCTGGGGTTCTTCTCCGTGGAGATCACATAATAAAGCACCATATGCAAAAGACGGGCAATAGCAAAGACCCAAATCGTTGCCGCCAGCCAGGAGGGGTTCAGACCCACAAAGAGTGCCAGAACAGATGCCCCGAACATCAGAGGCATGTTTTCGAGTGAATTTTGAAAGGTTCGGTGGCTACGAAATACGAAAGACTCATGCCCCAGACTTTCGCTGACCACACCGGGTATGTACCTGCCCTGCTTGCGATGTGCCACGGTAGCGACCATTGTCTGCAGCAACATGGTAGCCAAAATTGCGAATAGTCCCCAAAAGCTCAGTAGGTATTGATCGAACATGGTTTGCCCTCCCGAAAAACAACGTGTTAGTAACATCAGACCAGCCCATGCTACAGCGCAGAGACTAATTATGCAATTTAATTGCGCGCAATATAAATCACTCCAACCACGCTACTGTAGCTCAATGGTGTGATTTCCCAGTCAATCACTCTATACTGCAGGGCGAGACAGTATCCCGAAACGTACCCCAGCCAATACGCCATCATGACCGATCTGACCTCCAACCTGACCATCCGTATAAAACTGACACCCGCCGAGGCTCCCCGACCCGTTCCAGTCGGGAAATATCGCTGGGATCGTATTGTTATGGTCGCCGCACTGGCCTTAATCGTCGCCGGTGCACTGGTATTTAAACTCAGCCAGACGCCAGCCCAGCCCACTGCACTGCCCGAGCTTGTTCAAATACCAGCACCCCCTGCCGCAGCCGCAGTACCGGTACCAGTACCCGCGGAACCAATGGTGCCCGCTAAGGTGGTAAACGAGGAAGTGGCCCCTGCGGCGACAATCCCAACCCCAATCCCAATCCCAATCCCAATCCCGCAGCAGGCAAGCACAATAGAGGCCGCACAGCCGCGCTCCGAGCCACCCGCGGCTCAGGAGGCTCCTCCCCGGCCACAGATCGACACGGGCACCAGCCCGCTAACTCATACACAAACTGCCATCGTGTCAGCGACGGTGAAACGCCTGCTGATAACCGATGGGGTAAACGCAAATGAGCCTCAGGGGGATATCAGTGATATCAGGCAACGCAGTAAAGTTAAGGGCCTGGTAAGAATCTATGCCTACTCTGAAGTGCATAATCTGCAGGGCGAAACACTGCACTACCGCTGGCTGCATGCAGGCGAGCTGATCGCCGATGTGAAGATCAAGGTGCGCTCCAACAGCTGGCGCAGCTACGCCAGCAAGTACCTCAATGACCAGATGCGGGGCAACTGGCGGGTGGAACTCGAGTCCAGTGAAGGTGAATTACTGGCTTACACCGAATTCGTTTACCACTAAAGTGATCATAAATTGAACTGCCCGAGTGTTTTTTGACCACAGATCGCAGAATGATCCATCGCTGGAGATATTTTGATTGATGCGACCCGCTGTTTTGTCTAGAGTACTCTCGCTTAGGCTTTTGTTATGCCCGTTGCTGTATCAGGATCCCCTCCAATGACCGATTGTTGCTTCCAGCTAAAGGGAAGTGTTTTCACCGCCGTAGTACTGGAACTTCACCGTTACTCCAGCGCAGAATTTACCCGTGAACTCGAACAGAAAATTGAGCAGGCTCCCCAGCTATTGCTGCAATCCCCTATCGTGTTCAATCTGGATAAGTGCATTGACCAGGCCGAAGAAATCGACTTTGCGGTACTGATACAACAGTGTCGCGCTCTGGGTCTACAGCCAATCGGCTTCCGCAGCTGTGCTCGCTTTAACCAGGCCATGGAAGCGACAGGCCTGGCCTTGTTACCCCCCTCCTCAACTCGCGGGGGTAGCGCAATCCAGAAGCCCGCACAGCCTGTTGCCGGTCCGGAGGCCATAGAGAAAAGGGTCAGGGTACCGAGCAAGATCATTACGCAGCCCGTGCGATCCGGACAACAAATATACGCCCGGGACTGCGACCTGATCGTGATGTCACAGGTTAGTGAGGGCGCCGAGGTACTCGCAGACGGCAACATTCATGTCTATGGCGGGCTGCGGGGCCGCGCACTGGCGGGGGTAAATGGCGATGAGACAGCGCGTATCTTCTGTCACAGCATGGAAGCTGAGTTGCTATCGGTCGCCGGAAATTTCATTTTGAGTGAAGACTTTGACCCACAGCTGTGGAAGCAGTCGGTTCAGGCCTACCTCAACGAGGAAAAGCTCTGCATTAATCCGCTGTAGCGTACAGCGGAATAGAACGAGCTTATGAGTTAACAATAAAACTTGCTTGCCGCATCGACCGGCAACAGGTGAAAGACGTGTATTTCAGGGAGAATTAAATTGGCGAAAATAATTGTAGTAACCTCAGGCAAAGGCGGCGTGGGCAAAACGACCACCAGCGCCGCTATCGGTACGGGTCTGGCCCTAAAAGGTCACAAAACCGCCATCATTGATTTCGACGTGGGCCTGCGCAACCTGGACCTGATCATGGGCTGTGAACGCCGCGTCGTCTATGATTTCGTCAACGTCATCAATGGTGATGCCAGCCTCAAGCAGGCGATGATCAAGGACAAGAGAACTGAAAACCTGTTTATCCTGCCCGCCTCCCAAACCCGGGACAAAGATGCGCTGACCATAGAGGGCGTTGAAAAGATCCTCGATGAATTATCGCAGGAATATGAATTCATCGTTTGTGATTCCCCCGCTGGCATTGAAAAAGGTGCCCTGATGGCTCTCTATTTTGCCGACGAAGCCATTGTGGTCACCAACCCTGAAGTTTCCTCGGTGCGTGATTCAGACCGTATCCTGGGTATTTTACAGAGTAAGTCGCGCCGCGCTGAGCAGGGTAAAGAGCCCGTTAAGGAGCACCTCCTGCTAACACGCTACAACCCAGAACGCGTCATCGCAGGGGAAATGCTAAGCGTAGAGGACGTAGAAGACATCCTGGCCATTCCGCTGCTGGGTATTATTCCGGAGTCTGAAGCGGTCCTCAAGGCATCCAACCAGGGCCAACCGGTGATACTTGATAACGAGGCAAAAGCGGGCCAGGCCTACGGCGACGCGGTCGCGCGCCTACTGGGAGAGGATGTCGCACACCGTTTTCTCGATGTCCCCAAAAAGGGATTTTTCAAGCGCGTAATGGGAGGCCGATAATGAAATTTTTTGATTATTTCCGCAAAGATGCCAGTGCACAATCGGCTTCCACTGCCAGGGAGCGCCTGCATATCGTTGTCGCGCACCAACGCGCGACCCGCAACCAACCGGACTTCCTGCCTGAAATGCAGCAGGAAATTATTCGCGTGATTCAGAAGTACGTGAATATCGATCAAGACCAGGTTTCGGTACAGCTGGACAAGAATGACGATTGCTCTGTGCTGGAACTGAACGTCACCTTACCGCAATAAGGTTCATCCCCCGGCGGTCGGGGCTGACAAGACGCTGCTTGCGGGCAGCGTATTTCAGGGTCCACCGCAGCCACCAGTTAATCGTCTTGATCAGGCCAGAGTCTGTCGATCGAGTGTGCCGCGAATCCGCAGGTATTCATCTTCAGCTTCTGGCAAAAAGACCAGTTTGTAGAAATAGCGCTCGTTGACCGTGTAGGTATTGCTGGTTCCCCGGCCTGCCTCATGAGTCGAGTGGGTATAGCTCATCTCCAGGTGTATCACCCGAGTGTTAATCGGCAGTTCCAGGTCCCGCCCATCAAGAGACTTTTTTGTTGTCACCTCTTTAATACTATAGAGGGAGACTTCCGCTATGAGACCCAGATTGATACGAAAGTTGCTGGTAGCGGGAGCCAGGTATTGCGCGTCCATGGCATTGTGCTGGACATAGATCTGGGGGTTTTTCCTGACTTCCAAAAGCATTGACGGGTTCCACATTCTTCGAGAGGGATGGGACTAGCTTGGTATAGAGTAGCCGCGCGGCGATTGGGCTGCAAAGGAAATTTCGATGTTCTGTCAGTAACGGAAGAATAATACGGCCACAAGCAGCTGCAGGTATCAAAAGCGGTTAATCAACTCACTCTAGCTTTGAGCGAAAGCTTCAGCGAATCGCTCAATCCATTCCCTGGCCGCTTCATCAGAGCTGAGGCACCTGCCCTCATGACGCTTCACTGCGAGCCGATAGCGCTCTATCTGACCACACTGGGCTTCCATTCGCTGTCGAAACAACTCCTGCACCGACGAGCCGGACCCGTAAGGCCTATTCGTATCCATCTTGCCGCCCCTGATAGTGGTTCCCCTACGTTCTTCATACCAGCGTTTAGCTAAGATTTCACTCACAAATGCGGGCATATGTGAAGTCGTACACAAAAAAAGATTGGAATTAGCCGGTATTGCCCACGCTAAGACTCAGTCCTCTACCGACGTGGGTTAGTTACTTAAGCAATAACTGGATGTGGAAGGTAGTGCCAATATCAATATCAGAGGTTACAGCCAATTGGCCCCGATGCTGCTCAGTGACAATGAAATAAGGATAGGAAAGTCGCCGTCCCGCATCGTAATCCTCCGCGTCGAGGTTGCTGGAACTGGTAAAAAAGGGCTCGAAGAGCTCCTGTTGCTGCTGCAGACTGATACCGCGACCATTGTGTTGCACCTTCAACCAAAGTGCGTCATAAAACTTGTTGGCCTGCAGGGTAATCATCGGCTCGCGCCCCGCCTGCGCCACCTCTCCCAAAGCGTGGAAACAGTGCCTGAAAAGACTGAGAAACACCTGCTGTAACTCGGTGGCATGACAGGGAATCCGTGGCAGGCGGTCCTCAAAAATTCGCTCAATCTGTATATTGGAGAACTGCAAGCCGGTGGGCAGGCTAAGCACTGACTCCGCTAATTCCAGGCTGTGGTCAATAATCGCCGTGATGTCCGCCAGCTTCATCTCTCCCGCGTGGGAACTGGAAAATTCGAGTAAGTTGGAAATCACAGCCGACACTTGCTCACCCCGCACCAGCGCATCATCGAGCATGGGGGCAGGATCCCTATCCCGCTCGTATTCAAGCCCAGCAACCCGGGATTGAACCTCGCGGATATCCATTAGCATGGCGTGAACAGGTGTGCTGATATCCTGAGCCAGAGAACCGGCCAACTCCCCCATAGATGACATCTTGTCGCGCTGTATCAGCATGTTCTCAGCCGTCACTCGCTTTGTAACATCCTCTATGAGTACCACGACGCCTGGTTCAGTTTGCTCGCTTAGCGGATAAATGATTATTTCAAAGTGAAATCGCCCCCGCTGACTCTGATTTATGGTGAGCGTTCGGTTCTCATTAATGCACTTTTCAATCTGATCCGGGGGTACCGTGATCGATGGGTAGGCCCGCCACAATTTTCTACCTAAGACATCGGCTGCTTTGAGGCCACTCACTTCCTCAGCACTCCGGTTCCATTGGGTTATTACCCCCTCCTGATCCAGGCCTATGAGCATAAGCGGCATGGATCGAAGAATGCTGTTGATATAGGACTCGGACTGGCGCAGGCGGTCGGTTGTCGTCTGGTGCTCTGCTATCTCGCCTTCAAGGACGGTATTGCTTTCCTGCAACAGCCGATTGGACTCATCCAGTGTCGCCGTGCGCTCACGCACTTTGGCTTCCAGCTGATTACGAATATCCTCCAACTGCTGGTTATATCGATTCGCTGCGCGATTAAGCAGGAACAGCCGTACCAGCGTATAACTCAGGGCGATGATGAGTAGCGTGGCGCTGGTATTTGCCACATATTGCCAGTTAGTTTCCCCATCCTCAAAGCGAAATACACCAAACGGGTCAGCGAAGACTGGCGGACTCGCCAGCAGTGTCACAGCTATAGCTATCAGTCTGGTCATAGCGTTCCTGATTAAGCAGTTTAAAAGCCGGCCATAAGAACGGCGGGGTCCGATGAAACATTGTAACGTTAATTTATTCCTCAGGGTCGTTAATTTTCTTCGGGAAAAACTCACACAAGCCAGCCTCTGGTTCCCGCCATTTATGATACGGTTAACGCTGACTCCGCCAACCAGAGAATCATCAATGCCCAAGACCGGCCTCATGCACAGCGTTACGCTCCAAGGGATCGCCCTGTTTCTGGCTGTTGCCACGCCGATTGCCCAAGGCGACTCTTGCGCCGTAAAGGGGGAGAATTTTTTACTCGACCCCAGCTTTACTGAGCGCGATGACCATGGACGCCTGGCCCATTGGAGAAGCCTGCAGCATGCAGGGGAGAGCTCCTTTGAGGTGACTATCGAGAACGGGGAACTGACTATCGCCAAAACCGGCACTCAGCCCTGGTTTATGTTCCGGCAATCGATAAAGACAGAGCAACTCGCCGGTAAAAAACTGGCCTTCGACGCCGAGCTCAAGTTTGACCTGCAGCCCCCGGCCGTAGCATCCATGTTCACTCTGGGCGGTGGACTGCAACTTGCAGCCAAACCCGCGTCATCGGGCAGACCGCTGCTACGCTCGTCCCTGAATCATGAGCCCCGCCTGGGCAAGGTAGACTGGCACGCCGTTCAGGTGGTCGTTCAACTGCCTCGAAGAACCGGCCTGATCGAACTGGGCTTTGCGCACCAGGCTGACGGTGTCCTGCAAATACGCCAACCCACCTTCCGTCTGGTTGACGAGTCAGAGCAGCCCTGCGAGATTACGCCCCTGCAATTCTAGGTAATATCCAGCAATATCGGGCCGCGCTCAGGGCATGGAGAGAACATCACAGTCCAGTTTATCCAATACCTTCTCGACGGTATTACCAAGAAATGCCGCTGACAATCCTGAGCGCCCGGAGTTTCCCATCACGACCAGGCTGACATCGAGCTTTTTCGCTTGCTCAACGATAACCTTATCCGGGTTTCCCAGCTTGATATGAATTTTGTCGCTCTCGATGCCACAACTACGAATCAATTCCTGCCTGTCCGGCACACCCTTGAAATCCTGAAAGGCATTGATGAAGTGCAACTCGGTTCCTCTCTGGTCGAAAATCCCTTTACTCATTCGTATCACGTTCTGGTTGAGTCTGTCGTAAGATTCCTTTTTGGCGCAAATATCAATTGCTGCCAGCACCTTCGGCACCTCTTTCGGTTCTGTCTCTTTCACCAGTAACACCGGGCACAGACACTCCCTGATCATCGTAAAATCCGATGTTCTGTTGAGTATTCTTTTTCCTGAGGAATGCGGAACAGAAGATTTCAGAACCATATCCGCTGCAGCCTTTATGGATGCGCGCACTGCCGCCTGATACCAATTCTTATCCCATTCTACTTCAGTGCTTACAGCCACACCTCGATCGACAATAGAGGCCACTGCCCGATCCAGGGTCGCCTGCTGTTCTGCCAACAAACGCTTGATCTCAGCCGGCCTATCTTCGGATTTATCAACATCTGAATAGATACAGGTAAACACATGTAGCTGTGCCGAAAGCTCTGCCGCTATATTGGCCGCTCGCTCCAATGCCGGTTGGTCCTCCCGGGTTGGGTCGTATACTACAAACAGATTGTTAATTTGAGTCATGATGATACCTCTTCTACATTCCCTAATTTGCCTATCTGACCCCATTCTTCAGTAAAAAATTAGAATCTACTGCCTAATTTTGATAGAATTTTTCACAACCTCCAGAAATCGTGTAAACTATTGATTTAGAACAAATAAATAATTATATTTATACCTGTCAAGCGTATTTCGGGAGATCAAAACCAGACCAGAGTGTCCGAAAATTATCGCCGGAGATAACTTTGACATTGATCGTCGACAGCACCACAATCCGTTACGTGCAGCTTCAATATTCGGATAGACCCATGATTCATCTTCACCTCTTTTCACGCCCCTCACGGTCTTGCCGGTATGACGACTTGAAAACGCTTGTCTCGAGACTCCTGATAACCCTGTTTCCGCTAATTTTGTCGACCCCGGCTATACAAGCAGAGCCTGTTCGCTTCACAGAAGAGGCCGCCAGTAAAGGCCTCGCATTCCAGAACACGGATGCGCAAAGTGTCGCCTGGGTGGACTTCAATGGCGATGGCTGGCTGGATTTGTGGCTCTCGGGACACCAGATGTGGACTCGGTTCTATCGCTCCAAGCTATACCTGAGCCATCGAGGCGAGTCATTCGGCGATATCTGGCCCTCCCTGCACCAGGGGCCCTTTAAAACCGATGCACACGGCAGCGCCTGGGTGGACGTGGACAATGACGGCGACCAGGATCTGTTTGTTGTGGGCGGCGGACAGAGTGGCCGTGCAGGTCAAGGGGATCCCAACCTCTTATTCCTGCAACAAGACGGAAAACTCATCGAGCGCGGGTCTGAGCGGGGCCTTGCTATGCGCGCTGGTCGAGGCAGACGTGCCTATTGGCTGGATGATGACAACGATGGGAGGCTGGACGTGTTTGTTACCAATGTTCCACGCGCAGACAAACTGGCTTCCCACAATTTGCTCTTGCGACAAGACGAGAGCGGCAACTTCTCTACAGTCACCACCCTCGGTCCAGAATTGGAACTGGCCAACCCCGTACAAATGCTCCTTGCGCCGGGAACACTACCGCACGCACTGGCGCTGCCTGTAAAGACAGCGGGGAGCATGCCGGCTCTTCCTCTATGGCTGGCCAGCAAGCCGCGAAGAGCTGCCAGTGGTGATTTCAATGGCGACTCAGTAATGGACTACCTGATTTACACACCCCATCGCCTGATCCCTGAAACCTGCCATGTCCCTTCAGCACAGGGCTCGGTACTGGGCTATATGCCGCGTGAAACAGCCCAGGCACGGCGCCTGTTCGAATTTCGGGCCAACGGGCCAGTCAAGCTCAACACTGACTCCTCGCCGCTGATGAGTAGCTGGCTAGGCAGTGCTAGTGACCCTGAGGATTATGGAAGCCGGATTCTCTCTGCGATTGACCCGGAATATCACACGGACAGTGAAGAGACCATTCCGCCCGTCAACGGTATGCGAATCAGTTATGATAAGCAGCGCGAAACCTGGGCCGTCGAAGTCCATCAGGAAGCGGCGATAGCCAACGCCGTGCAGTTCATCCTGACGCCACTGGAACAAAGTACCAAAATCGAAGCACTTGCTATCGCCTGCCAGTACCAGTCTCCCTTCAAGCAGGTAGAGGGCTTTACTTTTGACGGCGCCACGGGCAAGCGACAAGCCCTGAAAATCACAGGCTTGGACGAAAGGCTCATGGCAGCCGCCATGGTACCAGGTGATTTCGACAATGACGGTGATCTGGATATTTATGTAGACCGTGCCACACCGCACCGGGATTTGCCCGACCTGATACTGGAAAATTTGGGCAAGGGAAAGTTTCACGCCCAGAGTATTGCCGCTGATTACCGCTACCAGGAGCACGGGCTTTATCTCAGTGATATCATTCCCGGCCCGCACCTGAGCGTAGGCGACTACGATAACAACGGTTTCCTGGATGTATTTCTCGCTGTCCGCTATTACTATTCCGACCTGGAAAACCCCCGCAACATGGCCGGTGTACCCAACCGGCTACTCACCAATGAAGCCAATGACAATCACTGGATAAAACTGAATCTAGTCGGTCGCAGCTCCAACCGCGATGCAATTGGCAGTAGAGTGGTGCTTACCCTGGGCAAGACAAGGCAACTGCGATACCAGCGCGGCGGCATTGATGGCCTCGATCAACATATGCGGCTACTGCACTTCGGCCTGGGGAGCGCCGAACAAATAGACCGCTTGGTAGTACACTGGCCCTCTGGCGCCAAGAGCACGGTCAAACAGACCGCAGTCGATACCGTGCTCACCCTGATCGAGCCCGAGCTGGATCCACAAACGGATGGCACGGCGGTTAAAGACCCTCAACCATAGCAAGCAACGGGAACCCCTTATGAATACCGTCCTGGTCAATGGTAGTCCGCTCACCCCCTCGAAAATCGTCTGCATAGGCCGGAACTATGTAGCTCACATCAAGGAACTGGGCAACGAAATACCCGACGAAATGGTCGTTTTCAATAAGCCAAACTCAGCCATTAGCGAGTCCCTGCACTCCGTTTTACTGGATGATGCGCTGCACTACGAAAGCGAACTGTGTTTCATTGTGCGCGACGGCGGGTTTGGCGCTGTAGGCTTCGGTCTGGACCTGACGAAACGGGCCTTGCAATCAACCCTGAAGCAGAAGGGCTTACCCTGGGAGAGAGCAAAAGCCTTCGATGGCGCTGTCGTGTTCAGCCCCTTTGTGGCACTACCGCAAACGCCTGAGACACTGTCCCTAACACTGACGGTGGATGGCGCTACCCGGCAGTCCGGCGGTGTCGAACTGATGATGTACAAGCCCGGTACCATCTTGCAGGAGCTGGAAAAATTCATGAGCCTTGAGGACGGCGACATCGTGATGACGGGCACACCGGCAGGTGTAGGGCCTGTTCTCGCCGGAGAACAGTTCGAAGGCAAGGTGCTCGCTGGCGATGATGTCCTTGTCTGCCAAAGCTGGATTGCCCGCTAACACAAGAGGGTACCGGTGGCACGACCGGGTGGTAGCGGGAAAATTCACAATTGTACAGTCCACTCTTTTGCAGTAGCGTTAACGTAAGCTTACGAGTGGAGACCATGCAGAGCATCCTAAAGTTGGATCTTGCGGGCCAACCACGAGGTTGGATATCCGCACAGGAGGCAGTCACTGCCTACGCCCGAGGCGATGTCAGATACGGCATCGGGGAGGCACTTCCGCCATTTTTAGGCGGTATTCAGCGCATAAGTGGCCAGCAATCTCGCATTGAAATACAACCCATCATCGCCATTCAGGGCAAAATCATTGAAGGCTTCAGTCTTCCATTGACCAATAGGACCCTATTCCGTCGGGACGACCACCGCTGTCTTTATTGCGGTCATCAGTTTTCCCGCTCAGAACTCACAAGGGATCATGTACAACCCACCTCACGGGGTGGACTGGACCGCTGGGAGAATGTCGTGGCCGCCTGCGGTCGCTGTAACTGGCGCAAGGACAATCTAAGCCCCGAAGAAGCCAACATGCCGCTCTTGGCGGTGCCTTTCAAACCCAACACCTGGGAGTGGCATTTCCTCGCCAAGGATAGAATCCTCGCAGATCAGGTAGACTATCTATCAAAACAGTTCAGGGGCTATCGCGACTGGACCCGTTAGTCTACATTCTCACAGAGGGCCAAACATGTCCGACATGGCAACCACTGCTGTAGCGGTCGCACTACTCATTTCACTGCTGGTGGTGTTTGTCTTCCTGCGGCGCAGGAAACGTTCACGCGGAAAAACCACCAATGACATGCTCAATACGCCGCACATGCGACCGCTGGTCGCCGGCGCCTTGATACTGGTCTTGTCTACTATCGCTTTCATCGCGGTAGCGGCACTCAAAGAATCCAGAGAGCAGACCAGCAAACAGGCGGGCGAATCCCTACAGGCCGTATCTGCGACGACTAACGCCGCCCTGGGTACCTGGTTGGGAGGCTGGGAATCTCGCATTATCTCCATTACCTCTGAGCCAAAACTGCGCACTCAGGTCGCTGGCATACTGCGTAAAGAACCCACTTCCCAGATACTGGAAAACAGCCGCGAACTTGCCCGTATAAGGGAAATTATCGGAGACGTCGATACCGGACAGGAACATCTTGGCTTCTTTATTATCTCGCCGGACTACGTCAATGTTGGCTCCATGCGCAACAGCAACCTGGCGCAGATAAATCTCATTGCCGAAGAGTTCCCACATTTGCTTGACCGGGCATTCAACGGGGAGGTTGTCCTGATTCCAAGCATCCGATCCGATGTCCCCATAAAAGGCATTACCGGCAGCAAGGATTTCCATGCCTCGATGTTCATTGCCGCGCCGATTCACACGAGTGACGGCAGCCTCCTGGCGGTTCTGGCATTACGGATGGACCCCGCGGTGGAGTTCGGCAGACTTACCGCCGGTGGACGGGTGGGCACAAGCGGCGAAACATATTTCAGCAATGACAAGGGCTTCATGATTTCTCCCAGCCGGTTTCAGCGGGAATTGATCAACGCCGGTACGATCAAACAGGGCGAGACAGCGATACTCAATGTGGAACTGAAACCCCCTGTCCTCGCTGAGCAGCAGGGCAACATGCCCTACAGGAGAGATACGAGGCTCACTGATAGCGCCGCCGCAATACGCGATCATTTGTCCGGTGAAAATATGGCCGGTTACAAAGACTACCGTGGCGTCGATGTCATCGGCGTATGGACCTGGAACGAAAGATTGGGGCTTGGCGTAATCACCGAGATCGACTTGTCAGAGGCCATGAAGGGCTATGAGGGCTCACGGAATATTATCCTTGGTGTTATGGGATCCACGGTACCGCTGGCGCTCTTTCTCGCCGTGGGGGTATTTTCCATCAGTCGCCGGGCGAATGCACAGTTGGTAAAAGCCAACGAGGAATTGGAACGCCGTGTTCAACAGCGTACCCAGGAACTCGAGACGAGGGAAAGCCGCCTGTGGGACCTCTACGAAAATGCTCCAGTAGCCTATGTTTCGATTACCAGGGAAGGCATCATCCTGAAACACAATCTGGCTTTTTCCGAGCTCACGGGCTATCGCCGGGACGAATTTGAAAACATCAACTGGCACGACCTGCTGACAGAGCAGGATGCAGGCGTAGCGGCGCGCATCACCCGGGGCGAACCCTGCATGGACCTGCAGTTGGCCATTCAACGCAAGAACGGCAGTGATGTCTACACGTCAACCTCGGCCGCCCCCCTGTATAACAAAGACACGCTGGAAGAAGTTCGCATCTCACTGCTTGACCTGACCGAGCGCGAGGAAGCCATGCGACTGCTTGAAAGCGCCAAACATCTTGCAGAAGAAGCCAACCAGACCAAGAGTGACTTCCTGGCAAACATGTCGCATGAAATAAGAACCCCGATGAATGCGGTCATAGGCATGTCCTACCTGGCCCTCCAAACTGACCTCAACGATAAACAGAGAAACTACATAGAAAAGGCCAATCGCTCTGCGGAGGCACTGCTGGGCATCGTCAATGACATCCTCGACTTTTCAAAAATCGAGGCCGGCAAGCTCACTATGGAGCACATTGATTTTCAGCTGGAGGATGTATTGGAAAACCTCTCCAATCTGGTAGGACTGAAAGCCGAGGAAGCCGGTCTTGAATTATTATTTGATGTATTGCCGGACATACCCATTGGTCTCATCGGCGACCCCCTGCGGCTCGGCCAGATACTGGTGAACCTGGGAAACAACGCCGTCAAGTTTACTGAAGAAGGCGATGTAGTAGTCAAAATAACCGTGCGGGAAGAGAGAACCGACAGCGTCACCCTGCAGTTCGATGTGAGCGACACGGGCATAGGTATGAGCAATGAACAACAAGCCAGGCTATTCCAGCCCTTTAGCCAGGCGGATAGTTCAACCACGCGCACCTATGGGGGCACGGGTCTCGGACTCGCGATCTGCCACAAGCTAGCGAGATTGATGGGCGGCAGCATATGGGTTGATAGCAAACTCGGCAGCGGGTCAGTTTTCTCCTTCACCGCCGATTTTGGCCTCCAGCGGGACTCCATTGAACGCGCTCGATACGACCTGCGTGATCTCGCATCGCTGCGAGCTCTGGTAGTCGACGACAACGCTCACGCCAGGGATATTATGTGCGCAATGCTGGAGAGCTTTGACATACAGGCGCAGAGCGCTGCAAGTGGTGCCGATGCCATCTCATTATTGGAAAATACACCGCAAACAAAGGCCGTGGATCTGGTACTGATGGACTGGAAAATGCCGGGCATGGACGGTATCGATACGACCCGGTTACTACAGGCCTCATCGCGCATCAGCCACCTGCCCTTCGTGATCATGCTGACCGCACACGGCAAAGAAGAACTAATCGCCCACACCGACACTGTCACAGTGCACGCTGTTCTCACCAAACCGGTCACTTCATCGACACTACTGGAGAACATCATCGGCACTATAGGGCGGGGGAAAATTCTATCCACCAGTTCAGGGCAGCGCGATGAATCGCTAACAGACACCATGGCCCGCCTGGCAGGCACCCACATTCTTCTGGTTGAAGACAACGCGCTGAACCAGGAACTGGCGAAGGAAATACTGGAAACCAATGGCCTAAACGTCACCATCGCGAACAATGGCCAGGAAGCCGTAGATAGACTACAGACCCGGATATTCGATGGCGTGCTTATGGATTGCCAGATGCCTGTACTGGACGGATATAGCGCCACACGCCTACTACGCAAGGACGCTCGTTTCGCGGATTTACCCATTCTGGCCATGACGGCTAACGCAATGGCTGGCGACAGGGAGAAAGCATTGGACGCGGGTATGAACGACCATATCCCCAAGCCCATCAATGTCTCACAGATGTTCCACACCATGGCACAGTGGATTCGCCCGGCAGATGGCGCGCCCACAAGCCCCACCTCATCACCCAATAGGACAGAGAACGACATCAGTCTACCCGCGCTTACCGGGGTAGACCTTGAATCCAGCCTGGATCGGCTGCAGGGCAACCGGGCGTTGTATCTGAAAATGCTGCGAAAATTCAACGACAGCTATCGCGACTTCGATTCGATGTTAAGCGCAGCATTAGCCTCACCTGACCTGGAATCTGCCACCCGGCTTGCGCATACGACCAAAGGTCTGGCGGGCAACCTCGGAGCCACCGCGTTAGCCGATATTGCCAGCCGCGTGGAAGAGCAATTGGCGGCTGGCAGCTGTGCTGATCAGGACCTGGCCTCACTTCGCAGTGAAGTAGCCGCACTGCTTGCGCAGATAGATCCGGCTGTGGGCACCAGCCGTGATGCCGTAGCAGAGGAATTTAACAAACCACAGGCGACAGCTCTGCTGGCGCAGCTGATGACAATGCTGGAAGACTACGATGCCGAAGCGGGAACCTTCATGGACGAACACGAGGCAGAGTTAGCATCACCCGCAACAGCACACGACATGAAAAAGCTAAGAAAGGCCATCGATGCGTATGATTTTGAATTGGCCGTGCAGCTCACAGGCGACATGATGCAAAAACTCGACTAACCTGATGAGAGAACATATACCTCAGGAGGCGAGGCATTTGAAGGCCAGCGAAAAGGCCACCATTCTGGTGGTGGATGACACTCCCGAGAATATTGACCTGTTAGTGGAAATTCTCAAGAATGACTACCGGGTAAAGGCCGCGCGCAACGGTGAGCAGGCCCTGAAAATCGCAGGTCTTGGCGCAAAGCCCGACCTTATATTACTGGATATCATGATGCCAGGCATTGACGGTTTCGAAGTCTGTAGACGACTAAAAGCGGATCCTAGTCGCTGCGATATACCTGTTATTTTTGTCACCGCAAAAATCACAACCGATGATGAAATTCACGGCTTCGAACTGGGCGCCGTAGATTACATTACAAAACCGATCAGCCCCCCTGTGGTTCTCGCCAGAGTAAAAACCCATATCGCCCTGCACGACCAGAATCGCGAACTGGCGCAGCAGGTCAAAGAACAGACCGAAACCATCAGTGACACCCGGCTTAAGATTATCCAGCGCCTGGGCCGTGCTGCGGAATACAAGGATGACAATACCGGCATGCACGTTATCCGCATGAGCCACTACGCCAGAGTCCTCGGTCGCGCCGCAGGCATGAACGACACCATTGCCGATACGCTGTTAAACGCGGCACCGATGCACGATATTGGCAAAATAGGCATCCCGGATCGCATTCTGCAAAAAGCGGGAGCATTGGATGCTGATGAATGGCGTATAATGCAGACCCATACGGACATGGGGACCAGGATAATAGGCGACGACCCGTCAGAATTGCTCAGGATGGCACGGCAGGTCGCAGCGACCCACCATGAATCCTGGGATGGAAGCGGCTACCCGTTGGGCCTGAAAGGTGAGAACATTCCCCTGGTCGGGCGAATTGTCGCCATTGCCGATGTCTTCGACGCGCTGACTTCAAAACGGCCCTATAAGGAAGCCTGGACCATTGAGGACAGCGTCGACCATTTACAGGCGCAGGCAGGAAAGCAGTTCGACCCCCAATTGATTCGGCTGTTCATTGAAAATCTGGAGCAGATACGGAGTTTAATGGCACAGTTCAGCGATTAGCCCGTCCGGCACGCCGAACGTGAACCGCCGCATAAAAGTGACCCGCTAGACAGGAGTTTACATTGTCCAACCAACATCTCAGTGCCATCCAAACCATGATGGAGCAAATGAATCAATCGGTTATCGGCCAGCAAGAAGTGGTTCAAACCTTGACACTCGCGCTCCTGTGCAACGGCAACATCCTGCTGGAGGGCTTACCCGGCACCGCAAAAACACGCTCTATCAAAACCCTGTCCCGGGTCTTGCAGGCGAACCTGGGGCGCATTCAATTCACGCCTGACCTCCTGCCTTCGGACGTGACCGGCAATGAAATCTACCAGGATAACCACGGCAAATCAGAGCTGACTTTTCAGCCCGGGCCGATATTCAACGAACTGGTACTCGCCGACGAGATCAACCGCGCCCCCGCCAAAGTGCAATCCGCGCTGCTGGAAGCGATGGAGGAGCGCACAGTGACTGTCGCCGGTGTCACCTACCCGCTACCCCCGCTTTTTATGGTGCTTGCGACCCAAAACCCCATAGAGCAAGAGGGCACTTATCCACTGCCAGAAGCTCAGATGGACCGCTTTTTGATGAAGATATCGGTGGATTACCCCGACGACAAAGCCGAACTGGAAATCATACGCCTGCTGCAACGGGAAGAGGGGCATAACGAGCAGGCGTTTGAAAAAATCTCCCAGGACCACATTTTTTCAGCTCAGAAAGAGATACAGGCAATGCGTGTTGCGGAAGCTGTGGAGCAATACATTGTTGACCTGGTTATCGCTACCCGCTGTCCGCAACGCTATGGGGAAAAACTGTCTCTGTGGATTGATACCGGCTCCAGTCCCCGCGCCAGTATTGCCCTGCATCGGGCCAGCCGGGCACACGCCTGGCTAGCGGGGCAGGATTACGTAGACCCGGACAACGTGCGCGCAGTATTGCACGCCATATTACGCCACCGCCTAATCTTGACCTATGACGCACTGGCGGACCACGTCAGTGCAGATCACGTTATCGACGAGATAATTAGTCAAGTCGCTGTTGGTTGACACGCTTATGCCAGTCACTAAGCCACCCACGGAAGGCGTCTATACCAGTTTGTCAGCGCTGGTTCGATTGCGCTATAACGCCCGCGGTTTTAGTTACCTTCCCAGCCAGCCTGTGCGCTCGCTTCTCAGTGGACGCCGCCGCTCAAGGCTGCGCGGACGCGGGCTGGATTTTGATGAACTACGCCACTATCGACCGGGCGATGATATCCGGAACATGGATTGGCGCGTCACCAATCGTACCGGTAAACCCCATGTGCGTGTCTATACCGAGGAACGTGACAGACCCGTCATCGTCATGGTTGACCAACGCTTACCCATGTTCTTCGGCAGCGCACAAAAAATGAAATCTGTGGTAGCCGCCGAACTTGCCGCCCTCACAGCCTGGCGGGTTTTGTCGGTTGGCGACCGGGTCGGCGCACTGCTATTCAACGACAACCGTGAAGTACAAGTTTCCGCAAGGCGCAGTGAGCGGCAGCTCACCACTTGGCTGGGGGAATTGACCACCATGAACAATGACCTGTCAGTGGCACCGGGACACAACAGTAACCCGGCGGCACTCGCACAAGCCCTACGCTTACTGGAGCGCAGTGTCAGCCATGACTACCTGGTGGTCATTATTTCCGACTTCTATGGCTGGGATGAGGAGGCACTGAAGATACTGAAACGTGTCAACCGCCACAATGACATCATATGCTCTTTGGTGTACGACCCTCTGGAGAGTGATATTTCCAGCGCCCAGAGCCTGGTGGTTAGCGACGGCCACTATCAATTAGAAATCGACCCCGCACGTCACGACCTGGGCGAGAAGTTTGAAGCCAGCTTTCAAAGCTCCATGGCACTGGTGCAAAACGAGCTGAAGCGTCACAACATCCCGGTCTTACCGGTGGACACCATTTCTCCGATAAGCGACCAACTGCGACAAAAGTTGGGCGGCCAAAGGCCCCTGCAGTGAGCGCGCCGCCACTTCCCGAGATATTTGGCAACTACGCCCTGGGCGACTTCCATGAAATGGTGCCGCCCGACGGGATAAACTGGCTACCCCAAACCATTGGCTGGCTCTGTCTGGGCGTCGCTTTGCTCACGCTGGGCTTGTACCGTACCTGGAAATTTCTGCGCCAGTGGTATCGCGACCGCTATCGACGGGAGGCAGCAGCTCAATTGCTGCACGTAAAAGGCGATCACAGCGCCCTGATCAAAGAACTCAATAGTTTACTGAAGCGTACGGCACTGGTCGCTTACCCCAGAGAGCGTGTCGCCAGACTTTCCGGCAAACCCTGGTCAGACTTTCTCAAGCAAGAAATTGATACACCGGCCTTTGACGATCGGCAACTGCAGCTGCTCGAAAAAGGCAGTTACCAGCCGGTGAAACTTGAGCCGGCTGTCGCACAAGAGCTACAGGCGGCGACGCTTCACTGGATCAATGGACACAGGGGTCCGCAGCATGATTGAACTGGCCCATCCCTGGGCGCTGCTGCTACTCATACTCCCCCTGTTTATGTTACTGCTGCCGGCTTACAAGGAAAGCAGGGACTCCGTAAAAGTCCCGTTCTTTGACAAACTGGTCAACCTGAGCGAACAACAGCCTGAAACTGGCGCTATGGTGCTACAGCGCAATACCCCCCAGCGCTTTCTGGTAACCTTCATGTGGTTGGCCCTGGTGTTGGCCGCTGCGAAACCAGAATGGATTGGCGCGCCGATAGAACAACAAAAATCCGGTCGTGACCTGATGATTGCCGTCGACCTGTCGGGCTCGATGCAGGCCAAGGACTTTACACTGCCGGGCGGCGAGGCCATTGATCGGCTGGAAGCGGTAAAATATCTACTGGCAGACCTCGCAGAACAGCGCGGTTCAGATCGACTGGGCCTGATCGTATTTGGTAGCGCCGCCTACCTGCAAACCCCCTTCACCGACGACCACCTGGTATGGCAGCAACTACTGCAGGAAACCGAAATAGGTATGGCTGGCCAAAGTACGGTGTTTGGCGATGCGATTGGTCTGGCAATAAAACTGTTCAAAGAGAACCCGTCGGATAACCGTGTGTTAATCATCCTCACCGATGGCAACGACACCGGCAGTATCGTACCGCCGGTTGACGCTGCCAAAGTCGGCGCCGCTCAGGATATCCGCATCTATACCATAGCCATCGGCGATCCCACTACCGTGGGCGAAGAGGCACTGGATCTGGAGACCATCGAGCGAGTTTCAGAGGTTACAGGGGGGCAAACCTTCCAGGCACTGGATCAGGAGCAGTTACAACAGGCCTACACGACCATCGGTGAACTGGAGCCCGAGCTATACGAAACATTGAGTTTTCGCCCCCGGCAAAGCCTGCACTTTGTGCCTATAGCGGTAGCCGTCTTGCTGTTTTGGCTCTATCACAGCCTGAGAGCCTGGCAAAGTTGGCGGCTGCAAAGGGGGTCTCGCAATGCCTGATCTCGCCAGTCTGGCGTACTTTCATTTCCTGCGCCCACACTGGGTACTTATTGCCCTGCCCTACTTCGCCATCTGGATAATCATGAAGCGCCGTGAAGCCAAGGGCGATATGTTCGACGGTATTATCGCCCCACACTTGCTGGAGCACTTGCGAGTAACCCGGTTTAAATCTCGCTGGTTTAATCCGCAGAATTTTACTGCCGTTATTCTCGTGCTTCTTATGGTAGTCCTCATGGGGCCCACCTGGCGGCAACAACCTTCACCGCTGAACCAGGACGAATCCGCCCTGGTGATATTGCTGGATGTATCGGCCTCCATGAGCCAGAGAGACATCCAGCCCAGCCGATTGCAGCGGGCAAAGCAGAAAATCGGTGATTTGCTGGCCCTGCGCCCGGACAAGCGCACCGCCCTCATCGTCTATGCGGGCAGCGCTCACACGGTGCTGTCTCTAACCGCCGATCAGGCAATTTTGCAACAATACCTCGCGGCGATAGATCCGGGCATCATGCCACGCCCAGGTAAGTTTCCGGAATACGCCTTGCAGGAAATCGACGTCGTCCTGCGTCAAAACGCTACCGCTGCAACGATTGTGCTGTTGGGCGACGGTTTGGGCTCCGACAGCAAGGCGGCGTTTTCCGACTACTTTGACAACAACCAACACCAACTACTGGTGCTTGGCGTCGGCACTGAAAAAACTGAGAAGGGGCTGATTCCGCTGGAGCGGAAAAGCCTGGAGGAGCTGGCTGCCGACTCCGGGGGGCGCTATATCGAGCTGTCTGTTGATGATAGCGACATGCGCAAAATTAACCGCCGCATTGACAACTACTTTGTCGTGGTAGAGGACAGCGCCCTACCCTGGCTAGACAGTGGCTACCCATTGGTCTTCCCTGCTCTGGCAATATTCCTGATGTGGTTCCGCAAAGGCTGGACACTGACCTGGGGCTGGTTGCTACTTCCCCTGCTGCTGGCTCAGTCACCAACGCCTGCGATTGCGGAAGAGCAGGCACAGCCGACCAATCACTGGTTTGCCAACCTCTGGCTTACGGCAGACCAGCAGGGCCGCCTGCTAATGCAAAGTGGCGAGTATCGTGAGGCCGCTACACGATTTGACGAGCCGCTGTGGAAAGCGACCGCTTATTATTACGGCGAAGAATTCATGCTGGCCGCGGAGTATTTTTCCCGCAGCGACAGCGACCCGGCACTGTTCAACGAGGCCAACGCCAGGGCACACGCCCGGGATTATGTGCGGGCACGCAGTCGCTACGACCGCTTATTGGCACGCAGCCCCGATTACCCGGGCGCGAAAGAAAACCGGGCGATTGTGCAGGCGCTGATTGAAGAAACCAATCGCCTCAGCGAAAGCCAGCAGGAAGAAGCCGGGGTCAGCAGCGAAGATAAAGAATTGGGAAGCGACGATGCCATACCAGCCGATGGCGCAGAAGAGCTCAGCTTTGAGGAGGCCGAACTGGTTCAGCTTTCCGCTGAAGATATCCTGCAGGACCCTGCCACCAGCGAAATGTGGCTGAAAAGCGTGCAGCAGAATCCATCTGACTTTCTCGCGATTAAATTCAATATGCAATTACAGCTCAGGGAACAAGTAGGGGAGGAGCTACCATGATGCGCCGCCGACATCCGGTACTGTGCCGACTTCTGTTGCTTGCTTTTATCCTGCCTGGCCTTGCAGTGCAGGCTGCAACCGTGGCGGATCTTCAAAGGGCTGACAAACTGCAAGTTCGTAGCTGGCTGACACCGGCCCAGAATATCGTGCCAGGGCAGCAAGTAAAATTAACACTCGAAATTGCCACAGACCGATGGTTCACCGGCGGTACCCGCCTCCAGATCCCCGAAGTTCCGGGCGTGGTCATCCTGCAAACCGACAGCTTTGCCAGTAATTCCAGTGAACAGCGGCTAGGCCAGAGCTGGGTCGTGCAGCGCTGGTCCCTTGAAATCTATCCACAAAGAGCCGGAGATTTCAATTTGCCGGGGATAAGCGCCCGGGTAAAGATCAGTGGCGAAGACGGCGCTACGGTAGAGGGTGAATTACAGGGGCCGGCGCTGCAGTTTGCCGCGGCGCGCCCCGACACTCTGGCCCGTGCACAGCACTGGGTCGCTGCACCAGACTACGAGGTCAGCCAGACCTTCGACCGCTCACTTGAGGACCTGCAGGTAGGCGATGCCATCGAACGTGAAATCCTGTTTCAGGCCAGCGAGGTGATGGCAATGATGCTGCCCGCCTTCAAGGAAGAAGCCATTGCAGGGCTTTCGGCCTACCCCAGCCCTCCGACATTGGCAAACAATAGCAACCGGGGTACCACCGTTGCCACTCGCCGCGAGCATATTAGCTACATAATTGAAGCCGAAGGCGAATACCAGTTGCCCGCCAGGGACTATTTTTGGTGGGATACTCGCACAGGAGAGGTACAACTGTTATCGCTCCCCACTGTGGACATCCGTGCCGGTAGCACCCCCACAGCGGCTGAGGAAGAAAGCGCCGGAATTGCAATCAATAAGCGAATGATAGCGATAGCTGTCGGCGGCCTGTTACTGCTGGCACTGCTGCTATGGCTGGCCAGCAAGCTGCCGATAAAAGCAGTGACCCAGTTCTGCCGGACGAGTATCAAGAAGCTGCAAGAGCGATGGAATACATTGCGTCAGCCGGCTCTGCCTGCCAAGCTCAACCCCGGAAATAGCGCTGCGGACTGAATGGCATACGGGTCACGGTAACCGCCAGCAATTTTCCCCTGACATCAACCGACAGCTCTGTACCGGGCTCACCCAATTCGCGGTTAATATAGGCCATTGCGATGGGCCCACCGACAGAGGCGCCAAAACCGGCGGAACAAATCTCTCCGACCTGCTCGCCAGCATTATTCTTCACAGCCTGACCCTCTCTCACAGGCCGCTTCCCCTCAACTTTTAGGCCCACCCGTCGCAACGGTGTGCTGTCGTTGATACGTTGGAATATTGTCTCGGCGCCGGGGAATCCGCCGGCTCGTTCGCCGCCCGAACGTCGAGCCTTACTGATAGACCACAGCAAACCCGCCTGAACAGGGTCAGTTTCAGCATCTAGCTCGTGCCCATAAAGACATAGACCCGCTTCCAGTCGCAGTGAATCCCTCGCGCCCAGGCCGATGGGGCTAACCTGCCGAAAACCCAAAAGACGACTGGCCAGCGCCTCGGCGCTGGCAGCGGGAATGGAGATTTCGAATCCATCCTCTCCAGTGTAGCCAGAACAACTGATATACACCTCGACCCCCTCCAGCTCCGCTGCGCACCCACTCATGAAGACCAGGTCAGCTGCCTCCGGGCAGAGCTCACGCATAACCTCGCGCGCGGCAGGCCCCTGTAGAGCCAGTAACGCCTGATCGGATAGAACTGTGAGCGACTGGCCACTCAAGTGCGCTTGCAAGTGGGCTATATCCTGCTCTTTACAGCCGGCATTCACTACCAGGAAGAATCTCTCATCACCCCATCGAGTAATAATCAAATCATCCATTACCCCGCCTGCGGAGTTGGTTAACAAGGCATAAGTCATGCCGTCCCGGGGGAGTCCGGCAACATCCACTGGCACCAAGGACTCCAACATCGTCACGACACCCGGGCCCTCAATAAGCACCTGGCCCATATGAGAGACATCAAACAAGCCGGCGGATTCGCGAGTAGCCAGGTGCTCCTTGATAATTCCCGTAGGATATTGCACCGGCATGTCATAGCCGGCGAAGGGCACCATTTTGGCACCGAGTTTCCGGTGTAGCGCGTCCAGCGGGGTAGTCAGTAATGCCATAATCAATTCCTCTGTACCACGATCCCAAGAATATAGAGGCGCCACTCTAACGAGCAGTCGAGGGTCACGCAAGCCGAATTGGTGCTTGTTGGACCCCGCCCTTTCCAGATACCCTGCTGTCCTGAACAACGCGCCCTGGAGATCATCTTGGACCCAGTTAAAAAACCACCCAACACCATCAGCCTGGTCGGTATGCCAGGCGCCGGAAAAAGCACGGTAGGCGTGCTCCTTGCCAAACTCACCGGGCTACAGTTTCGCGACACCGATCTCGATATACAGGTGTTCGCAGGCGCCACCCTCCAGCAGATCATCGAAGCTCAGGGGCATATCAAATTGCGGCAGATAGAGCAGCAGGTATTAATGGATATTCCTCTTGATCACTCCGTCATTTCCACCGGTGGCAGTGTCGTATACAGCGAGCAGGCTATGCAGCGACTCGCCTCTTCAGGCCCGATAGTTTATCTGGAGGCGGATCTTCCCACATTGGAGCTTCGGGTAGCGGCTGCACCTTTGCGCGGAATCGCCTCGGGCAACCACCAGAGTTTTGCGGACATTTTCCATGAACGCACGCCTCTCTACCGTCATTACGCAAACCACACCGTCAGCTCAACAGACGGTACGGCAGACGAAGTGGCGGCGAACATCCTGCAATCTCTTCAGCAGAGGCCCGCTCCGAGCGCCTGACCTGCCACCGGACGTGCCCGGACACGTCCGGACACCGCCACAAACACACCGGCAGGCTGCCAGCCCCCGTATTTAGCCAAAAGATATTTGGCACGCAACTTGCTGTATTCAAGTGGGCGGGTCGTTTGCGATGAAACAGATCACGGACGATCTCTACAAGGACGTAGAATAAGGTCGCAGGGATGCCATGGATGGCAACGACCCGCCCATCAATAAGAATCAGGGCATCAAAACCCATAACGACAAAAACTATTTGTCGCAAACCCAAGAATATTTTGATTTACTCCGGAAATGACCTGAGTGATATTTGCCTCGAAGCACCTGCACAATTCATTCAGAGGTGATGTATGGGAGAACGAAATCAGGGACCGGTGATATCAGAGCCGCTGGACGACATTTTCGAACCCGCATTGAGTGAGCTCATCGATGAGGAATTCGAGGAAGCCGTACCAATGTCCAGCGAAAAACAGTGTTTGGCAGAAAAACGTCGACGCGCTGAACAACGCCTGGAAGAAAAACGTTTACGCGACGAACTGGGCTGTTACGACCTCGACCTGGACGACTTCTAAGCCAATCCCATCGGCGAACATGCCGTCATGTGTTCACCGACCCCCCATCGCTACGGTGACGACTGGCCGCGGCCGCTCTTTCAACCGTTTAGCCTAGACTTTTACGCCGGAAAAAATCGTTAACACCTGCTCTATCACGTCCCTACGGGGTGAACCTGAGTGGTAGGCAATATTGAGCTGGCGCACAAATTCTGGCGCATCAGCCACCAACGAGAGCCCCGCCTTGCCCAGGCTACCCTTGAGGCTGTCGGGTAAAAAACAGGCTCCGCCACTGGCAGCGAGATAATCCCTCGCCAGATCATTCATATTGGTTTGCAGCACCGGCAGGGACTTATCGCCAAAGCGCCGCTCGTGAAATCGAGCGAAGCCTCCGCCCCAATCCAGATAGACATAATTGCCTTCCAATGCGCTCTTCAGCGTTGAATGCTTATTGGAACTGTACAGCCTCAGGGTCAATTCGCCGATGGGCACGCAGTTCAATTCGGGCAGGCTGGGGGGCTCATAAAGTATGGCCACGTCCAGGGTCCTGTCCAACAACATCCTGGTCAGGCTATCGGGTTCCAGACTTTCAACCTGCAGCACCAGATCCGGCAGCCCTTTTTGAAGCTTATGCAATTTCTGCTGTAGCGCAGTGCCCCAAATACCCGTTCGTACGCCCATATGGATCTGACTGGCCCCCGAATCGCGCAGCGCCACTTCCTGCCGCGCCCTGGCCAGCGCCATCAGCACGGTCTCCGCGTGAGGAATAAGGCGCTCACCCTCACCACTTAGCTGGATATTATTGCGCTTGCGGATAAACAGGGTGACGCCCAGCATCTCCTCCAATTGCTTGATTCGCGCACTGACGGCAGCCTGGGTGATATACAGATTATCCGCCGCACGGCCAAAATGTCGGGTTTTGCGTACTTCCAGAAAAGTCTTAAGCAGCTCCGTGTCCAATCCCTGCCCTCTTGTCGATACGACCGATTGCCATAGACCCCAGCTTAGCCAACCCCTCAGCTTAATCAACCGCTATTAAATCCCAACGTGCTTACAGCGCGACAATTGTGTGCAAAAGCCATGCAATCGGCTACATTGGCCCTTGGAAAAATCAACCGGAGCTACGACACTTGAATCGTCCTGTTTGGCTGCTGAGTATGGACTCAGAGCAGTTTAATGCCCCACCGACAACCACCGCGGCCCTGACGGCCTATTTCAGGGAATATGGTGCGACCTCCGGGCAAACCGACATCAACCTGGAGCACTTCCAGAGCGGGGGCGATATTCCGAGCTGGCTGACCGAGTGGCAGCATGAAGGCCTGCCTCAGGCCCTACGTGCCCTGGCTGACGGACTGCAACCGATTATTGGATTCAGTTTCTACACCTGGAATGCAGCTGAGTTTCTGGAATTGAGCCGAAGCCTGAAAGCACTGCTGCCGAAATTGCTAATTATCGCTGGCGGTCCACACGTGCAGCAGGCGGAAGACTACCTGGGGATTGACCCTATCGACTTGATTTTTCTTGGGGAGGCCGAGGTCAGTTTCCAGCAGGTCTTGGACGCCCCGGGACGAGACCACTGGGGTGGAATTGACGGCCTGGCCTACCTGCACAAGGGCGAGGTATTTGAAACCCCCTCAAGAGCGCGATGTAAAGAGCTGGACCGCTTCCCCTCCCCACTGGACATATTGCAACTTACCGATGACCTTGGCGCCCCACTGTACGACTCGATCTCCTACGAGACCAGTCGCGGCTGCCCCTTTAAATGCGCATTCTGTGAATGGGGCACAGGGGCTATTGGCAGTAAAATGTACCAGTGGTCCATGGCGCGTATAGAGCGAGACTGGGAAAAAATCACGGACGCCGGGATCAAAGACATCTGGTTGGCCGACTCAAACTTTGGTGCGCTGAAGCAGGATTTGGAAAAAGCGGAACTGATAGTAAATCTCAAGGAACGCAAAGGCCTGCCTTTGTCCTTCGCGACCTCATGGTCAAAGAAGCACAGTCGACAGGTGCAACAAATTGCCCTGCTCCTGCACGGTAACGGCTTACTGCCTCACTACCAATTGGCACTGCAGACACTCACCCCGGAAGCACTGCGCCTGAGCAATCGCCAGAATATGAGTTCCAACCAATACGAGCCCATCGCCAAACATATGTCGGAACAGGGTGTACCCATTGCGGCTGAACTCATCTGGGGGCTCCCCGGCGACAATCTTCCGGACTTTGAGCGTAACCTCGACCAGCTGCTGGCCACATTTCCCAACATCAATATCTTTGGCTATACCCTGCTTCCGGGCACTGAGTTTTATCGCCGACGGGAAGAATACCGTATCGAAGCCATTCCTGTGGCCGGCTACGGCAAGGCCAAGGGAGAGTATGTTGTCGGCTGCCATAGCTTTTCACGGTCCGAAGGTGAGGAGGGTTACTTCCTGATCAGTGCCCATATCCTGCTGGTGCACGGGCATATCATGCCCTTGACCACGCGCTTGCTAGCCCTGAGTAAAAACGTACCGGTATCCCCGCTACTAAGGGATATATTGCAGGCTATTGTCGATCGATTGACGCCCCAGCTGGATGACGTGGATCTGTCCAGCCGCATGGCAATTTACGAGGATCGCAATAAAATTTATCTGGCTGCCCTGGGTCAACTTGAAGAACTCTACGAGGTCATTTCCTCGGAAGTGGTCCGCCACTACAATCAATACGGCGCCAACCCCACTGCGGCTCTGGAGATACTACAGCTGGATCAGGCCCTGTGTCCCCGGGTGGGCACAGAACACGAGACTTTGGTCGAGTTCGGGTTTGATGCTGTCTCTGCCCACGCCGCACTGGCTGCCATGGAATTACCGGCAACTTCACAGGCAGGGGCAGCCAGTCAGCGCTTATCGATCAGACATCCCGGCGGGGTGGGCGAGATCCTGCACGATGCCGATGGCGGCAGCTGGCTGCGGGGTGTCATAGTGGATAAAGGGGAGCGTGCTGCGACAAAGCAAGCTGACAACGCATCAGAACTGCAATTTATCTCCGTCGCCTAGCGCTCGCGCGAGCCTGTCAGGCCAAGTGCTCAGGCAACTGTTCGCGCAATGCTGCCATACCTTCCGGCGTGGCGGCGAAAGCACCGTATTCTGTCAACAGGCTGGTCACCAGGGCAGCGGGCGTCGTGTCAAAGGCGGGGTTCGCTGCCTTAGTCCCTGCGGCTGCCAATTGAATCGTAGTATAGGCGCCATCAGTAGCCACACCACCAATTTGTAATACTTCCTCTGCACTGCGCTCCTCTATGGGTATTTGCGTGCCATCCGGGCACAGCCAGTCTACGGTAGAGGCCGGTAAACCGACAAAAAAGGGCACAGCATTGGCGTTTGCAGCCAGTGCTTTGAGGTAGGTACCAATTTTATTACAAACATCACCATTCGCGGCGGTACGGTCAGTACCCACGATGACGCAATCAACCAGGCCCTGCTGCATCAAATGGCCACAGCTATTATCGGCCACTACCGTGCAGGGCACGCCGGCACGCTGTAGCTCCCAGGCCGTCAGGTTCATGCCCTGACTGCGCGGCCGGGTTTCTGATACCCATACATGCACCGGCAAACCCGCGGCATGAGCTTTGTATATGGGCGCCAGTGCGGTTCCCCACTGAATCGTCGCCAGCCAGCCCGCGTTGCAGTGGGTCATGATATTCAGCGTCTCACCTTTTGATGCTGCCACCAGTTCCTGTAACTGCAGCAACCCACAGTCACCTATCCGCGAACAATTGGCGATATCTTCGTCGCGAATGGCATAAGCCCGCTCCCAGGCCGCTGTCGCACGCTCTTGTTCATCACGGTTCGCCACAGCGGCAAGCACTTGGTCCAGCGCCCAACGCAAGTTCACGGCGGTAGGCCGTGTGGCCAATAGTTGAGCCGCTGCGCTGTCGATATTGGCTTCCGAGGGATCTTCAGTGATCGCAAATGCCAGCCCGCAGGCAGCAGTAATTCCGATTAGCGGCGCGCCGCGCACCTGCATGGCCTCAATTGCGTGACAGTAGGCGCCAAGCGATTCCAGAGAACGCCATTGCAGCTGGTGAGGAAGTAAAGTCTGGTCGATAATCTCTATTAAATTGGACTGGGTATTAAGGCGCAAGCTGGATAAATCGTCTGAGGAAAACATGTCAGGCTTTATTCTCTTCGTGGGTAGTTTCGAACTGCCATTCAAACACGTTTAGCTCGATAAAGATAAAAGCGAATAGCCACAGACAGGCGTCCCAGAAGTCCAGAAAATCCCCCCGGAACCCCCAGTAAATCGCGGCACAGAAGAGTATTCCGTATAAAGAAAATTTGAGATATTTGGTGGCGGTCATAATCCTGTCGGACAGGCGACCGCGCAGCTGCAATCGCACTTCGACCTCCAACACAACGCAAACCAGAATCCAGGTGGCGGCATTAATCACGTCAGCCCAACCCAGGTATTGCGCGGACTCCAGGGTCGCTGCCCCTGACAGAATAGAAAAACCAACGAACTGGAAAGGGTTTGCGCCCAGAGTCACACAATTCTCGGCATCGATAGGCAGGTAGTCGTCCAGCCCCACCAATATCGAAAAATCCTGACCCAGCAAAGTGCAGGGGTCCATCCCAGGGAAAGGAACGACATCGTAAAGCGTAACCAACTCGGCAAAATAGCCGGTAAAAGCATAGCCGATAACAAGATAACAAAGGCCGCGAACGCCGTGTAAAGCAACCTGCACACCACCTCGTATACGGCTGTCATCCAATACCGATGTCTCCAGTTCGAACAACAAAAGTAAAACCACCCAGGCAGCGGTGTCTACCGTCTCGGCGAAACTTTGGATAAACTGCCAGGGCTTGATACTTCCCGCAAAGGTGTGCTCCAGGGCAAGCAACTCTGCCTGCAAGAACAGGAGAACGTTGATACTGAGCAGGGCATAGGTGAGGTATTTGACCGCCGTAAAGGCCCGAAAACGGTTTACACTCCCAAAGATATTGGTTTTGACCTCGGCCATCGTTTTTTGCCCCGTCATACCTGCAGTAAAAGGTGTTCACGCTCCCATGAACTGATCACACGATTAAACTCTTCGAACTCATCGAGCTTAACCGCGCTGTAGGCACGCAAAAACAGGGATCCAAATATCTCAACCAGGTCCGGTGAGTCCTGCAAATGACGCAAGCCCTCTTCCAGGGTTCTCGCAACTTCAATGGAATCCTCACTGGCGATGCCCTCTTGGGGTTTCGTGGGCGTCAATTTATTCTTCATACCCAGGTAACCACTGGCCAGGGTTGCCGCGATGGCCAGATACGGGTTTACATCCGCACCGGGGAATCGATTTTCAACCCGGGTACCGGCCCGGTTGCTATTGGGTACGCGAAAAGCGGCCATACGATTATCAAAGCCCCAGTTGAGGTTAATCGGTGCCGCAATATCCGGCGCCAACCTTCGGTAGGAATTTACGTTCGGGGCATACAAACTGATAAGCTCCGGTGTGTAGCGCTGCAAACCGGCGATGTAGCTCATGAATTCAGCCGTATGCTCTCCATTCTCATCGGCAAAAATATTTTCACCGTTGTCTATGCGCACAATACTCTGGTGAATATGCATGGCGCTGCCCGGTTCTTCCTCCATAGGTTTGGCCATAAAGGTCGCATAGATATTGTACTTATGCGCGGTCTCACGCACCGTGCGCTTAAAAGCAAACACCTGGTCCGCCAGGCTCATCGGGTCGCCATGAAGGAAATTGATTTCCATCTGGGCGGCACCGTTTTCGTGAATCAGGGTATCTACGTCAAGCTCTTGAGCCTCGGCGTAGGCATACATATCCTCTACAAAGTCTTCAAATTCATTGACCGCATCCATGCTATAGGACTGCCGGGACGTTTCCGAGCGGCCGGAGCGACCAATGGGTGGCTCAAGCGCGTTGTTCGGGTCGATATTTCTCGCTACCAGGTAAAATTCCATTTCCGGGGCGATAACGGGACGCAAACCTTCTGCTGTGTACAGATCAAGGATTTTGCGCAGCACGTTTCGAGTAGACAGGAGATGGGGACTGCCATCTGCCATATTGTAGCAATCGTGAATAATCTGGGCGGTGGGCTCCCTGGCCCACGGCACCAGTCGCAACGTACTGGCATCGGGTTTCAGGCCCATATCGGCATCGGTGGGTATTACAAAGTCCCAGTGATTATCAGAATACTCACCCGTCACTGATTGGATGAGAATACTTTCCGGTAAACGCGCGTCGTCCTCGGAAAGAAACTGTTGCGCGGGAATAAATTTGCCCCGAGCATTACCCGTAATATCGGGTACCAGGCACTCTACTTCAGAAATATTGTGTTGCTTGAGCCAGTCCTGAATCGCCTGCATATCGGACGCCATAAATCCTCCATCGTGCCTAAAAACCCGAGTATCGCAGCACATAGAACACCTGTTCAAGGGTTTTTGACAACTCTAACCCTAAGGTGGTATGCCTTGATATTGCCCTCTACAGGTATAGTAGGGGCATGAATAGACAAGAACATATCGACTCCTGGTACGCCGCTTCAAGCCCGTTACGGAAAGAGTTTCCGCCACTACGCGGAGAACATAGCGCGGATGTCTGTGTCATCGGCGGCGGCTACACCGGTCTATCCACCGCCATACACCTGCGCCAACTCGGATACAGCGTCATCGTGCTGGAAGCCAATCGCATGGGCTGGGGCGCCTCGGGTCGCAACGGCGGGCACGTGGGCACTGGCCAACGCGCCGGCCAGCATGAATTGGAAAAAATGGTAGGGCAGGAACAGGCTCAACAACTTTGGAAGCTGGGACTGGAAGCGGTGGATACCGTGACAGAACTTATAGAGCAGTTCGCAATTGACTGCGAACTGAAGAAAGGCAATTTACACGTCGCTTCCAAGCCGGGCGATACCTCGGAATTACGTGAGGAAGTTGAACAGCTGCAGACACACTACAATTACGAGCAGATCAGGTTCATCGAACCGCCGGAACTGGCGGAGATGAGCAGTGGGCAAGGGTTCCATGGCGGCACGCTGGACATGGGGAGCAAACACCTGCACCCACTAAAATATGCCCAGGGCCTCGCCGAGGCGGCCGACAGTCTGGGCGCCCAGCTGTTTGAACACAGCCAGGTGCTCTCCTACTCTGAGGGTGAAAAAGTTGAGGTGAAAACGGATCAGGGCACAGTATCCGCCCACTACCTGGTATTAGCCTGCAATGGTTACCTTGAGAAGCTGGAACCTCGCACTGCCGGTAAAATTATGCCTATCAACAACTACATGTTGGCCACAGAGCCCCTGCCCGAAGCAGTGGCCCGCAGATTAATCCGCGATGACACCTCCATGTCCGACAGCCTGTTTGTGATCAACTACTGGAAACTGTCAGCGGACAATCGCCTGCTCTTTGGCGGTGGTGAAAACTACACCCGCCGCTTCCCGGCGGACATCGGCCAATTTGTGCGTAAATACATGTTGCGGATTTATCCGGAACTGGCCAGTACGCGCATCGACTACGGCTGGGGAGGCACTCTGGCTGTCACCATGAACCGTATGCCCGATTTTGGCCGCCTGTCACACCAGGTTTTCTATGCCCACGGCTTTTCTGGCCACGGCGTACCCACCGCGACCCTGGCAGGCAAGCTCCTGGCGGAGGTCATCAGCGGGACAGCCGAGCGCTTCGATGTCATGGCCACCGTGCCCTCCACATCGTTCCCCGGAGGCACCCTGTTGCGGTGGCCTGGCCTGGTCGCAGGCATGCTCTTTTACAGCCTGCGTGATCGACTGTCATAAAGTCACAAACTACCGGTTTCGCTCACCATAACCCGTGACACAGCAGGAAAATTGCGTATAATACGTCGCGCTGATTAAGCGTTGGCTCACTACCCTCCGTATACCCGGGCGAATATAGCCCTTTATCAAGGATGATTGAAATGAATGATCGCCGCATCGTATTGATGTCCATTGTTACCATGTTTGTCTTCGTAATAGCCTCCAGCCCGGCCTAAATACGAGCCAATCAAGCGACACCCTCACCGCCCGCGCTTTCGTCCGCTTTTGCGGGAATTTTTTGGCAATTCTCAGTCTGTCTACTATATTTTAGTGACAGCGTGCTCAGAGCGACATCTGACATTAGCGTTTTCTGCAGGGAACGGATTCCTTGATCGCGGCCGATTGTGTCGTCAATCACCCCGCAACCATCTCCCACATCATGTCGCTGCCCCTTGGCACCTTTTCTACGACACTCGTTGGAGAAATTTATGACAGCTCAAAGACTGATACCTCATCGCAATGAAGAAGTTTTTCGAGTTACAGAACTGAGCGGCCGAAAAGAATCCCTTGTAAAGACAGAGTCCAGAGGTGATGTATTTATTGTCGATTACCCGGGCATAGTCTGCTTTGAGATACGAAAGCTGGATCTGGATAGAGATATTGAAACACTGCACGACTGGTTTCTCAGGGACAAGGGGCTGTATTGGGGCCTACAAGGAAAGCCCCTGGCAGAGGTAAGGGGTATCTATGCAAAAACCCTGGAAAAGGACAGCCACGAAATGTTTATCGGGGTTCTGTCCTCTTCAGGAAGTCCGGCATTTTTGTTAGAGCGTTACCAGCCCACAAAGGTAATGCTGGGTTCATATTAC
>JBALWA010000021.1:0-69904 GCA_036960305.1 Halioglobus sp. | reverse complement strand
GTATGGCTGTTCGCCATTTAAAGTGGTACGCGAGCTGGGTTTAGAACGTCGTGAGACAGTTCGGTCCCTATCTGCCGTGGGCGTTGGAGAATTGAGGGAAGCTGCTCCTAGTACGAGAGGACCGGAGTGGACGAACCCCTGGTGTTCCGGTTGTATCGCCAGATGCATTGCCGGGTAGCTACGTTCGGACAGGATAACCGCTGAAAGCATCTAAGCGGGAAGCCCCTCCCAAGATAAGTTCTCCCTGGGAATTTAATTCCCCTGAAGGGCCGTCGAAGACTACGACGTTGATAGGCTGGGTGTGTAAGCGTTGTGAGGCGTTGAGCTAACCAGTACTAATTGCCCGTGAGGCTTGACCATATAATCTAAGTTGTTTTGAAAACAGTTGGATGTTTGTGGCGAGTCACAGTAAGAAAGAAATCGTTTGTTAGAATGAAGTACATCAGCTTGGTTTATCGACCTTTTTGAGAAAGACGAGGGCAGCGCAACGTGCGTGTTAAGACCTGAATCACTCAAGCCAGTTTGCCTGGCGACAATAGAGCATTGGAACCACCTGACCCCATCCCGAACTCAGTAGTGAAACGATGCATCGCCGATGGTAGTGTGGGGGTTCCCATGTGAGAGTAGGTCATCGCCAGGCTTTAATACTAAATCCCGTAGTTCTCTGAGCTACGGGATTTTTTTTAGATCAGAGAAACGTTACACATGGCGATGCCCTACGGTCAGACCCAGAGCATTCGCTTTGCTCATGGGGCCGGCCCTCGCCAGGCTTCTAAAAAACAAAACCCCTGTAGCATAAGCTACAGGGGTTTTGTTTTTTAAGGACGCGTTGAATCTCTCTTCCGTCCTGCTGCAGCCGCAGGCTGCCATGTGACGCAGCCTGTTCACCCCCGGTGAACGGCGGAGAAGCGCCAAAGGCGTCGCGCAGCGATGGCGAGCACCGCTCGCCACTTATAGTAGGTCATCAAGTGGCACGATCTAAATTCAGTGCCCCGTCTTTAAAATGGTCAGACTCCCCCCATACGCTACAGCCGCAGGCTGGCGCCTTAAAAACCCAAGCCCTCACCGAGGCAAATTCGCCCCCAAAAAACGAACCACATTCAAGCCCATAACCTTACGAACTTGAACTTCAGTAAACCCCGCCTTCAACATCTCATCTGTCAAAACAGCCAACTCGGAAACATCAAATGATACCTCCACCGTACCGTCAAAATCAGAGCCCAGAGCAACATGGTCTTCCCCAACCAGTTCAATACCATAGGCTATAGCGGCCACAATACTCTCGGGACTGGTATCACACACAGCGGCACCCCAAAATCCGACGCCGATTAAACCGCCGCGCGCTGCAATGGCGATCATTAACTCATCGCTGATGTTGCGCTCAGATTTACAGTGCCCCTGGAACCCTGTGTGACTGACAAGTAGTGGCTTTTTCGTACGGTCCAAGACATCCACAACGACTGCCGGTGAGGAATGCGAGACATCCACCATTACGCCCAGTTCCAGCATTCTGTCTACGGCTTGTTTGCCAAAGACAGTGAGGCCAGCACCACTTTCTCCGTGCAGTGACCCCCCGAGCTTATTGTCGAAAAAATGCTGCAAGCTCATCATGCGAAAACCAGCGTCAAAAAGCACATCAATATTTTTCAGTTTGCCATCAAGTGCGTGTGATCCTTCAGTACCGAGAACACCGCCAACAACCGGTTCAGTATTCGCGCGCCGCTGAAGGAGGCGTTCCAGGTCCGCTGCGGAGTACACCATCTGAAATTCAGCCGGAGCGGTGAGTTCCATTGCTTTCAATTTGTCAGCCTGGTAAAGCGCCCTCGCAGTCAAGTTGCTCCACGTAGCTACTGGCCAGCCCTGGGCGAGCGACAAAAGGGTGACGCTATCCAGGGAATCGTTGGAGTTTTGTTCGTAGTTTAGGCCCCAGGGTGAGCGGGTGACGGATGTGAATATCTGCAGTGCAGCGTTGCCTTCTCGCATTCTGGGAATATCAACGTGTCCCCGGTCCGCTCTGGCGAGTAAATCCCGCTCCCAGAGTGTGCTGTCGGAGTGCAGGTCAGCAACAATGAGCGAGTCGTGTAGTCGTAGGGCATCTTCCGCTATTCTGTACGGGGTGTGTGAAAGCACGGTGTTCATCTGCTCATCCAGGACAGTTGGCAGAATATTCAAAGCCAGAGCTGCCGCTACTGTAAGTCCGGCCAGGGTTAGGCCGGTAATTCCGAGTACTCTCATGATTATTCCTGTTGTATTCCTTATCAAAAAAAAGGCCGTGAGGTTAACCCTCACGGCCTTTTGATTACTGCTAAAGCCTAGGGGATACCACCACCACCCGGTGCATTGGGGTCGGTTGGAATAGTGCTGCAGTTATAGGTCTCCGTTGAGGCACTACCACCGCTGACGGCGACTGCCACGCTCAGGGTACCCTGACCGCCCCCGCCGTCGATCTGGATATTCATCTGCTCAGAGCCGCCGCCAAACGCACCGCGGCTGTTGCTGTCTGCTACCTGGAAGCTACCTTCGGTCAACAGCGCGCAATCACCCTTGGTGGAAATAGTAACGCTAGTGCCCCCAGGTGGACGGTTGTTGTACAGGTCTGATACATAGGCGACATAGGATACGCCTTCCTGCAAGGTGCTCGATACCTGGCCACTGCGTGCATTGGCGATCACCGAGCTGTAGCTGGAACTGGAGGACATGATCAATACTATTGAGTCCGAGACAATCACTAAATCCTTGCTGCAGTAGACGTCATCACCTTCAGGTGGGCAGAGGCTGCCATTGTAAACACCGTTCGGGAACTGAGGTGGGGACACGTTCAGGCTGTATTCCCCGTCTTCGTTGAAGTCGTAGAAGTCTTCTTCTGCACCGGCAGCCGCACAGCGCTCTGGCGTACTCGGAGGGCCACACTGTGGGCCAAGGGCCGGTGTATAGACACCATCTTCATTCTTATCGATGAAGGCCTCAGGCAGGTTTTCAAATTGCTCGCCCGGGTCATATAGACCATTACCATTCGCATCCTTGAAGTATTCTTCACCGATGACAGAGACAACTATAGTCGAGCGTAGGCCACGAATTGCCCCCAGGTCGTCGGGACAGGGGCCGGATCCACCACTGTGGCTGGCGCAGGAATAATCAGAGTCGAAGATGGTTCGAACCAGATCCTGGTTGAAGGTTGGGAAGCGTGGGTCCTGGCTGGTCCAGGTTACGGAGCAGAGGCCGCCAACGGTGCTGCAAGTACTCACGATCGAGCCGTACTCTGTGGTGAACAAGGCGCTGGTACCGTCTGCCACGGGGTTGTTGAACTTGTCTGCCATTCTGACCGTTAATGTTGCCGTTCGGCCGTCGAAATCCAGTGCGCCACCAACATTTAACACTGAAGAAGACAGGCTGATAGAATCCGCATCGGGTAGGCCGGTACTCACTACCAGGGCGTCTGAAACGGTAGAGCGTATGTCATCTTCAGTGACTTCCACCGAGGCTATAACCCTGACAGATGTCGCGACGTTCCCAGAGCGGACAACAGCAACGGCCAGGCCGTCGGCATCGGTAATGTCCGAGGGCTCATCCAGCGTCAGACCGCCGATTTCAGTGGAGAGTTCAAATTCAACTAACACGCCAGGTATGGGGGTGCCCTGGCCATCAATGGTGGCAAAGGTAACCTTGGAGCTTTCCTGTCGTCCAGCGCCGCCTGTGCCCTTCAGGGCAATCAGCTCGGGCTCAGCAGAGACAAAGTTCAGTGAACCGACTTCGGCAGGTGCTACATTAACAGTTCCTCTGGCTTCGCTCCCGGAATCCAGCAGTACAGCGCCTATCACGTCGTCGCCTTCACAACCCGCAGCGGTATACGTCACATCGATTTGCCCGGTTAGAGTGACCACCGAGGCGGGTAGTATAGCGTCGCCGTTACGTGCACAGTCACTGCCCAGCAAGATAGTTTCTTCTGTGGTGACACGTTCACCGGTAGCGTCCACTATGGCAATGGTCACCGAAGCGCTGCCGCCTGCTGTGATTTCTTCAGGAACAACTTCGATCAGGCCTTCGAAAAAGGTGTTTTCCTCAAAGTATCCCAGCCGCAAGTCGGGACGCTCGACCTGGAAAGTCAGCGTTTCTGTCGTGGATACCGAGTCAACCGTGATGCTCACAGTAATGGTGCCTGCGCCAACAGTGCCATCTGATTCCATGCGGAACAGTGCAACGCCGTCCATGTCGGTCAGGGACGTACCCGTTACTTCGGGAACCACCACGCCGACATCAGAGCTGGCAGTGACGACAATGCCGTCAACAGCTCGTTTACCACCTTTTACCGTAACGGTAAGTAGGGCAGGGGCCGATGTGGTAATTACACGGGTCTCCTCACCATAGACATTGGTGAGTTCCAGCAGGAGATTGTAATTCTCCGAAGGGTCATCCGCGGGAAGGAAGCCGCCGCCCCCTCCGCCGCCACCGCCACCGCCACAGGCAGCAATGGTGAACATTGTGGCGAGCGTAAGCATCAGCCGACTAGAGTGTCTGGCGAACCAAGTGATCATTATTATCCCCTATTGCCCACTATCAAGAAGGTCTTTTATTGTGAAACGGTCTATCGGTGATTTTGAGCTGTTTGCCCACAGAGTCAACAGCTCATCACTATGTTGAGTCAAGACTAGCATGGATATGAGATGAAAACTTCATAAATAACATGGCCATACAGGCATTTTGTGATTTTTTACACAAACTTTTCTACGTGGATTTGGACGAGAGCCGGGGCGGCGGTCAGGGGTTCTTCCGGAGTTATTCTATTTGGTTATACCATTTGCCATATTACTACTCTTTAGGGTATTAACAGGCCTATGATCCGGCTAACCCCGCTGTGCTCACAGTAGCCCACCAACGCCCATGAGTTTTATCCCGCCAAGGGAAATCGCTACGATCACCACAAAGCCACCCAGTATGTTGGCCGTGGGGCCGTTACAGTAATCCCCCAGCAATCTTCGTTGGTTCATGACCCACAGTAGGAAGATTGCGACCACTGGTAGGAGGAGCCCGTTGGCTACCTGGGCCAGCAGGATGGCAGCCAGTGGTTTACTTCCTGCAGCAGCTAACACTGTTCCGGCTAGCAATACGATGCCCCATACCAGCCTGAAAGGTCTGGAATTCAGTTTCTGGTCCCAGCCCATCGCACCACAGACCGCGTAGGCTGAGGCCAGAGGAGCTGTGATGGCGCTTGTTATACCACCGGCGAACAGGCCTGCCGCGAAAACATACTTCGCTGCCGGACCCAGTAGCGGGGCAAGTTGCTCACCCATTGAACTGGCGCTGAAATCGAGGCCGGTTTTGAAAAATGCGGTGGCCGCCGTGCTGACGATAGCCAATGAAATCAGACCTCCCAGGCCCACGGAAAGACCCGTGTCCCAGCGTGACTCACGAAGATTGCTCTCAAGAGTGTCCCTCCCGGGCCACTTTTCTCGCACGGCGTTAGCATGCAGGAACAGGTTGTAGGGCACAACCGTGGTCCCGACCAGTCCGATTACCGTGAGTAGGGAGCCGGGCGGCAAAGTCGGTACCAGCATGCCCGTGAGGAGCTCGAATAGATTCGGGCTCAGGGCAGTCGCTGTTGCGATAAACGTCAGGCTCATGACCAGTACCAGTGAAATCAGTACCGCTTCCAGTAACTTATAGCGCCCCGAGCCCAGTAGCAGGCCTGAACAGGCGCCGATTACAAGGGACCAGGTGCCCACACTGATGTCAGTGACACTGGCGGCTGCCAGGGCAGCACCGGCGATGTTGCCTACCTCATAGGCAGCATTGCCAAATCCTATCGCTGTAATCACCAACAGCACAGCGATCTTGGAAATCAGTGCATTGTCTCCTGCACTGCGCATCGCCTCCGCCAGCCCCCGGCCCGTTACCAGACCGAGTCTGGCGGCCATTTCTTGCAGCACGAGTGTGGCGAAAATGGAAAAAACCAGCGCCCACATCAGGGCAAAGCCGAAATTTGCGCCGGCTGTGCTGGCGGTGGTAACCGTACCCGGTCCAATGAACGCGGCGGTCACCAGTAAACCCGGCCCCATTTGTCTGCGTGACACCATAATTATTGTTCCTAACCCTGAGCAGCTGAACCTGAATCCGTTACACTACAGAACTTATGGAAAACAGCTTATCACCTCCCGCGCACTTGTCTGTTGCGATCGTTCTTTACAGTAGTTCGGTGGATTTACTGCGCGGTACCTTAAATAGCCTCTTTCGGTCGGTGGAGAGGGCCCGGCTGGATGGGGTCTTGTCCTCAGCCCAGGTCCATGTTGTCGACAATACACTCTGCCCTGATTACGCCGAGCGCGTGCGACACCTGCTTTCAGAGTGCCCTGGGAGCGAGGGGTACCGCCTGGTGTATTGTGCCGCCGACAGCAATGATGGTTTTGGGGGGGGTAACAACCGGGTGATGCCATCGCTTACCAGCGATGCGCACCTGATATTAAACCCCGATGTTGAGCTGGCAGAATCAACCTTGAGCATTGCGCTTACGCGGTTGCAACAGGACACGTCAATCGCGCTGCTGAGCCCTTATGTTTCCGGTGATGATGGCCGTCAGGAGTACCTCTGCAAACGCTATCCTTCAGTGTTTGTGTTATTGCTGCGAGCTTTCGCCCCTGACGTTATTCACAAGTTGTTCCGCACTCGCCTGCATCACTATGAAATGCGCGATGTTTGTAGTGGGAGCGAGGAGGTAGACGTCATGCTGGCAAGTGGTTGCTTCATGTTGGTGCGAACCGAGATGCTGCTGGCCGTGAGTGGCTTTGATGAACGCTATTTTCTGTATTTCGAAGATTTCGATTTGTCCCTGCGCTTGGGCCGGTTGGGCCGGCTGGTATTTCACCCAGCGGTAAAAATTGTTCATCACGGGGGCTACGCAGCAAGCAAGGGCCTTAAGCATGTCGGTTTGTTTATGCGGTCTGGCATCCGATTCTTTGCTGATCACGGCTGGCGATGGATATAGCCCCGCACGGAAACCTGATAAACTGCTTTGAACGCTAATATGAATTTGAACGGGTAACGACATGCACGAGCTCAAACGAAGGGCTTACCTGGATGCTATGGGTATTGCTACCTATATATCCCGTGGTCCCGTCCCCGGCGCTGCTTCGACAGCCAAGCTGGTAGTTGTCAGGAGCCTCGAAGGCCAGGCTGAACCGACCCCACAAGTGGCAGGGACTGCCCCGGCTAACGACGTGGTGGCACCGGCGAACCAAATGCCCCGTATTGATTTGCAAGCGGTGCCAAAGCGGGTACGCGCGGAAAATACAGAAAAACGGCCTGCCGGCAAGGCTTCAAAAAATGCCACTGCAGTCGAATTTTGTATGGCTGCGTTTGTTGGGGGGGGGCGGCTCTGGTTGGAGGAAATGCCGATACAGAGCGCCATCATGCGAGATCAGTTGGCCCTGTTGCAGTCGATTTCACGTGTGCTTGGGTGGGGCAACGATACGCCGAAAACATCCCAATTTAACTGGCCCATTCACAGCAGCAGTCAATTGGATCAGGGCGAAGAGGCCGCCCGGGCTGGTCTGGGTGGATTTGTGAATCGAAAACTTGAGAAGGAAGGTTGCCTGGGTGTGGTCTTGCTGGGCAGCGGCAGTCAGCGGTGGCTGACGTCTGAACAACAGAGTGATGACCGCTATATCAGTACGGTAAGTACGGCGGAGATGTTGCGAAACCCGCAGTTGAAAAAACAGGCTTGGCGGGACCTTGAGTCTTTTGCCCGGCCCGGGTGAGCGGGTCCATCAGGGCGGCTTTACCACAGGATACGCATATCCTGTGGTCTATCGACAGTCAGGCCTCGGCATACCCATGGCGTGAGGAGCAGTTTTCTGCGGCCTGTGCCAGAGAGGAGGCGTCTGAGCGCGCGCTGCTGATAGAGATTTCAGGGCAAGTGGTGGGCTTTATTGTCTATTGCCGGGTTCTGGATTCTGGCGATATTCACAATATTGCCGTGAGCCCACATTATCAGCGCAGAGGGCTGGCGAGGGACTTACTGGTTTCAGCTCTGGATGCCATGGCTGTCAAGGGCGTAACGCGTTGCTTTTTGGAAGTTCGACGATCGAACCTCGCGGCCCAGGGCTTGTATTCCAGTATGGGGTTTCAGGTGGAAGGCCAACGTAAAAACTATTACCGGCAGGGGGCTGAGCGTGAAGATGCTCTGCTGATGTCGAAGCGCTTATAAGCGAAGTGAATTGAGTTGTGAGGGGAAAAGTATGAATGTTCTGGAGACGGAGTGGTGGAATATGGCGCTGCCGCCCGAGTGGTGGGCCGAAGCCGAAGAAGACTCTATTCTGGTCGGGGATCGCGATGGGGTAGGTTGTATCGAATTCAGTAGTCTTCACAAGGACGAAGGCGTCTTTGATACCGCGGAACTGGAGAATATCGCCCGCAGCGAGTCAGAGCAGCCACTAGAGTGGAAGCGGGTTGAGCTGGGGGAGTTCGCAGGGGTGCAGGCTGATTGTCAGGAAGAGGGGGTTGCCATTCGTGAATGGTACGTCGCCAACGACTCCCTGTTGCTGTTTATTACCTACAGCTGTGATGAAGACAATGGTGGTATGGATGACGCCGCCGTGGACGAGTTACTCAATACCCTGATGGTAGTCGACTCTGAAATAGACGGCGCAACAGACGATTAGGAAATGTTGCCGGTCACCCGTACGCGCTTGCCCCCTTTGACAGGTTTTTCTTTTCGCGCGTCCTGGCGATGTTTGATTTGCGCATCAATAAGGTTTTTACAGGCAATGATAAGGCCGGTGAAGATAAATGCACCGGGCGGAAGAATGGCCAGTAGAAAGTCCTGGTAGCCATCGACCAGTACCAGCTTCCACTCTGAGGCGCTTGGGCCGAACAACAAATCCATATTGGCGAAAAGTGCGCCTGTGCCTATCAACTCCCGGAGTGCGCCTAGCAGTACCAGCACCAGGCCGAAACCCAGCCCCATCATAAGGCCGTCATACAGGGCAGGCGCCACGGGGTTTTTACTGGCAAACGCGTCAGCACGTCCCAAAATAACGCAATTGGTGGTAATGAGCGGCAGGAAGATACCCAGGATTTGATACAGTTCATAGGCAAAGGCCTGCATGAGTAATTCAATGCAGGTGACCGCCGCTGCAATAATCATGACAAAAGCGGGAAGGCGAATAGCATCCGAGACAATATTACGGATGATTGAGACGGCGGTGTTAGAGCAGACCAGTACCAGGGTGGTGGCGAGTGCCAGGCCGATGGCGTTGACTACGCTGCCGGTGACTGCCAGTAAGGGGCACAGCCCCAATAGCTGGACGATGGCCGGGTTGTTCTTCCATAAACCGTTGAGTGAAAGCTCTCGATAATTGGTATCCGCCATCACATTTCTCCAGCAGGTCGAGTCAGGAACAGCGCGTCGTGTTCCGCCTCGGCGTATTGTAAGGCTCGCAGTGTGGCTGCAACAACCGCTCGTGGTGTAATCGTTGCCCCGGTAAATTGGTCAAAGTCACCCTTGTCTTTCTTGACCGCCCAGTCTGCCAGCACCGGATTAACCAGGGATTTGCCATTGAAACCTAAAACCCAGTCGGATTTTTTCAAGTCTACCTTATCACCCAGCCCCGGCGTTTCCTTGTGGGCGAGTATCCTGACACCGGCAATTGTACCGTCGGCGTTGATACCCACGATCAGGTGAATATCACCGCTGTAGCCATCCGAGGCTGTCGCTGGAATGATGACGGCAACGACCTTGTCATCTTGTTTAGCGAGATAGATTCGCTTGTCGGTCTTCAGTCCCAGGCCCTGTGAAGTAGGCCCGACCGCTATCGTATCGTCTAACATGGAATTGTTGTGTCGGCTTTGCGGCACAATTTCAAGCAGGGCTTTCTCTTCAGCCTTGCGCTGTTCCTCGGCTATCCGATCTTTTGTCAGTAGGAAGGTGCCGGCAATCAGCAAGGTGGTGCAGACAGCGAAAACGGACAGCAGCACACTGTTGGCAGTAATTGATTGGCCCAGCTTCATGCTACTGATCTCCCCGGTTGTGTCCGTAGGTACGGGGTTGGGTGTAGTGATCTATAAAGGGGGCGGCGAAGTTCATGATTAACACGGCAAATGCGACCGCATCGGGGTAGTTTCCACTCGCCCTGATGATGTAGATCAACACGCCGATAAGGGCGCCATAGACAAGGCGTCCTCGCACGGAAACGGCGGAGGTAACAGGGTCCGTCACGATAAAAAAAGCGCCGAACATGGTCGCGCCGCTCAACAGATGAAATGCCGGGGAACCGCCACTGGCTGAACTGCCGCCATCATAGAAAATAGCAGCCATCACTGTGAGCGTTACCAGCATGGCCACTGGGGCATGCCAGGTAAAAATCTTGCGGTATAGCAGCCAGGCGCCTCCGGCGAGAAATGCCAGGTTCGCCCACTCCCAGCCGATACCGGCCCAGCGACCAAACTGTGCATTTTCCCGCCACAGGTCCTTCATGAGGAGGCTGTTGTTCTGTTTTAGCACGTCCAGGGGCGTTGCCATTGTTACGCCGTCAAAGCTGGCGGGTTGGAAGCAGGCTTGCAGTGCCTCAAAGAACCCGGGGACCTCGCCAAGCCCGCGTGGCGCCGCCCAACTGGTCATTTGCACGGGAAAGGAAATCAGCAGAACCACATAGCCGACCATCGCCGGGTTGAAGGGGTTGTAGCCCAGGCCACCGTATAGGTGCTTGGCAAGAAGGATAGCGGAGGCCATCCCCACCGCAATCAGCCACCAGGGAGCATAGGGCGGCAGTGCGATGCAAAGCAGGGTGGCGGTGACCAGGGCGCTGTAATCTTTCAGGTAAAACGCGACCGGTCGCCCCCTGAGCAGCAGCGCTATCGATTCAAATGCCAGGGCGAGGGTGCAGCCCCACAGGATGTTGACGATGGTGCCAAAGCCGAAGAAGTGGGTAAGAACCAGGATTCCCGGAAGTGTTGCCAGCAACACGTTTTGCATTACGGCCGTAGTTTGCATGGGGCCGTGTGCGTGTGGCGAGGTGATACGCATCAGTGCCATATCAGGATTCCTCTCCTTCGCTCACAGCCTGTTCTGCTGTGGCGATCTTTTCTTTGAGGCGTTCAACAGTCGATTCCATCGCGTCGATAATTTTTTCTTCCTCACCACTTTCCCGGCATGACGCCAGTTTGGCTTCACTTTTCTGTAGGCGCTGCACGAGTTTATCGAGGTTGTTTTTAGCCTTTTGCTCAGGGCTCAGTGATGAGTCAGCAGCTCGAGCGGCCATGGCTTTTTGAATGGCGGCCTGGGCAGCGTCAACCTCGCCTGCCGCTGTCGGTGCGTCCTGACTGTCAGAGCTGCTTTTGGACTGGTAATCTGCCAGCGCTTTCTCGGCCTTGTGTAATTTTTCAGTGGTCTTGTCTACGCCCGTCTGCAGGGCGGTAACCAGGTCACTGTTCTCGGCTTGTGCCTCAGCCAGTTTTTTGCTGGCCGTATCCAACCGTTTACGGGTGCTGGCGACTGCAGAGGTGAGCTTTTCTGCTTCATTTTGATTGCCGACGGTACCCGCCTGTTGGGCGGCTTTCTTGGCTTTCGCTCTGTCTATGGCCGCCTGGATTGGGTCCTCGGCTCCATCTGTGCCTGAGGCTGCCTGCTGCGCCCTTTTCTCTGCAGCCAGCTTGCGGGCGGCGCGTTTGGCCTCTTTGTCAATTTCTTCCTGTTCCAGGCGGGTCTGGCGCGATTCAAATCGTATGCGCGATTGCTCGGATTTTTCGTGGTCCCGACGCGCCTGCAGGATTTCGGCCTTGGAAGCACGGTAGTACTGCACCAGGGGGATCGCACTGGGGCAGACCCAGGAGCATGCACCGCACTCTATGCAGTCGAACAGATTGTGTTGTTCCAGTTTTTCATGCTCTTTGCCCTGGGCAAACCAGAACATTTGCTGTGGTAGTAAACTGGCGGGGCAGGCCTGGGCGCACATGCCGCAACGGATACAGGCCTGTGCGGGTGGCGGTGTAGGTAATTCAGCTTCTTTAGGGGCAAGGATGCAGTTCGTGGTTTTGACGATGGGTACATCGGCATCGGGTACTGTGAAGCCCATCATGGGGCCGCCCATGATCAGGCGATTATTCCCAGCGGACTGATACCCGGCCAGTTGCAGCAAGTACGCCATCGGTGTGCCCAGCAGTACCTCGTAGTTTCGGGGCTGCCCTATGGACTCTCCGGTCACGGTGGTAATACGGGAAATCAGAGGGCGGCCCAGGACGATGGCCTGGTAAATGGCCACGGTACTGCCAACGTTCTGGCACACCACGCCCACATGGGAGGGTAATCCCCCACTGGGGACTTGCTTGCCCGTGAGGATCTCTATTAGCTGCTTTTCGCCGCCAGAGGGGTATTTGGTCGGAAACGAGACAACTTCGATACCACTTCCCTCAGCGGCAGCGCGCAATGAGGCCAGCCCCTCGGGTTTGTTGTCTTCCACCCCGATCAGGGTTTCCTGTGGCCCGATGAGGTGAGTCAAAATTTTCGCGCCGGCAATGATCTGGTCGGCGCGCTCTCGCATGAGTACATCGTCGGCTGTGATGTAGGGTTCGCATTCGGTACCGTTGATGATGAGGGTGTCAATTTGGGTATCCGGCTTGACCGACAGTTTGACCGCCGCCGGGAACCCTGCGCCACCCATGCCCGCGATGCCGGCATTGCGGATCAGGTTTAGCATCGTGGGTTTGTCCAGGCTTTGGTAATCTTCCCTGCCTTCATGCGGGGCCCACTCATCCTCGCCGTCAGTGTTGATCACAATGCAATTGGCCTGCAGTCCTGAGGGGTGAGCGATTGGGCGCTCTTCAATGGCAGCAATGGTGCCCGAGGTCGGTGCATGCAGGGGGACGCTGACAAAGCCCTTGGCCTCGGCGATGAGTTGGCCCTTTAGAACGTGCTCTCCGACGGTTACAACCGGCACGGCCGGCGCGCCGATGTGCTGTGACAAGGGCAGTGTTAATTGCGGTGGAATGCCGGCGCAACTGATCGGGTTGCCCAGGGACTGCAGCTTGTTTTCCGGGGGATGGATGCCGCCGTGAAAGTTATAGACCTTTCTCATGCTGCCTCATCCCGAGTCGCATCGGTGGCGATGATATCCACGGTGCGGGCGTTGGGGTCGGGCAGGGCCCAATGCCAGGTCTGCAGGCTTTCTTCTTCAGAAATCATATCAATGCAATCTACCGGGCAGGGCTCTACGCAGAGGTCACAGCCCGTACATTCACTGATGATGACCGTGTGCATTTGCTTGGCCGCACCAAGAATGGCATCGACCGGGCAAGCCTGAATGCACTTGGTGCAGCCAATGCATTCGTCCTCGCGGATATAGGCGACCGATTTTTTGGCTTTCTCTTCGCCGTGTTCCTCATCCAGGGGAACCGCTTCGACATCCAGCAGGTCGGCAAGCGCCTGGATTGTCGCCTCTCCACCCGGCGGGCACTTGTTGATGGGGCCCCCATCCGCGATGGATTCGGCATAAGGGCGGCAACCGGGGTGGCCGCATTGCCCGCATTGGGTTTGCGGCAACAGGTCGTTGACCTGGTCGGCGATAGGATCGCCTTCCGTTTTGAACTTTACGGCAGCGAAGCCCAGTACGGCACCGAAGACAGCGCCCAGTCCCACCAGGGCCGTCAGCGCTGCAAGCAGCGGAAATTGTGAGATGAGTTCAGTCACAGTGTCTCTATACCAGTCCTGCAAAGCCCATGAAGGCGAGGGACATCAGACCAGCCGTGACCATACCGATGGCCGCGCCCTTGAAAGGGACGGGAATGTCGGCGACCGCGAGGCGCTCGCGCATGGCGGCAAAGAGTACCAGGACCAGCGAGAACCCGACCGCTGCGCCGAAGCCATAGAACAGGGATTGCAGGAAATTGTGATCTTTGTTGATGTTGAGCAGGGCAACACCCAGGACCGCGCAATTGGTGGTAATCAGGGGCAGGTACACTCCAAGCACCCGATAGAGCAGCGGGCTACTCTTGCGTACAACCATTTCGGTGAACTGTACCACCACCGCGATGACCAGAATGAAGGAGATCGTTTTGAGGTACCCCAGGCCCAGTGGTTGCAGCAGGAAATTGTAGGTCAGGTGGCTGCAGGCCGAGGCCAGGGTGAGCACAAAGGTCGTGGCCATGGACATGCCCATGGCCGTTTCCAGTTTATTGGAGACACCCATAAACGGACACAGTCCCAGGAACTGTACCAGTACGAAGTTGTTGACCAGAATCGCGCCGATCAACAATATGGAATAATCTGCCAGCATGGTGAATCTCTCGCCGCGGTCCCGTTTGGGCGCCTGCGGATGAAATACTGTGCCTAATATCCGGCTATTTTAACGCCAAGCCGGGATAAACGCAGTCTGATAATATAAACTAACACCTATTAGTCTATAGGTTGACCGTTGATGGGCACCTTTTGTGGCAATGATACTATGAAACTAACCCTTAAAAAACAGTAAGTTAATTCGAGTAAGCGTGTAAATACCCGCTTGCTATTGGCAACAGCCACTGATCTCGATACCCGATTTTTATTTCACTTGCATACCGGGTTTTGCACCCGCATGGGGTTCCAGTAGGTAGATATCCTCGCCGCCGGGTCCCGCCGCCAGAACCATGCCCTCGGATACTCCGAAACGCATTTTTCGGGGTGCCAGGTTGGCGACCATGACGGTGAGCTTGCCCACCAGATCTTCCGGGGCATAGGCCGATTTGATGCCGGCGAACACCTGCTTTTGGGACTCGCCCAGGTCCAGGGTAAGCCGGAGTAGTTTGTCAGCCCCCTCAACATGCTCCGCCGCGACGATTTCTACGACCCTCAGGTCGACCTTGGCAAAATCATCGAACTCAATCATCGGTGTGGCTGGACTGGCTTTTTTTGTCACGATGTCGGCGCTTGCACCCGTAGGGGCGGCCTTTGCCTGCTGTTCCTTGCTCGCTTCGACCATCGCCTCAATTTGGGCACTCTCAATCCGGGTCATCAGGGGCTTGAATTTGTTGATTTTGTGACCCAGTAGGGGTTCCTGCAATTCACTCCAGTCCAGGGAACAGTTTAAGAAGGCCTCGGCCTTTTCAGCCATCACCGGCAGCACGGGCTTGAGGTAGGTCAGCAGTACCCGGAACAGGTTGATACCGACACTGCAAACCGCGTGCACCTGCCACTCTTCACCTTCTTCCTTGGCCAGTACCCAGGGCTTTTTCTCGTCAATATACTGATTGGCGCGATCTGCCAGCGCGATAATTTCACGTATTGCCTTGTTGAATTCGCGCTGCTCGTAGAGCTCGGCAATGCCGTTGCCGGCATCGAAGAAGTCCTGCAGCAGTTCGGGTTCGGCGGTGCTGGCCGTCAGCTCGCTATCGAAGCCCTTGCGCAGGAAGCCGGCGCAGCGGCTGGCGATGTTGACGACCTTTCCCACTACATCCGAGTTGACACGCTGGGTGAAATCTTCGAGGTTGAGGTCAATATCGTCAACCGCAGAACTCAATTTTGCGGCAAAGTAGTAGCGCAGATACTCCGCATCCAGATGCTCCAGGTAAGTGCTGGCCTTGATGAACGTGCCGCGACTCTTGGACATCTTGGTGCCGTTCACGGTGAGAAAACCGTGGGCGTAGATGGCGGTCGGCGTGCGCAGGCCGGCTGAGCTCAATATGGCGGGCCAGAACAGGCCGTGGAAATTAATAATGTCCTTGCCGATAAAGTGGTAGAGCTCAGCGCTGGAACCCAGCTGCCAGTAGTCATCGAAATTCAGTTCGTTTCGCTGGCAATAATTCTCGAAGCTCGCCAGGTAGCCGATAGGCGCGTCCAGCCAAACGTAAAAATATTTGCCGGGGGCGCCGGGTATCTCAAAGCCAAAGTAGGGGGCGTCACGGCTGATATCCCATTCCTGAAGGCCCGCCTCGGTCCACTCGCGCAATTTGTTGGCAATCTGTGGCTGCAAAGTGCCTGAATCGATCCAGTCCTTGAGCATGGCTTCAAACTCGGGGAGTTTGAAAAAATAGTGTGTGGAGTCTTTCTCCACGGGTGTGGCGCCGGAGATGGCGGATATCGGGTCGATGAGCTCAGCCGGGCTGTAGGTGGCGCCACAGGATTCACAATTGTCGCCGTATTGGTCCGCGGTTTTGCAACGCGGACAGGTGCCCTTGATAAACCGGTCTGCCAGGAACAGTTGCTTCTCGGGATCAAAGGCCTGGGTAATGGAGCGGGAGGCGATGTGGCCATTGGCCTCCAGTCGGCGATAGATTTCCTCACTCCAGGCTTTATTCTCGGGCGAGTGCGTGGAGTAGAAATTGTCAAAACCAATGGAGAAGCCCGCCGCATCCTGTTCGTGCTCAGCTTTTATTGTGGCAATTTGTTCTTCAGGCGTAATCCCCAGAGCCTCAGCGGTGAGCATGATCGCCGTGCCGTGGGCGTCATCGGCACAGACGTAGCTGCAATTATGGCCGCGCGACTTCTGAAAGCGCACCCAGATATCCGTCTGCACCATCTCTAACAGGTGGCCCAGGTGCAAAGACCCATTGGCATAGGGCAGCGCGCTGGTCACCAGTATATTGCGAGGTGCAGAGTCGGACATGACGGGAAAATCTCCTGAAGCTGAAAAAGGGGCGCTACTATAGCGTTTTTGGCGTGGATTTTCACCCGTGAAACGCCCTGGTTTGCCGGCATTGTTGAAACAGTCCAGTGGGCTTATACTAGCCGCCCTGACGCCGGCCTTGAGGCGGCGTCGCTGAATAAACGCAACCGTCAATAGAAGTCACTTAATGAATGATATCAAGCACATAATCGCCGTTGCTTCAGGCAAGGGCGGCGTGGGTAAATCGACCACTGCCGTCAACCTGGCGCTCGCCCTTAAGAACCTGGGAAACCAGGTAGGCCTGTTGGACGCGGATATCTATGGTCCCAGCCAACAGTTGATGCTGGGAATCGCCGACGAGGTGAAGCCCAGTCAGGATGACAGCGGACACTACCTGTTACCCGTGGAGGCGTATGGGTTGAAAACCATGTCCATGGGCTATCTGGTCGACGAGCGCACGCCAATGGTGTGGCGTGGCCCGATGGCGGGCGGGGCGCTCACGCAAATGCTGGAGCAGACCCTGTGGGGAGAGCTGGATTTTCTCATTATCGATATGCCGCCGGGTACCGGGGATATTCAGTTGACCCTGTCGCAAAAAGCGACCGTCGCCGGTGCTGTCATCGTTACAACGCCCCAGGATATCGCTTTGCTGGATGCACAAAAGGGCATTGAAATGTTCCGCAAGGTTGATGTGCCCATACTGGGTGTTGTGGAAAATATGGCGGTGCATATTTGCAGCGAATGTGGTCATTCAGAGCATATTTTTGGGGCTCGCGGTGGTGAGCGTATCGCTGCAGATTACGGTGTGCCTCTACTGGGCAGTTTGCCCCTGGCCCTGTCCATTCGCGAGCAGACCGACGCAGGTACCCCGACGGTGGCTGTAGAACCTGACTCGCCAGTGACAGCTATCTATATGGCCATAGCCATGGCAGTGCAGTCGTCACTGGCAGAAGCCGGGCAGGGGGCTGTGCAACAGTTCCCGGAGATCACCATCTCGGACGATTGATTTCGAAAGAAGATACACCACACTCACAGACCCACAGAAGAGGTAATACCCCGACGTGACTATCAAGGCAGACAAGTGGATTCGCCGTATGGCGCAAGAAAAGGGCATGATAGAGCCTTTTGAAGCTGATCAGGTTCGTTACGCCGGCGAAAAGCGGCTGATTTCCTATGGTACTTCCAGCTATGGCTATGATGTGCGGTGTTCGGAGCACTTCAAGGTCTTCACCAATATCAATTCGGCGACGGTAGACCCGAAAAATTTCGACGAGGGCAGTTTTGTTGATGTCGAGAGCGATGTCTGTGTGATTCCGCCCAATTCTTTCGCGTTGGCAGCGACTGTGGAGTATTTTCGGATTCCGCGGAATGTACTGACGATTTGCCTGGGCAAGTCCACCTATGCCCGCTGCGGCATTATCGTCAATGTGACACCGCTGGAGCCCGAGTGGGAAGGGCATGTCACCCTGGAGTTCTCTAACACCACGACCCTGCCGGCGAAAATCTATGCTAATGAGGGCGTGGCGCAAATGCTGTTTTTCGAATCTGATGAGCCCTGTGAAGTCAGCTACAAAGACCGCGGTGGGAAGTACCAGGGGCAGCGAGGCGTCACACTGCCCAGGGCCTGAGCTATTTGGCTTTGAGGGCGACCCCGTCGATGCTGGCGCTCACCAGATTGACTTCCGTGGGGCTGCCATCTTCAACATGCACTGTTTTGACCATCATATAATCCCATGCTGGTGCCAGCCAGGTATCTGATTTCCGCTCGGGGTCATCGTGCTGGCGTTCGAAGTGCAGGGTCTTGACCGGGCCAATGGGCGTTTCGAGTGTCTCTTCCCCTACAAAGTCCAGTTGATAATCTTTTACTCGCTTGCCGTCGGCGACGGTGACGATGACAGTTTCCTTGGGTGTTTCATCCTGCATCAGTTGCAGGCGCACTTCCTCCTGTTGGCTCATACGGTCGAAGGTGTTACTGGTATAGGGCAACTCGTACCAGTTTTCCTTGTACAAACTGCGCACCGTGTCCGCGCCCGCGGTGAAATGGATTTCGCGTCGACGATTCGTCACGCCGCTGATCTGGTAGACGTAAGAACCGGGGACGATCCTGCCATTTTCTACGCCAAAGGTGCTTTTCTCCTTCAAACTGACGACCAACTTGCTGCCACCATTGCTTAATTCATATTGATTGTTTGCCTTGCGCACCAGCTTGCGGTCCAACGTCAGGCTGATACCCTTGATTTTGGTGGTGTACTGTACCGAATAGGGCTTTAGCTGTAGGCCTTGGCCCGCATCTTCTGCGAAGGCGGTTGTCGCGGCAAACAGGCAGGCCAGTGCGCCGGTGAGTAAGCTAAGCAGTGGCCTGGGTATGCTGAATTCCAGTTGCGGGGAGAAGTGTGCTATCAAGAGTTGCTCCTTGGTCTGTCAATTTAAGCCGCCTATCCAAATACCATGCTGCGGCGAGAGGATAAATATCATGTTCGCGCAAAATGACTCTTGCCGCCAGTGTAGCAGCGTCATCGTCCGGGCGCACAGCCACCCGGGCTTGCAGTATGGGGGGGCCGCCGTCGAGTTCCGGGGTCACAAAGTGCACGGTGACACCGGCTTCAGGGTCGCCGGCATCCAGCGCGCGCTGGTGGGTATTAAGTCCCGGGTACTTAGGCAGCAAAGACGGGTGAATGTTCAATAATCGTCCCTGAAAAGGCGTGATGAATACCGGTGTCAGGATGCGCATAAAACCAGCGAGAATAACCAGGTCGACGTGATACTGGGTCAGGCAGTCAACCATGGCCTGGTCGAAATCCTCGCGGCTGGGAAAATCACGGTGATTAATGCAGGCAGTGTCTATGCCCATTGCCCGGGCTTTTTCCAGTCCGGGGGCATCCGGATTGTTGCTCAGGACCACACAGATATTGGCGCTCAGGGTTTTGTTCTCGCAGGCATCAATAAAGGCCTGCATGTTGGATCCGCGCCCGGATATCAGTATGGCAATGCGGCCTGGCGACATTAGCGAAACTCGACCTCGCCCTTGCCGCTTGCAATGGTGCCGACTTCCCAGGCCGTGTGTCCAGCGCTGTTGAGCTGCGTGATAACCGCTGCGCTGTTCTCAGGCGACACGCAAAGGACCATGCCGACACCGCAGTTGAACGTGCGGTACATTTCCTGTGTATCAACATTGCCCTGCTCTTGCAGCCACTGGAAGACCGGGGGCCATTGCCAGGTGCTGGTCTCTATGACTGCATGGCAGTCCTCGGGAAGTACCCGGGGTATGTTCTCCAGTAAACCACCACCGGTAATGTGAGACAGCGCTTTAATCGGGGTTTGTGCAAACACATCCAGCAGCGCTTTGACATAAATGGTGGTTGGTGCGAGTAGGGCTTCGCCCAGGCTGGCCTCGCCCAGGGGGTCTTGCAGGCCGGCTCCGCTGACCTCCAGAATCTTGCGGACAAGGGAGTAGCCATTGGAATGTGGCCCACTGCTGGCGATGCCGATCAGCGCATCACCCGCGCCCACCGTGCTGCCGTCAATAATGTCGGCTTTTTCAACAACACCGACACAGAACCCCGCCAGGTCATAGTCTTCACCTTCATACATACCCGGCATTTCGGCCGTTTCGCCGCCGACCAATGCGCAACCAGCCAGTTCACAGCCCCGGCCGATGCCCTCTACGACATCGACGGCGGTATCAACGCTCAGCGCACCGGTAGCGTAGTAGTCCAGGAAGAACAGGGGCTCGGCACCTGTGACAATGAGATCATTGACGCACATCGCGACCAGATCGATGCCGATGGTATTGTGAATGCCCATATCCATGGCCAGTCGCAGTTTGGTGCCCACACCATCGGTGCCGGAGACCAGTACCGGTTGTTTGTAGCCGGCGGGTATCTCACATAAGGCGCCGAATCCGCCCAGGCCGCCCAGAACTTCCGGGCGCCGGGTACGCTTGGAGACACCTTTGATTCTCTCAACGAGCGCATTACCTGCATCTATATTGACGCCGGCATCTTTGTAACTGAGTGAAGGTTTGCCGCTTTCATTGCTCATGTGGATAAAAGTCCAGTAATCGGTCAGGGGATGGTCAGAAGCGGCGTATTCTAGCCTGAAACCATGTGAAATTCAGTAGCAGGGCGCAATTCATCTTCCTATCGCTCGATGCTCTCGTTTGTTGCGCTCTGGTGCTGCTACAATGCAGTCGTTTTCTAACTCTTGGAGGTTTTTGGTGCCGTCCCTACTGTCTCGACAGCTGTCGTGCTTGCTAGTGTCTTTACTCCTGATGGTGGCGTCTGCCCCGGGCTTTGCTGTGGTGGTCGAGGACCTCTATGAGGCTGAGGTTGCCGTCAAGGATCACAGTGCACAGGCCCTGTCTGCTGCCTCCCGTGAGGCGCTGTCTGAAGTGCTGGTCAAGGTGTCGGGTAGCGTTGCCGTGTTGCAGAACCCCGCCATAGGGACTGCGCTGGGCGAGGCTAGAAGCTATGTACAACAGTATTCCTATACCCGGGACGAGGATGCGCGCGGTGACCTGGCGGCTCGCTTTGAATTTGATCGCTCGGTGGTTTCACGATTGGTAACTGAGGCCGGGGCTCCCCTATGGACGGCCAACCGCCCGGCGGTACTGGTCTGGATCGTCGCCCAGGATGCGAAAGGCAGGCAGTTCGTGAGCCGGGAAGTTGCGCCCGATGTGATGATGACCCTGGAGCAGGGGTTCTCACAACGGGGGGTTCCGGTACGATTTCCCCTCTTTGATCTGCAGGATACGGCTTCTCTTGCCATTGATGACGCCTGGCGCTTGCAGGCTGCCCCTATTTTTAACGCCTCTGAGCGCTATGGGGTGCAGGACATTCTGGCGGGCCGCCTGACGGGCTTGTCGACGGGAGAATGGGTGGGTGACTGGACCTATTTTTCTGGTCGTAATCGGATAGACCGATCCTTGACGGTGGATTCAGTGGATAGCTTTCTGCTGGAGGGTGTCTCCCTGGTCGCTGAGCAGATGGCCGGGCGCTATGCGGTGGCTGCGTCCGGGGCTACCGCCGGCGGTATAGCGATGACTGTCGCGGGGGTCAACAGTTACGGTGATTACGCTAAAATAGTGTCCTGGCTAGAGGGCCTGGAATTGATAGAGCATGCCAATATAGAAACGATACGAGGACAGGAAATCGAGTTGCGGCTTGTGGCGCGGGCCGATGCCGGGCAGTTAAAAACCATTATTGAATTGAACAAGCGGCTGACACCTCTTGAGCAGGTCCGGGGCACCGACCAGTTGAGCTACCAATGGCAGAACTAGGTCCGCCAGGGGACAGCATGAGCGTCAATCGCTGGCCGTTGGTTGCGGTGGTTGTTGGGTTTCTGGGAGTTGCTTTCTATCTTCTACAGCCGATTTTACTGCCTTTTGTGTTAGGTGCGCTGATCGCTTACCTGGGCGACCCGTTGGTTGATTGGCTGGAAGATCGAAAGCTCAATCGCACGTTGGCTGTGTCATTGGTATTCGTCCTCTTCACCGCTTTTATAGTCGCGGCATTGCTCATATTTGTGCCCCTACTGCTAAAGCAGCTGGATGTGCTGGTGCAGAAAATACCCCTGCTATACCAGTGGATGACCGAGGTGGGAATGCCCTGGTTGCAAGATCGCCTGAGCGTACCCGCCGAAGTTTTGCCGCCCATGGACTGGTCCAGCCAGTTGGCTGATAACTGGCAGTCCCTGGGCAAATTTGTCGCGCAGACAGGCAGGCGAATTACCGGTTCTGGCGTCTCTTTGTTGCTGGGGTTGGCCAACCTGGCACTGATGCCTGTGGTGGCATTTTACCTCATGCGTGACTGGGATATATTGTTGGAGAAAACCCTGGGAATAATGCCTTTGTCCTGGCAGGAGCAGGTCTCCACGATAGTAACTGAGGGAGATGAGGTCGTCGGCTCATTTTTGCGGGGGCAGTTTATTGTGATGTGCGCGCTGGGCCTGATGTATGGCACAGGTTTATGGGCGCTGGGGATTCAGTTGGCGGTGTTACTCGGTTTTATAGCCGGCCTGGCCAGCGTGGTGCCCTACCTGGGCTTTGTTGTCGGAATTGTCGCCTCCTGTATTGCGGCCTATGCGCAGTTTCACGAGTGGGGCATCCTGCTCTGGGTGGCTGCGGTATTCGGCTGCGGGCAAATGATTGAGAGTATGCTATTAACGCCAATACTGGTGGGTGATCGTATAGGTCTGCACCCCGTGGCGGTAATTTTTGCCCTGATGGCCGGCGGTCAGTTGGCCGGTTTTGTGGGGGTGTTGGTGGCGCTGCCGGTAGCGGCGGTTATCACCGTTTTTGCCCGGCATGCCATTGAGCACTATCGCGGTAGCGACCTGTACGGGGGGGATGTCGAGTGACATCGGGCGGTCTTGCACAGCGTCAGCTGGCCTTGAATATCCAGCTGCGCGACGACGCGACACTGGACAATTTTCTGTGCGCCCCCTCTGAAGAGGCCTTGATGCCCGCTTTGCGCGCACAACTGGGCCCAGAGGGTGAGCCGATCATTTATCTGTTTGGCCCGGATGATACGGGAAAGTCACACCTACTACAGGCATGCTGCCATTTGGCAGGCAGTGCCGCCCTGTATTTGCCCCTGGCAGAATTGGTCTCCTATCCGCCGGATGACGTGCTGCAGGGCATTGAGTCCATGAGCCTGGTTTGTCTTGATGATGTGCACTCGGTGCTGGGCAATGCGGACTGGGAATTGGCCCTGTTTCATTTGATCAACCGCGCGCGGCAGTCCGGATGCAGACTGTTGCTCAGTGGTATTGCAGCGCCACGGGTGTTGGCGATTGACCTGCCGGATTTGCGTTCGCGTCTATCCTGGGGAGTGGTTTACCAACTGGCGGCGGGTGAGGACGAAAGCCGACAGGCGATAATGGTGTTTCGCGCCGGACGTCGTGGGCTGGACATGCCCGCGGAGGTCGCCAGTTATATCGTCAACCGCGCCCCCAGGAGCCTGAGCAGTTTATTGCAATTGCTGGATCAACTGGACGCGGCTTCTTTGGCAGAAAAACGTTCTCTGTCCATTCCTTTTGTAAAGGCACAGTTGGGCTGGTGATCGGACCGATGGGCGCCCAGTGGCCTATTTCAACTGAAAATCATCTGCATCCAAGTGGCAGGGAAAACTCTCCCGGTACGTCTGTAGTTCAGTGCCACTGAGTATCAGCTGCGCGGTTTCACTGCGCGCTTTGAGATCCTTCAAAATACTGCCATCTGCTGCCAGGGCCAGGCTGTCGCCCTGGTAGTCCATGCCATTGGCGTCGCTGCCAATCCGGTTGACCCCGACCACACAGGCCTGGTTTTCAATGGCCCTGGCGATCAGCAGTTGCCGCCAGTGGTAGCTGCGCCTCGCTGGCCAGTTCGCTACATAGAGTTGCAGGTCGAAGTCGCCGCGATTGCGCGTGAATACGGGGAAGCGCAGGTCATAGCAAACCTGCAGGTTAATGCGCCATCCCCGCCAGGGCAGGATAACCCTGCGGCTTCCCGACAGGTAGCGTTTATCCTCTCCCGCCATGCGAAACAGGTGGCGTTTGTCATAGTGCCGGGTTCCCTCAGCCGTGGCGAATAACATGCGGTTATAGACGCCGTTGGAGTCGCGAACAGCAATGCTGCCGGTAACAGCGCAGTCATGTTCCTGCGCCAGTGCCACCATCCATTGTTCGGTGATACCGCCCGGCTCTTCGGCGTTGGCCAGGGCGTTCATCGAAAAGCCGGTGGTGAACATTTCCGGCAGTACGATCAGGTCCGTTGCCTGCGCAAGCTGCGAGATCAACTCACTGATCAAGCGGCGATTGTCTTCGGGCTGCTCCCATGCCAATTCGCACTGAACCAGGGTGACGGCTAAATCTTGCATAGTATCTCCGCGGCGCGCACCAGCACTTCATCGTTCTTCGCAAAGCAGAAACGCAGGTAGTGTTGTTCGGGTGGCGATTGATAAAAAACCGATATGGGAATGGAGGCAATGCTTTGTTCCCGTGTCCAGCGTTCGCACAATTCGCTGTCTTTTTCTGTTGTGATTGCGCTGTAGTCCAGCAACTGGAAATAGGTGCCCGCGCTGGGTGCCAGTGAGAATTTTGAACCCTTCAAAGCGTCACAAAACAGGTCACGTTTGGCCTGGTAAAAACTGGCAAGTTGCGCCGGGTAGTCGGGATAATCGCGCATGAAATCCGCCAGTGCCAGCTGTATCGGTGTGACGGCGACAAAGGCGACAAACTGGTGCACTTTACGCAGCTCCCTTGTCAGGGCCGGCGGGGCGATGCAATAACCCGTTTTCCAGCCGGTCACGCTAAAGGTTTTACCGAAGGAAAAAACGGCGAAGGTTCGCGCCCTCAACGCAGGCAGTTGCAGCGCACTGGCATGTTGCTCGCCATCAAAAACCAGATGTTCGTAGACTTCGTCACTGATGACCAGCAGGTCATGTTGGTCTGCCAGTGCCTGCAATTGCAGCAGGTCTTGCCGGGACAGGGTGCTGCCACTGGGGTTATGGGGCGAGTTAATAATTACCATACGTGTGCGATCGGTGATGACCGCTGCCACAGCTTGCCAGTCTATAGAAAAACCGGGTGTGCCCAGGGCGACGTGAACCGCGCGGCCGCCGGCAAGCTCAATACCGGGCTCATAGCTGTCATAACAGGGGTCGAAAACAATGACTTCATCCCCTGGTCTGATGACCGCGTGTATGGCGCAGAATATGGCCTCGGTCGCGCCGGGCACGATGGTGATTTCATCGGTGGGGTCACACGCAACTTGTCTATGCAGTGCCATCTGGGCTGCGATTTGTTCGCGCAGTTGTGGGCTGCCCGCCATGGGAGCGTATTGATTGTGGCCATCCATAACGTGTTTTACCAGTGCCTCCCGCAGGGGCAGAGGGCCATCGAAGTCCGGAAAGCCCTGGGACAGGTTCAGGGCCTTGTGCTCCGTTGCCAGGGCTGACATGCGGGTAAAAATAGTAGTCCCTATGTGGGGGAGTTTGCTCTGTATCATCCTGTGCGGCTCATAATTGGGTTTCCAGTGGCAACTCGGTACTGTTTTTAATTTCGGTCACGGCAATATGTGAGTGAAGCTCTCGAATTGCGGGGCTGGTTGTCAAGGTGTTGCGCACGAATTCCTCGTAGTGGCGAATGTCCCTGGTAACGATTTTGAGCATGTAATCCCATATCCCCGTCATGGTGTAACACTCGATGACCTCCGGGTGTATCACGATATCCCGCTCAAATTCTATCAGGTTCTGGCGGCCGGTTGAGGTCAAGTTGATGGTCGAAAATGCTACCACCTCCATACCCAGCGCTGCGCGATTTAGTACGGCAACGCGGCCTTTGATAATACCTTCCTCCTCCAGTCGATTGATACGGCGCCAGCAGGGCGACTGGGAGATATTGATTTGTTCGGCGATGCTGGCAGTACTGAGGGTGGCATCGGTTTGCAGCAGGCTCAGTATCTTGATGTCCTGTTTACTCAGATTTTTAGACAAAATAACCTCCAAAATCTTATTTATTGAATAATTTATACATAATAGCGTAGTTTTTGGGGCTAAAAGAAATAATATTTCCCGCCTGTTTGGGTCACACTATTCAGCCTAACAATAGGGTGGATAGCAAAATGGGAAAGTCGGAATCCGGTGTGATAGGCAAAGTCTCACTCGATGACAAATATGCACTGGATACGGCCAGGGCGTATATGACGGGTATTGAGGCCCTGGTGCGGCTGCCCATGCTGCAGCACCAACGGGATCAGCAACGTGGCCTGAACACGGCGGCTTTCATCTCCGGCTATCGTGGATCACCCGTTGGCGGCGTTGACCAGGCGATGTGGAAGGCGGCGCCGTGGTTGGAGAAGCACAATGTGCATTTCCAGCCGGGCGTGAACGAGGACCTGGCCGCTACTGCGGTCTGGGGAAGCCAGCAGACCAACCTGTTCTCAGGCGCCCGCTACGATGGTGTTTTTGGTATGTGGTACGGCAAGGGGCCGGGGGTTGATCGCAGCATGGACGTTATCAAACATGCCAACGCCTTTGGTACCTCGAAATATGGCGGGGTACTGGCGGTGGCTGGTGATGACCACGCCTGCAAATCTTCTACCCTCCCCCATCAGTCCGAGCATATGTTTATCGGTGCTTCCGTGCCCGTACTCAGTCCCAGTAACGTACAGGAAGTACTGGACCTGGGCGTGTTTGGATGGGAATTGTCGCGCTATAGCGGTTGCTGGGTGGCGCTAAAGGCCATTACTGAAAATATGGATTCTGCGATCTCAGCTGATATCGACCCCAATCGCATTGATATTGTCATTCCCGAGGATTTCCAGCTACCCGAGGGCGGGGTGCACGGCCGCTGGCCGGACAAGCCGCTGGAGCAGGAATTGCGCCTGAACAAATACAAAATTTATGCTGCCCGGGAGTTTGCCAGGGTCAACGGTCTGAACCGCATCGTCATCGACAGTCCGAATCCGCGTTTTGGCATAGTGACATCCGGCAAGGCTTACCTCGACGTTATGCAGGCCCTGGAAGATATGGGCATCACGTCGGCAGTGGCCGCTGAGATCGGCCTGCGTGTCTATAAAGTGGGTATGAGCTGGCCGCTTGAACCGGTGACGACCCACAATTTCGCCGAGGGCCTGGAAGAGATTCTGGTGGTGGAGGAGAAGCGCTCAATTATTGAAGACCAGTTGACCGGGCAGCTGTACAACTACCCGGTCAAAGCCCGGCCCAGGGTCTTTGGCGAATTCGACGAGGAGGGTCGCGATCTGCTGCCCAACCTGTCGGAGCTCACGCCGGCCATGGTGGCGCTGGCAATTGCCAGCCGGATTGAGCGTTTTTATCGCTCGGAGACCATGGATCAGCGGGTTCAGTGGATTAAGGAAAAAGAGCTCTCTTTGGCGATACCCCGGGACAGTATAGAGCGGGTGCCGCACTTCTGTTCGGGTTGCCCGCATAATACCTCCACGAAAGTGCCTGAGGGCAGTCGTGCGCTGGGCGGTATTGGTTGCCACTATATGGCGACCTGGATGCCCGACAGGGAAACCCACACCTTCACCCAGATGGGCGGCGAAGGCGTCACCTGGATAGGTCAGGCGCCCTTCACGGATACACCGCACGTCTTTCAAAACCTGGGGGATGGAACCTATTTTCACTCGGGGTTATTGGCCATCCGGGCGGCAGTAGCCTCCGGGGTGAATATCACCTACAAAATTCTATACAACGATGCGGTCGCAATGACCGGGGGCCAGCCTATCGATGGTTCCCTGAGTGTTGAAGACCTGATTTACCAGGTGCGGGGCGAAGGTATTCGTCGCATTGCCCTGGTGAGTGACGAGCCGGGGCAGTGGCGCGGCCAGTTTGGCAATATCCCCGGTTATACCCTGCATCACCGGGACGAACTGGATGCCCTGCAGAAAGAGCTGCGAGAGTACAAGGGAACCTCGATTATTGTCTATCAGCAGACCTGTGCCGCTGAAAAACGCCGTCGTCGCAAGAAGGGAATTTTGGAGGATCCGGCAAAGCGTTTGTTCATCAACGATGCAGTTTGTGAGGGCTGTGGGGATTGCAGTATCAAATCCAATTGTCTTTCCATTTTGCCGCAGGAGACCGAACTGGGCCGCAAGCGCAAGATAGACCAGGCTGCCTGTAACAAGGACTACAGTTGTGCCAACGGTTTTTGCCCCAGTTTTGTTTCCGTAGTGGGCGGTACGTTGCGCAAACCTGCGACGGGGCGAAGTGATTTGCAAGTGGTCTTCGACCCCTTGCCGGAGCCTCAACTGCCGGGACTTGAGCGACCCTGGAATATCGTCGTCACGGGCGTCGGCGGGACCGGTGTGTTAACCATAACGGCACTGGTGGCAATGGCTGCTCATATTGAGGGCAAGGGCTGTGCGACGATGAACCAGACCGGCCTGGCCCAGAAGTTCGGCGCGGTTGTCAGCCATGTGCGGGTAAGCGAGCAGCAGGACGATATCAAGGCGGTCAGGATACCTGCCGGAGAGGCTGATTTGATGATGGGTTGTGACCTTGTGGTTACCGCGACCTATGAATCTCTGGGTAAAGTCGCCCGCGGTCGCTCCCACGCCGTTGTCAACGAGGCTGAGGTGCCGACGGCGGCTTTCATCCTCGACCCCGATGCAAGCTTTCCCACGCAGGCCATGAAGGACAAGATTGTGGCGGAAGTGGGTGAAGAGGGCTGCCATTTTATTGATTCAACGGCTATCGCGACGGCTTTGCTGGGAGATTCGATCGCCAGCAACCTGTTCCTTCTGGGCTTTGCCTGGCAGCGGGGTCTGGTGCCCGTGTCGTCGGAGGCGCTGATCGAGGCGATCGAACTCAATGGCGTCGCTGTGGACTTCAACAAGCAGGCGTTCTTGTGGGGGCGTCGCTGTGCCGACCAGCCTGAAAAAGTTCTCGGGCTTATCGCGTCCAGCGAGCCAGAAGTCACGGCACCAAGTCTGGAAGGACTTATTGCTGATCGCAAACAGCGGCTCACCCGATATCAAAATTCAGCCTATGCTGGTGTCTACACGACCTATCTGGAGAAATTGACTGCGCGCGATCCTCGCGCCCAATTGGCGGGCTCCATCACCTGGCTTGCGGCTGAAAATCTCTACAAACTTATGGCCTACAAGGACGAGTATGAGGTCGGACGCCTGTACAGCGATGGCGAGTTTCTAGACAAACTGGCCCAGCAGTTCGAGGGGGACTACGAATTGCGCTTCAATATGGCGCCGCCCCTGTTTAGCAAGCGGGACCCGAATACTGGCCATCTTATCAAGCGGGAGTTTGGGCCGTGGATGATGAAAGCCTTTGCAGGCCTGTCAAAGCTCCGGTTCCTACGGGGCACTGCGCTGGATGTTTTTGGCTACAGCGAGGAGCGTCGACAAGAACGTGCCGATATCGGTGAGTATCGCGACTTGCTGGATACTCTGATGGGTGAGTTGACTGAAGATAACTATCCGCTGGCACAGGAGTTGGCGGGCTTGACAGCGAAGCTGAGAGGCTTCGGCCACATCAAGGATCGTAACAGGGAGCGATTGGCCCTGCGCCGAGAATCCCTGATGGCGGAATTTCACGGTGAGTCCGTGTTGGATGCAGTCAAGATTGTAGAGGCCGCCTGAAGAGGGCTTCCCCGCCCCGAATCGGGTGATGGGGCATATAAACATAAATCGTATCGTCAATTGGCGCCGGGAGGCGTTCAGGGAGAATAGCTATGTCCGTTTTTTCATTGGGTGAGTTTGATCAGCACGAAAATGTGGTCTTTGGCCACGATGCGGCCTCAGGTCTGCAGGCCATTATCGCCATACACAATACCAACCTCGGGCCAGCGATGGGTGGTTGTCGCATCTACCCTTATGCATCAAGTGAGGATGCACTCGAGGATGTGCTGCGCTTATCCCGTGGCATGACCTATAAATCTGCACTTGCGGGTCTGCCGCTTGGCGGCGGTAAATCGGTGATTATCTGTGATCCGGCCAAGGGTAAATCCGACGCTATGCTGCGGGCCATGGGGCGCTTGGTGGACAGTTTGTCCGGGCGCTACATCGCTGCGCAGGATTCGGGTACCAGTGTGGAAAATTTGAAAGTCATCGGTACAGAAACAACCCACCTGTCCGGTATCACAGAACGTCTTGATGACCGGGGCCAGGTTCGCAATGGCGATCCTTCGCCGTCCACGGCGCACGGGGTATTCAAGGGTATAGAGATCGCTGTGAAGCACCGTCAGGGACGTTCCGACCTCAAAGGTGTGAAAGTGGCGATTCAAGGCGTGGGTAATGTGGGTTACACTCTGGCTCAGAAGCTGCATGCCGCAGGTGCCAGGCTCTGGGTGACGGATGTCAATGCGGGCAATGTTGCCAGGGCGGTGTCCGAACTGGGTGCCCAGGCAGTTGCTGGTGAGGAGATCTTCGGCCTGGATGTGGATGTTTTTGCGCCCTGTGCGATGGGTGGCATTATCAATGATGAGACGGTGGCTCAGCTCAGGGCGGAGGTTGTGGCCGGTGCCGCCAATAATCAGCTGGCGCTGCCCAGGCATGGCCTGGCGCTACATGAACGGGGTATATTGTATGCTCCGGATTACGTGATTAATGCGGGCGGTATTGTTGATGCCTATTATTTACGCAGTGGCAAAAGTTACGAGGCTTTGACCCGGCACGTGGAGAGCATCGGTGATACGCTGGCGGATATTTTCCAGCGTGCCAGTGACAGTAACGAGACCACGGGCACGGTAGCTGACCGAATGGCTGAAGAGCGTTTTGTTGGGGTATTGCAATAATATAGTGGGGCTGCAGTGAGCACGACAATGTCGGTTCATTCGTTGGCTTCTGATAATAATAATGTTACTGATGGCCACGTGTTGTCGGGGGATTGCAGATTATGAGCGCAGCGAGAGAACAGTTCAGCTCACGCCTGGGGTTTGTATTGGCAGCGGCCGGGTCCGCAGTTGGCATAGGCAACCTGGTTGGATTTCCGGTGAATGCAGCCAAAAACGGCGGCGGCGCCTTTCTGCTGATCTATGCCCTGTTTGTTTTCTTTGTCTGCCTGCCGGTGATGATGGCCGAGTTGGCGATGGGACGACATACGAGTAAGGACCCGGTCGGTGCTTACAGTCAAATATCCGAGCACCAGCCCGGTTGGCGGCTGGCGGGCCTGCTGGGGGTTATTACGCCATTTATGATCGGCGTGTTTTATATGGTGATCACCATCTGGTTGTTTGGTTATCTGGTGATGGCCGCCTCCGGCCAGCTGGAGTATCTGGCTAGCCCCGCTGGCTTCGGTGAGTATATTGGTAGCCCCTGGGTTTTTGTGGTGATGTTATTGGTTGCTGCCATGGTCTACGTGATTCTGAGTTCCGGTGTGCAGGAGGGTATCGAACGGGCGGCCAGGTTACTGATGCCTGCCCTCTTTGTGATGCTGGTGGCCCTGGTGGCCTTTGTCCTCACGCTGGACAATGCCGCAGCTGGCGTTAGCTTTTACATCATTCCCGATTTCGGAAAACTGAATGCCAGCGTCGTCAATGGCGCCTTGTCACAGGCATTTTTCTCTCTATCGCTGGGTATGGGGATTTTGATTACTTACGGTTCTTACCTCAGTCGTAAAGACAATATTGTTGCTGCGGCTACAATGGTCGCGATTACCGACACCGCGGTGGCCTTTATTGCCGGACTGATGATTTTGCCCGCGGTCTTTTCCTTTAATCCGCAGGTCGATCCCGCGGAATTGAGTGACTCCTCGGTCAGCCTTATTTTTGTACTCCTGCCAAAGATCTTTCTCGCTCTGCAAGCGACGCTGGGTTATTTCGGTGCCAGCGCTGTGGCAACGATTTTCTTTTTGTTGGTATTCTTTGCGGCAATCACTTCGCTGGTGTCAATTATCGAGGTGCCAACAGCGTATTTGATCGATGAAAAAGGCCGTAGTCGCAAACACGCCCTGCTGATATTGGCGGTGTTTGGGGGCGCGTTTACGGTGATGTCTGCCCTGTCCTTTGGCATGGTGGGGTTTCTGACTGAGTTCCTCAGTTACGCCGGCCAGGTGAAGTCATTTTTTGATGTGGTAGTCGATGTGTTTTACGACACCATTCTGCCCTTGAATGGATTACTACTCTGTCTTTTTGTCAGCTTTCGTTGGAAGAAGCAGCGCCTCAATGCCGAGCTGGAAGTCGGCAATGATTCATACCGTAACTCCTGGGCCGAAAAGTACGTCAACTTTTCACTCAGTACCTTTATTCCAGTGCTGTTACTGCTGGTGTTTGCCAATACCGTGGCGCACAAATACTTCGGCTATAGTCTGTTGGGGCTTTGAGCTAGCGCCGCGGCCTCGGATGCCGTGGTTTCATTCGCCGGTAATTGCATATATTTTCGCAGGCGGTACACCGCGAAATAAAAGGGACCGGTATCGAGTAGGGCGACGGTGGCCTTGAACAGGTAATTGCTGCCGATGAGTACCAATAACACCTGGAAGGTCATTTCACCTCGAAAAAATGCTGCCCCAAAGGTCACGGTGATCACCATGACCGAGTCCACCATTTGGCTCATCAGGGTACTGAAGTTATTCCGTATCCACAGGTGCTTGCCCTTGGTGACCCGCTTCCAGAAGTGGAACAACTGGACGTCACAGTACTGGGCTGCTATGTAGGCCAGCATGGACGCAAACACGGCACCTGAGGTGGTGGCGTAAATCAGCTGGTACAGGCCGACACTGTCTTTCACGACATCGCCGTTAGGCAGGGAGACGGGCGCTGCCAGTTGCAAAACCTGCCAGGGCGGCATGCTGTCGGGGTCGACTGAGGGGATGGAGTCCCCAAGAAACAGTACAAAGAGGATGAAAAAATTCAGGCCCAGGCCGACGCTGACCAGAAAGTTGGCCCTGGCCTTGCCGTAGAGTTCGCAGATCAGGTCGGTACACAGAAAAGTAATCGGGTAGGGCAAGACGCCCACGGCCAGTGCCATTGGGCCCAGCTGGATAAACCGCGTGATGCCGATGACATTCAACAGGGTCATGGCACACAGGAACGTGCCAGCCAGTACCAGGAAAACCCGCTCTCTACGTTCTCTTAACTGTTCCCCTGAGATCATCAATCAGGATTCCTTTTGGCCGAGATTGGCGTGTAGCACCGCGCCGTTGATGACAGGATTGCCATGGGCCCAGCCGATTAGCTCGGCGATTTCTTCGGGTTCAACCAGGCGATTGAAGCTGTTCATGGCGCCGATTTCCCGCATGATTTCACTGTCGTTGCCCAGATGGGTGCGCAGCATTTCCGTGTCGGTGAAGCCCGGGCAAATGAGCGCAGTGTGGATGCCGGTACCCATTAAATCCTGACAACTGGCACGCATCATTCCCAGTAACGCGTGTTTTGAAATGACATAGCTGAATGAGCCGGCGACCGCTTTCTCTGACAAGGTAGAGCCGATGTACAGCACACTGGAGGTTCGCGGCATCAGTGGCAGCAGGCGTTGGTTGATGCTGTTGACGGCAATGAGATTGGTTTCCAGAACCGCGCGGAGGCTCTCGCTTTCACACAATGTGGTGCTGTCCTTGCGCATCTGGCAGGCATTGTGAACCAGCGCAACGGACGTGGCGGTAGAGAGTGCGGTCGCCAACGCGTCGCAGGCCTTGTCGACGGACTCTGTAACAGCCAGGTCGCAACTGAGATTGTTGACGCCTTCAATCGGGCAGGATCGACGGGACAGGTTGTAGACAGTGAATCCATCTTGCAGGAAAAAATGTGCCGCTTTGGCGCCAATGCCGACACTCGCCCCCGTGATTATGGCTATTTTCATATACTTTAATAATCTCCCTATTGTTGACCGTGCTGACATTGTGCCGGTGTAGGCGCTACACTGGCAATATCTTCACACAATAAGGGGGCCCAGCGCCATGGGGGAAGTTTCACTGTCGACCTGGGCGAACCTGGCTGAAATCGTTGGCGCCTGCAGTATTATCACTGGCCTGATTTTTGGGTGGTTCCAGATTCGCCAGTACCGTGTTCAACAGCGTGACATCGTTGCAATGAACCTGGCGCAGACCTTCTACAATCGCGATCTGGCTAGAGCGCTAACCTTGTTGCAGAATATGCCCGATGGTATTCGACTGGACGAGGTGCGTGCGATGGGAGCCGAATATGAACAGGCATGCCTCACCGTGTGCACTTCTTTTGAAACTATGGGTTTATTGATTTACAAGCGGATTGCGCCACTCGATCTGGTACTGGATCTGGCGGGTGGGATTGTCTCAGTGATGTGTAACAAATTGCGGAACTGGCTAAATGATTTGCGGGCTGAGCAGCAACAGCCCTCCTTTGGTGAGTGGTTTGAATGGCTGGGTGACCGCGCTCTGGAGAAGAAGACTGCCAAGCAGCCAGCCCACATAGCCCACCGAGACTGGAAGCCATAGGATGCAACAACTGACAACACTCTATATAGACAAGGAAAGTCACAAGTTTTCCGCAGCCCACTACACGATTTTCTCGGCGCGGGAGCGGGAGCGGCTACACGGGCACAATTATTCGGTGTCTGTACGTATCGTGGCGCCGGTGGGTGAGAACGGTTTTTCCGCCGACTACAACGTTTACAAGACACGCCTGAAAGCCCTGTGTGATTCGCTGGACGAGTATCTGTTGCTGGCGGAAAATTCACCCTACCAGACCATTGAGGAAGAGGGGGCTTGTTACCGGGTGAAATTTGCCGACGATGAAATGCTTTTTTTACAAAGTGATACCCTGCTTTTGCCGATACGCAACGCGACGGTGGAAGAGTTTGCCCACTTCTTACTCGGCAAGCTGGTCATCGAATCCGACGGTGAGGATTTACGGGAGATTGAATTGTGTGTAGCCTCGGGACCAGGGCAGAGAGCGTGTTCTCTCTGGCGTCCGGGTTGATTAGTTTGCTTAATAACAAGAACTGGGAGCGATAACTATGTCTATGAGTAAAAAATTGGGTGCTGAGTTCCTCGGTACATTCTGGTTGGTTTTAGGTGGCTGCGGTAGCGCGGTACTGGCAGCGGCGTTTCCCGATGTTGGTATTGGCCTGTTGGGTGTGTCCCTGGCTTTTGGCCTGACGGTGATGACGATGGCCTTCGCTATCGGCCATATCTCGGGTTGCCACCTAAACCCGGCCGTATCGGTTGGCCTGATGGTCGGTGGTCGCTTCCCCGGTAGTGAACTACTGCCCTATGTGGGCGCACAGGTCCTGGGGGGCATAGCCGGTGCTGCGGTGCTGTTCGTAATAGCCAGTGGCCAGGCGGGATTTGAAACGGCGGGTTTTGCTTCGAACGGTTTCGGTGAACACTCTCCGGGCGGTTACAGCCTGACGGCCGCACTGTTGACTGAAGTTGTGATGACCTTCATGTTTCTGATCATCATCCTGGGAGCGACCGACGGCCGCGCGCCAGCGGGCTTTGCCCCCATTGCCATTGGCCTGGGCCTGACCCTGATTCACCTGATCAGCATCCCTGTAACCAATACTTCGGTTAACCCTGCTCGCAGCACAGGTGTTGCGCTCTTCGAGGGCGGTTGGGCTATTTCGCAGCTGTGGTTGTTCTGGGTTGCGCCTATCGTCGGTGCGGCGCTAGCGGGCGTTGTTTACCGCTGGTTGGGTAGCGAAGACTGAGCTAGGTGCCCTGTATTAAGTACGTCATTCAGGCAGCGATGCCTGAATGACGCAACAACGCGGCGATCGCGGGCTTGCGGCCCCGGAAAGCCACGAATAAATCCATTGGCTCTCTCGCGCCCCCCATTTCCAGCACCTCCTGCCTGAATGATGCGCCGGTCTTGGCGTTGAAAATACCATCCTCTTCAAATTTCGAAAAGGCATCTGCCGATAACACTTCTGCCCATTTGTAGCTGTAGTAACCCGCGGCATAACCGCCGCCAAAAATATGTGAAAAGGCGTTTTGGAATTTGTTCCACGGGGGGGGAATGATGACGGCAACTTGCTGGCGGACTTCGTCCAGTAAGCCTTGCACCGTCGTCGCATCGGACTTGCCCCAGGACATATGCAGACGGAAGTCGAACAGGCTGAATTCCAGTTGCCTGACCATCATCATTGCCGACTGAAAGTTCTTTGCCGCCAGCATACTGTCCAGCAGTGCATCGGGCAGGGCTTCGCCTGTTTCGTAGTGTCCCGATATGAAAGCCAGTGCCTCTTTTTCCCAGCACCAGTTTTCCAGAAATTGGCTGGGGAGTTCCACCGCGTCCCAGGGTACACCGTTGATGCCGGAGACCGCAGCGACGGTCTGTTGGGTTAGCATGTGGTGTAGGCCGTGGCCGAATTCATGGAACAGCGTGGTGAGTTCCTGGTCGGTTAACAAGGCGGGCTGATCGCCTACGGGTGGGGTGAAGTTACATACCAGATAGGCCACCGGGATTTGTAGCGCGTCGCCACTGTAACGGCGAACCCGGCAATCATCCATCCACGCGCCGCCGCGCTTGTGGCTTCTCGCGTACAGGTCGAGGTAAAAACGTGCGATAAGGACCCCATCCTCAGAAATTTCAAACAGGCGGACATCGTCGTGATAGTGGTCGAAGGAGTCCACCTCCACAACTTCCACGCCGTAGAGGCGGCGAACCACTTCAAACAGGCCTGGCAGTACACGGCTTACCGGCAGGTAGGGGCGAATTTCTTCCTGTGAGACTTGAAAACGCGCTTGACGGAGTTTTTCGCCGTAATAACTGACGTCCCAGGGCTGGAGATCGTTGTGGCCAAATTCGCTGGCAGCGTAGGCCGAGAGGCTCTGCCATTCTGCCAGAGCCTGGGTTTTTGCCTGGTTGGCCAGTTCCTCCAGGAAGTCGATCACTTGATCCGGTGAATCTGCCATCTTTGTGGCCAGGGAAAATTCCGCGTAATTATCAAAATCCAGTAGTTGAGCGAGTTCCTGGCGCAGGTCGAGTATTTCCTCGATCACCCCAGAGTTATCCCATTGGCCTGCATGGGGCCCCAGGTCAGATGCCCGGGTGGCATTGGCCCGATAGACTTCTTCCCGCAGTGCTGCATTGTCGCAATAGGTGATTATCGGTTGGTAGGACGGGAATTCCAGGTTGATCAGGTAGCCCTCAACACCGGCCTGCTCCGCGGCCTGCCTGGCGCTGGCAAGGGCTGTTGCCGGTAGTCCGCTGAGCTCCGCTTCACTGCATTGCCTGGACCAGGCATTGGTGGCATCGAGGACGTTTTCGGTGAACTTGCTGCCCAGCTCTGTGAGGCGTTTTTTCAGTTCGCCGTACTGTTGTTGTTTTTCCTCGGGGAGGGCGATGCCGCTCAGGCGAAAATCCCGCAGCGCATGATTAATGGCGGTTTGTTGTGCAACGCTCAATTGCTCAAAGTCCTCGCGATCCGCTATCTGCTGGTAGGCGGCGTACAGCCCGGCGTGCTGTCCGCGCCAGGTGCTGTACTCGGAAAGTTGCGGCAGGCAGTCGTTGTAGGCCTCACGCAGCGCATCACTGTTCATGACGCCATTGAGGTGCCCCACAGGAGACCAGGCCCTGGCCAGTTCGTCCTCCATATCTTCGATGGGCTGTAAGAAATTCTCCCAGGCGTAGGGGCCGCCGCGGACCAGCAGGGTGTCGATGGACTGCCTGTTTCTTTCGATAAGCTGACGTATGGCCGGTTCGATATGCTCCACCTTAATCGCTGAAAAAGGCGGCAAGTCATGTTGTTCCAGAAGGGGGTTGGACATTGTGTGATAGTTCTCAGGTCAGATCTTAAGGGCTTTTCTTAGTGTTCAGCGAGGCGTATTCCATCGCCTCCAATGGTGATTTTCTTGTGCTTGTAGAGCTTGCTTAGTGCGCGCTTGAAGTTCTTCTTGCTGGTATGGAACAGCTTGTAGATTTCATCGGGCGGGCTCTTGTCACCTATGGCGGCACTGCCGCCCTGGTCTTTCACATACTGCAGTATCTGCTCTTCCAGACCGCCACCTGTTGCTGCACCCGGTGGCGACAGGCACAGGTCAACCCGGCCGTCGTCTCGTACATGTTTGATATAGCCATCCAGGGTGCGCCCCGGATCGAGTGGCTGGAAGACATCGCCGTGGTGCAGAAGCGCGAGGAAGCTACGATCAACCAGGCATTTGAAGCCCAGGTCGGATTTTCCACACACCAGTAATTCCACTGCCTGGCCCGCTTTATGCTGGCTTGAGTGCTCCGGCAGGAACTTGCTCAACTTACTGGAGGCGACAATGAGATCTCTGTGTCGGTCAACGTAGAGATAAACGCAGTAGGAGAACCCCTCTTGCATTCGTTCGGCCTGTTCACTAAACGGCACCAGAATGTCCTTTGGGAGACCCCAGTCGAGAAATGTGCCGACATCATTCACTGCCGCCACTCGCAGGCTGGCGACTTCGCCTACCATGGCTTTGGGTGTATCGGTTGTTGCTATGAGGCGGTCTTCGGAGTCTGCGTAGATGAACACTTCAAGCCAGTCACCGGGCTGACAGTTTTCGGGACGATACCGTTTTGGCAGGAGTATCTCACCCTGCTCGTAGCCATCCAGGAACAGGCCGTAGGCACTGTCCTTGACCACTTGCAGGCGATTGATTCGACCCAGGGCGACGCGTGTGGATTCAGTCATTTTTTTTCTTCATCAAGGGTTTAAAACCATCGTTTTCCTGCGGCTTTTTCTTGCTTCTGGAGGTCTGGGGCTTGCCCTTGTTCTTTTTGTGGCGATGGCGGCTTTTGGCCTTCTCCTCCGCTGTCATATTGCCCTTTTTCTTGCTGCCGGCCGCCTTGCCCGATGATTTCGTCGCTTTGGGGCCGTTATAGCGTGCTTTCAGCCCTGGCAGTGCGCGTTTCTCAAACTCAATTTTCAGGTAACGCTGAATAGCTGCCATCAGGTTCCACTCGGAGTGATCAACCAGGGACACAGCCATGCCCTTTGCGCCAGCTCTACCGGTGCGTCCGGTGCGGTGTAGGTAATCGTCGCCTTTTCGGGGTAATTCATAATTGACCACCAGGTCAATATTTTTAACATCCAGCCCACGGGCCGCGAGGTCGCTGGCGGAGACGATGTCCAGTTTGCCATCGCTGAACCGGGTCATAACCAGTTTGCGTTCTTCAGTGCTCATTTCACCGTGCAAGGTGGCACAGCGCAGTTTGTGGTAAGCGAGCAAGCCGGCCAGGCGCTGGGCGGTGGAACGTTTGTTGCTAAAAACCAGGGCGCGCTCGAATCCGCCGTGTTGCAACAGGGCGATCAGCAGTTTGTCTTTATGCTGTGGGCTATCGGCCAGGATCATTTGATGGAAAATACTGCTGTGGGGCTGGCGAATCTCCCCAATAGTGACCGTCTGGGGCTCTTCCAGTAGTTCTCTGGCAACACCGCCCAAGCCCTTGTGCTTCAGGGTGGCAGACAGCATCAGTACCTGCTTGTCCGTGGGGCAGAATTGATTGATTTTTAGCACATCATCGCGAAATCCCATATCCAGTACCCGGTCTGCTTCATCGAGCACCAGTACCTGCAAAGCCGATAAATCGGCGCTGTGCTTTTCACAGTGCTCCAGTAACCTGCCGGGGGTTGCAATGATAATTTCCGGATCTTTACGGAATATGGCTTTCTGGTACTTGAAGTCTGCGCCGCCGGTAATTCCCTGTACTGATATGGGTGCCTTGGTGGTCAATTTTCGGCACTGCTTGAGGACCTGTCTGGCCAGCTCACGGGTAGGCACAATAATGACAGCCTGAGTGCCGGGCTGGCGCTGGTCCGCATTGGCGAGCAGGGTCTGGACGACGGGAATCAGGTAGGCCAGTGTCTTGCCGCTACCGGTTTCTGCACTGACACGCATATCGCCGCCTTCCAGGGCCACAGGAACGACGGCCTGCTGGACCTCGGTCGGCTCAGTCAATTCCATGTATTCAAGGCCCAAAAAGAGGCGTCGATCGAGCGCAAGTTCGGAGAACAAGGTAATAATCCCAAAAAACCGACATCGTAACCTACTGAGGCTGTATTACTAGCGATAGATGACGATAATGGCGCCTTAGTTATAGGAGTGGTTATGACATTTGCGAGAATATTCCAATTTACGCCTCTGTTGGCGTGTCTGCTGTGTGTGCCTGGCTTACAGGCTGTTGAGATGGACAGAGAAAAGGTTGGACTGGTACTGGCCGGTGGTGGGGCACGGGGTATTGCCCATGTGGGGGTGATTCAGGCACTTGAAGAGATGCGGATTCCAGTCGATGCCATTGCCGGAACCAGTATGGGGGCCCTGGTGGGTGGACTGTATGCCACGGGTATGAGTGGCCAGGAGTTGCAAAGTGTCGTTGCCGAAATGGATTGGGAGCTGGCCTTCAGTGACACCCTGGAGCGGGGCGATCAACCGATTCGTCGAAAAGCGGATGACTATGATTATCCTATCAAGTTAAAGCTGGCTTTCAAGGACGGCGGCCTGTCATTTCCGCTGGGCCTTATCCAGGGCCAACAGGTGCGCATGATTATCAAGGAGTTGATGGTTGATGCAGACCATGTCAATGATTTCGACCGGCTGCCTATTCCCTACCGCGCCGTCGCCACGGATATAGAGACGGGCGAGGCCTACGTGTTCCAGCGGGGTGACATGGTGACCGCGATGAGGGCCAGCATGTCCATCCCCGGCCTGATGGTCCCGGTGAGGCACGATGGGCGGCTGTTGGTTGATGGCGGCGTTGCCAACAATGTGCCGGTCGATGTGGCCAGGGCCATGGGAGCAGATAGGTTGATTGCCATTGATATAGGCACGCCCCTGAAATCTCGCGACGAGATCACATCGGTTGTGGCTGTTGCCGATCAGATGCTGGGCTTTCTTACGCGCAAAAACTCGCTGGAACAGATTGAGACGCTGTCTGAGGATGACTTTCTTATTCGCCCGGAGTTGGAGGCCGTGGGCATGCTGGATTTTGGCGACGAACAAACCATCATCGAGCAAGGCTATCAGGCGGCCATGGCCATGCGCGAGGACTTGAGTGAGCTGGCACTGACAGAAACCCAGTGGGCCGGGTACGTCGCCACGAAGCGACTGCCAGATCCGCTCAATCCAGTCGTTGAATTTGTACAAATACGCAATGACTCCGGGATATCGGACGAGATCATCCGTTACCGTATTTCCCAACCCCTGGGAGAGCCACTGGATAGGGACAGATTGCGCCTGGATATCGCCAATATCTACGCTCTGGACTACTTTGAACTGATTGATTTTGAAATTGTGCAGGACGGCGATCGCTACGGCTTGCAGATTCAGGCGATGGAGAAAACCTGGGGGTCTGACGATATCAAGCTGGGACTGAACCTGGTGACCGACCTTGAAGGGGCGAGTGAGATCAATGCGGGCGCCAGCTATCGCCTGAAAGGCCTGAATGAAATGGGCGCGGAATTTTACGGTCGGGCGCAGGTCGGCGACACTATATTGCTTTCGGGTGAGTACTATCAGCCCGTGGATCTGGGCTTGCGTTATTTTCTGGCCCCCAGACTGGCCTACCATGATCGGGAGATCCTATCGCTGGGGCCGGAATTTGATATCGAAGATGAATTCGGGAACTGGCGGGTAAGAGATCTGCAATTGGAGTTAAATGCCGGCGCCAATCTGTTCAGTAATTCCGAACTGCGTCTGGGGCTGTTTCGAGCCGCGGGCGAGACCGAATTGCAAATAAGCAGCAGTGATACTCTGGATGATGGCTACTTTGACCGGGGTGGTGCCCTGACATCCTTTAGATATGACAGCATGGACGAAATATTTTTCCCCCGCGATGGTGGTTTTTTCTATGCGGAGTACGAGCTCAACACCACGGATTTAGGTGCAGATCAAGACTTTGAGCGTTGGCAGGCCCTCGCCCAGGGTGCTTTAAGCTTCGGTAAAGACGACCGCAACACGGTAATATTGACCGCCAAAACAGCGCAGTCGCGTGATGCGGCCGATGAGGCACAAAACTATTATCAACTCGGTGGGCTATTCAATTTATCAGGGTTGCGGCAGAACGCCTTTTCCGGTCGGCAGATGGCATTTGTCATGGGGCAGTACCAGCGCAAGCTGTCCAAGAATAGCGTGATACCAATAGATATGCCGATTTATGCTGGGTTCTCCATCGAAGGTGGACAGCTCTGGAGCGAGCGCTCGGATATCGATTTGGGGGACCTGCAGGGTGCTGGTAGTGCTTACCTGGGCATTGATTCGCCGATTGGACCGATTTATATCGCCTATGGCCGCACGACCAATGCTCGAAGTGCCATTTATCTGTCATTGGGCTGGCCATTCCTGGGCCAAAACTCAAGAATAGGGCGTTAATGCTGCGTGTGGTTCACGGTCCATATAATGGTATCCTTCGCCTAATATAATAAGGAATAAAAAGAATTTCCATGAACCTGTCTGCGCGAATTTTTATTGGCCTGGCCGCCGGTATCCTGACCGGACTTTTCTTTGGAGAGCTGGTGGCGGATCTGAAGATAGTGGGCGATATTTTCGTTAAACTACTTCAGGTTACGGTCCTGCCCTATATTATCGTTTCCCTTATTGCTGGTTTTGGCCGTATGGACCTGGCACAGGCGAAGCGATTGGCTGTGCGCGGATCCTTGGTGCTGGTACTCATTTGGGTGCTTGCCCTTATTCTGATTTTTGTCGCCGCATTAGCCTTTCCCGACCTGGATACAGCCTCATTTTTTGGTAGCGGCTTAGCACCGGACCCCGTACAGACAAATCTGGTCGATCTGTATCTGCCCTCGAATATATTTTATTCCCTGTCGAATAACCTCGTGCCCGCAGTGGTTTTCTTCAGCATTCTGCTGGGTGTCGCACTCATATCGGTTGAAGATAAAAGCGGCGTGTTACCGATCTTCGACGGACTGACCCAGGCCCTGGCGAAGATTAATGCGGGCATTGTGCAGTTAACGCCTTACGGTATTTTTGCAATCTCCGCTGCGGCGGCCGGCACCATGACAATTGAGGAAGTCAGTCGCGTTCAGGTTTACCTGGTAACCTATATTTCCCTGGCCCTTCTGATTACTTTCTGGATCTTTCCTGGCCTGGTTGCAGCGCTGAGCGGTATCCCCTATCGCACTGTATTGAGTACTTTTCGCGATGCGCTGGTAACGGCGTTTGCCACAGGCAACCAATTTGTCGTCTTACCGCAGATCGCTGAAAATTGTAAGCAGCTGCTGCGCAGCCAGGGGCACAACAGTGCGGAGTCCGAATCAGCAGTCGACATTATTGTGCCGGTTTCTTTCAATTTTCCATCATTGGGTAAATTGCTGGTATTGCTTTTTGTGCTCTTCGCGGCCTGGTTTACCGACACCGACCTCACATTGAGTGATCGACTGAGTTTGGCATTCAATGGGCTGTTCAGCCTCTTCGGCAGTATCAATATAGCCGTGCCTTATATGCTGGATTCCATTCGCGTACCAGCAGATATGTTCCAGCTATTTCTGGTGACGGGTATTGTGGTGGGGCGTTTTGGGGCAATGTTGGCAGCACTGCATATTATCGTATTGAGTATCATCGGTACCTTGGCGCTGTCAGGATCGCTGCATTTCAACATGCGTTCCATCGTGCGCTACCTGGTGATCAGTACGCTGTCTCTTGCATTGCTGGTGGTTGCACTGCGAGCCTACTTCATGGTTTTTGTGCCCGATGCGCCGCCGCGGGGTGAGGTACTGGCGCACTTGCGTTTAATGGAGGAACGGGTAGACGCTAGCGTGAGCGAGATCGTGCCTGAGGCCGATGGTGTTGCGCTCACTGGCACAAGGATTGACCATATTCTTGCCACTGGGGTGTTACAGGTGGGCTATCGTCCGAACAATTTGCCCTGCAGCTTTCTTACGCCTGAAGGTAAGCTGGTAGGTTTTGATGTGGAAATGGCGCATATCCTGGCCGAGGATATTGGCACCCGGCTGGAATTCGTTCCTTTTGAGTTTGGGCGGTTAAAGACCATGCTTGGCACGGGGCAAATTGATATGGCGATGTCCTGCATTGCCAGTTTGCCTGATCGCTATGCCAATGCCTCCTTTTCGCGCGCTTACCTGGATCTTACCCTGGCCTTTATCGTGCCTGACCATGAGCGGCAGCTGTACGGAGACCTTGAACTGCTGCGTCAAGAGAAAGATTTGACGATTGCTCTGGTGAGCAGCCATTACTTCGAACCGAAGATTCGCAGCCTGCTGCCGGAGGCCAATATTGTGATTCTGGAAGCAGCGGAAGACTTTTTTGATGGTGGTGGCCAGGGGGCTGACGCCCTGCTGCTGTCAGCGGAGGAGGGGGCAGCTTATAGCTATCGCTACCCGCGTTACACCGTGGTTAAGGCAAACCGTGGCGGTATCCGGCTTCCGGCTGGCTATGCGGTGCCCAAGGGCGATATTGAGATGATGGAGTTCGTGAGTAACTGGGTTGACCTCAAAAACAAGGAAGGCACGGTTGACCAGCTTTACAATTACTGGATGTTGGGCGGTGTCGCCAAGCCGCGAGAGCCTCGTTGGTCTATTATCAGGGATGTCCTGGGTTGGGTTGATTAGGACCCTACATTTGGGCTAGCTGTGAAACTTCCGACTTTTTGACTAGAATAAAATACAGAATTTTTTTGCAATCACTTTGGGAAACGACGTCATGACCACCTGTATTCGAATTTGCCTGCTCGTTCTGATTTGGAGTGTAAGCCTGGGCGCAACTGCAAACGCCTACGATATCAAAGCGCCAGGGAGGGTGGTTGCCTTTGGTGATGTCCACGGCGCCTATGATGATTGGGTGGCGCTGTTGCAGGAATTGGGTGTTGTGAATAAGCAGTTGAACTGGAGCGGAGGCAATACGCATCTGGTCTCCGTGGGCGACCTGATTGATCGCGGGCCGGGGTCTCGGGAGGTGGTTGAGTTATTGATGAAACTTGACCAGCAGGCTGACAAAGCCGGTGGTGCTGTTCATATGGTACTGGGAAACCACGAGGTTATGGTGATGACCGGTGACCTGCGCTATGTATCAAAGGCGGAGTTCGCCGCTTTCGCCGGTGATGAGACCGCAGCCGACAGGGATGCACTCTACAGTGAGTATCGCCGCTTCAATCCAGGTGGCGCAGAAGCTCAGGTTCGCACAACCTTTGATGAACAGTACCCGCCAGGCTACGTTGGCCTGCGTAAGGCCTACGCCCAGGACGGTAAACTGGGGCGCTGGCTGATGGAACAGCCTCTGGTGGTGAAGGTCAATGACAAGGTTTATATGCACGGGGGAATTGCCAGCAGTGTCAGTGAGGAGTCTCTGAAGTCCCTGAACAAAAAAGTCCGCGGTGAGCTCAAGGTGTTTCTGGACAGCGTTGACGAGCTCAGGGCAGCGGGCGTTATGCCTCTGCACGTTGGCTATCACGACCGTTTGAGCTTTCTCAATGCCAGGGCTGAGGAGTTTGCGGCGACCAACCCCAAAAAGCAGGCTGACTGGTTCGCGCCATTACAGAAAGTCTTTGAGGCCCAGCAATATTTTGTGTTCAGTGATGATAGCCCGAACTGGTATCGCGGAACGGCCCTGTGCCACCCCTTCGCTGAATCGTTTAATACCGAGCGTTTTCTCAAGCGTGTGGGTGCCAAGCAACTAGTGATGGGACACACCCCGACCAAGGGTGAGGTGATGGAACGAATGGATGGTCTGGCCATTCGCCTGGATACCGGCATGCTCAAGAGTGTCTATAAGGGCAGGGCATCTGCTCTTGTTTCACAGGGCGGGCGCGATTATGTTCACTATTTGGGGGTTAAGGAAAAAGCTCAGCCTATTCGCGAAAATCGCAGTATTTCCCAGAGCCTGTCGGGCATGAGTGATCTGGAGTTGGAAGATTTCATGACTAACGCCGAGGTTGTTAGTGTGGATGACATCGGTACCGGCATTACCAAACCCAAACGCGTTGTCCAGCGACGGGACGGATTTACCAATGATGCTATTTTCAAGTATGAAGATACCAATCCCGGTATGGAGAAAAGAGAGCGCTATGTCACACGGCGCAACAATGACAGTGATCGCTACGTTTATGATGTTGCAGCCTATAAGTTGGATCGCATGTTGGGCTGGGAAATGGTGCCCACCGCCGTTCTTGGTGAAGTTGAGGGTACCCCGGGTGCACTCTCGGATTGGGTAGAGAAAGCGATCAATGAACGGGACCGGCTGGAAAAGGAAGTGCCTTTTACCGGCTATTGCAAACAGAGTGAGCAATATCGGCTGCGTTTCGTTTTCGATATCCTGATTCATAATGACGATAGAAATCTCACCAATATCCTCTGGAACAAGGATGACTTCATGATGCGATTTATTGATCACTCCCTGGCGTTCAGAACGACAGAGAAGCGGCCCAAGCAGTATAAGAAAGTGACCTTGCAGGTGTCGGACCTACTGCGTTCTCGCCTGTTATCACTGAACGAGGCGCAGTTGACGGAAGAGCTTTCACCGTATCTCCACCCGCGGCAAATAGAAGCTATTCTCGCGCGGCGGGATTTGATTCTGAAGGAAGCGAAGCGTACCTCAAAATAACTCTGGCCGATTGGAGGGCTGAACTATGGCGAAAGCAGTAAGAATCCACGAGACCGGCGGTCCCGAGGTGATGCAGTTGGAGGAGGTCGAACTGGAAGCGCCGGGGCCGGGCATGGTCACTGTGAGCAACCGTGCGATAGGGCTGAATTATATTGATACCTATCATCGCAGCGGCTTGTACCCCCTGCCTTTACCTATTGGTCTTGGACTTGAGGGGGCGGGACTGGTGACCGCAGTGGGAGAGGGTGCTGACCTGTTAGTGGGTGACCGAGTGGCCTACTGTTCCGCAGGGTTTGGTGCCTATGCGCAGGCAATTAATTTGCCGGCAGCGCGATTGGTCAAAATCCCCGAGGGAATTGATTTTGAGGCTGCCGCCGCCATGCTACTCAAGGGACAGACGGCGGAATATCTTTTGCAGCGAACGTATCCACTGCAGGCGGGGGAAACCTGCCTGTATCATGCAGCCGCCGGCGGGGTTGGGCTCATTTTTGGACAGTGGGCCAATAGCCTGGGTGCCACAGTGATTGGTACGGTTGGTTCGGATGAAAAAGCTGAGGTTGCCCGGGCGCACGGTTACCATCATGTCATAAACTACCGGACCGAAGATGTCCCCCAGCGCGTTTTGGAAATTACCGGCGGGGAGAAGTTGCCGGTGGTCTATGATGGTGTTGGTAAGGATACCTTTGCCGCATCCCTGGACTGCTTGCAACCACGGGGGCTGATGGTCAGTTTTGGGAATGCTTCAGGCTCACCCGAGCCGCTGGACTTACAGTTACTCAGTACCAAGGGGTCGCTCTATATTACTCGCCCCACGATGTTGACTTACACCGCCAGTACCGAGGAGCTGCGACAGTCTTCCAATGACCTGTTTACGCGGGTATTGAACGGCGATGTCGTTGTTGATGTTAAGCAACGTTATGCTCTGGAGGATATCCAGCAAGCACACCGGGACCTCGAAGCCCGAAAGACCGTGGGCTCTACCGTCATCCTGCCCACAGGTGGAGGATAAGGACAGGAGAACGCCATTTTACCAAGCGAATTCCGTGGAGCGACTAAAATGGCGTTCTCCTGTCCTAATCCGGCAGAAACTCCCATGGACTGAAAATGGAGTGGCTGATCGAATTCCCGCTTATGCGCGAAGATCCTTTTTGATTGCCCTTCGTGGACTGCCTTGTTAGTTTGTATGGCATAAAAAGACTGCGATAGTGCAGCGTGAACCAATTTCTGTGGAAGTATGGAGCGGGTGATGTTTTTTGAAGTGAATCCAGTGTTACTAAAAGGCGAGACTGTAAGGCTGGAGCCGCTCTCCCAGGAGCATGCGCAGGGTTTGTTTAATCGCGGGCAGTCAGTGGATGACTGGTCCTATATGCCGCGGGCCTGCTTTGTTGATATGGCCGACACGCGGCAGTGGATCGACGAGGCCCTGCAAGCGCCGGGGCAACTGCCTTTTGCTATCGTGGAAACCGGGAAAAATAAGGCGGTAGGCAGTACCCGTTTTCTCAATATTCGCAATGAACACCGTACGCTTGAAATTGGTTGGACCTGGTTGGGTAAAGAGTGGCAACGCACGGCGGTTAATACCGAGGTCAAGAGTTTATTACTTACCCACGCTTTCGAACGCCTGGGCTGCGTGCGGGTTGAGTTCAAGACGGACGGCCGAAATTTGCGCGCCCAGCATGCTCTGGAGCGGATTGGCGCCACCCGGGAGGGGGTGCTGCGAAATCATATGATTGTGCAGAGCAATTATGTTCGGGATTCCGTTTACTTCAGTGTGCTCGACAGGGAGTGGCTGGAGGTAAAAGAGCGCCTACAGGGCCTGCGCTCGCGTTAGATCTCCAGCCACCAGTGCCTTACTGTACGGTTTCGTTGTCGCTGAAAAAGCCTGCAAATAGCGGCGAGGTCAGGTAGCGCTCGCCCGAGTCTGGCAGGATGGCGACGATCATCTTGCCCTTGTGCTCGGGCTGCTGGGAAACCCGGTGTGCTATTGCCATGGCGGCACCGGAGGACACGCCGGCCAGTATGCCTTCCTCTTGCATGAGTTTATGCGCCCATTCCATTGCTTCTTCATTGTCTATCTGTTCAACCTGGTCGACCATTTCCAGGTCCAGGTTGCCCGGTACAAAGCCTGCGCCTATTCCCTGGATTTTATGGGGCCCATGCACGGGTTCCTCGCCGGCTTTTGCCGCGGTAATCATACTGGTGGAGCTGGGTTCCACCGCAACCGTCTGAATGGCTTTGCCTGCGGTCTTTTTGATGTAGCGGGAAATTCCCGTCAGGGTGCCGCCTGTACCGACCCCTGAGATGATGACGTCGACAGCTCCATCCGTGTCATTCCAGATTTCAGGTCCTGTTGTTGCCTCGTGAATGGCAGGGTTTGCAGGATTTTCAAACTGGTGTGGTCCCCAGTATTTGGCCGGATCTGAGGCCAGTATCTCCTCTACCTTGGCGATGGCGGCTGGAATGCCCTTACTGCCGTCGGTGAGTATGATTTCAGCGCCCAGTGCCTTGATCAGCATGCGCCGTTCAAGACTCATGGTATTGGGCATTACCAGGATGCAGCCGTAACCCCTTGCGGCGGCGACAAAAGCCAGTGCGATGCCCGTATTACCGCTGGTAGGTTCTACGATGGTCATGCCCGGTTTCAGGCTGCCATCTTTTTCCGCAGTCAGCACCATGCTGCTGCCTATGCGGCATTTCACGGACATGGCGGGGTTTCGGTTCTCCAGTTTGACGTAGATGTTGCCATCGCTGATGTGATTGATTCTGACTAAGGGTGTGCCGCCGGTGGTTAGCGCATTGTCGTCGTATAGCTTGCTCATAGTTTGATCCTCTCTGGATGGCCGCTGGCCGTACTGAAACTGCCGATAAGGTTAGTCCCGGTACGCCCACTTGTCTATCGGCTGCCGCGCATTAATAAATCGTAATCTTTGGGATGGAATCTTAAGCTTGAATTCAGGTCATATGCCCATATTGTTCTAACTGAACTATCACTTAATCACAAATCAGCGAAAAGGAGAGCAGTGTGAAACAGCGATTAAAAATATTTGTGAGTTTGGTCTACACCCTGATCTTCCTGGTCTTTCTCGGGTTTGGTGGGCTGCAAACCCACGCCATATCTGCAGATCCTGAGATAATTCGGGACCCGGTATGTGTTGAAGATACGCGCGATTGTTTGCCGGGTTAACTTTTTTCAGGAATTCTGGAACTAACAGCGACAAAGCCTGTCTTATTTAACAGTAACAGTGTTCATGCCTTGGCAGTTGCCGGCGGTATGGTGTTTACACACTGTTGTTCATCTGAATTTCATTCAGGTCTCATATCCCCTAGAGAAACTTTCTCAGTACACCGGCCCCCTGGGCCGGTTTTTTTATGTCCATGGATGGACGGTACGTCGCGGTAGCCATGGATGGCGTGAGCGACGCGCCATGGTCTGCTCCACCCGAAATATAGTACTCCCGGATGTGAGGACAACGCTTGTAAAGTCGGGTCCGCTCGGGACACTGCTTTTCAGTCGCTCCACGGAATTCGCTTTGTGAAAAGCAGTGTCCCGAGCGAACCCTTTCCACAGTGCTATTTCCCATTTTGAGTGGCTAAGATTCAAGCAGGTTAAGCTGCAGCCAATCTTGTCTATCAGCGTGCTGAGCTATTCAGTCCACAGGTGGAGGATAAGGGCAGGAAAACGCCATTTTACCAAGCGAATTCCGTGGAGCGACTAAAATGGCATTTTCCTGTCCTTAACCGGCAGAGACAGCCATGGACTGAAGATGGAGTGAGCGATTTTGCCTAATCAATGAATGAGGCGATCTGATCCAGTGCCTTGCGCTGAATGGAAGGTACCGTGGCGCCCTGTTCAGGGTAGCCCACTACCAAAATCATGCTCGGTTTCTCCCGGTCCGGTCGTCCCAGCAGTTGATTGAGGAATTTCATTGGGCTGGGGGTGTGGGTGAGGCTGGCCAGCCCGGCATGGTGCAGGGCAGAGATTAACAGGCCGGTGGCGATGCCCACGGATTCAGGGACATAGTAATTTTTCTGCTTCAGGCCTTCCGGGTTTACACCGTATTTCTCCGCAAAGATGACGATCAGGTAGGGCGCATCCTCCAGGAAGGGCTTGTCCTGATCCGTGCCCAGTGGGGCCAACGCCGCCAGCCAGTCATCTGGCGCCCGCCGCTCGTAGAACTCCCGCTCCTCCTCTTCGGCAGCCTCGCGAATCTGTCGTTTTAGCGCCGGGTTTGTTACCACGCTGAAATGCCAGGGCTGTCGATTGGCTCCCGAAGGGGCGCTGCCCGCAGTCAGTAAGCACTCTTCTATGATTTCCACCGGGACCGGTTCACGGCTAAATTGCCTTACAGTGCGACGCCTGGAGGACTCCTGGTGAAAGTCCCTGGCCCGTTGCAGCATTTGTGACTCAGGTAGCCGGGTATAGTCCAGGGCGATGTCTTTGTATTGGGATTTACTCATGGTGGAGGCCTGGATGTCAGTGGTTGGGAGGTGCCTGCTCTGTCGCCTGTGCCAGTGAAGCGAGTGTCTGTGGGCCAAGCAGTGTCTGCGTGAGTTCCCCGTCTGGGTTGAGGATTAGCGTGGTGGGCAGGACCATCGGGCGGGAGGTGCCCAGACTACCGGCGGGGTCGTGCGGTAATATGGCAAATTCGATGTTCAACTTACCAACCTGGTCGGCCAGCTCATCGCCAGTCGCGCCATCGTAGTTCACGCCTACAACGACAAGTTGCTCGTAGCTGCGGTCGAGCTCGTTCAGTTCGGGTATCTCCTGTATACAGGGCTTGCACCATTGTGCCCAGTAATTGATCACGACCCACTTGCCCCGCAGGTCGTCGATACGGATTTGCTTGCCTTGCTCCCCTGGATCGGCGCACGCTGCAAGCGTCACCGCGATGGCCACCATGGCAAGTATTTTCATCGGGAAAATAGCTCGGTGAGGCTGAGGTTGAGGGACTCTCGCTGCTGCCCCCGCTGGCTGCGCAATAGATTGTAGGCCTCCTGCTGCCAGTTGAGCTGTGCCTGGATGTCGTCTTTTTCCAGGGCTTGCTCGGTGTTAACCCACTCCTTGAGCTGCCAGAAAGTAATTTCGTGAAGATCACGGCTGAGCAGGTATTCACCCCGGCTGTTTTGGGCGATGAGTTTTCTTTTGATGAACAGGTCGCGCAATTCGCTCCAGGTCTCGCTGTCCAGGCCCTTACACACGGCATGTTTTTCAGTGAGGATGTCGATCTCGTTCACCGCAGTGCCCGATTTCTGCTTGAGCCAGAATAGGTAAAGAACATCCAGTGCTTTTAGCACGGTTGGCCGGGTAGCCTGCTCCTGGTTTTGGTAAGCAGAGAGACTGTGCACCAGTACTGCGCCCATTAACACGATGTTCCAGGATAAATAAATCCAAAGCAGGAACAGGGGCACCGCTGCGAAGGCGCCGTAAATGAAAGTGTAACTGGAACCCACCACCAATGTGGTGAACAGGGATCGGGCGATATTGAAGGCCAGCGCGGCCATGAGTCCACCTACAAGGGCATCGCGCAGGGGCACACGACAGTTGGGCACCGCAGCGTAAATCAGGGTGAACCCCGCTGTGCTTAGCGCAAAAGGTGCCAGTTTGAGTAAATAGGCGCCGACACCCGTGATGTCCACACTGACGACCAGGTCGGCGAAAGAGGTCAGGTAGGTGCTGATACCCAGCGCCAGGCCTATAGTAATCGGCGCCAGGCTCAGTACCGCCCAGTACAGTAAAAAGCTTGAAACCGCGCTGCGGTTTTCCCGGGCCCGCCAGATCTGGTTGAAGGCTTTTTCAATATTTCGCAGCATGAGTACCGCTGTGATAACCAGGAACGCGATGCCGAAGCCAGTGAGGTTTTTGGCCTGTTGGGAAAATTCGCTGAGGTAGTCCTGGATGTCTGTACTGGTCTCCGGCACCAGGTTATCAAAGAGAAAGGCTTCTATTTGAACCTCCAGTCCCTGAAATGCGGGGACGGCGGAAGCCATGGTGTACATCACGGTCATGAGGGGAACCAGCGCAAACAGGCTCATATAGGTTAAAGCCGCAGCGTTCTCGGAACAGCGATCGATGCCAAACCGTGAAAACAAGTAGAGGGTACGTCGCCAGAGCGGGGCTAGCTGGTTTTTTATCTGTTCCATGGCGCTATTATTGCATGATTATACGGCCATCTGCACGAGTCCACAGTGCCTGGCTTTGTTATACTCTCGAGCTGCATTATCGTATCAAGGGATGAGAAATGAGTGAATTTACGATCTATCACAATCCACGTTGTTCAAAATCGCGGGCGACACTGGCTCTTCTGGAAGAAAACGGGTTGACCCCGGAGGTCGTGTTGTATCTGGAGAATAGTCCGGGGGTGGACGAGTTGCGCGAACTTTTGCAAAAACTGGGTATTGCCGCCAGTCAATTGGTCCGCCGGGGGGAAGAAGCCTACAAAGCCAACGGTTTGAACCAGGATTCCAGCGAAGAGGCGTTGCTGGCAGCGATGGCCGCTCACCCCAAGTTGATTGAACGCCCCATTGTGGTGAAGGGTGCACGGGCAGTGCTCGGGCGCCCACCTGAGAATGTGTTGGAGTTAATCGGTCAATGAGTGACCCCTATGTTCTGGTGCTCTACTACAGCCGGCAGGGCGCGACCGCTACCATGGCCCAGCAGGTGGCCCGTGGCGTTGAGCTGGTGACCGGGGTCAGGGCGCTGGTTCGAACGGTGCCGCCAGTTTCCGCAACCTGTGAGCAGGTCGATGAGGACATTCCCGATAGCGGCCCCCTTTATTGTGAGCAGGATGAGTTGCGTCATTGTGCCGGTCTGGTGATGGGCAGTCCCACCCGGTTTGGCAATATGGCAGCGCCGCTGAAGTACTTTCTGGACCAGACCTCTGGGCTGTGGCTGAGCGGCGCCATGATAGATAAGCCGGCAGCCGTGTTTACCTCGACCTCCAGCATGCACGGAGGCCAGGAGTCGACACTTCTGAGTATGATGCTGCCGCTGTTGCATCACGGGATGGTGATTGCAGGCTTGCCCTACAGTGAGGCGGGCCTGATGGCCAGTGTCAGTGGCGGTACGCCCTACGGCGCTTCTCACTGGGCGGGGGAAGACAACAGCCGGGCGGTTGATGACGTGGAGGCTTCATTGTGCCGGGCCCTGGGCGGCCGGGTGGCGCGGCTGGCCAGCGGGGTGCCTCGATGAGTTATTTTTCCTGGGCCCGCCTCAGCGATAAAGCCCACCTGCTAACCTGGCTGAGCTGGGCTTTGTTGCTTTTGGTGCAAGTGACAGACGCCTGGCAAAGGGAATTGCCCTTGATTTTCTGGCTGGTTAAAGTGCTACCCCTGCTGATTTTTTTGCCAGGTATGCTGAAAAATTCTTTACGAAGCTATATCTGGGTGTGTTTTGTTTGTCTGATGTACTTTCTGGTCCTGGTCGAACGCCTGTTTGCCCAGCCTGATAGCGTGTTGGCGATTACCGGCATGGTCGCGGTGGTGGTATTGTTTAATGCTGCGATGCTGTTCGTGCGTTGGCGTGCCAGAGAGCTGAAGTCGGAATGAAGTGCGCCATGGCGGCGCTGGAGAATGTTAGATGAAGTTGTGGTCCTTATTTCGCCGATTGCTGTCGGCCTGTTGGAACGTTATCACCCGTATCAGGTTGGCTCTGGCAAATATTCTGTTTTTGCTGATAATTGCAGTGGTGTTTTTTGTCTATATGGGCGGTGCCCCCGAGCCGCTGCCGGAACGCGCTGCTCTATTGCTCAACCCCATGGGCACTATCGTTGACGAAAAGTCTTTTAATGAGCCCCTGCAAGCCCTGTTGGGTGAGCCCTCTCCCGCAGATAACGAAGTCTTGCTGCGCGACGTGATTGACGCGATCAATTTCGCCCGGGTCGATCCGGCCATCAACTCGCTGGTCATGGAGTTGGACAGCCTGGTGTCGGTTGGTATCAGCAAGAGTCAGGAGATCGCGAAAGCGCTGGAGGCTTTTAAAGACAGTGGCAAGCCCATCATAGCGGTAGGTGATTATTACAGTCAGGGGCAGTACCTGCTCGCCAGCCACGCTGACACGATTATTCTCCACCCCTTTGGCGGCGTGGGCCTGGAGGGCTTCAGCAGTTACCAAAATTATTACCGGGAGGCGCTGGAAAAGCTTTCCGTGAGCATGCATGTTTTCAAGGCGGGTGAGCACAAGTCGGCGATAGAGCCCCTGGTGAGGGATGACATGTCGCCGGGCGAGAAAGCCATATCCCAGCGGTGGCTGGATGCACTGTGGCAGCAGTATGTCGACGTGGTCGAAAACCAGCGCAGTCTGCCCGCTGGCACTGTGAACGACTACATTGCCACCCATGCCGTGAAGCTGCAGGCACAGGGCGGGGACCTGGCAACGTCGTCGCTGCAAGCCGGGCTGGTGGACCAGTTGCTGGGCCGAACACAGGCCGAAGACTACCTGGCTGAGTTGGTGGGCGCTACCAACGATGAGGGTTTGTACGAGGCCGTGCTTTTTGAACGCTATGTGTCGCGTCAGCGCCCGCAGTCGTTTATTCCGATGGTGGGGCCCCGGGTGGCGGTTATTACAGCGGAGGGTGTGATTCAGGGTGGGGACCAACCGCCTGGTGCCATCGGTGGAGACTCGCTGGCCCGGTTGATCCGGACCACGGCAGAGGAGGACGGGGTTGAAGCCATCGTACTGCGTATCAACAGTGGCGGGGGCAGTTTATTGGCATCGGAAATTATTCGTCAGGAGTTGTTACGGGTAAAGGCAGCGGAGATACCCCTGGTGATTTCCATGGGCGCCGTGGCGGCCTCGGGCGGTTACTATATCGCGGCGGAAGCCGATCAGATTTGGGCTACGCCGGGCACGATTACCGGCAGTATCGGTGTCTTTGCGGCCTTTCCGACGTTTGAGAAGCTACTGGCCCGTGGGGGCGTCTATACGGATGGTGTAGGGACGACGCCACTGGCCGGGAGCCTGCGACTTGACCGGCCTTTGAACGAGACCCTGATCGACACCTTGACCAGCCATGTCGAGTTTAGCTACCAGGGCTTCATCACGCTGGTTGCTGAGGGGCGCGGTATGACGGCGGAGGCGGTAGATGCTGTTGCCCAGGGCCGAGTCTGGAGCGCCAGTGATGCACTCGAACACGGTTTGATTGATAAGTTGGGAAGTCTGGAGGACGCAATTATAGCGGCCGCGGCATTGGCCGAGTTAGACGAATTCGAGATTGATTATGTGGGCGCGCCGCTGTCGCCTCGGGAGATGCTGCTACAGCAGTTGACCGGTAGTTTGGCCAGTCTAAACCTTGGGGCGGAATCAACGCTTGCCAGTCAACTGGAAAATCTGGCTAAACCTTTCACCCGTGCGGTGCAGGAACTGGCCAATATGAATGACCCGGCCCATTTATATGTGCGCTGCGTAGCCTGTGGCAGTATCAATTAGATTCTGTGGGATATTGCCCCCGCCACAACTCAAAACCGCCATCCAGGCTATAGACCTCTTCGAAGCCTTTGTCGTTGAGAAAGGCAGCCGCTGACTGGCTGGAGTTACCATGGTAGCAACAGACGATTAGGGGCTGGTCGGGGTCGCCTTCTCGAATGAAGTCCTGTACCCCGCTGTTGTCCAGGTGTATCGCGCCCTGGATATGACCATTGTTGAATGACTGTTCATCGCGAATGTCCACCAGTTGGGTGGCACTGTTTTCCAGCAGGGCTTTCGCCGCTTCACTGGTAATGTGCTTGAATTGCCCCATGATTTGCTTGCCAGTTTTCCGTCGGGTCGCCATTATACTCGCAAAATGTTTGTAAGGAGAGGTCAGTGCCAAAGGCGAGTGAGTTAAAACGGGGCGGAGTGGTTGAGATAGACGGCAATGCCTATGTGATTAATCACATTGAGGTAAAGTCGCCCTCCAGTCGCGGCGCAAATACGCTGTACAAAATACGTTTCTACGATGTGCGCACCAAGCAAAAGCTGGATGAGACCTTCAAGGGCGACGATATGCTTGGGGATGTTGATGTGGAGCGACGCACAGTCCAGTTTTCCTATATGGATGACGAGTTCTACGTCTTCATGGATAACGAGGACTACAGCCAGTATCACCTTTCGCCGGACAGTATGGCAGAACAGTTGCCCTATATATCTGATGGGCTCGATGGAATCATGGGGCTACTGGTAAACGGGGACTTTGTGGCCATCGAGCTGCCTCAGTCCGTGGTATTGGAGATTGTGGAGTGCGCTCCGGGTATCAAAGGGGCTTCAGCGTCTGCGCGCAATAAACCGGCGACCTTCGCCAGTGGTCTGGTTGTGCAGGTGCCTGAATACCTGGAGGTGGGGGAGCGCGTTCGCATCAACACCCAGGAAGCACGTTATATGTCCAGGGAATGACGATGGCCTGGTGGCGCCAGCGCATTGTCAGTTTCGGTCACGCGTTTCGTGGTCTGGGCACGCTGTTGCGCGAACAAGTGCATGCCCGCGTGCACGCCCTGGCCACGGTGGTGGTGTTGGCGCTGGCGCTTTGGCTCGAGGTGTCCCGTCACGACGCCCAGGTGTTGGTCCTGATAGTTTGCCTGGTCTGGCTGGCTGAGGGGATGAATACGGCTTTGGAGTACTTGTCAGATGCCGCCGTACCCCAACAACACCCGCTGATCGGCAAGGCCAAGGATGTGGCTGCTGGTACGGTGTTGTTAACCTCGATGTTCGCGGTTGTTTTGGCCGGGCTGACATTTTTCCCCTACATCTGAAATAGGGGAAGTGAATCGCAGTGGGGCCCCGCCCGTTGCGGCTATCAAGGTTCTACAAGCGCTCCGGTCGGTAGGTCTTTGTCATCGGTGGCGTGTCGGCCTGATCGCCACTCATCCAGGTCCTGCAGGATCATGTAGAGACAGGGCACCAGTAGCAGCGTAATGACGGTGGCAAAGACGATGCCAAATGCCAGCGAGATTGCCATGGGAATAATTTCCTGAGCCTGCACGCTGCGCTCCATCAGGATGGGAGCAAGGCCAAAGAAGGTGGTTAGTGATGTCAGCAGGATGGCCCTGAACCGGCGCGTGCCGGCGTCTACCACTGCGGTGTATCGGTCTGTCCCTTCAGCCACGGCTTTGTTGACATAGTCCACCAGGATCAGGCTGTCGTTCACCACCACGCCACTCAGGGCGATAACACCCATCAGGGACATCATGCTCAGGGGGTAGCCGGTAATCCAGTGACCGACAATTGCGCCAATAATGCCGAAGGGGATGACCCCCATAATAATCATGGGCTGTAAATAGGACTTCGTTGGAATCGCGAGCAGGGCGTAAATGGCGAATAGAGCCAGGGTAAAGCCCACAATCATGCTGTTGGCCATTTTGGCCTCTTCTTCCGCCGAACCACCCAGGCTGTAGCTAAGTCCGGGGTATTTCTTAATCAAGTCCGGTAGTATGTCGCGTTTTATTTCAGCGATGACCTTTGATGGTTCGACGATTTTTTTGCGGGTTTCAGCCGTCACTTCCGCGGCCCGTTGATAGTTGATGTGCGTGGCTTTTATCAGGCCCTGCTTGACCTCCATTCGGGCGACCGTTTCGAAAGGTACGGCATCGCCTTCCGGCGTGCGTATAAACATGCTTTCGAGGCTGCTGGTTGTCTCGCGGTCAGCCTTGGGGTAGCGCACCATGACCTTGACTTCATCCATACCCCGTTGCACACGCTGGGCTTCCGCACCGTAGAATGCGTGCCGGACCTGGCTGCCCAGTTCGTAGCGCGTTAAACCCAGGGATTCTCCTTCGGGCAGGATATCCAGATGCATTTCGTCGGCGGTATCACTGGCGCCGTTACGGATGTCGTAGAGGCCGGCGTAGTGTCTCATCGCCTCCTCAAGGTCGTTTGCGGCGAGGCGCAGGGTGGCGAAGTTTTTGTGCATCAGGTTGAAAGCGATGGACGGTCCAAAGCTGGGGCCGTCTGCGCTACTGATTGCCAGAACATCGGTACCGTGAACCAGGCCTATCTTTTCTCGCCACCGGTTTTCAATGTCCCGGGTAGAGAGTTGCCGCTTGTCCTCTTTGGTCAACTCGACATCAATTCTGCCATTAATTCGACTGTGGCCGGAGGCAAAAATATGGGCGATGAGTTTTTGGTCTGTGCTGTACTCTCGTTGGTAATCGGCTTCCACTTCATTTAGTGCGGTGACAATCTGGGCGATAACGTTCTGTGTTCTCTGCTCGGGGGTGCCCTCTGACATACGCAGCTCTGACGCCAGGAACTCGCCGGGTATATCCGGCGACAGTACTGTGCGGACGATACCTCCGGCCACCAGGCCTCCGGACAGGATCAGCAGCGACAGGAAAAAGGCCAGGGTGGTATAACGCTCTGCAATGCAGCGCTCCATCAGCGGCTTGTAGCGATTGTTCACAAAGGCTTTGAGGCGCCGGTTGACCGACTCCTGCACGTGATCTATCTGCACCAGCCAGCGGCTGCTTGCGGGCTTACTGTGAGCCAGATGCGCTGGCAGTATCCACTTGGATTCTACCAGAGAGAAACACAGGCAGAGGATGACAACCCAGCCACAGGCTTCTGGAAACGCTCCGAAGGCCCCGTCGATGAACAGTGTGGGCACGAAAGCGACGATGGTGGTCAGTACGCCGAAGGTGGCGGGCGTGGAGACCCGGTGTACGCCGCGAATGATGCTGTCGGCGCTGTGCCCAAATTCTTCCTGCTCGGTATAGGCGCTCTCACCCATGATAATGGCATCATCGACCACGATACCCAGCACCAGGATAAACCCGAAAATACTGATCATATTGAGAGAAGAGTCGATGTAAGGCGTATTGATAAACGCCATGGCGCCCAGAAAGCACACCGGAATCCCCAGCATGACCCAAAATGCCAGCTTGATCTCCATGAACAGCGCGAGAATGAAGAACACCAGCAGGGCACCCATACCCAGGTTTTTCACCATCATACCCAGGCGGTCATCCAGGTAATAGGTGATGTCTGACCAGATATTCAGGCTGACGCCCTGGGGGAGCTGCTCGTTCTTAGCCGCCACATAGGCCTTTGCAACGTTCGCGGTTTTGATAATGTCCTGCTTGCCCATGGCGTAGACATTGATGCCCAGAGAGTATTGTCCATCAAACATGGCGAAGCCCTGGGCATCGACAAAGTCGTCCCTGACTGTGGCGATATCGCTTAGCAGCAAGCGCGTGCCATCAGGCCAGGTCTTGAGTACCACCGACTCAAAGTCCTTTTGCTCGTAGGCCTGACCCAGCGTACGCAGCATAATATTGCCATTCTCGGTCTGGATGGAGCCCGCGGGCAGGTCCAGGGAGGAGACGGATATGATCTTCGATACCTCGCTCAGGGTCAGGTGGTATTCCCGCAGTCGCTGCTCCGAGATTTCTACAGAAATTTCATAATCTCTGGCGCCAACGACGGTAGCGGCGGAGACCTCCGGGTAGGTGAGCAATTCACGGCGAATGTCGTCGGCCAGCGATTTCATACCCCGTTCGTCCAGCTCGCCTGAGATTTGTACAGTGAGGGCCGGGAACAGCAGTTCGGGCTGCATGACGATGGCTTTTTCCGATTCTTCCGGGAAGTGTTGAACGCCATCAATCCGGTTTTTGACATCGCTTAGCAGGGCGGCCAGGTCTGTGCCTTCCAATGGCTCAATGATCATCTGCGCGTAGGACTCGTAGGCCGAGGACTTTACTCGCTTGATACCATCGACATCGTTGATTGCCTCTTCGATCTTCTCAACAATCCCTTTCTCTACTTCCTCCGGTGCCGCCCCGGGGTAGGGCATGGTGACCGAAATGATTTCTATATCGAAAGCGGGAAAAATGGCACGTTGTATGGTGAAGGCGGAGGCGAGGCCGACCACCATGATGATAACCATTAACAGGTTGGCAGCGACCGGGTTGTAGGCGAACCAGGCGATAATCCCTTTGTGGACGTGTTTACTCACCCCGCGTCGGCCCCTGCTTTAACAGCAGGCGGTTGTGAGGCGGTGAGCCTGGCGGTGGGTGTGGGGTCCGCCGACTCGCGCAACGCTTCTGGCGCCGGGTGGGCTGGGGGCCGGACATTGCTGGGCGTGGAAGAGATGATATCCACGGTCGCGCCGGTGAATGTACTGTCCAGCGCGGTGAGAGAGACCAGGTCGCCGTTCTCAAGTCCCGCGGTGATATACATGGTGTCGCCGCCTGTGCGCAAAATGCTCAGTTTTCGGTTGCGCAATTGCATGTTTTCATCCACCACCCAAACATAATTTCCTGCGCGCAGGATGTATCTTGGCAGGGCAACCAGGTTCTCCTGGTTCTTGCCCTCAATGCTGGCGTTCACGAAGGTGCCAATGCGCAAGGGTTTTTTGTTCTTGTCTTTCAGTGCGTAGGGATCTTCAACACGCGCCACGGTGAATAATACCCGTGAGCGTTCATCGTACGTTCCCTCTGTACGGTGCATATACGCTGTCCAGTGGTTAACCTCGCCCGATACATCGGTGTAGAGATCCACGGGAGATCCCGTTATCTGTTTCTCTCCCGGGGCCGGGAGGTCTATGTAGGCCAGCTTGCTCTGGGGGACGGCCAGGCGAACTTCGGCATAGTCCACCGAAAATATTTCGGCCAAAGGCGTACCTTCACCCACAAACTGCCCTAATTCACTGCTCTTTTTACGTATCATGGCGTCATAGGGAGCACGAATAATTGTCCGTTCCAGATTATCGCGCGCCGTGTTCAAATCGGCCATGGCGGCCAGAGCCTGTGCCTGGGCCTGCTCCATTTGAGGCTTGCGTAAGTACAAATCCTTAGCCGCTTCACTGCGTTGGCTGCCGCTGGGGAGCTTTTTCCATTCCTGCAGGGCGACCTTTGCCCGACCCTTTTCCTGTGCCAGGTTGCTGTTGGCTGATTCCACTGAAGCTTGTGCCTGTAATAGCTTGGTCTGGTAATTGCGGGGATCAATGCGCAGCAGGATCTCGCCTTTGGAGATAAACCCACCGACGTTAAACACGAGAGAGGTTTCCACAATGCTACCTTTTACTTCCGATACCAGGTTGGTTTCCCGCAGCGGGCTAACAGAGCCCTGGGCCTGGATGGGGATACGGATGTCTTCCTTGACTACTTCGGCGACGTCAATGGTGACCGGTACGTAGACGGGTTCGGTGATTTGTGAAGGTGGCCTGACCAGGAACAGCAGGAATGACACCAGTGATGCACCGGTTATCAGCAGAAAGGGAAGGAGTATTTTGTTGCGGGACTTTGCCAATTTTCATTCCAAACGAGAGCGACCTGCCACCCGCGGAACCCGGCAGCAATTGTTGCAGCCAGGAGGCAGGGAGCAGATGGACAGTATTAAGGCCTATTTATACCACACTGTCCGCCCTGAAAACTGTGAAATCCTTGTAATGATCGGCTGTTGCGCGTGCTGGTAGGTGGCGGGGCGGGGCCCCGCTATTGTGCCCGAGACGGGGCTATTGGGGCTTATCCATGTGCACATCCATTTGGGGGTAGGGGATGCTGATACCGGCTTCATCAAACTTGAGTTTCACAGTTTCTGTGGTATCCCATAGGATCGCCCAGTAATCCTCTGCTTTGGCCCAGGGACGAACAATGAAATTGACGCTGGAATCAGCCAGTTCACTCAGGGCAATAACCGGGGCCGGGTCAGCGAGTACACGGTCATCCGCAGCGATAATGTCCTCCAGTAATTGCTTGGCTTTACGCAGGTCATCGTCGTAGGAAATACCAAAGACCATATCAACCCGGCGGGTGTCTCGCGCTGAGTAGTTGGTGATATTGCTGGACATGACGGAGCCGTTAGGAACAATGACTTCCTTGTTGTCGGGTGTGGTCATAGTGGTGGTGAAAATATTAATGCTATCAATGACACCCGTGGCACCGGCCACCTCTACGAAATCACCTTTGCTGAACGGGCGGAAAACAATAATCATCACGCCAGCGGCAAAGTTTGACAGTGAGCTTTGCAGCGACAGGCCGATGGCCAGGCCTGCAGCACCTAGTAGCGCGATCAGTGACGTTGTATCGATGCCCAGTTGGCTCAGGGCCGCAATAATGACAAATAACAACAGGACCCAACGAAGGATGGAAGACAAGAAGCGAACGAGCATTTCGTCCATTTCCCGGCTGCGCATCAATCGCCCCACCACGTTTACCACGGTCGCTACCACGATGCGGCCGACGACGAAGATAACCAGCGCTAGCGCCAGTTTGATACCCCAGGGTAGGGCGTAATCATTTATCAGGGCGGTCACATCCAGATTTTCCAACATAGTACTTATCCTCTTATTGAGCGGGTTGTGGCTAATATAGACAAGATCAAGGTGAATTTACACTGCTATTTTGATCCAGTGAAGGCTTTAGTGGGAACAGTTGAACCGTCGGGGCTTTGCCTCTGTACCCCCTTGCTATAGTCTCTGCTATCACGTGTAACTTATACAGGCATTTACCATGACCACAACCTTTGACAATCCGGCGGCACTTCTTGTAACCGTGGGGGAGCATCTGGGCTACAGCGAATGGCTGGAGATTGACCAACAGCGTATTAATCTCTTTGCGGATGCCACGGGTGATCACCAGTGGATTCACGTGGACCCCGAGCGGGCGGCGCAGGGACCGTTTGGCAAGACGATCGCCCATGGCTATTTATCCCTGTCGCTGGCTAATCTGTTTTTGCCACAGATTATGCAGGTGAATAATGTGTCTATGGGGGTGAATTATGGCTGTGAGAAAGTGCGGTTTCCTGCTCCAGTGCCGGTAGGCAGTCGCGTGCGCGGCGGCGGCGAAGTGATCGCGGTAGAGGAGGTCAAGGGGGGAGTACAGGTGGTCGTGCGTATGACTATTGAAATCGAGGGGGGCGACCGTCCCGCTTGTGTGATCGATACAATTAGCCGTTTTTACCCTTGAGTACACGAGGTTAGAGCTATGATTGAAACCAGTGACCAGGTTGAACCCGTGCTGCCCGCAGCGACCATTGTTTTGTTGCGCGACGGCGATAAAGGCATGGAGGCCTTGTTGGTACAGCGCAGCCAGGCAGTTAAGCATATGGGCGGCATGTGGGTTTTCCCGGGCGGCAAGGTAGATGAGGTGGATTATCCCCAGGACCGGGATGAATACGGAGCGGCGGTAAATGCCGCCATCAGGGAAACCCAGGAAGAAGCGGGGCTGACAATCAGTGCCGATCAATTGGTTTACCAATCGCACTGGACCACCCCCGAGGGGGCTAAGAAACGATTCTCCACCTGGTTTTTCCTGGCCATCCTGAAGGATGACCAGGAGGTGCGGGTTGACGGCGGCGAAATCGCCAGCCACCGCTGGGTCTGCCCTAAAGCCGCTTGCGCCGAAGCTGTTGACGCTGACGAGGCGCTGCGTTTGATGCCGCCGACCTATATCAGTCTGGTGGATATTTCGTCCCATGAACGCTGTGACGATGCACGGGAGACTATAGGCGGGCGAGAGGTAATCATCTATGCCCCCCATATGGTTTTCGTGAACGACGGCATCTGTTTTCTCTACGCCGGGGACGCCGGTTATGAGAATGAAGAAATGGAGACGGATGGCCATAGGCACCGATGTTATATGGTGGACGGCAAACTGGAGTACGTGAGTATGGGTTGGATGGAGGGTTAAGAGGTGAGTGAGAAGTCTGACATTCAAGGGCTCAGTCGTCGCGGTTTGCTGGCCGGGCTGGGAGCGACTGCAGCCACAACCCTGGCCGCCGGCGCAGCGGCTATGCCCAGTGCGGAAGTAAAATCCTGGGATATTACCACCGACGTTCTGATCGCGGGCTCCGGAGCCGCGGGAATCAGTGCAGCTTTGGAAGCGAGCGCTGCGGGCGCTAAAGTGCTGGTAATAGAATCACTGCTAAAACCCGGAGGCTCCTCCGCCCTGTCCGGCGGGGTAATCTACGCCGGTGGCGGCACGTCGTTGCAGCGGTCATTGAATATAAAGGACTCGCCGGAGGCGATGTACAACTTTATCGTCTCGGCCGGCGGGGTGCATCAGCAAGAGGATAAAATCCAGCTGTACTGTGAACAAAGTGTTGACCACTTTGATTGGCTGTTCGACCAGGGGGTGCCCTACCTGCAAAAATTTACCAAGGCCAAAGGCTTGCCGATGGGCGACGAGTCCCTGTATTTTTCCGGCAATGAACTGGCCTGGCCCGCCAGGGAACAGGCAACACCGGCTCCCAGGGGGCATGTGCCCGGCGTGCCGGGGATGAACGGCGGTCGCGCTCTGATGGAAGCCCTGTTGCGAACTGCAGAGGCGCAGGGGGTGCGCATGCAAGTGCTTACTTCTGGCGAACGACTGATAGTCGAAAGTGATGGCCGCGTTGCAGGCATGTTGGTGAACGTGAACGGTGTTCGAAAAAGTATCAGGGCAAGGCGTGGCATCGTGCTTGCGTGCGGTGGTTTTATTCATAATCGGGAGATGCTACAGCGCTATGCGCCGAAACTGTATGACTGCTCTGTGCCCTGGGCCAGCGCGGGTGATCTGGGTGCCGGCATCAATATGGGCATTGCCGTGGGCGCAGAAGCATTACGAATGCACGAGGGCTTTGCCATCGCACCTATTTACCCCCCTGAGAACGTAATTTCCGGAATCGTGGTGAACGCTTCGGGGCAGCGCTTTGTTTCCGAGGAATCCTACCACGCAGTTATGGGTAACAGCATTGCCTACCACCAGGGCGGCAAGGCCTGGTTGATTACGGATAACCGCAGCAGTTATCAGTTCAAACAAGACAATTTTTTGGCCGTGGCCAAGGGCAACTCCATCGGCGACGTGGCCAATCAGCTGGGTCTGCCCAAAGGGGCATTGCAAAACACGGTGGCCTACTACAACCGCTATGCACAAAATGGCACGGATCCGATGTTTCAAAAAAGTCGCGATTTTCTGCGGCCCTTACAGGGGCCGCCGTATAAGGCCTGGGATTTGTCTGTCGATCAGGCGTTTTTTGCCTCCCATACTTTTGGTGGTTTGCATACCCGCACCTCCGGTCAGGTGGTCAACAGTTTCGGAGAGAATATACCTGGCTTGTTTGCAGCGGGCCGCAACACCGCGGGCCTGCCGGTGGCGCCCTATATTGCCAGCGGAATCTCTGTGGGCGATTGTACCTTCTTTGGCCGCCAGGCCGGCAAGTCTGTCGCCGGGAAAGGAGTGAGCGCATGACTGCCGCCTGTCGCCTGATATTGTCTTGTTTACTGTTGTTGCCGGGCGCTACGGTTGTGATCGCACAGGAGCCTGAGAGCCCGTCATCGGCCATGCCCGCAGGCGATCCCGCAAGGGGTCGTCTGCTGTTTGCAGCCTGCCGTACCTGCCATTATGCCGAGAAATATATAGGCCATAATAATGGACCCAACCTGCACCGGATTTTTGGCAAGGTGGCTGGCAAACAAGCGGGCTTTGATTATTATTCCGAGCAATTCAAACAGGCTGAATTTGTCTGGACGCCGGAATTTATGTACGCCTGGCTGGAGAACCCGCAGAAAATGTTTCCCGAGTCACTCATGATGAGCCTGGGGGTACCCGACCCGCAACAGCGGGCTGACTTGATCGCATTTTTGCAGCAGGCCAGTGTGCGCAGTGCAGACCCGGAGCCAGAGACTCAGTAATACTGATCAGCGAGACCACCCGCCAGCTGGCGCAAGCGGAATGGGTCTCGCAGTTGAAAGCTACTTCTTGATGATGACCGAACTGCCGTGACCAAACAGGCCCTGATTGGCCGTGATGCCCACTTTGGCGCCCTGCACCTGGCGGTCGCCCGCTTCACCTCGCAGTTGCCAGGTGAGTTCACAGATTTGGGCAATGGCCTGAGCCGGTACCGCCTCACCAAAACAGGCCAGGCCACCGGAGACATTGACCGGGATTTTGCCCCCCAGCGCCGTATCACCCGATCGCAGTAGGCCCGCCGCTTCACCACGAGGTGCCAGTTGCAGGTCTTCAATCCAGTCCAGTTCCAGTGCAGTGGAGAGGTCGTAGACCTCGGCCAAACTGATATCCTCAGGGCCAATACCAGCCTCTTCATAGGCTTTGACCGGCAGGGAAGCGCGAAAGCTCTGCGCTTCAATGCCGTCAGCAGCTGCTGAATCTGTGGCGATATCAGGCATTTCAACCACTTCGCTGGCGAAGGTGGGCGTCACTGTAGAGATGGCGGCTACGCGCGGGGCATTGCCTTTGCCGATCTTCCTGGCGTACTCCAGGCTGGAAACAATCAGTGCGGCGCCGCCATCGCTGGTGGCGCAAATGTCCATCAGTCGCAGGGGATCTGCGACCATCGCTGATGCCGCGACGTCTTCCAGGCTAAAGGCTTTGCGGTAGCGTGCGCGGGGGTTTTTGCTGCCAATGAGCGAGTTCTTCACTTTGACGGCGGCAAAATCTTCCAGTGTGTCACCGTATACGTCCATGCGGCGGCGAGCGTAGAGCGCAAAGTAGGTTGGGTTGGTGATGCCCAGGTAAAAGCGCACCCAATCGGGATCTTCCGGACGGTAGCCGCCAGCCGGTGCGAGAAAGCCCTTGGGGGTGGTGTCGGCGCCGACGACCAGCGCGACTTCGCACTCACCGGAAAGGATTTTACTGCGCGCCGCTGCCAGGGCCTGTGAGCCCGAGGCGCAGGCCGCATAGGAGGTGTTCACCTCAGCGCCTTGCCAGCCCAGTGCCTGGGCGAAGGTTGCACCAGCCACCTGGCCGGGGTAACCGTTGCGAATGGTCGCGCCCCCGGAGACAAACTGAACGTCCTGCCAGGGCACACCGGCATCGGCCAGGGCCTCGCGGGCGGCGGCGACGCCATACTCGACAAAGTTGCGGCCCCATTTGCCCCAGGGGTGCATCCCCGCACCCAGAATTGCTATTTCGTTAGACATGTTACTTCCTACTCCAGATTCTCGGGGTCATCAGGCGGATGCCGGCTGCCATTTCCAGGTGACTTTGGTGTCTTCTTCCGTCTCGTGCAGGGTTTCCAGCACCAGCTCCATGGGCATACCCACTTTCAGGTCCTCAACACCTACGCCTGTTACGACCTGGCCCAATACCACCATTTGCTCTTTTTCCAGTCGCACAGCGGCAATGGCATAGGGCTCAAAGGGGTCTGCAGCCACAAAAGGGGCGGGTGGCTTGTAGCTGGCGCTGGTATAGCTCCAGACGTGGCCTCTTCTGCTGAGTTCGACTTCATCAAACTCGGTGCTCTCGCAGTGTGGGTTCTTGCAGAACTGGGTTTGCTTGGGGAAAAAATAGGTGCCGCAGGCCTTGCACTGGGTGCCAATAAGGTGCGGTTTGGAACTCATGGTGTGCCAGCCTTCGATCGCTGGCGCCAGGGGTTTGTCGCTCATGCGCGGGATCTCCTGATAATCGCGCCGGTTAGGGTACTACTGGCGGGGAGCGGGGTGCAAGCTATCCCGGCCTGAGTGTGGTGGAGTATGCGCTGGGGGTATATCAATACAGACCTTTTGCATCCCTAAGCTGATTTGGGCACAGCAGGTTAATGGATTACCCTCTTCAGGGTGTCCCGGCAGGTTTTTCAGATCTTTACTCTTAGGGGTGTGGCGGTTTAGCCACTGGACGGGTACGTCTTATTGTTGCTATGTTTAAACATATGTGTAAACATAGTCCGTCAGCTATAGCATATACATTAGTCTAAGCAGGAGTTCGTCGTGCGTACCAATATTAGAAAATGGGGTAACTCGGCAGGCGCTATCATTCCCAATGCGGCGCTAGTCAAATCTGGTCTCAAGTTAGGCGAGGCTGTCGATATCATCGCTGAAGATGGTCAGATCACTATCAAGGCATCCACTCCCGAATATTCGTTGGAAGATTTGCTTGCTGCAACGCCCGCGAGTGCCGCGAAATTGACGGATGAAGATAGACAATGGCTAGGAGATCCACCAGTAGGCCGGGAGATTATCTAGGTGGCCTATACGCCAAAACGTGGAGATCTGATCTGGACAGATTTTGACCCTTCAGCAGGGCACGAACAGGCACACAAACGGCCCGCTATCGTACTGTCACCCGAACCATTCAACCGGAAGTTTAAGTTGGCGTTGGTTGCACCCGTTACCAGTCGGGTTAGAGGGCACGGATTTGAGGTTGTGTTGCGCGAAGGTAAGACCCAGGGTGCCGTACTGTGTCAGCAGGTGCGAACAATTGACTATGTTGAGCGGGGTATTAAGCTCATTGAAAAGGCACCTGCGGCAGTCATTGATGAAGTCTTGGCAAAAGTGGGTTTGCTGGTTAAATAGGGCTCAACACGATGAGTATTGAACTAATGGAGTCCCGGTTGAGAGATTATTACCGCACTGTCCTTTGCTGTGTACCACCTGTCCAGCACGCCGAGACTTCTAGCTACGCAGCCTTCGGGCAGCGGACCTGGGCGATATAACCCTGGAGTCACAGAGATCAAGGCAATCACTGCCAGCCATTGCAGCCCACACCCGAATTGGGCACAGTAGAGCCCATGTGTGGACGATTTAATGTCATTGATAATCCGGGCCTGCAGGAGTTGTTGCGGGATCTGGGTATCGACCTGCAATTACCACAGGCGATCAATGTTGCACCTACCGAACCGGTGTCACTGCTGCGAGGCCTGGGTGCTGAGGCCGAGATTGTCCCCGCGCGCTGGTGGCTGACGCCGGCCTGGGCAAAGCAGGTCGACCAGAAATACGCCATGTTTAACGCCCGCAGCGAGTCCCTGTCCAGCCGGGCGGCCTATAAGAAGCCTTTTCGCAGTCAGCGTGGCCTGGTGCCCATGAGCAGTTTTATCGAGTGGCGCACTGAAGACGGGGTCAAACAACCCTACGATATCTCCAGCGAATCCGGCGCGATGGCGGTCGCCGCTTTGTGGGACGTTTGGCGGGGAGGGGATGCGCCCCTGTTGTCCTGTACCGTAGTGACAACTGATGCTGCCGAATCTTTCAAACCTTGGCATTCACGCATGCCGGTGATGCTGGCTGCAGACGAGTGGCCGCGGTGGCTGGATAATGAAAAGCCTATCGCCGATGACGATTCCATCTTTTGCAGCGAGTTAAAAACTGGCCTGAAGCTGGTGCCCTTGAACAGGGCGGTGGGGAATTCCCGCAACAAAGCACTGGCATTGCTGGAGCCCGGCGGCGAGGAAATAATACTACCGGTCAATCGAAGCTGACGCTGAACCAAGCTGCAGGCTGGCACAAATCGGGGTCAGACCACTTTTTCAGGCCCCACCGAAAAGGTGCTCTGACCCCTGTTCTAAAGCGCTTCGATCCCGGTCTGCGGATTGGCGGAACGAGCTGGTGGCCTGACACACGACCGTGTGTCTTTATGTCCAGGGATGGACGGTAGATCGCGAGAGCCAAGGATGGCGGTAGCGATCAATGCTCACCAGCTTATTCTGCCAACCCACAGCCCTACCTACCTGCCTGCTCCCCATTCCCGTTTAATCGCTCAGAGTACCGGGGGCTTGGTTGGGATAAAAATTGCCTTGGTGAGCCATCA
>JBALWA010000020.1:0-71236 GCA_036960305.1 Halioglobus sp. | reverse complement strand
TAAAAAACCTCCAGCTGTGCAACTTTCTTCGTTGTTTCATCGGCGAAATCATAGAGTTTTATCGCGCCTCTACGCTCTACAAACAGGATGCCCTCACCGGGCAACTCGTCCAGTTCCATCGGTTCATCAAGGTTGAGGTCCAGCACCGTCCTGACGAATTCAATCTCATCTGGCATTTCGGCGACCAAGGTATCATCTCCCATTGCGTAGGCAATTCCGCCAAGGAGGTGCCGCAAGAATACCGGATTTTTATAGCTCTTTTTTGTATGCCCCATGGCGGTGTAGAACGCGCGTCCGCCGTCATATTCCTGGTACCAGGAAATGGGATGCTCGCCGCCATTGGTGCCGCCGCTATAGCTGTGCTCGTCTAATTCAACCAGTACGGTAATATCCGGGCTGATAGCTTTGAAGTTGTACCATTCGTCCGTTTTCTGCCAACTGTCTTCCAGCGAAGCCGTTGACGGATGATTTTTATCAATCACCCGTAGAGACGCTTCCTGGATTTCTGGGTGACTGTCAAAATAGGCGCCTACCAGCTTGCCGTACCATGGCCATTCATACTCGGTGTCTGTTGCCGCATGAATGCCAACAAAGCCACCACCCCCGCGAATATATTGCTCGAAATCTGATTGCTGCAATGGGTCCAGAACATCACCGGTGGTATTGAGAAATACCACGGCGGCATACTGTTGAAGGTTTCCAAGAGTGAATTCGCCCGCCTCTTCCGTTACCGTGACATGGAACCCACTTTCCAGGCCCAGGGTGATCAGCGCCTGCCCGCCGGTTTCTATAGAGCCGTGCCGATAACCCGATGTCTTGCTGAACACCAGTAGCTGGTCGGTTCCTCCGCGCCAGGATATTTGTTCATGCGCGCACGAAGCAATAAGTAACAGTACCAGGGTGATGGCTAGCTTGTTCAAAATGGACATAGGTGGAAGGATCCAATTGACTATCGTTTCAATCAGCTACAGTGACTCAGGAATAGGCGTAGTCGGCCAGACCCAGCTCCTCAAGAACCCCGTCAAGGTGCGCTATAGCCTCAGGTGTAGGGCCGGGATAATCCCCGGCAATCGGGACATTACCCTGATAGCCCAGATCCTTGCCACCTTCCGGTGAACCGAAATAGGCGATGGTAACCAGGGTTCTGACGCCATCGAAAACCCTGGCTATATAGGCATATTGCAGTTCTGACTCAGCTTTTTCATAGGCTATGTCGTCAATGATTTGTAATCGCTGTTGTGGCGACGCCTGAACGAATTTTATATCGAAGCGTCGCGTGGACTCCTCATCCAACCAAACCAGACCGGAAAGTATCTCTACTCTGTCAGACTGGAAGCTCGGATAGGGGGCACTCACCCACTCGTCCATCACATCGGTCACATTCAGTTCCGCGGCTGAGGGCCTGCTTCCTTCCCGGGGAATCAGAATATCGGCGAGAACAGACATCAACTCTCGCTGCTCAGCCGTCATGGTCAGTGGCCAGGGAGTGGTAGGCGGCGTAATCAGATTGGGATCGGTGCCGTAACCTTTCCCGGTAATAGGTTCGAGGTCCAGGTCAGGCCAATGTCCGGCGAGTTTGGCTGCAGAGACAGCCATCTTTTCGCAACCGCTGATTAACGGCAGGGTCAATCCCGCGGTTATTGCGCCCAGCCACTTGAATGACTGGCGGCGCGTCAAACGCGTGCGCGTGGGCTCTTCCGTGAACGCTATAGACTGTTGAATATGATAAGACTCGCTCACTAGATCGCCCCCTTATCAAGCTGGGATGACAGCCAGCTGGCGTTGCGCATGGCCAACGTCATGATTGTCAGCGTACAGTTCTTGTGTGGGTTGGAGGCAAATACGCCGGCATCCATTACGAACAAATTGTCACAGTCCCAGGTTTGGCCGTACTGGTTAGTGACCGAATCCTGAGGGGACTCGCCCATACGGGTAGTGCCCACCTCGTGGATAATCTCACCACCTTTTTTTATCGCCTCTTCCGGAGAGGGCAGATCGGTAACCGTAGCGCCCATGGTCGTCAGGATATCCTTGGCTGTCTCCAAGCCGTGCGCAACCTGGTTCAGCTCCTGCTCTGACCATTTCCAGTGAAACTTGGCGACCGGAATCCCCCATTTATCTTTCACTTCATCGTCAATTTCCATATAGCAGTGCTCATTGGGCACCATTTCTCCGCGCAGAGACAACCCCACATGAGAACCGTAATTCTGTTTTGACTGATGCTTAATCTCGGGGCCATACCCCTGTAACTTGGGAGGGTAATAGGACCCGGGCGCTTTAAAGCCCGTACCGAGCTCAAAGTGATAACCTCGTGCAAAATCTAACTCACCCTTTGCTTGCGCTTCGTGCCCCCACCAGGGAATAAACAGGTGGTTAGCCGTGTGCCCGTCTTCGTTATAAATAGGCCGCCCCTCCAGTGCCGGAATATCAGCCCCCAGATTCGCCCCCGTAGAGTCCATGATATTTCTGCCCACCTGACCGCTGGAATTCGCCAGCCCGCCGGGGAAACTTTTACTTTTGGAATTAAGCAAAATGCGGGCGGATTCACAAGCGCTTGCCGCGAGGATAATGACCTTGGCGTCCAAGCGTATGCTTCCGGCCGTTTTTCGGTCTATATAGGTTATGGCGTTTACTGTCCCCTGCTCATCCACATCCACCGACTTGACCATAGCATCGGTAACGATTTCGAGATTGCCTGTGGCCCGCGCCATGGGAATTAGCGAGGTCGTTGTCTGAAATGCGGCACCAATGGAACAGCCTCGCCCACAAGGCGTGGCATAGAAGCAGGCGGATCGGTTGTCTATTGGTCGAGTGAGGACTGCCCTGTGCATCGGTGCTGAAGGAATGCCCAACTTCTTGGCTGCAGCAGCAACCAGTAACTCCGGCACCCTGGGTTTGGGTGGCGTATGCAGTACACCGGGGGAGGAATCTGGCATGTCGTCCAGACCAGTGTTGGTACCGCACACTCCCACAAGCTCCTCAGTTTTGTCATACCATGGCGCAATATCAGCGTATTCAAACGGCCAGTCGGCGCCCAGGCCATCGCGACTGTAGCCTTTAAAGTCATGCTCACTGAACCGCAATGAATAGCGCCCCCAGTGATTGGTCCGACCACCTAGCATGCGCGCTCGCCACCATTTGAATTCACTACCCTCGCCGGTGGTATAGGGCTCGCCGGGAACTTCCCAACCGCCGTCGACGGTGGCATCGTAGAAGCCGAAATTCTTATCCGGGGTTGGCGCTCCCATTAACGGCGCTTCGTGAGCCTCTTTAAACATCGGCGTTTCTTTCACCGGGTCGTAATCGCGCCCCGCCTCCAGCATCAGTACTTTTTTTCCGGCTTTGGTCAGCGTATAAGCCGCCATGGCACCGCCGGCCCCCGATCCCACGACAACAACGTCATAGTTGAAGTCCATCGCTATTTTAGCTCCAGAATTTTGATATTTTTGAACGCTACCGGATCACTGTGATCCTGTAGGCCGATGTGCCCGGATTTTGCTTCTGCAAAGCCTTCAAAATCGCTAAAAAAACGGCCCAAACTGCCACTGAATTTGCTGGCCTCGAAAAGCGTATCCCAGGCGCTGTCGCCAATAGTGATATTCACGGTCGCAACGCCATTCTGCCAAACTTGTAAAAAGCCGTCGTTAAACACGATTCGCACCTGATTCCATTGACCCGCAGGTTTGTGGGACGAAGGGTGTGACGGCACCATATCGTAGAGAGATCCCGAGCGGTGAGAGTCGATTGCATTGTCGGAATGTCGTTCGTTATCGAGAATCTGGATTTCCGGCGCGTGTGAGTAGATATGGCTACCCTCTTCGTCGGCGAGAATGAAAATGCCGCTATTGCCTCCCTCAGAAATGTTCCATTCCAACCGCAGATCAAAATTGCGAAAGGCTTTCCGGGTAAGGATGTCACCCCCTCCCTTGCCAGTCAGTTTCATAGTACCGTTTTCAACGACCCATTTGTCGCTGATGCCCTCTTCCTTGAAATTTCGCCACTGGCTCATATTTTGGCCGTCAAACAGCAACTGCCACCCCTGCTGCCGCTCTTCTTCGGACAGTTTATTGTCGGCCAATGCGGGGAGAGCGATCGCTGCCGCTACCAAAACCAGCAGCATAGGGATTCGGAAAGTAGTGGCTATTTTCATGTCATTATTCTTCTGATGTTATTATTAGTTTCAGACTCGACCGAGTACCGCGTGCCCAAGGTGGAGACAAATGTGATGATGGGGTTGGGAAACTGGTGCAATATAGCCCTCAGCACACTAGCTTAGACTAGCAGTATGCTCTGCTGGAGGCCAATAATCTTGGACAGTAGCTAGTTTGAGGCCGATCACTATCGATACTCCAACCGCAAAGGACCCAAATACATGAAGAAACGTGTCGTTATCGCCGGCTTCGGCGATACGGGTCTGCTGGTTGCAATCCACCTGGGCGGGGACTGCGACATCGTCGGCATCAGCCCCAAGCCCTGCCTGGTCAGTGGCCAGGAATTGGGCACTCGCTTGACCCGGCCGCAGGCCTGGAAGCAGGACTACCTGATGCCATACCGTCGCTACAAGCATCTGGATGAAGTGCGCACTGTACAGGGGCTGGTTAGCGTCATTGATACGGCCAATGGCAGGGTTACGGTCAGGCTGGATGATGGCAGTGAACAGCATGAACCCTACGATGTATTGGTAATATCTTCAGGCGCCAGCAACGGCTTCTGGCGCGATAATGCCATCGAGGATCTGGCATCCATCAATGGGAAGATCGACGATACCTCCCGGCAGATGGAGCAGGCCGAATCTTTCGCCGTGATCGGTGGCGGCGCCACCGGAGTGAGCGCAGCGGCCAACCTCGCGGCCCGTTTTCCTACAAGACCAGTGCAGTTGTTCTACAGCCAGGAGCAACCCCTACCGGGCTATCACCCCCGGGTGCGCAAAAGCCTGAAGAATCACTTGCGCAAAGCGGGCGTGCACCTCCATCCGGGTCATCGTGCCAAAATCCCCGATGGCTTCAACTGCGACACACTCACCTCCGCGCCCATCGAGTTTTCCAGTGGCCAGGAGGCCGTTCAATCCGACCTCACTCTATGGGCCATTGGCAAGCGGATACCTCACAACGACTTTATTCCAGCGGATATGCTCAACAAAGACGGCTATGTCAAAGCCGATTCATTCCTGCGGGTGGAAGGCCATGACAATGTCTTTACCGTGGGTGATATAGCGGCCACTGATCCCAACCGCAGCTCGGCGCGGAACTGGGGCTATCGGCTGCTGGCCCATAATATTCGCGCATATCTCAAGGGCGAACAAACCACTATGAAGCACTATTCAGCCCCACCCTATCGTTGGGGGTCGATACTCGGTGTTCAGGCAAATGGTCTGCGCGTGTTTCAACCCGATGGTCGCAACTTTCGCTTCCCGCGCTGGACGATAAAATCCCTGCTGTTTCCGCTGGCGGTTCACCGGATGATCTACAAAGGTGTGCGCAAAGCCAGGTGAACTGATTCGACCATCTTTGCGTATACCTTTTTTAGTGCGATTATAAGAACGTAACGGTAAGCTATCTATCCGAACATGATCGCCAGCAGTTACCGGGTGCTGGATCATCACCACACGATAATAGGAATAGTCGACCATATTATGAGTCAGGACATTGTTATCAATGATGTGGGCCCGAGGGACGGCCTGCAAAATCAGCCCAAGATCCTCTCAGTGAATGAGAGAATAGACCTGGTGCGCGCGCTTGAAGCAGCCGACGTGCCCAATATTGAGGTGGGAAGCTTCGTCTCACCCAAGGCGGTACCTGCCATGGCGGGTACAGACCAGCTACTGCAATCCCTGAACGCAGGCGGCACCGCACACTACACCTCACTGATTCCGAATATGAAGGGCTATGAACTGGCCCGGGCGGCAGGTGCGCGATCGGTCACCATGGTGCTGTATGCCAGTGACGGCATGGCGGCAAAGAATGTCAATATGACTCGGGCACAGGCCGAAGAGGCTACCATCCGAATCCTGGAGTGTGCGCGCAGGGACAATATCGAGGTAATCGCGACCGTGTCTGTAGCGTTCGCCTGCCCATTTGACGGCCCCACCAAACCGGCTGTGGTTGAAGAAATTGCAGACAGATTCCTCGGTCTCGGTGCTGACCAGTTCGTGATCGCCGATACCATTGGTGCGGGTAATCCAAAGCAGGTCAGGGAGCTCACCCAAAATCTGGTAGGGACGCTGGGCGCCCAGCGGCTGGGATGTCACTTCCATGATACCCGGGCGATGGGATTGGCCAACGTATTCGCTGCAGTAGAGTCAGGCATCCGCAGATTTGACGCCTCTATTGCCGGGCTTGGGGGTTGCCCCTTCGCACCGGGCGCCTCCGGCAATGTCGCCACCGAGGACGTGGTCATGATGCTGGAGCAAATGGGTCTCAGTACTGGCATAGACCTGGGTCGGCTTATGGACGCTTCAGAGCTGGCCCAGAGTATTACGGGAACAGCGCCGGGTGGTCGTTCGAAGATATGGCTTAAGCGGCAGTTCGCAAAGTCGATCTGATCGCCTGTGAGCAACTATACTGGTACGGTGTAATAATAATTAGACGGAGCAAAGTATGAGTTATCGGCTGGGTGTGGATGTCGGTGGTACGTTTACCGATCTGTTACTGATCAATGAGGAGTCCGGGGAAACGCATACCGCAAAGGTTCCCTCAACCCCTGAAGATTCCTCTCTGGGCGTACTCAACGGCATTGCCCGTATCTGCGACGAGTCCGGCATCGACCCTGCACTGGTAAACCGTGTCATGCACGGCACTACCGTGGCAACCAATGCGGTGCTTACCGGAAAAGGCGCTCGAGTGGGCCTGGTCACTACCGCCGGCTTTGAAGATACTCTGCAGGTAGCGCGCTCATTTTGTCCGGGTGGCCTGGGTGGCTGGGTCGGCTTTCTTAAGAAACCCCTGCTGGCCCCCCTGGAGCTGACAATTGGCGCCCAGGAAAGAATCGGCGCTGACGGAAAAACGGTCAGGACGCTTGATGAGGACAAGCTACGCGACGATTTACGCACCTTACATGCTAAGGGGCAGGTGGAAGCCCTGACGATCTGCTTCATCAATGCCTATATTAATTCGGCACATGAACAGCGGGCCAGGGAAATCGCCTCCGAGATCTTCACCGATACACCCATCTCCATTTCCAGCGATGTGGTGCCTGAAATGCAGGAATATGAGCGCACTGAAACAACGGTGGTGAACTCCTATGTGCGCCCCGAGGTGGCTACCTATGTGAGCAATATGCAGGCTGCACTGGAAGAGAAGATGGGTGCCGATACCCAGCTATCCATCCTGCGTTCCGATGGTGGTTTGGCATCCGCTCGCGCTGCTCAAGAATCTCCGGTCAATCTGCTGATGTCAGGGCCTGCTGGTGGCGTTTCAGGGGCAATCTACTTCTGCAGTCGCGCGGGATACAACAACATCCTGACCTTCGACATGGGCGGGACCTCCACGGATGTCGCACTGATTCAGAATTCGCTGGCCCGCGTCAGGCGCGAAACTATCGTCGGCGACGTGCGGGTGCGAGCGCCGTCCGTGGATGTGCGCACAGTAGGAGCAGGGGGCGGTTCAATTGCTTTTGTACCAGAGCTTACCAAGGCCCTGAGGGTAGGACCCGAGTCGGCGGGTGCCGTACCAGGTCCGGCCTGCTATATGAAAGGCGGTGACCAGCCCACGGTGTGTGATGCGAACGTGGTGCTAGGATACCTACCCTCTGACGTGCAGCTTGGCGGCAAAATGGAGATTAACCGCGATGCCTCCATGGCGGCTGTGCAGACCGTAGCAGACATGATGGGCATTGATCTCATGGAAGCGGCCGAGGGTATCGTCAAGATCGTGAATGAATCCATGTTTGGCGCTCTCAGGCTGGTATCAGTGGAACAGGGCTACGATCCCAGGGATTTCTCCCTGGTGGGCTTTGGCGGCGCTGGGCCGTTGCATGCCAATGCCCTTGGCATTCTAACCGATGCGTGGCCCGTGATTATCCCGCCCGGCCCCGGCGTATTATGCGCCTACGGTGACGCGACGACCCGAGTTCAAGATGAAGCGGGAAGAACCTACCTGACCATGGCCGGTGACCTCGCCGATGACAAGCTATTGGCTGATTTGGCTGCTTTGCAGCAACGAGCAGGCGAGGAACTGGTTGCCGATGGTATACCCGCATCAGAACATGAGGTCACGTTCCAGGCTGACCTGCGTTACGCCGGCCAGGCCTTCCAGATTACGGTGAATTTTTCCGAGTCCGAACTGATAGAGAAAGGCGTAACGCTGCTGACAGACCAGTTCGATGCAGAGCACGAGCAACTCTTTACCTTCAAGCTGGATGATGGACACGAAATTTTGATGATTCGCGCGGTAGCCCGAGCGAAAGCCAGGGCAATCGCCGAATTGCGCACAGGCCAAGCAGGCACCACTCTGGATGAATGTAAAGTTCACGAAAGTCGTTTTTACTATGAAGGTGATTGGCATGCTGCACCTATATACGACCGAAACAGATTGCATGAAGGCCTAACAGTGACAGGCCCAGCCATCATCGGGGAAATGGATTCCACCACGGTACTATTGCCGGGTTACGACGCCCGGGTGGATGCCGTGGGCAATCTATTGATTAATCCACTTCAATCAGAAAGGAAGGGATAATGGGCGCGACAATCATACAAACCAATACTACCCCTCTGAACAAGGTTGAGGTCGACGGTGTCAATGTCGACATTATAGAAAACGCACTGCGCAATGCGAGAGAAGAAATGGACGCGGTGCTTTTTCGTACCGCCATGTCCCCTGGCATCCGTGAGCAGGGTGATTGTTTTCCGATGATAGCCAACCGCGAGGGCAAGATGGTGGTTGGCCAGTTCGGTTCGTTTATCGCACCTTTTCTGCGGGTATACGATGAGGAAATCGAAGAAGGCGACATCATTCTCACCAATGACCCCTATATGTGTAATGCCGCCGTATCGCATCTGCCTGACTGGGTAGTACTGGTGCCCGTGTTCAAGGAAGGTAGACATATTGCATGGAGTGCCATGTTTGGGCACATGTCAGACAATGGCGGCATGGTACCCGGCTCCATACCGATACAGGCCACCACAATCTACCAGGAAGGGATTCGCATCCCCCCTACCAAGCTTTACAAGAAAGGCGTTTTACAGTCCGATATTCTGGAGCTGATTTTGCACAATGTGCGCACGCCGCAGTGGAATCGCTTCGACTTGAATGCGCTGGTCGCTGCCTGTAATACAGCAGCCAAACGGTGCGTCGAATTGGCGGTACGATTTGGTGATGATGTTTTCGCATCCACTATGGACATCATGCTGCAACGCAACCACGATGCCATGGCGCATATCATCCAGATGTTTATTCCGGAAGAGCCTCGCGAGTTCGAAGACTACCTGTGTGACGACGGCATGGGCATGGGCCCCTATAAGATCAAGTGCAGGATGTGGCGAGAAGACCAGATTGCCATTTTCGATTTTGCCGGCACCGATCCGCAGGCCCAGAGTTCCATCAATTTCTTCCTCAACGAGGACATGTTCAAGATGTTCTTCGGCTCATTCACGATTAATGTGGTTGATCCGCAGATAGTCTTCAACGATGGTTTTTATGATCTGGTCGATGTGCGCATTCCTCAGGGCACGCTGCTAAAGCCCAACTTTCCGGCTGCGCTGTCGGGCCGTACGCATGCTCTCGGCAGGATTTTTGACCTCCTGGGTGCCTTGTTGGGCATGGGTGCGCCTGAGCAGATGTTGAATGCGGCAGGATTTTCAGATTCCCCCCACCTGTTCTATTCGGGGTATGACCAGAATGGCGAATGGTTCCAGTTATTCCAGATCGGGTTTGGCGGAATTCCCGGCCGCCCCGTGGGTGATGGGCCCGACGGGCACTCTCTATGGCCCGGTTTCACCAATGTCCCGAATGAATTCATTGAGTCCTATTTCCCCTTGCGTATCGAACGTTACGAGACCATCCCGGATTCCGGCGGTGCCGGGTTGCATCGAGGTGGCAATGGCCTCAGCGTTGCCTACCGCTTTCTCGCCGATGGTGAAATCGGTATTCACGACGACCGTTGGTTGATCCATCCCTGGGGTGTTCTGGGCGGAGACACCGGTTTACGGTCCACCAAACGCCTGGTGCGCGATGATGGCAGTGAGGAATGGTTGCCTGCCAAGGTGGAAGGGATAAAGGTTAAGGTCGGCGATGTGCTGTACTTTAATACCTGGGGCGGCGGTGGCTGGGGGGACCCCTTCCAGCGTGAGCCTGAACTGGTTAGACAGGACGTAGAACGCCGACTGGTTACCCGGGAGGGCGCGAAACGCTACGGCGTTGTAATTGACGATACCGGCGTTGTGGATGCAGCGGCCACCACGTCAATGCGTGACAAATTGATCTTGGAACGAGGCGAGGATATACCGGTGTTCAACTTTGGCGGTGACGTGGAGGATGTACGCGCGCGCTGCCTGGAAGAGACGCATTTGCCACCACCGGTCAATCCAACATTCCTTGCCGGCGGCTAGCGAATGGCGGTCACAAAAATTCATCACATCAATTTTCTCGTAAAGGATATCAACGAGGGGGTTCAACGCTACAGCGAATTATTCGGTATAGAGGGATTTGTGCTGGACACGTTACCCGGACGTGGTGTCATTACCGCAAGGGCAGCGCTGGGTGAACAGTGGCTGGTGCTGGTGCAACCTCTGGATGCTAAGAGCATTCCTGGCAAGCATATGGAAAAACATGGGGAGGGATTCTTTCTGATCTCCTATGCAGTAGAAGATTTGGCCGAGGCAGCAAGTCGCGTGGTTTTAGCGGGAGCGGCCATGACCTCTAGTGAGCCCAGGGAAGGACTACTGGGCTGGCGCGTACAGGACGTGGCTCAAAAGACGTTTGGCGTACAGGTTCAACTATGCGAGGACGAGCCCCGTTAGGGTTATTGGAGTTTTGCGGGGAATCTTCTATGCTGAAGATGAATGAAATAGCGTTTGGCAATGGCAAAAGTACACAATATTAAAACAATAACAATCTCACAGGAGATTAACATGACTAGTGTGAAAAAAATCAGCGCCGCGATTATCGCTGTCAATTGTACAGCCTTAATCACTTTACCGCAGCTGGCCACCGCCCAGGACGACATGGTGCTGGAGGAAGTGTTGGTCACCGCGCGCAAACGGCAAGAGAGCTTGCAGCAGGTGCCGATCGCGGTAACCGCGTTCACCGAAAATCAGATTCAACGCGCAGGAATCGAACGGCCAAGGGATTTTATAGCGCTCACACCGAACGTCACAATTGTCGACACGGTCAACGTAGGTGACACACAGGTGACTATCCGCGGCCAGGTTTCCACTCGGGACGCCGAATCGTCTTTCGCCTATGTTGTTGACGGTGTGTTGGTTACCAACCCCAACGGCTTCAACCAGGAACTGTTTGACGTACAGCAAATTGAAGTACTGAAAGGTCCTCAGGGTGCTCTTTATGGAAGAAATGCGGTGGCTGGCGCAATCATTGTCAACACCAACCGTCCGGACAACGAGGTCGAAGGCAGCGTCAAAGTCGGCGTGGGAAACAATGACCTCACGAAAGCCTCCGCTGTGATAAGCGGCCCGCTGATTGAGGACAAACTCTATGGCCGACTGGCGGGCAGCTATCGCGATACCGAAGGTGAATTTAAGAACAGACTGACGGGCAAGAGCGGCCAAGTGGATTACTTCGAGGACACCTCTTTAAGAGGCCGCCTGGTCTGGGATGTCAACGATGACTGGTCTCTCGATGGACAGTTGAGCTATAGCGAAGTCAAAGGAGGCGCCGTGAATTTTAACGCCTCCTTTGCGCTGCCACAGGCGACTGGCGCGAATCCCGACTTCTACCTCGATGTCAACGATCAGGAATTCCAGTACATTTTCAATGTCCCTGCCGAAAACAACCAGGAAACCACGGCGTTCTCACTGAAGAGTGATTACAATATGGGCTGGGCAACGCTTACCGCGATACTGGCCATGGATGAGGTGGAGGAAGATCTGATTTCGGATGGAACCAGCGCTGCCTTTGGTGGCTATGCGGCGCTGGGCGGCCCTGAGTCCTCTGCGGCCTGCACCGCTACCGGTAATGATCCAGCGCTATTCGATCTGCAGAACAGCAACTCCCCATTCTATAACATCCAGAATGGCAACCCGCCGGGAACGCCTGTAGATGCGGTGAATGCGCCAAATTTTCTCAACGCCTTTCTGCCGGCTTATTCCGATACGACCTGTGATGGCTACCAGTACCAGGAGCGCAGCCAGGACAGTACCTCCATTGAACTGAAACTCACCTCAGGTGAGGACCAGGCCCTGCGTTGGGTAGGTGGCCTGTATTATGCGCAATTGGACAGGGAAGTGGTGGTGGCTTATGGCGCTGATCTTGGGCTCGGCTTCAAAGCACAGCCCTATGTCGCGCCCGATGGCCCCAACCCGACCGACCTTTTGTTTTGGGATGAGTTTGACACAGAAGTCACATCCATCTTCGGACAGATCGAGTTCGACATCACAGAAAACCAGGAACTGGCCTTTGCGCTGCGCTGGGACGAGGAAGTGCGTGAAGTCTCCAATAAGGTACCGAATGTACCCAATGCCCAATTGGGCCAGGTATTTCCCGGCCCTGCTCCCATTAACCCGGCCTTTGACGGCTCTTACACAGACTCGATTCCAGACCGGAAGGAAACCTTCGACCAGTTGCAGCCCAAGGTCAGTTGGCGCTGGCAGGCTATGGAGGATTTATCCGTGTATGCCAGCTACGGCGTGGGTTTCCGCAGTGGCGGCTTCAATAGTCTGGGTAGCGAGGCGACCGTAAATGGAACCTTCGGTACCTTCGAGACGGCCCCGCAGGAGATTCACGATGACTATGATAAGGAGGTCTCCGAATCCTTCGAAATAGGGCTGAAGTCCGATTGGTTGAACCAGCGTCTTCGCGTCAACGCGGCGGTGTTCCACACCGAGATAGAGGACAACCAGTTCTTCAACTTTTACGCCGGTGGATTTGGCTTGTTGCGCGTAGTCAGCAATATCGATGAGGTTACGCTGCAGGGCTATGAAATCGACTTCCAGGCGCTTATCACCCAGGGATTGTCCTTCTATGGCAGCTACGGCTATGTCGACAGTGAAATTGATAAGAACACAAATCGGCCTTACACCGAGGGTAACAAAGCACCCATGGCACCTGAATCCACCGCCAACCTGGGGCTTCAGTGGATAGCGGATCTCAGTGACAATATGGCTCTGGTCACCCGGCTGGACTGGAATTATCTCGGGGAAACCTGGTTCCACTCCGTTCAGGACAATGACACGATCAACTCCTTTACTGACCTCTCGGCTATCTATGGCCCAGGCTGGGGCTTTGGGATCAGTAACTACAAGAAGACCAAGCGCGATGCCTACGACACGCTCAATTTGCGTATTAGTCTAGAGGGAACCAACTGGATAGTGACGGCCTGGGGGGCCAACATCACTGACGAAGAGTACCTGGAGGAGGTTATTCCCGCACCGGAATTTGGTGGTTCCTTCAATCATCCTGCCCAGAGCAGTACATACGGGTTGGATTTGACCTACCGCTTCTAGCACGCCGGGGATTTCCGGTAAGCTAATGCATCACATAGATAATCAGGGGCGGTTTTCCGCCCCTTTTTTTGTGAATCCACTTCATGCTGCTAGAAGAAGTTGTAGCGGAATTCCAGACCGTACATCCTTGGCAACCCCGAGGTTGTCTGGAACGCGCCGGTAGAATCACCCACCGCCGCCGCGCCGAAGTAATAGAACTCGTCAGTAAGATTCGTGACATAAAGGGCAGCTTCGAAATGCCCTTCGCTGCCTCGCCAGCCCACACGCGCATTCACCAAGCTGTAGTCATCAAAGGAAGACTGGTCGACATTCTGCCCTGCCCCGGCATCCAGCCCCATAAAAACTCCGTCCACGTAGCTGTAATCAATGCGGGGCACGAAAGTTCCCCAGGCACTGTCTAGCGTATACTGAATACCAAAGCTGTAGGTGGTTTCGGGCACCTCGGCAAAGGGCTCGTTCGATCTATCGACAACTTCCAGTGGTATTTGTGAAAACAGCCGCACCGAGCTCAGTTGTTGCTCCTCAAAGTCCAGGTATTCATAATCATTGAAACTGCCAGTGGCAATCAACAGAAGATTGTCTATCGGGCTCCAGGTCCACTCCAGCTCCATTCCGGTTATTCGAGTCTCGGACGCATTGCGAAAGACCACCCGTGGGGTACCACCGCTGTCCAACACCACCTGACGCAATTGCATGCCGTCATAATCGGTCTGGAAGAACGCACCGTTCAATCGCATGCGTGACTCCAGGAAGTCCAGTTTGAAGCCCACCTCATAGTTTGCGACCGTCTCAGGTTCGACGGTAGCCTGACCGTCGACCCCTACCGGCTCGAAGGTGCCAGACTTGAAACCCTCGCCATAGCTGCCGTATACCATACCGGCATCGAAGAAGCTGTTATCCAGCATTGATTCCGGAAAGTGATAGGCCAGGCTCACCATGGGCGTGACCTCCTCCCAGGTTTCCTCGACATCCTCGTCGATATCGGGCACCAGCACAGACGCCGGAATCAGTGGATAAATATTCTGCCCCTGGTTGTCCTTGGGAAAGGCATCACTGATGGTGGTGAATATATCTGCGGCCATTAGGGCATCGAGGTTGGTGATAACCCCAAAGCCGGAAGCCTCTACCGGGATCATGCCCGGCACACCTTCAATTGCGCCGAATGCGATCTCGCGGAATGCCGTTTCATCAAGCAGCTCAAGATAGACCGATTGCTCGCGCTTCTCACTGGTCCAGCGCACACCGGCGGTCAACTCAAGGTTCTCGGTAATATCGTAACTGCCCTGAAAAAACGCTGCATAAGTCGTATTTTCCAGCTCGTAGGTCTGCCGTTCCGCGGTGGGGTTGTTGATCAACATGAGGCCCAGGGGTGTAAGAATTGAACCCGAGGGGGAACCAGAGGATGTATCGCTGCCATCAGCGATCTCCTCCTTCATCGCGAATACGCCGAAGGTGTAATCCAGACGTTCATCGAAAGCGGAACCAATAAATTGTAGCTCCTGGGAAACGTGTTCGCGATCACTGGGGCTGCCATTGGCCCGGTAGCGACTGGATATGGGTAAATGCGTCACGTCGTTGTCCGGGTTGCCAAAATTGCCGGACTTCTTTTGGTCACCGTAGCCCGTAATGCTCTTGAGACTCAGGCTGTCATTAATCTCCCACTCCATGGTGAGCCCTAGCAGCAGGTTTTCCAGTTTGTAGTTGATGCGAAATTCGGAGTCGACCTTGTAGTCCTTGTTAAGCGCCCTGGACTGCTGGCAGGCGTCCTCGAATACCTTGCTCTGGGCACGAAATCCGGGAGCTACCGGCGTGTTGTCGTCGTTGTAGGCGTCGACCTGCTGGAGGTCGCCAGGGAAGATTCGGTTCCCGAACAGGGAGTCCTCGCCGTTGAAGCTGGTGCCCACCAGGAAGCGGCAGTTGGTCGAAGGCTGAATCTCATCCGTCTCGCCGTAATAGGCCAGACCATCCACCGTAAAGGCGTCACTGGCCAGCCAGGTCAGTTGCAACGCCGCGGACTTGCGGTTTTCCGAGGCGGGCTCCTGCCCGGTTGTGATATTGCGCTGATAGCCGTCCCGCTTGACAGAACCCACTGTGACCTTGGAAAGCAGCGTGTCAGCGATTAACGGTACGTTGATACTGCCCCGAATATCCTGCCGATCATAGTTACCCAGCCGTACATCCAGGAAACCGTTCAGCTCATTCTCCGGTTTATTGGTCGTCACCAACAGCGCCCCTGCCGTTGTATTCTTGCCGAACAGGGTGCCCTGTGGACCGCGCAACACCTGGACACTCTGAATGTCGATTAGATCCAGTAGATGGCTGTCCTTGCGCGGGATATATAGCCCATCAATGTATACGCCCACCGGGGAATCCACTCGGGACCCATCGTCGCGTTGGCCAATACCACGAATCCAGATCTGCGCGCCGCTGGACTGGTCAATCTGCAGGCCCGGGGTCTGGTAACCCAGATCTTTGAGATTTGAGATGCCCGCGTCGCGTAGCTGATTGCCGGTAAATGCCGTAATGGACACAGGCACATCCTGGATGGCCTCTTCCCGTTTACGCGCGGTTACGATCACCTCCTCCAATAAGGCGGCTTGGGCCAGCGTCGGCGCAGGTAACGTTAAAAAGGTGAGCCCCAGTACGGGCACGCAAGAGGTAGCAAGGATTCGGAATCCGCGATCTAAATAAGGCATCGTAAACACTCCTGAATATTTTATTTTTATGCTCAGATCTCACTAAAGGATCCTAGCACGACTCGTTCCAATAACAACAATGACCTATCTAGCCAGGGTGTCGCCTTGCGAAAGGAGAAGCTCTTACCCAGACATGCCCTGGCTAATTCGCCGCGTGAACCAATCTCCACAGCAAGCGGGGCGAAAAGCGTCTTAGCCATTGTAAGATCTTCGCTTCTATACTGGGCCACAGTATCTTTACGTTTTTCTTCAGCCCTTTCTCTACCGCTGCGACAATATCGTCTGGCGCCATGTATCGCTGGTTTTCAATGGAGTGACTCAGGATCCTGGACTGCGCCGAAGACATCGCCTGCTCCAGTAACGGCGTATTCACCAAGGGCGGACAAACCAGCATGAACTGCACATTGCTGCTGCGGTTCTCTTCCATGAGAATTTCCATATAAGCGTTAGTGGCCGCCTTTGATGCACAATAAGCTCCGCAGTCAGGCACCAGAACCGAACCACCGCTGGAGCCGAAAACAATCAACTCACCGGTATCTTTTGACAGCATATCCGGCAGTACGGCCTGAACCACATTAACGGTACCGCCGTAGTTCACCGTCATGAGAAAATTGATAGTCTCTGCCTGCATGGTAGCCAACTTACCCGCTGGCATGATGGCAGCACAGTGGATCACCCGATCGATAGCGCCGAACCGCTCAAGGATCTCTTTTACGGTTGCACTTACCTGCTCATAAGAAGCCACATCGATCATGAACGTGCAGACATCATCGCCGGCAAGTTCAGCGAGGGCTGCCTCATTGACATCTGCCACACAAACACGCCAACCGCTAGCCGCTAGTTGTTCAACGAAGGCGCGGCCAATACCGCTGGCGCCACCCGTCACTAATACTGTTTTCATAGATATCACTCTAATTCAGTGGTTCCGGCGCACTCATGCTAAAGTGCAGCCTACCCATATGTCCTGACAACAGGGGTTTTTTGGGTAATCCCAGGCGCCGCAATGGTTCAACCAAGGCATGGTCGGACAACAGCAATTCCCCATCACGGCCATAACCAGCTTCAGAAAACTGCTGTGTCAAATAGCCTAAGTGTGGCTTGCCCTCAAAAATCGAATACACAGGCGCATCAATTGACTTCAAAGTCCGCGATCCAAGATTGCTCACGCTGTAGCGCAACACTTCCTCACCGTCTCTGTGCAATGTCGTCACCGTGCGCCCCTCGGTCTTGCTGTGACGTATGTCCTCTACCGTCTTGGGGTAACCCCACATCTGAATACCGCATTCAAGCGCAGACCTTTGAGTCACTGGCAAATACCAGGTAAAAGACGGCTGCTTACCCCGTAGAATATTCATCCAGCTGCCCAGATAAGGAATAGATGGCCTACCCGAAACCTTGTTCACAAAAAACGCACAGCCAATTTCCTCATAGCTACCACATTCTGTGTCCGTATAGTGGACGCCCGCAAAGCTCATCACCGCTTTGCCCGGTGCTATCTCGGCCACGGTGAATCCGCTGTCAGCTATAAGCTCATTGGCCACATTGCTGGCAACAACGAACATCCCCACCGATGCACTGCCATCATGAAATAAGGTCGGATAACCCAGTTCATTTCCTTCGATGTTAAATCGACGATCCGCGTGGGGACTGATTGACGACATAAAACACTAACTCCCAAACTCAGCGAGAAGAGTCACAGTGCCAGTGTCACCATCGAGGCGCACCCGGCTACCGGTTTCAAGAAAACGCGTCGCCTGCCGGGTATTGACCACGCAGGGTAATCCATACTCTCTTGCGATGACCGCCCCGTGGGAAACCGAACTTCCCAGGTCCGTTACCAGACCCCCGATCAGACTGAAATAGGGTGTCCAACCAATATCGGTAATCGGAGTGACAAGAATTTCTCCTGGCTCCAGCGCAGCCGCTTCCTGAAGCGTGTGAGCAACCCTGGCCACACCTTCAACCACACCGCGCGACGCAGGTCGACCCTGCAGCACGCCATCCAAAACGTCGACTACCTGCGGCTCCAGTGGCTGCGGCATACCCACGGAAATTTCTGGAAATTCAAATTGCTGCTGATAGTCCAATGCGTCGCGTCTGGCCAGGGCGTGCTCCACCGCAGACGCGCTAGGCTGGGCGATAAATTCGGACAACTCGCTGGTGCTGAAGAAAAACACCAGATCTGCATCGGGTAATATGCCCTCAGAAGCCATCCGCTCGCCCAAATTACGGAACGCCTGTTTGAAACGGTACGCCAATTGCACCAGTTGAGACTTGGTGTGCTCACGACGACGGATAGCATTGTGCGCCTTGGGCAGAACCCAACGAATGCCACGACTCAATGAGGACCACTCTATGTCCTCACTATGCAACTCCCTTCGGCCTCCCGTCAGCAGTCGAGCATGTACCGCAGCTTGCATGCTCTGGATCAATGGGGTCAAGTCGTCACGCCAGGATGGGTCGCGCATACAGAGCTCACGATAGCCGCGGTGACCATGATGGCTAAGAAAGCTGTCGAATGCCTCAGCCAGATTCGGCGCTGCACGCAACCAGAGCGCGGCTTCATCGACGGTGGCACGCTGAAACCCGCGCTCTGCATCCGGGTGCTGCGCTACCCGGTCCAGTAACTCATCCAGTTGCTCCAGCATCAAAGCGCTTTCCACTTCACTGGCACCCGCCAACAAGCGAACCGCCTCGGCCTGCTCCTCCACCGTACTTTCATTGGATTTACCTGACACCATATTTTCTAAAATGGCGCAGAGAAAGCCGGATAGTGCGGAAGACTGGATGTGCACAGCCATACAGTGATCAAAAAACCAGGATTTCGCAGAAATCTCTTCCCACATGGCGGCACTTGCCGGCTTCTCATCTATCGCGAACTGATCCAGGTCGTGACCGAAGCGCTGCACCACGCCGGGCGCTGTCAGGCAGTAACGCAGCAACTTGCCTGTATTCACCACCCTGCGCCACAAGGGCAGCGGAGGCAATTCTTTCAGTTCGGGCACAACCCGTCCGCACAGGGTTTGCGCGGCCTGGTCAGCGCTGGAGCCCAATACGCCAGCTGACATCACCATACTGCCGGTCATATTAAGGAACAAATGGCCGTAGGCAGAGGCAGTTAACTGCCAATCATTGTCGATAAGCTCGCGCGCGCCGACAGTCTTCTGCATATGCTGCAAACCATAGTCGATGCCCCAACCGGTAAATGACATAGTCAGCGGGCACACCGCACCGGGCATCATTTCGCTGACGTTGCTGATGGTCAGTACATCGTCGGGTCGCGGGAGTGTAGAATCAAATTCATTCAGGTCGGCAGGCAGTGTAGTAATAGGCCTCGCCTGCAACCAAAAAAGCTCACCTGCCTGGTCTATGGCCCACTCTAAATCCAGTGGCTGCCCTTCATGGGCGGTGGCAGCCCTGGCCTGTTGTGCAATCTCGCTTATCTGTGCGTCGTTTAGAAGCGCGATATCGCCCACCAGTTGCCGACGTACGATATTCCCCACGCCATTGACAGCATAATGGTCCGGCGTCGCCTCACCACTCACCAGAGCCTCACCCAAACCGGCTACTGCATCGATAATCAATAAATCACGCCTTGCGCTCACCGGGTCAGCCGTGAATACAACGCCTGCCACTCGAGCATCTACCATGCGCTGTACCACCACATTCATGGTGGTCATTCCGGCGTTGAGCTTATCTTCCTGATAGCGTTTGGCGCGGTCGGTGACAGTCGAGGCCACACAGTGATCAATCGCCAGTCGCAGCGCGCTGGCACCGGCTACGTTGAGCACCGAATCATACTGCCCGGCAAACGAAGCCTCGGCACCATCCTCGCCCTGTGCCGAGGAACGCACCGCTACCTTCTCGCATTCCAGAGCGCTATGGCGCTGATCGAGATCCTCGGGATAACGCCCCTCCTGCGCACTGCGTATAACAAAGGCAGGCGGCACAGCCAACCCCATAGCAAGAAGACGCGACAGGCCATATGCCTTCCCACCCAGAGTGTTGTCACTGATCTGCTCCAGGCTGAAAATATCCCCAGTCAAACTGGCGCTCCTTTTCGTTTAGCCCCAGGCCATTTGATATCGGGTTGATCGTCTCGGAGAGCTTACTGACAATGGCTGGAGTTATAGGTTAGTAACCTGTAACCTAATGGGTTATTGGCCCAAGGTCAACCAGCAAAGGTATAGAGTTGCCGCTTCAACAAAAACAAGACACCAGCATGATCAGTCCCTCCAAAATTCGCATTCTGGACGCAGCCGAGGACCTATTCGCTAATAAAGGTTATGAGGCAACCTCCATCGTTGATATTGCGGATATCGTGGGGATTCGTGGGCCGGCGATTTACAAACACTACAGCAGTAAAGCTGAAGTCTACACAGCAGTGGTTGACCGTCTGTTCACACCGATGAAGAAGCACATGGAACTTGCCGCCACTCTAGCTGACGGCCAGTCGTTTGAAATGCTGGAAAAACTGGTCAAGCACCATATCGACCACCCCAATATCTCCCGCATTATTCAACAGGCCACGCTGAGCTCAGGAGAACATCTGGAGAAGCTGGTTGACGATTGGTACCGGCCCTTTTTTGCCGAAATATTGCAGCAAACTTCCGCGGTGGCTCCAGTCATAATGGCCTTTCACAGCATGCTACTGGGCTACATTACGCTGGCGCCTTTGCACCAAAAGATTTTTCAACTAGACCCTTTGGACGAGCAAAACATTGCAGAGCAGCTCAAATTGCAGACGCAGATGACTGAACTGCTGCTGGGGGCCGCAACGCCTGCAAAGGTTTAAGGCTAACTAACCGACGTGGGTTCATCACCCTCGGCGGTCGATTCTTGATCTTGTGTCTCTCCCTCTTTCGCCTTGAGTTTTAGTTGGCGTTTCTCTTCTTTTTTCTTCTTTTTGGCCAGCTCTCGCTGGCGTTTTTCAAATGAATAGTTTGGTTTGGCCATTAGTAATTCCCTTCGGCATCGTCAGCCGTAACGTCATAGCATAATCTATTTTCAGCAGATGAGTAGAAAATTCGTAATTCAGTTTAATATTCAATCGCTTAGACCGAGCTCGGCCTCGGCAAAACTGCCGAGATTCTCGGTGAGAAAGCACTGTTTCCTGGCGATACAGTAATCAGCGCATATAGGGGCCTTTACAGCTTTTTTGTTGCGTTCCAACTCTCTACTAGTGCGGAGCGATAGGCCAGGCCATCGCCGATCAGTTCCGCCGTACTCAGGAAGCTGATATTGACATGATCCGTGGTACTGGACACCGTGTGAAAAAGCCCCATGTTCGGTGCCAAGGGGCCGAAGCCCAGGTAGTCGATGAGCTCCGCATCAGCCAGGTAGGCTTTGCTCGAAATACCCGGGACGTTGGTGACCGCGGTGTTGACTGTCTGCGGGAGTTCCTCGATTCGGCCCGAACTTACCAGCCATTGGCCCAGCCAGAGAATGATCGCTGGATGGATCTCGTCGACCAAATGCAGCAAGGCATGAGCACCGCCCTTTTTGCTATGTTGTTTTTTGGTTGTCGTTGTTGAATGAATGGCGAGCAGGCGCTGCCTGGTGTCCTTTATGCTGGTTCCGAGGGCAATTTTGGCGACGGTTACGTGGTTGCCAATACTACCGTCCTCGCCTTTCCGGCGGACATCAATGGGCATGAGCGCCTGCAAATCATCTCCTGGCAACTCACCTAGCCCAAGCAGATACTCCCGCAGGGCGCCCGCTACAACACACAGTGCAATATCGTTTATAGAAACCCCGAGTTTTTTCTCCAATTTCCTAAGTTGCCCCATATCCATGCGTACGTGCCCGACCACACGGTCAGCAGCGACAGGACGGTTGAAGCGCGCATTAGGCGTAGGCGAGTGAGCCGTGGATTCACCCGGATCATCCTGATGTAACATACCGGGGAGCATTTTCAGCACCGTACCAGCCAGGTCTATGGGACGTTCGATACTATGCCACCAGGCCCTGCCATATTTTTCCCACCAGGTGGGTGCCTTAAAATCCTTGTCGATGGGCGGTTCGGCCGGCAGTGTGTCGGCAATCAAGGGAGCATCCAGGCCCGGGCCGTTGGTGTGGAAACTGCTGACCAGGCGCAGGGCACTTTTGCCGTCCATCATCGCGTGATGAATTTTCAGGAAGAGAGCAGTACTCCCACCAGGTATGCCCTCAAGATTGTCCAGCCCCTCTACAAGAGTGACCTGCCAGAGCGGCCGCTTACGATCCAGCGGCAGGGCATGAAACTGGGCGAACAAACTGTATAGGGAGGCCCAGTTGCGCCCTGAAGGCAGAGCAACGCGAGTGATGTGATAGGCGGCGTTGAAGTGGCTATCCTCAACCCAGTAGGCTTTGTCCAGGTCCAGCGGCAGTTCCTCGAGCCTGCACCGCAAGATGGGGAAATGTTCGTTGACGATAGTCTCGAAGTGCTCACTAAATGCCTTGAAAAGGCGATTTGCACCGCGCTTACCCCCGGTATCGTAAATCATGAGGGCAGACATATGCATCGGGATATTGGGCAGCTCACCCTCGATCATAAGGTTGTCAATACCGCCGAGCTGTCGCATGTCTTCCCTCCCCAGTTGAATAGGCTCAGAACTCATTCTGTACAAACTGAACAGAATGCCTGGAGTCTATTGTCACAGGCCTGCTAAACAGTGCAGTTGACCTACCTCAACGGTATCGAATAATTAACATCTCCAGATCACAGAAAACCTCGCAACCCTATTTCAGCTTGGCAATCATCGCCGCGTAATCCTCGAAGCCCAGTTGTGCTGTGATTTTCTCTCGCCAGACGGCATCCAGGTCAGCGACGACCGCTGTATCCAATTGTTGACCCGCTTCACCAACTTGTCCGCTGCGCACCTTTGAAGAGTCACTGTCGGCTGGCAAGCCAGATAGTTCGACACTGCGTTCTCTTACCATACGGTCATCAAAGTGATCTTTATTTTTCTGCATGAAAGGCAGCGAGGCGTGCCGCTCTGTAATGGACAGCAAGCCATCGTCCAGCTCGATGTCCATAAAATTCGCCACCTTGCGAATGGTGCCAATCAGGTCCTCCTTCATGTGCTCATAGGCCATAAACAGAACATCCGGATCATTGCGTCTTGCCCACCATGAGGCAAGGTGCGTCCAATAATCACCACCACTGCTGCCCGGCGCCTTACCTGGCGCTATAAAAGTACCCCGGACGAAATCGTCAGCCGACACGGCACCGGGCTCCAGTATCCAGCCCTCCATGAACTTGTACATGGAGAAAGCGGCATCCTGAGGGTTTCGACAGGCGACAATATAGCGCCCACCGGTCGGAATACGTGCTGCGTCGAGGTGACTCTTGAATACCCGGGGGTTGGCTTTTTGCTCGGCGCTCAGGTCAATTCCCAGGTCAGTAGAGGTTTCGATCCAGGGGCATACCCGGCTAATATCATCAAAATCCATGTCGCCACGGGTTCGCAGCGTATGAGCGATCTGTTGCAGCCAGGTCGTGCCGCTTTTTCCAAACGGCGCCACCACGATATCTGAGGGTCTCAGCTCTAAATCGAAGCCTCGCTGCCTGCCCTCGGGCGTGAACATCGAGGCAAGAATAGTGCCAACGGATTCAAGATTCGTAGCGCGCCCCGAAGGCGCCAGACCTGATTGTGCGTCATTACTCATAGTGACCTGCCATTGTTGGATAAGCTAAACCCCTGCAAAACTCCATACCTTAGGCTTTATCGGCTAAACGACTGGCGGCTGCGAGTAGCAGCGCTGTGACTATCACTTCTACCGCTATCTGCTCGGTGGCAAAGGCTGCATCATGGGCCAACCAGGCGATCACTCGAAATAATGCCGTGGAAGCTATCAATATGGTCGGCGCGTAGAACCAGCTGCGCCTATTGGTGAGCAGGCCGATGATTACCATCACGCCGCCACCGAAAAAGAATGCACCCAGGTCGCCAATCTGGGTACTGCGACCAATCCCCTCAAGCAAAGGCATGCCCATACCAGCTGCAGAACCGGCGGGGTCGACTAACCATCGAATGCCTAACATGACAAATAGCAGAGCAGTAAGAGCGACAACGACGCGCAGGGCTTTGTTCATGAGCTTGAACCTTTGGGGAGTGGAGGTCGAATCTTACATCGACCTGCCATAGGGCGTAAACCACCGCGGGTATTTCCAAAATTGGCATCACTACATTTGAGGGCGTTCTGTCGAATTAGCAAGAATTCTCAGTCACCCGAATCTCCCTGGAGTTCTTGCAGGAGCGTTTGATAGTCGGGGGACTGTCGCAGCAGCTCTCCGGCGACCTCTCGCAACTGATCCACATCCTCCGCGGGCAGCACAAAGCTGGTGGGCAGGTTCTGAAGGTCGCTGCGCTTCTGTGGATCGCTGACACGGTCGAAACTCACTTCCACCAGGTGTATCTCGATCTTGGGCACGCTGGCCTCGGCCTCCTCCTCAGTTAACCCGGCCAGACGCGCATTCGCCAGCCGCAATTCGCGGCGCAATGACATCACCGCCGCCCTATCCTTCAATAACTCAATGGTCTCCTGAGAGTAGCGTTCGATAGGCACACCGGAGGACTGCAATAACTGGCTAGTAAGGCCGGGTGGCGACTCTCTTTGCCCCCAGTCGTCGCTGACGTCGGAGCGGGCATTCACAATAATAACGACGAGTCTACGAATCTGGTTTAACCCCGTCTCTTGCGCAAATTGCGAACTCACCCATGACCCCTCCAGAAACTCCATCACGCCACGCATGCCAATATTGTCGGATACGCCGCCGTCAACCAGGTGCACATATGGCCAGTGCTCGCTGTCCTGGAACATACTCATATCATGATAGCGTGCCAGAGCACGACCAGCGGGCCTCTCGTGTTCATCAATGGCCAGAATATCGCCCACCCAGGGTGGGTATTCATAGCCACAGCTGCCGCCATAATTACTCAGGGTCACGGGAGTGAGGACGACAGGCACAGCAGATGAGGTGGCCGCCGCGCGGGACAGCCGAACGCTGCCCAAATCGGAGCAGAGCAGGTCAAAATCCTGCTGATAGAATGACAGGCGCGCCCCGCTGGATACCTCAGTCCCGGTGGCGATGGCCACGGGCCCCTCCCGCTCGAGCAGGTCCGCGTAGGTGGCACCTTCAAATAGTATTTCGTCGTAGTATTCGGCAGCCAGTTCCGAGCGACCGTAATTGCCGCTCAGCAGCTTGCCCCAGTTCAGGGGATTGACGGCCCGCCATACCAGGGCACTCTGCACATTCCGCTTCAGAAAACGTTCCTCGTACTCATCAAAGAGCTGATCGCCGTATAGCGCGTATGAAAGTGCGGTGAAGCTGCCGCCGGAAACTCCCGTCATCAGGTCAACTTCGTCAATCAGCCTGCGCTGCTCACCATCGACCTGAATCGTCGTTTGTTGTAATTCCTCCAATACCCCGTAAGACAGCGCAGCGGCTCTCGTACCGCCCCCCGAAAAGGACAATATAAATAGCGTGGACAAATCGTTGTTCTTCCGCTTGGGTATCAGCAAATTGGGACGATAGCCGCTTTCGGGGTCGACCTGAGCAATGGGTTGGTTGATAGGCCGACTGGCGCAGCCCAGGAGAAAGTTTACAGCCAGTAAACATATCATCAGGCGAATGGAAATCATTGATCTATCCTTGCATCAAGCCATTAATTCAAGGCTCCATCGCGGGCCGATGAAAACCGTCAACTGAGGTATACACCCACACTGAATGATAGCTCATAGTTACAACAGGCACTGACACGGGTGCAGTATTTACGGATCGGGTTTCTACCTGTATTGTATTGCAACTAGTTAATACTGCTTTCAGGAGATACCCCCATGGCTGACTACATCCCCCCGGCGCTCGATTGGGTACGTGAACAAGTCGAACTGTATGAGAGTAGCGGCGGCACACAGGGCCACACCCTGCTGGATACCGGCATGCCCTGTATTCTTGTCACCCATACAGGAAACAAGACTGGCGGGATTCGCAAGATCCCCCTCATGCGTGTTGAGGTCAACGGCAACTACGTTCTAATCGGTTCCATGGGCGGTCAACCCAAGAACCCTGCCTGGGTTTACAATATCAGGCCGAATCCGGACGTTCAGATACGTGACAAAACCGAAGTATTTGATATGCGTGTTCGGGAAGTAAGCGACGAACAGGAGCGCCTGAAACTGTGGGCGGCAGCTGTGGCGGCTTACCCTCCCTACGATGAGTATCAGGCAAAAACCAGCCGAAAAATTCCAGTGTTTATCGCTGAACCGCGATAAAAATTAGTACCCAGGATTTCGAAGCTTTAGAGCTTGTGTAGTTTCGTATTTTCCACTCGCGGTTGTCGCGTGGACCACCAGATACAGGCCAACAATAGCAACTGCACAATCATCCGCAATGTTAAGAATATCTCGGGGACATCTGGGAATAATTCCGGGTTCATCCACATGTAAATGTTCGCTGGGGTGACTGCAATAGTCAGAACGACGAGACAGTTTCCTGCTAACTGACGTGTTGCAGCCAGCAAGATCCCCAGTGCGCCCAGTACTTCCAGCACCCCGCTGATGTATACAATCTCTAGATGCCAGCCAATATAAGGCGGCATAATATCGACGAAAAACTCCGGTGAGGTGAAATGGGTTATACCCCCGACCATGAACCAGAGAAATACGATCGCTAAGCCCAGATATTGCCATCGAAACATAGTCACTTCGCTCTATCGAGCACGCTGGTTGCCACCACCGGCACGTGCGCTTGACCCGCCAGCGCGATTACCACCCCTGCCGCCGGGTTTGCCCGCGGGTGCGCCGGATCGGCCTCTGCCTCGTGCGCCATTGCCGCCATTGCCGCCGTTGTTGCTGCCACGACCGCCGCCGCCGCGACCATTTACAATGGGCTCGGCTTTGATGCTTGGGTCGATGTCATAGCCAGGTAGAATGATTTTCTCTATATCTTTACCAAGCAGTTTTTCAATATCCCGAAGAAGCTTTAGTTCATCAACGCACACCAGCGACACTGCGTTGCCTTCCTGACCTGCTCGTGCGGTTCGCCCGATGCGATGCACATAATCCTCAGGTACATTAGGTAGTTCAAAATTCACCACATGGGGCAGTTTGTCGATGTCGATACCGCGGGCTGCAATATCTGTAGCAACCAGAACTCTGACATCACCTGCCTTAAAGTTCGCAAGTGCTTTGGTTCTTGCGCCCTGCGACTTATTGCCGTGAATCGCGGCCGACGTAATGCCATCTTTATCAAGCTGCTCTGCCAGTTTGTTGGCACCGTGCTTCGTTCGCGTAAAGACCAGAACCTGCTGCCAGGATTCCTCGCCAATCTTGTGCGATAGCAACTCACGCTTGCGCTTCTTGTCGACGGGATAGACGATCTGGCTTACCAGTTCAACAGCGGTATTTTCGGGTGTGACCTGTATTTCCGAAGGTTGCTGCAGAAACTCCGACGCCAGCGCCTTGATTTCCCGTGAAAAGGTGGCCGAGAACAGCAGCGTTTGACGCTGCTTGGGAATGGCAGTCAATATCTTTCGAATATCGCGGATAAAGCCCATATCGAGCATTCTGTCCGCTTCGTCCAGAATAAGTATTTCAATTCTGGACAGGTCAATCGTTCGCTGCTGTACGTGATCAAGCAGGCGGCCGGGTGTGGCCACAACAATATCTACACCCTTCATAAGCTTTTGTTTTTGGGGGTTGATATTGACCCCACCGAAAATTACCGCTGAGCGAAATGGCAGATACTGACCGTAGTCCTGAACACTTTCATGCACCTGGGCTGCCAGTTCCCGGGTGGGGGTTAATACCAGTACTTTGGGATGGGGCTTTTTGCCTTCAATGTGTTTGTCTTGCAGACGCTGTAGCACAGGCAGTGTAAAACCAGCGGTTTTACCTGTACCCGTTTGGGCGCCGGCCAAAACGTCTTTACCTTCGAGAACGAGGGGTATGGCTTGTTCCTGGATCGGGGTAGCTTCATCGTAACCCTGTTTTTCGACCGCGCGCAGAAGTTCAGCCGACAGGCCGAGATTTCTAAATAACATGTATGTGTTGCTCCTGATTCTCTCTATGTGAGAGCGCCTGACCAGAATGCGACATCGTAAAGATATACTCGCGAATGGTTCGATCCAGGCTTGAAGTTCATAATAGTATCAGCTGTCACAGACTGTGACGGTGATGTAGGCGCAGACCGAAGTGCGCCAGGACGGGGGGCACTATACCAGCATTGGTCGTAAATGATATGGCATAGTACCCTTTTTCATTACCTGAGCATGGCCTAACGCGGCTGAATTCAATCGAATGCGGTTATTTTGACCCAGAACTATCCAGATCCTCTCGATACTCATAAATTTCAAACCCTGCCCGATCGGAAAGATTACACCAGGAAGAAGTAGCAAAGTAGATGCGGTCATTGAGCACCTCGACGTTTCGCACACCATTAGCGCAAGGATTGCCAAAACCGTTGCTCGTCAATACGCGGGCAGGCCTATTACCCTCAAATACAACCAGATCTCCTCCAGCCACAAAGTCCGCCGCCCTTCCTCTGGCGTGCATCTCAGCTTTGGCCCAGTCGTATAGTATTCGTGTCTGGCTGGAATCACGAAAGTATTCCCAATAGGGTACTGGGAGATAGAAGCCGGGTATCAGCAGCATGCGGCTGGCATCAGCCTGTTGCAGCAGGTCGTGCGCACCTGAGAAAGCATCAAAAAAGCCCCAGAATAACTGGCCATCTCTGCTGAGGGATGTCCAGGAGTAGATATTCCCCGGATGGCCCATACCCGCTTCTCCGAACAGTGGCTCTACGCCCAGACCATTTGGCACGGTCTCCCACTCGCCCGCTTCATTGGCCACGCGAAAGTCTTTATAGCCATAGAGCACTTCCGGATTTTTCTTCTTCTCCGTGATCGCCTGCAGATCTTCCAGTTTCATACGAAATACAGACGACGCACGCCACTCATTCGCCAGAAAGGTCTTTAAGCCAGCCGCAGTGTCCGTTAGTTGGTCAAACAGTCCGGAATCGGCTATTTCGAAATGGGAGTGACCCGCACTTGTGCCCTGGTGATAGGTGCCAAAATAAATATAGCCGTCGTGAATGTTGGACGTGCCCCACTTTGCTCCCCAACCGCCTCTGGTGTCGGGGTCATACCGGCTCATGCCGAATACTATTTCGAAGTCCATGGGGTCTTCGCGGGTCCAGCCGCCACTAGGAATGGGCTCCGAGAGAAGCATGACTGATTCATGCTTCGAGGGATCACGCTGCCCGGTATCAGGATCATACAAATGCGGATGAGAAGCAGAAGACATAATCAGGCGTTCGCTACCATCAACATGCGTGAACTGTTTAAAGTCACCGATCATGCCAAAGTTGCCGTCCAGTTCGCCGCTTGAAACAACATCCCAACCAGCGCCCTTGCCGTCAAGAGTCTGGAGGTAGTTACCCCCGCTGAAAGGCTCCTCGGGAGTACCAACCCAACGCAGCATCACCGTGGGGCCTTCTCCATTTTGGGTCATCCCCGTCTCGGCGCCAATAATGGTGTAGAAGGCCGTATTGCCCTGCTTGTCGGTAACGGTCTTGAAGCGCCTCGTGGTATCCCCACGCAATTCCCGGTATCCGAGGAAGGATCGTTCTTTGGCATTAAATACATAGATACGTAACCAGCCCTCGCCACCGCTGTGCAAATGATGTCCGGCAAAAAATACCAGATCACCGTAGGTGCCCGCCGCACGCAAGCCCATAATCGACAGCGCGGACATTTCATCGTGAGGCTCCATCGCTTGCCTGAACGCTTCTCCTCCGCGAGACAGCGTGCCTTCGTCTACCAGTTCGGTGGTGCCCTTTTCCGGATTAATGATGTATATCAGTGAGGGGCTGGAGAGCACACTCTGCGGCGAACAACCGGTAAACTCGCTCTCGTAAGTACTGAGATACATTGGAAGATTCAGATTCTGAACCGGCCAAACGCACCAGCCCTGGGCTATTGTTCCAACCCATAACTCGTTTTCACCATAGGTTGTGGTTCCCCAGGGATAAGAGGAATTTCGCTTGGGCTGAAAACCCTCCGGCATTTCGCGCTGCCAATCTACATTGGCATCCTGTATATTTTTGCCACTGGTTACACTCTCAAAGGCCTCGTCCACGGGTGAGTGCGCTGAGCGCTCGAATGGGCCGCTGGCTGCCAGTTTCTCCGCTGAAAAAGTTAACGCCGGTACACACAGCAGTATCACCGCCATGGCAAAACCAGGACCTGAGAATTTCACGTTACGGATCGATGCGCAGTGAAGATCCATTTTCATACCTGCCGTGACAGCACGCGTAACCAGAGGATTCCGGTAACGCCAGCAAAAGCCTCAAATCCCAGAACGCCCCATGTGTATACCGTTGCGCTTTCGTCAACCACCAGGCCATAGGTACGACTCAGGGCCATGCAACTTCCGAGAAACGCAAGCGCATACACAAAGTTTACGAAATAGCGTTGATCGAATAGCGCACGGACAGCCATCAGGCCGACAGCAAACTGAAATCCACCGTACATCACACGAAGATCCGTCTTCCCGGTAGCATCAACGCTGGTCACGCCAATAATGTCGGCAATTCGGCTCGTATCGAAGATACAAATGAGGCCCCAGGGCAGCCATACGAGGCACATGAAAATTAAGTAGGGTTTAACGTAGTTCATTCATATCACCTGGCAATTACTTTGATTTCCATAACTCAAGCAGAGCCCGGCTCAATATGAGAGAGACCGCCTCCACCTAACGCTTCAACAACTACTATCAAACCGCACTATGCAGTCAGGTTAAAGATTGGGAACGGTCAATCTACGCTGACTATTTCTATCCCCGAACGGGATTCTACCAATCTCTGGTGATTAACTTGTATGGCTAATCCCCGGGTCAGGTAGGCCCCGTTCCGGAATCAAGTTGCTGTACCAGATTAGCGTAAAACCCGGCTTTTACCATCAACGTGCTGTGGGTGCCACGCTCAATAATCGCGCCGCCGTCCAGCACCAAAATTTCATCCGAATGTTGAATAGTGCTCAGGCGATGGGCGATAGCGATGACAGTTTTTTCCTCAAACACATGGTCGATGGCTTTCTGAATCAGCTGTTCCGTTACTGAGTCCACCGAGCTGGTAGCCTCGTCCAGCATCACCACTTCGCTGCCACTGGCAATAGCCCGCGCGAAGGCGACGAGCTGACCCTGACCGGCGGACAGGTTGCCGCCATTGCCCTGCAGTACGAAATCGTATTTACCCGGCAGGCGCTCGATAAACTCGTCGGCGTACACGTATTTAGCGGCATCTGTGACAAAGTCCGGGTTGGGAGACTCGCGCTCCAGACCAATATTGAAGGCGATACTCTCATTGAACAGGAACACCTCCTGCTGCATCAGGGAAAAGAATTTCCCCACCTCGGCCTTGGGAATCTGGCTCAGCTCAATACCGTTGAGTTTGATAGAGCCCTCATAGTTGACGTAGGTTTTTGTGAGCAGGCGCAGAATCGTCGACTTGCCGGAGCCCGTACTGCCTACCAGGGCAATTTTGCTGCCCTTGTTCAGGCAGAACGACACACTCTGCAATACCCAGGGGCCGTCGGCGTTATACCGGAATTTAACATCGGTAAATTCCAGCGTTTGAAAGGTGTCCAATTGCCGGCGCTGCTCAGCACTCAGCTGCTGCCCGCCGTCGCTGTTCTCCTGTTCCGTTTCTTCCTCGTAGATCTCTTCGATATGGTCGAAGGCGGCAAAGGCGCGCTGTATGGACGCCATCTGCGAGGTAAAGTCACGGATAGGCACGAAAATCTTGTCCAGCGTGTTGATAAAGCCGACCAATACACCAAGGGAGATCGTAGCGGCCAGTATCTCCTTCGAGCCATACCAGATGATGAGGCCCATGCTGACCATGGTGATGCCCTCGATGATGGAGTACAGGGCGGAATCGTACAGGTTCGATTCCGACTGCGCCTCGCGAAACTCCTCGGTGTAGGTAGCGTAACGTTTCTGCACAGCTGCCTCGGCGTTGTATAGCTGCACGGTCTTGACGCCACTGAGGCATTCCTGCAGGTAGCCGGTGCCCTGGGACAACACCACACGCGCACGTAGGTAAGTATCACGCAGGCGGCGCCTGAGTACTTCAGTAATGTAGTAAATCAGCGGGCCAATCAGCAATAACACCAGCGTAAGCCGCCAGCTGATAAACATCAGGAACACCAACAGCGCAACGGTTATCAGCACATCGCGGATCATGCTCAGCAAACCCTGCGTAAAGGATTCGCTGATAGCCTCCAGATCACTGGTCAGGCGTGTAAGAGTGACACCCATGGGTGTCTTGTCGAAGTAGCGCCGCGGAAAATGTAGCACGCGGTTGAACATCTCGGCGCGAATATCACGAATGGCGTACTGCGCCGCCGACTGCAATGAATAGTTGAAAACCGCATCCGCCAGGAAGTTACCCACCAGCACACCTGCGAGTGCCAGACACCAAAACAGCAGACCCTCGCTCTGCATGGGCACCAGCTGGTTGTCAATAATGCGCATGATCAGCCAGGGAAACAGAATGGCGAACGTCACAGATACGGGAATGAGGCTGAGCCCAAGAAGTACTTGCTTACGGTAGGGCCTGAAGTGCCCAAGAAAGCGCCGCACCACACTCCAGCGTATTTTTTTACGTGCCGGAGTCGGTTTTGCGCCCATTTCCTGCGCCGCTGCGGTAGATCTCATGCCTCGGCCTCATTGTCATGTTGCTGTAGTTGCCAGGTGTGTCGATATTCCTCGGAACTTTGCAGTAATTCCGCGTGGGTACCCTTGGCCACAATTCGACCCGCGTTTAAGACGAGTATGGTGTCGACCTTTTCAAGCACGGTAGCGCGGTGGGAGATAATCAAGGTGGCGGCGCTGCGGGAGTGGTTGAATATCTGGTCGAGCAGGAACCGCTCGGTTTCGTTGTCGACAGCGGATAACACATTATCCAGAACCATCAATTTACACGGGGTATACAGCCCGCGGGACAGGCTCAGGCGCTGCTTCTGTCCGCCAGACAAAAGTATGCCTTTCTCTCCCACGAGGGTGCTCTCCTGCTCGGGAAACTGGCGCACCTCATCCAGCATATCGCTCTGGTAGAGCGCCTGCTTCAGTGTCAGTGGGTCCGCCAGCGCGTCGGCACCAAACTGAATATTCTCACTTACCGTATCGGAGAACAGGAACGGATCCTGGGTAATGGTTCGCACCGCGCTGCGCAGGTCCTGTCGAGACAGCGTGGTGATGTCGACGCCGTCAATGAAAATGGCGCCCGATGCTACCTCAAGGTAGTTGTTCAGGCAGTTCACCAATGTCGTTTTGCCCGAACCCACTTTACCGAGTACGCCCACCATCTGCCCTGGCTTGATCTCGAAGCTGATGTTGCTCAGCGCAGGGGTGTCACTGCCGGGGTAGGTGTAGCTGAGATCTTCAACACGAAGGTGGTGGGAAAACAGGTCCTCGCGCTTTTCCGGCGGCAGGTGTACCTGGTCCTGCTGGTGCTCAGGCTGATCCAGAATGCGGCGCATGCTTTCCAGTGACACAATACCGGCTTGCCAGGCTGAAAAGACCATGCCCAGAGAGATAAAGGGCATGGCCAGCAAGGCGGCGTAAGAGAGCAACGCAGTGAGATCGCCCAGCGACAGTTCCGCCTGAATCAGGTAACCGCCACCCACGCCCAGAATCAACACCTTCAGTAGGCGGTCGGTGTAGGCAATAACGGGTAGCACCACGGTGCGCACCAGGGTAAGGCGCAGGGAACGGTCCAGTATTTTGCCGTTTTCCTTGTCGAACGCCGTCTCGGCCCAGTCCTGGATATGGTTGGACTTGATCACCTCGATACCGGAGAGAAAGCCGACCGTAGTCGAAGACATTTCCTGCAGCTCTACCATGCGCACCCGCATCATCCGCCGCATAAAGGCAATGCCCTTGTGGGCAATCGCGAAGGTGACCACCACCGGAAAAATACAATAAAGGGTGAGACTGGGAGATATCTGGTACATCTTCAGCGGCGTCAGCGACAGCGCAAAAATAATATTAAACACCTGCAGCATAACAATGCCCGCCAGCGCCCGCACCCCGTTGATGTCGTTATTGACGATGGAAATGAGGGTGCCGGTTTCGTGCTCCCGGTAGAACGCCGGCTGCATTTTAGTGAGCTTGGCAAAGGCATCGTCCTTGAGCTCACGCTCAATAGAGCGCCCGGGGTTAAAGAAGAGAATGCGGGACACGGTGCGGGTTACCACCATCAGTAGCGCGAAGAGTACCACCGCACCAATGCTGCGCATCAAAGCATCCTGCTGCTGACCGAGCGCATCGCTGCTCAGCAGGTCGATACTCTCACCCAGGTACAACGGAATAGACACCGCCAACCAGTTGGTGAGAAATATGAACACAATACCCCACCCATACGCCTGCTTGTGATGCAGAATATAGCGGAAGAAGAAGCGAGCGTTGGATTCTCTGGCGGTGGTTGTCAATCTGACCCCGTGTGAACAAAGTAAAGGCGCGCGAGTGCCGCCCCACATTGTATGCCATCGGGGTCAAGTATCCCATTACGGCATCAATGTAACGAACCCTCCCCACCCACACTGCCGGAGCTTGTAGCTGCAAATAGCATTATCTGCCAATAATGATCGATATCAAGTAAACAGTCAGGCCTGTTTTTTTATTTCCCCAAAGTTGCTAGGATGGAAGATCGAAGCCATACCGCTGGCTCGACGATTACTGCATTTGGGGGGAAATAAGAAACATGTCGTTAATCAAACAGCTTAGCAGGGAAGATGTCATGTTTGTCGCTGGCGAGACCAGCAGCATTTACCAGCATGTGGGCCTCCTGATCGTCCTCGATAGCAGTGAACGTGCCGGCTTCGATTACGAACATTTTCGTAAACACTGTGTGGAGAGAGTTTCCCTTATCCCTCAATTTAGCTGGAAACTTCACTCTGTGCCGCTGGGCCTGGATAGACCCTATTGGGTAAAAGACGAAAATTTCAGTTTCGACCACCACATAAAACACATCGCGCTGCCAAAGCCCGGCGACACTGCCAATCTGTGTGAGGTAGCCGCCCATCTCTACAGCAAGCACCTTGACCGCAACAAGCCCCTTTGGGAAATCTGGCTCATCGAAGGCCTTAAGGGGGGTAAATGCGCATACTTTCAGAAGTTTCATCACTGCATGATGGATGGTGAGGGTGCATTCAAAATGCTGGAGATTATCGGTGACTTTGAGCCCGACCCGCCCCCGAATAAAACGATCGACAAATCCATTAGCGAAGCCAAAGCAGGATCAATTCCAAGCCTCCCCGTACAATCTTCAAAGGCCTGGCAGCACCTGAGCCGACTTCCTCGCGATGCGGCCAAAGGCGTCTACGACATCCTTCGCCCGAAGTTACGGGAACAACTGACCTGGCCGAGAAGCCCCCAGAAAGAACAACCGGCAGTGCCCACGGCCTCTTTTAATGGCGCTATTAGCAGCGAGCGGGCAGTAGCACTCTGTTCCTTGTCGCTGCACGACATGAAAACCATTAAGAATCACTTTAATGTGTCATTGAATGATGTGGTATTAGCCCTTGTCAGCAGTGCCATACGTCGCTATCTCCTTGAATATTCGCAACTTCCGGACGAACCGCTACGCACCAACATTCCGGTCTCCCTAAGATCCGAGGTCGATGACCAGTTAAGTAACAAGGTCACGACCACCACGGTTACCCTGGCCACAGATCTGGACGATCCCGTGGCGCGCCTACAGGCAATCAATCTGGAATCGGAACAATCAAAAGCACTTGCCCATAGTGGCGCCATGGGTATGGTTGAGCTATTCCAGATGATGCCGCCCATTCTTGTAAGTACCTTGATGGACTCGCTACCCGAAGACCAGGCACCACAGATGGTGGGGGCAAATCTTATCGTATCCAATGTACGCGGCAGCCCCACACCCATGTATATCGCCGGGGCAAGAATGGAAAACATGTACCCGATGTCAATTCTGACGGCGGGAATGGGCGTCAATTTCACGTGTATCAGCTACGGCGATACTATGGATTTCGGCATCATTGTTGACCCCGACCTGCTTCCACATCAAGACACGATCGCTTCCGGTCTGGAAGCGGCTCTGGACGAGTACAAAGCGCTTTGCAAACCGAAGCGCAAAAGTCGAAAAAAGCCCGTGGTTAAGGCGAAGCGAAAGGCCGCACCTAAACGGAGAAAAAAATGAAGGTCAATAAATTAGATGGTCGCTGGGTTCTTGTCACTGGCGCTGGGGCTGGCATTGGACGAGCGATTGCCCTGGACGCAGCCGGTCGGGGTGGCAACGTGGCAATCTGCGATATCAATCCCGAGCATCTGGAGGAAACCCGTACCTTATTGGCGGGCCATGGGGTTGACGTCATATCATCGGTCGTGGATGTAAGCCAACGTGACCAGGTAGAAGCGTTTGCAAAACAGGTGCATCGCAACACGGCAGCCGTAGACATTCTCGTCAACAATGCCGGAGTGGCACTTGCGGCAGATATTCTTGATACCTCTCCAGAGGATTGGGAATTTATTATCGGTGTAAACCTGATGGGCGTTATACATTTTTGCGATGCTTTTTGTCCGGCGATGATTGAGCGTGATAGTGGCGGGCATGTTGTCAACATAGCCTCCATGGAAGGCTTTGCAGCCCTGGAAGGATTCGGCGCATATTCCACGACCAAATTTGCAGTTGTCGGCTATTCCGACTCACTGCGTCAGGAACTCAGTCATCACAGTCTTGGCGTGAGCGTGATATGCCCCGGCGTCGTTCGTACTTCGCTGACTGAAAATATGCGTTCCAGAGGAGAATACGAGGCGGGCATAGCGGATCGAATTCACCAGGAACATGAAAAGAGCACGTTCGGGCCTGAGAAAGTCGCCAAGGCTGTATTCAGCGCGGTGAGGTTTAATACCCCGTTGCGCCCTGTCGCACCGGAATCGTGGATGACGTATTACTCAAACCGTCTCTCGCCCCGCTTGACAAGTTTTATCCTGAAGCAGGTTGCGCAGCGCGTGCTGCGTGACGGTGTACCCGCAGAGGCAGCACCATGAAGCAAATAGAAGGTCGTGTCGCAGTGGTGACAGGAGCCGGCAGCGGTATTGGTCGAGCATTGAGCCTGGAGTTGGCAGCCCGAGGCGCGGATATCGCCCTGGTTGATATTGATGAAGCCAAATTGTCGGAAGTAAAGACCGCTATTGAGGCGATTGGCAGGACTGCGAGCTTGCACCTGGTGGATGTTTCCAACAAGCAGCAGATGGCTGCACTGCCGGAGCAGGTGATTGCCGAGCACGGAGCCGTGCATATTTTAGTCAATAACGCGGGGGTCGCTGTCAATCTTCCATTTGAGCAGCAAGATGTAGCAGACCTGGAATGGATATCGGGAATCAATTATTGGGGTGTGATGTACGGCTGCAAATATTTCCTTCCCTATCTTCAAAAAGCCGATCAAGCTCACATTGTAAATATGTCCAGCTCGGCGGGCCTCACTGGAATGAAGGGGCAGAGTTCCTATGCAGCTACCAAGTTTGCCGTCAGGGGTTTAAGTGAGTCCCTTTATGTTGAGCTGGCACCAAGCACCGTGGGGATTACCTGCGTCCACCCCGGTGCCGTGGCCACCAATATACTCGCTGCTGCGCGCATGGATCCGACACATAGAGAGAAAATGCTCAAGATGTTCCACCTGGCTATGCCACCAGAGAAAGCGGCCAAGCTTATTGTAAAAGCCATCGAAAAAAACCGTTTTAAACTGGTGTTCTGTGTGGACTCGAGAGTGCTGGACTTTATGAAACGCCTATTTCCAACGGGAACGCTTAAACTGATGCGCCTGGCCAATCGCCCTGACGCCTAGCACCCCTATCGCCAACAACCTGGAGCTGGATTATTCTATGAAACGCAGAGACTTCTTTAAATACGGCGGCGCCAGTGTCGCCGCCCTGTCCTCCACCGCTCTCTTGAGCGGCTGTGACGAAGAAAATACCGATGACAAAGACGCGTTCTGGCGACAGGGAAATTTCCCTCCGGTAACAGAGGAGATCACCGAGACTGATCTTGTAGTCGAGGGCAGTATTCCACCCGACCTAAATGGGTATTACTATCGCAATGGGCCCAATAGCTGGAAGGGCCCCAGCCGACATTTCTTTTTTGGCGACGGCATGATCCACGGTGTAAAAATCGAAAATGGCCAGGCTAAGTGGTACCGCAATCGTTACGTGCAAACACCGTTTCTGTACGGTGAATCCAGCAACTTTAAAACCGCCATGGACCCAGCAGCCAACCAGAGCAATGTTTCGCTGGTCTATCACGGTGGTAAGCTGCTTTCGCTGGGCGAGGCAGGCTTACCCTATGAAATGAATCACGAAGACCTTTCGACCAAAGCGCCCTACGATTTCAAGGGTAAGCTGGCCGGTGCAATGACCGCCCACCCAAAAATTGATCCAGTAAGCGGTGAAATGTTTTTCTTTGGCTATAACGCGGTAAAACCCTACCTCACCTACTACCGTGTCAGCGCCAGTGGCGAATTGGTGCAGAAGGAAGTATTGGAAACGGCCGGCCCGGCTCTGATGCATGATTTTGCGATGACCGAGAATTACGTTCTCTTTATGGAATTGCCGATAGTTTTTTCCTGGTTCGCAATGATTAAAGGCGAAGCATTGCCATTTACTTGGAACGATAAGGCCCCCAGCCGGATAGGCGTAATGCCAAAGACGGGTAGCAGCAAAGACCTGAAGTGGTTTGATATCGAACCCGCGTTTGTATTTCATGTTATGAACGCTTTTGAACAGGGCGACGATTGCATCCTCGATGTGGCGCGCTACGAGCAATTATGGGTAAAGGGTTCCAGCGACTTTGACCACCCTGCCCGACTCAGTCGTTACACGCTGGGAATGAAATCAGGTGTCGCCAACATGCAACAAATTGGCCCGCAACGCATGGAGTTTCCACAAATCAATCGCAACGTATCTGGACGGAGTTATCGCTACGGCTATAGCCTGGGCGTCACCGTCGAGGGCACTGGCAGTAACCGCCACGAAACTATAGGCAGTATTTTAAAACACGACCTGCTGTCGGGAGACGTCCAGGGTTTCGATGTGGGCGATGGCGCCACTCCTGGCGAACCGTTCTTCGTTCCCTCTATCACCAGTGGCAATGAAGACGATGGCTACGTGTTGAGCTACGTTTACTCGCCGCAGAGCCATTCCACCAGTTTGTGGATTATGGATGCACACAGCCTCAGTAAAGTATTGGCGAAGGTGAATTTGTCCGCTCGGGCACCGCAGGGTTTCCACGGCTTATGGCTGCCGATGGAGCAGTTACAGACCTAAAAAATACACGGGGCAGCCGTGGTACTACTCCCGTGAATTCACGGCGGGATTAGTCGAGCTGACCCTGCACGTACGCCATCTCATCATTGCAGCCCTCTTGGGCCTGGCCGCGAATATATTTCTCGATCTTGCCACCAATCAAGGGGATATTCGCCTTCACCTGGTGCTCAATGGAATAGCAGCAGCCCGTATCGGTGGGATAGAGTTCGAATTTCGCGCGAATAGAAACTGGCTGACCTTCCATTTCGAAAGTGTAATCGCCATTCCAGCCTCCCTCGTCAGCGGGTTGCCACGTCTCGGTCATATGTATGGTCTGTTCTGGATCCATCATCTTTGCGAGGAAACGAGGCATATCCCTCTTCAACTTCCGAGTCAGGCTAACGGTTATAACACCCGCGTTCTCCTCAACCTCACAATTGGCCTCCAGCTCGCCCATGGCCATGCAGCGATCTACCAGAAACTGGGGTTCGGTGAGCAGATTAAAAATGCTCTCGGCATCGTGTTCAAATTCATACTCCATTGACATAATAATCCTTCCCCAGTGCACTTAACCCCATAAATTAGTCATCTACCACAGCTCTACGCATCGGCCGCCGGCAAACGCAATAAAGATAGTGGCAACTACGAGCAACACTTGTCAACAAACTTGTTTTTTCTGTTCCTTCGCCACACATATTTCCCCTGAATACAGTCATAACTGATCACAATCAATGAAATTTTTTACTCCAGACCGTGTAATCATACCTACGAAGATATGACGGCACTGGATATGGAAATGCTGACCAATACCAACCCATCACGCAAGGGCTTGCGCTTCTTGAAACGCTTCATGTATTCCCAGCTAGCGTTGCGCGACGCTGTCATGATCCTATTGGGTAAACAGCGACCCAGCCTTAGCTTCAAAGTGTTGGCGGAGCCCAGCTCTGTGTACATTAACTTCCTGGTAAAAGAAAACAGGGCGCAGGAGTTTGCCAGTTACATCAACCTTGCTGAGGGTTTTTCCCCAACGCCAATCAGCTGCCTCGCGGGTGAGAAACCAGCACTCCTGTTAACCCTGAATATCTACGAGGTTAGCGGTATCGTCAAGGGAACCAGAGCCGAGTGGTCAACCTATATCGCCGACGAGGATGGGGTACCCCGTTACATGGTACTTGAGGCGCGTGCCGGTGAAGGCTCCCTGGACCCGGTCAACTTTTTCACCCGGGCTGACCGGGTGGAACATGCCATGGTGGATGGGACCCTAGAATCTACCGTCGCGTCGGTAGATGGCGGACTGTTCAGCTCTACGCTTCGCTTGAACGAACAACACCCAATGGCCGAACTGGCCGCCGAATGGATAGCAGCCAATGATTACATCTACTGGCGTAATGGCGTCTGTGACCGTAGCTGGTATGACGCAGGCCTGTTCGACGGCGACGTTCATATCATTCCACCAGAGGATGTCTCAATCAGCGATAGAACACACTGGGCCAGATTTGTGCAACCGCAACCCAGACATGTATTGCAGTACGATGGACAACTGGACCTGGTGCTATCGCCCTGGTTCAACGTTTAGGACGCGATGATGGAAGCCGACATGATACTGGTACACGGCATATTTTCCTGCAACGAGACGCTTGCGTCGGATATCGCTGCTCGTGAAAAAGCCATTGCCGAGCACGGCAAGGCTCTGGGTGTCTGCGGCTACGAGTGGATCTCAGGGCGAGGCAAAAAGCTCGCAAATCGCCTCCTACAGCGTGTAAGAGGGACCGCGCCAGCAGTCGATGCCGTTGAGATCATCGAACTCAATGAAAGCGCTGTGCGTGCTTCGTTGGCGAATGATTCCACGCGAAGGCATTGGCAAGAAGCCTTGAGCTGCGCGTCCTACGGGATCGATACGGCGCGCTCGTTCATCCTCATTGGAACACCGCTACAGCAAGTTGAAGGCCCACCGAAAGGCCAGCGTCTGTTCTGGTTCGGGCGGGGACTAAGCGAACTCACTGAAGCAGAGTTTATCGAGCATTACACCGGCCACCACGGCCCGCTGGTGGCGGGATCTGCACAAGCCCTGGGGCTTCGACGGTATAGACAGATACCCAGTGAACAGAGCGACCTCTGCGAATCCCTGCGCGAAGTGGGCATGGGCCAGGCGATCGCGCCTTCCGTCTTTGCGGAACTTTTTATGGGCGCGCCGCCACTCAAGCCCGCTAGCTTACGCATCCGACGCATCGCCAACCGGGAGATCGCAAAAGACGAGAAGCGACATATCGATTTCTCGCAGTCCATGTTGTTGCTTGTATAAAACGTTCCTAGGTGGCGAAACATCCCATATACTACCGGCACACCCTAGTAACACTTTTTCAGGATACCATCGTGATGACTGTTCGTTCCAAACTGACGTACGCCCTAATTTTTTTCGCCCTGTCGCTGCTGCAAGCCTGCGGGGACAGCGGCAATACAGCAGATACTTCTCCGCCAGCATCTAACATGTCGGAGCCACATAGCGACGAGGAGATAGTCGATCCTGATTCGCTTGAACCCTTTGGACAAATTGAATTAAAGCAGTACACGGTGGCCTACGTGGGCAGTGCCACCGTGGGGGGCGGTACACTCACGGTAGATGGCAAACCCTATCCATTCAGGATCTCCGGCCTGGGTATTGGCGGCTATGGCGCCTCCTCAATCGACGCTGAAGGTGTCGTCTACAATCTCACTGACATAGAGGCTTTTCCCGGCACCTACGGCAACGCACGTATGGGCATGACAGCCGGTGACTCAGGGAGTGGCAAGCTGTGGCTGCGGAGCCCCACTGGCGTGGTCATCGAACTAAAGTCTGAGATGCGGGGGCTCGCCCTATCCTCAGGGCTGGATGGTATTTTCATCGAGTGGGACGAGGACGAAGAATCTACGGCAGATCAGGTAATGGATGGCACCGAGGAAGTAGTCGGCGATGGCATTGAGAAAGGTGCAACCGCCGTCCAGAAAGGCGTAGATAATGTAAAAGGATGGTTAAAGTAAAATCAGCTTGCCGTGGCTCAGGTCAATATTGATCCCTAAGAGGGTCAGCGACTAGGCTTCGGCCGCCTCCGGCATTAAATAAATCTGCTCGTCCTCCACATGCAGTGGATAGCTCGCCAGAGGCTTGCTGGCTGGGCGGGTAAGCACATTGCCGTCACGGATATCAAAAGCGGCGCCGTGCAAGGGACACAGTATTTTGCAGCCCTTGAGCTTACCCTCACTGAGACGGGCATTGGCATGAGTGCAGAGATTATCGACGGCAAAGAAGCCCTCTTTGGCATGGCATAACAAAATCTCTCGACCATCCATTTCCAGGCACAGGGTTTTGCCCTGGGCAACATCAGTGGTACTGGCGATCAACTGGTAGCCATCTTTCATCTAGGAACGCTCCTCGGCCTGCTGCATAAATTCTTCCTGGGTCAGGTGAACTCTTCGAATACGTGACTCCTGATAATTACCCAAGGTCATACCCTTGAATGAATTCTTGAAGCCCTGGGTCTGTAGTTGCAGGTTGCTGGTGTCCTGGTCGTACACCGGCGCCAGCCACGCCAATTCCTCAACCTCGGTGTAGGATTGCTCGATAGAAAGTTTTATCGGCTCGGGCGGCTCCGGGTGGTCTTCCCCATCGGGCAGCGGCTCCATCACCATCAAGTCGAAAATACAGCTGTCGACATCCATAACATTGGGACGAAACCGGTAGACCATGGGCACAACAATACCCGGGAAGAAAAACATATTGGGAAACAGGTGGTATTCGATTGAATCGAGAATAATACTGTCACTGGTTGCGGATAGATCCACACCCAACTCTGCGCCCAGATTATCCCGTACTGCCTGCGCCGCCACTTCCCTGGCCGTCTCGCCCTCTGCCAGAGTGCGCCCTTCAACAGCCAGTCCCGCCAACATCTCCTGTTCGGTCATAGGCGGGTCGCGCCATTTATCACCCGGATAATCAGACAGGGCCTGGGGACTGTAGTTACCGAGATTATGTATGAAGCGGCTCACGTACTTGCCGAAAATATCGTACTGGGCATTGGCGCCATGAGGCGAGTCGTGTGTCTCAAAATTATGGTAGGCCTCCATAAAAGCCTCCTGCGCTGCCTTCCAATTGGCCGGCAATAGCTTTTGTACGTGTAGCTTGATACGACGCCGTTCCAGCGGAAAGTGCTCAAAATGCTCGTTCATGACGCCGAGATATTTCTCCAGCGGTTCCGCATTCGTATCCATATTGATAAACACAAACCCACCCCAGCGTTCGCAAAGAACCTCCTGTAAACCATGGCTGGCATCGGTGGCCTGGGGGAAATCCCAGCGCCCGGGTATGTTGCGAATAGAACCATCCAGGTGCCATGACCAACCGTGGAACGGGCAGGTAATGCCCTGACTGTAATGACTGCCCTCCCCGTCCAGAAGTCGCGTGCCGCGGTGAGTACAGGTATTCAGGAACGCCTTGATGGTTCCCTCATCAACGCGGGTAATGATGATCGAGTAAGGACCGATATCGTAGACCTGGACATCACCGGTATCGGGCAGGTGTTCTTCGCGACAAGCCCATTGCCAGGTTCGCGGCCACAGTGACTTCATTTCCCGATCAAAGAATTCCTGTGAGCTGTAGCGCTCGAAGGGAATGTCTTCATCACCGAGAAACTCCGGGGACTCCTCCAGCAGAGGGGCCGGGGCGGCAAACTTATCCGCCAGCAGGGTATCCCTGGTCGCAGGCCCTTGCGCCCGTGCCTTGCCAGGTACCATTGAAGCGTCTTTGCTCATATCTTACTCAACTTAGTGGTGGACGAGCACTCATTTATCTGATAAAAAATCAGTTCTGATTGTTTTTATTATGTACTCCATTAGCGCCAAAGTGCAACCCTACACGGTAGCAGAAGCCAGAAATATCATTCAGGGAATTAAATGTTATGAAGACATCACCCGGCACACCACCGGACATCGACGCTCTCGCACAGCGCGAAGCCATCAGGGATATTCTCTACACCCATAGTCGAGGACTGGATCGTCTGGACCCGGACTTGCTGAAACAGGCTTACTGGCCCGATGCAGAAGTGGATTACGGCGCCTTCAAGGGCAGCGCGCACCAGTTTGCCGATATTATCAGCCCCGCCCTCTCCTCCCAATTTGAGCTCACCCAGCACCTACTGGGCCAGACTTTGATTGCACTGGACGGCGACAAGGCCAGCACCGAAACCTACGTCTATGCCCGCCACCTGCTGTTGGGCGCCGAACAAGAACTGGCATTCGCAGGGCGCTACCTGGACCAGTTCGAATGCCGCGACGGACAATGGAAAATATGTCATCGCAGGGTGGTAATGGACTGGTCTCACCGGGTCACAGTGGATGACGAGCGCTCAGGCGATGCCTTTGGTGCACTCAGCAAGGGCTCCCAGGGGAAAACAGACCCTAGCTATGACCTATTTGGCGACCTATAAACAGGAGCGTACGAGCATGACAAACACCATTGAAAGCGTTGTCGCCAAGCAGGACATCACGGAGCTGATCTACCTTTATATGCGTGGGCTGGATCGCTGGGACGATAGCTTGCTCAGATCACTCTTCACAGCCGATGCCTGGTGTGAGTACGGTTTTATGAATGGCGGCGCCAACACCTTTATTGACTTCGCGCTGGGGGCACTTAAGGACCACACTGCCAACCAGCATATGGTTGGCAATATTCTATTGGAGATCGAGGGCGATGAAGCCTTTGGCGAGGTCTACTTCAACGCCTACCACAAGGTAAAAACCGAGAACGGCTTTGAAGACATTATTATTGCCGGGCGCTACCTGGACCGCTACGAACAACGCGATGGCGACTGGAAGTTTGCCTATCGCTCTGAGTTGGTAGACTGGAGCCATTCGAGGCTCACCAACGACCCCTACTTCGAACTTGCACCGGACTCGCTATTGGGTAGCCGCCGCGACGATGCAGTCTATGATCGGGCGGCGCGTTACAAGAAAGCGTGAATCCAGTGTTAGTCAATCACTGTCGCTTCGCCGCTGGCCCGCGTGCAACATAACTTCTGCGTCCTGGGAATAAAATGGCGGAGCGGTACCCCCCGTCGTCAATCCAGCATCAATGACCAGCGTGTGGCCGCTGATATAGCGCGCTTCTTCACTTAGCAAAAACAGGATGCTATTGGCAATATCCTGTGGCATACAGGCAAAGCCAAGCGGTGACTCCGCTGCAATACTGCTGGTAATCAGCTCGACATCGCCATCGGTCAGGGCGCTGGTCATGGGGGTCACTGTTCCCGCGGGGGCTACCGCATTGACACGCACGCCAAAGGCACTGAATTCACTGGCTGCAGACTTGGTCAGACCTACCACGCCGTGCTTGGCCATGGTGTAGACATGAGGCCCCTCCGCCCCCTTAACTCCCGCCGTGCTGGCCAGGGACACAATAGCGCCTGAACCATTGGGCTTCATCGCCCGACCGGCATGCTTAATGCCCAGAAATACGCCCCGGGACAATATGGACATCGTAAAGTCATAGGCTTCCGCACTGGTGTCCATGATGGAACCAATCGCGCCGATAATTCCCGCATTGTTCACCATGCCATCAAGCTGGCCAAACTCCGCCACCGCCAGATCAATCGCCGTAACAATCTCCTGCTCGTTGGTTACGTCCATTTTCTGGAATACAACGCTGTCGCCAAGTTCTGCCACCAGCGCCATTGCCAGATCTTCCTGAACATCGGCGATAACTACCCTGCCACCCTGCGCAACAAGACTTCGGGTTGTCGCCTCACCGATGCCGCTGGCACCACCTGTTACCACAAACCCCTTGCCGGAAAATCTGGCCATGCTTTACTCCCAGTCGTTATTCGTTGTACCAGCGAAGAGTGACGCCGTAAGTGGCCTGGGGTGCTACAAATCCCCCGTACCCACCCATGACCGGGATATCTATGCCATGGGCGTAGTATTCCTCGTCCAGAATATTGCGACCCCAGACTGATATATCCCAGTCCCGGGCATCATTGCTCAGGCTCAGCCTGAAATTCACCAGGTTAACCTCGTCGTTGATCAGGTTTTCATCCAGATCCTGATCCAGGTAGAATTTATCGATAAAGTTGTGTTCCAGGCGAGCGATACCCATTAGATCCTCACCCATGCCAAAGTCATACTGAATATAGGAACTGACCGTCCATTCCGGGGCATTGTCCATGGGCTTACCGGACAGGTCCTGATTGCAGACACTTTGTGTTCCCGGTGAGCCGAATTGCGCGCCATCCTCGATATAGTATTTGGTAAAAACCTGCTCGATAGTGCACTGGCCATTTTCAAAAGATTCGTACTCTGCCTTGACGTAACCGAGGGCGCTACCGAAGGTCATGTTCTCCATGGGTATAAAGACTAACTCGAGTTCAGCGCCGTAACTGCGCAGGTCTCCGGCATTAGTTACGCGCACCTGGGCGCCGTCAAAAGACTCGGCCTGGAAGTCCTCGTAGTCTACCCAAAACAGTGTTCCGTTGAATGTTAGGCGACGGTCGTACAAAGTGCTTTTCCAGCCCAGTTCCCAGCTGGTGGCAATTTCTTCGTCGAACTCCCCGTCTTGTCCCTCTGCCAAGCGCCGCTGGTCAAAGCCCCCGGATTTGAACCCCCGGCTCACCGAGGCATAGCCCATGATGTCGGGACTGAAGAAGTAGCGCACATTAAGAGAGGGCGAGATATTGTCGTCGCTACGTTCATGGTCATATGCGAAATTGGGACCTGCGATCGGCGGGAGTTCGAGCCCGGGTGGTGTCTCCGGATCACTGGTCTGGGATCCTTCGCGTTCCTTTTTCTCGTAGGTGTAGCGCATGCCCAGAGTGGCGCTGAATTCTTCGTTTATGTTCCAGATCAGCTGCCCGAATGCTGCGAGGCTGGTGGTTGAGTAGCTATTGTCGTCAGTATTGACCGAGCCGTCGGGGAAAAGAAATGACATGGGGAGATCTATAGTAGTGCCCTCAACCCGGATTACCGCATTTTCATACAGGCTCTCGCCCTGTGCTAATTTGCCAACTGAATCTAATTCGGAATAGTAGGCATAGAGCCCCGCCTGGCCTTCAAACGTCTGGCCGCCGGGAGAGGCGAAGCGCAACTCGGACGAAAACTGGTTCAGGTCGACCTCGTCCGTCGCATGGGACACCTCATAGGCGGTTAAGTCACCATCAAAGGAGCTGTCCGCTTCATAGAATCGCCAGGCGTTGATGAAGGTCAGATTGTTGTCGTTGGCCATCGCACGATTCCATTCGAGTGCGACGCCGCCCACCTCGACTTTGTTGTACACTTCGCCGTTAAGCCAGTAGTCATCGCTGAATGGGTCGGGATTTGGCGGTGAAAACCCTTCCGAGTCCTCAAAAGCAGTGTATATGAGGATGGGTCTGTTCTGGTCGTTCGGCCCCAGATTGGCCTGCCATTCGGCGCTGGGGTTGTTGGTGGTCGGTGTGTTCAGAGGTGACAGACCCTCGTAGTCGATGACTGCCAGGGCACAGCATTCCTTATCCTCCTTGGTGTAGTCGAAAGTGAGCAGAAACTCACCGAGACCTTCATCGCTACCCTCGCCGCTCATATCGAACAGGAAGCGGGCCCGGCCGCCCCACTTGTTCTCGTCATTCAGTCCCTCGCCAGTGTAGGTGTTCTCATACAGGTAGTCGCCATCCGAGTAGAAACCAGACAGGCGAACTGCATGGTCGGATTCCCCCAGGGGAAGATTGACCATGCCGCGCAGCTCCCCCAGTTCGTTAGTGTCATAGCTCGCTTCCAGCATGGACTCAAATTCCGATGTGGGGCGCTTGGTGATCACACTGAGAGCCCCAGCGGCTGTGTTTTTACCGTACAGGGTTCCCTGCGGCCCCCTGAGCACTTCCACTCTCTCTACATCGACCAGGTCGCCGATGCTCATCCCTGCGCGACCCTGATAGACACCATCGAGGAAAATGCCGACGCTGGGATCTATCCCCGAGTTAGAGCCGACCGAGCCGATTCCCCTGATCCTGAAGGAGGTCGCGCGAGTGCTCTGCCCTGGGGTGATCTTCAGGTTTGGCGTGTACTCATCCAGGTTTGATAGGTCATTAATCCCGCTGTCCTTCAGAAACTCGCTGCCAAAGGCGGTAACCGACATGGCCACTTCCTGTAATCTCTCGCTCCGTCGGGTGGCGGTGACGATGATTTCTTCCAGTACCAACCCCTCCTGCTCAGCAGCGGTCGCCGCCGGCGCCAGCACAGTGGAAGAGAGGACAGGGAGCAGTAATAGAGCGGCTGCCGGGGTGCGGATAGGGGTCATTAAGTCACCAAATCAGGTTTTATTATGTGTTCTAGCGCGCTAATTCTACGCGCAGAAAGTCGGTATCAAGGAACAGTATCAAATGGGGATTTTAAAAACAAACAGAATTGACTGATTTTTATTACGATGTAAAGACCAAGTCCTGCAAACCTCTTCAATAAGCCCCATAGTATCCAGTTCGAAAGTACCTGAGGAACCGACTATAACCTCATAGCGTCACTGGCCATTATCATCGGTAAATCTAGAAGTGTTCGTATACCGGAGGGCGCATCGCACAGGTAGGGAACTGCATTGACAGCGTGTACTGCGGTTGATAGCAGTACGTCATTGTTCCAGTTCGACCCGAACTCAACGAACATGTCAGGCTTTCCTTTTAGGGTCACGGAGTGATTTCCCCTTGGCCATTTTTCGCCCACCGAATCATGCATGCGCCAGACAGTTTCATGCACGATAACCTTCTTCTTGCCTACCATGCCGGCCCATTCCCAGTGTTGCCCCGCTACAGTGCCTTTTTGCAACGTTCCTGCGGCAACATCTATTGCCTGGCTGGTTAGCGCCGTACTTGAACTCTCCTGAATGGAATCCAACTGTAAGCCGAGCCCATCAGCCACCATTTGAATACTTTCTCTGAACAAACCCGACAGCCAGTGTTGATAACGAGCCGCCTGCTGTTTGAACTGTTTGGGTGTACGCCCAAAGCCCATCATATCGAACACTATTTCAGGGGAGCCATAGAATTCAAAATTGGTGATCTCCTGAACATGAATTCTGTCCAGTTGCTGGGCAATACCCGACATCATCAAGGGCAACATATCGCCAAGCCAACCCGGGTTGACCCCCGTACTGTGAAAGCTACTGCCGCCTTTGCGACAGGCCTTTTTCAGGGTTGTAAACATACAAACCAACCAGCTTCAGGCCTTTACGCATAGCAATCGTGGCAATCGAGCTTTTACCCACATTGCCGCTGGACCACTGAATAATCTTGTATGGCATATTAACTCCCTGATAATAACTGTTTGGCGACAGGCACCGCCGCGATACATCCCATATGCTCTATCGTTAAAAACGCATGGCTAGCCATCAGTTGGCTTCTTGTTGTTATGTATCGAAATGAATGACCAGTTTTTCCAAAGCCCGAAGTGTAAATCCAGGCATATGCTTCAGGTCGTTTTTTCCCTCGGCAAGCCGGATATTTTTCAAGCGTCTTAGCAATATTGAAAAAGCGACCTTCATTTCCATTCTGGACACCGGCGCCCCCATGCAATGATGTTGACCGTGGCTAAACGCCAGATGTGTGGCGGCATTACCGCGTGTGATATCAAAGGTCTCAGCCTCGGGAAACTGATTGTCGTCGCGGTTACCGGCTGCAAACCGCATATGCACCATCGAGCCCGATGGGATAAAGGTTTCACCTATTGTCGTATCCTGCACTGTGTAACGATACAGGCCCTGGGTTGGTGATTCATAACGCAGGCTCTCATCGACAAAACCCTTCACATATTTATCAATATCGCCCAATAACAGCTCCATCTGGTCCGGGTGCTGTAGTAAAAGCAGCATCGCAGACGCCATGGCATTGTTGGTGGTTTCATTCCCCCCCACCAGCAATTGCTCGGAAATCGATAACAATTCATTTTCGGTTAATGGCCGCTGCTTGCCATCCAAATCAGTATAGGTGGAATGCACAAGATCCGAGATGATGCCATCGTCTGGTTGCAGACGCTTCTGCTCAAACTTTTCCACCAAATAGGCTTTTAGCTCCACATGCTCCTTAGCATACCTGTAGGCAGATTCCGAGTCGTTGCTCATGGCATACGGCGCCACCCAGGCGATGGACCAGCGTTTGAAGTGCTCAAGATCTTCTTGCGGCAAACCAAGAATGATCGCGATAACCATCATCGGCAGCGGGTAGCAAAACTCCTCTATGAAATCGACCTCGCCCTGGTCGATAAACTTATCGATCAGTTCGTTCGCCAACTTCTCCACCTGCGGCTGCAGCGCCTTGATGCGCTTATTGGTAAAGCAGTGCTCCAACAGGCTCCTGTAGGTACCGTGCACCGGTGGATCGGTTGCAAGTACTGTGCGATTTTCCCACCCCCTGTCGGTAAAGAGTTTTTTTATTCTTTTGTCACTGTCATAGGGATGGTCGCCGTCCTGGGTGGTATCCATCGAGAATATTTCGGGCGTGCGCACAATGTAATAAATATCCTCATAGCGAGACACCATGAAATGGCCGGTTTCCGGCATCTGGAAAACCGGCGCCTCACGATAGACTTTATAGGCGTGATACGGACACTCCTGAACCTTTGGATCCAGTAAGCTGAAATCAGCCGGATTTTCTTTTTTAGAGCTCACAGCGTGTTTCTCCTTTCTGTACGTGCATGGTTCCCAGTGGTCTATTTGCGCTGTTGCTGCCACCACGATTGGACCATAATCGGGTAAAGTTCCGCGGCCGCCAGGACTGCTTCGCTGGCGGTATCAGGCACCTCGCCAGATTCGGTTGGAATCAGCGGCGATGCGCCTGTTACGGGATCAAGCCATTCCATATCAAGACTCTTGATCATAGAAGCGAAATCAAAGCCTTCATGGTAATCACTGGCCTGATGCTCCAAAAAGGCCAACTGATTCGTAAAACTCAGCAGACTGTAGTATTTGTTAGGCTGCGCGCCACGGTAGTACTCATAGCGCACACAGTTCAGTTCTTCAGCGTGAGTGCGGCGATACATTTCCTTCATCACTTCCTCGAACGCCTCCTCCTTTCCGGGGTTTATTTCTATGTGGCAGAGTAGCGTCGGCATAACTTTTCTCTTTTTAACGAATGTTAACACGTTAACATAAAGTAATGCTGATATCATACTGTTAGTATCATTAGCGATTTGCAAGAATGGCACCCTCCAATTTTCATCAGGCATATGACGGACTACAGCAATGAATTTAATTGAAGAACAAGCGCTGGAGCGACGCGAGCGCATCCTCGAAACGGTACGCCAGTGCATTGCCACCCAGGGCGTTCTCAGCCTGACTATCCGCGATCTCGCCACGGCCTGCAGGGTGTCGGTGCCTACCCTGTATCGCGGTTTTGGCAGTAAAGAGCAGCTTCTGGTTGCTGCGATCCGTTCCTTTTTTAATTCCGATGTATTGGGGGAAAAACTAGAAAATACCCGACTTTCCGGCGCACCGCGCCTGCTTGCTATCGTCGACCTGTGCAGCCAGACGATCGAGGAAATGCCCGAATACAATCAACAGCTGTTTACACTGTTTATGAATTCCGACTACGGCGGACAATTGGGATGGGACATCACCGAGTCCATCAGCCAGGCGGCCCTACAGGCGCTGAAAGAAATCCAGCAGGACAAGGAATTGCATGACTGGGTAGACCCTGAGGCCCTCGCCGAGCGCATTGCGGCCCAATGCATTATTGCCGTGCTGGAATTCTGCAATGGCGATCTTGCCATCGATAGTTTTGCACCCACATTTGGCTACAGCACCTCGCTGTTAGCGGCAGCGGCGACCACCGGAAAGGCGCAAGCTGCCTTTAGCAAGCGCATAGTGAAGTCACAAAAGAAGGCTAGGCGGCAATACAACGCTCGCCTACTGAGAACACCGGGCAAAATTGGAGAAGAGGTAGAGGGCTGACACCCAGCGGATGAACGGTCACCCGGTAGGCTGGCACAGCGGGATCAAGCCTCGGTTTCACCCGCATGTAAGGCTTCAAAATAACTGCGTAGCGTAGTGTTACCTCGTGGAGGTCCAACACCGTCTATTTCACCGGCTGTAACAATAAAGTCAGCGAGATCGCCAAATTGTGTGGACAGCAGGGCGATAAATTTTACCAGCCCCCTGGCCATCCACATGGGAATTACCGTGATTTTTGCTGGGTTCCCGGCAACATCAAAAGCCAACTCCGCCGCTTCACGCTGTGTCAGCGTATCGGGTCCGCCCGCTTCAACCTCCAACTCTTCCCCTTCACTTGTTTCCACGCAGACCCTTGCCAGGTCGCGACCGTGAATCGGGCTCATTTTGTTGGTACCCGCACCCACCAGATAGGCGCGGCCCTTCTTGGCCATGTCATACAAGACACCCATATCAGAGAAATAGCCACAGGGGCGCACGATCCGGTACTGCAAACTGGATCCCGCGAGCGCATCAACCACTTTTTCATGGGCCTGTGTAATCGCCAGGTCCATAATGTTCTCGGCCCCCTGCATCGAGACGTAGGTAAAGCGTTTCACCCCGGAGGCTTCAGCCAGCTCGATCAGGTTTTTATTACACTGATAATCAACCTGCTCAAACGTAAGCCCATCACGTTGACGCGATATACCGACACTGGAAAACACCAGGTCAATTCCATCGAGCATTCCAGCGAGGGTTTCAGGCTTAGAGATTTCACCCACGAACACATCATCGTAATCGTCACTCGAAAGCGCCGGAGCAGTAAATGGCCCTGTTTCTGCCAGGCGTTCCTTACTACGGGTTAATACACGAACATAATAGCCCTGCTCTTTAAAGGCTCTTACGGCGAACTTACCAAGGTAGCCGGTAGCGCCTGCTACCAGAACTCTTTTCAATGTATTCTCCGCCACACCATTTCTCCTCAGCTACCCTGAATAAACAGGGCACATTAGACCATTCTACTGGAATCGTGTAAACATCATGTTAACATGATTACATTCACCACACTGCAGGCCAATAAAATGAGAAAACTACTGATAATTGCGGCGGTACTACTGGCGCCACTGATCGCCCATGGCGAGGATGCCACAGCGCCCCAAGGCGTGATCGAAATTACCGTCACCAATATCGAAAACGGGAGTGGCACGCTTTACGTTGCGATACTGAACTCGCCTGACGATTGGTTGAAATCTGACGCGGAATCCAAGCCCTTTCGGGAAGCTACTCAGGCTGTATCCAGCACCGATGACTTGTTGATTAGCGTTGAGGGCTTGCCGCCAGGGCAATACGCAATCTCATTATTTCAGGATATCAACGGCGACACTGAAATGGACACCAATTTTATTGGGTTCCCCAAGGAGCCCTTCGGTTTTTCTGCGCCTATGGGGAAATTTGGTCCGCCGAAATATGAAGATGCTGTTGTGAATTTTTCCGGAGAAGATATTAGCGTGAATATTTCGTTGAACTAACGCCGGTTCTATCAATCTCGATAAGAACTGTCCTTCTTATCCAGCATTCCTTTCAACTGATCAAAATGGGCAAAAGCTGCCCCACGAAACTCATCCCAGCTCTGTGCCGTTTGTAGCGCCAGATCATGGGGCAAAACGCGCAGTGGCTGCCCTGTAGAATAAGCCAATACCATTGTTTTGCAGGCTTTTTCCAGATAATACAAACTCTCGAAGGCTTCTGCGACGGTCTCTCCCACTACCGTTATGCCGTGGTTGCACATCATCAGCGCTGTATTACCGGAAAATGTGTCCACTATGCGCATACCCTCTGCCTCACTAGTGGCAATGCCGCCGAAGTTTGTGTCATAGGCGATGCGTTGGTAGAAACGTGCAGTATTGTTGTCGATTGGCAGAATGTGCGGATTCTCAAGTGTTGATAGTGCGGTTGCGTAGGTAGAATGCACATGCAGTACGACGTGCGCATCGGGAATAGCCCTGTGAACGCTGCCGTGAATGCACCATGCCGACGCATCGGGAGCATCCTCGGACTGCATGATACTGTCGTCTTCACTATCCAGTAACTGCAAGTTACTTGCGGTCACATTGGAAAAATGCATCCAACGCCGATTCATCAGAAACTGCCGACCGTCAGCGGATACGGCCGCACTCAGGTGATTGGCCACCGATTCATGCATATCCAGCTCATAAATCAATCTAAAAGCCGCTGCGAGGTCTATACGCTGTTCGCTCTCGGTTGGCATGGTAATTCCTCGCATCATCGGGGCGTCTGTTGAAAAGCGATAGCCTAGATAATAACTCAAGAGCTAAGGCTGTTCCTCGATACTTTGGCCAGGTGTTGTCCCAACTTCTTCCACCAATTTTGGATAGTTAATTTTTCAATACCTCTTGTTATAACGCCAAGGCACTAATAAGCTTTCAGCCTATATTGTTGCCTTAGGGAACAACATGCGGCCAAACAAATCACCGATGTACACTTCCGATGAATAATAAACCCAACGCTGAGAACCCGGTTCTTGAAGGCCCGATTGTCTCGACGTTTTTCAAATACCTGATTCCTTCACTGGTAGGCCTGCTTGCCATGACTTCCGCCTCACTGGTGGATGGCATCTTTATCGGGAACTATGTCGGTGTCACTGCTCTGGCAGCAGTAAATCTCATCATTCCGATAACGACGTTGTTGTTTGGTGTTTGTATGATGCTGTCCATTGGCGGCTCAGTGCGTGGGGGCAAATACCTGGGAGAAGGCAACACGCGTGCCGCATCGGCAATTTTCAGCAAGACCCTGATCTTTGTAGCTGTTTACGGTGCGGTGGTGATCGCACTGGGGATCAGGTTTGAAGAACAGCTTTTTGCGGGGCTCGGTGCTACCGAGGAGCTCTTCCCGGTCATGAGCGAGTACTATCGCATCATCATGCCATTCCTGTTCGCTGAGTTTATCGTGATAGTGCTGTACTTCTTTATCCGCCTGGATGGCTTGCCGAACCTGGCCTCCGCGGCACTGGCCATTGGTGCTGCGGTTAATGTGGCACTGGACTACCTATTCATTGGCGTCTACGACTGGGGCCTGGCAGGAGCAGCTTTCGCTACAGGCCTGTCCCAGTTACTGCCCTTACTGGTAATGATGGCCTACTTCTACATACCCCGAAGAACGCTGCGCTTCAGGTTTCGCCAATCCAACTGGAGGGAGGTATTTCAGGCAGCCTACAACGGTATTTCGGAATTTATCAATGAGGTCTCAGGGAGCATCATCACTTTCATTTTCAACTTGATGCTGATTCAGCGTGCTGGGGTAGACGGTGTTGCGGCTATTACGGTAGTGAACTACCTACTATTTCTTAGCTTTATGATGTTCTTTGCCATCTCCGATTCCAGCCAGGTAATGATCTCCCAGAATTTCGGCGCCCGTAACACTCATCGCATTCGAGGGTTCCTGCAAACCGCTGGCGTACTTGTTGGCCTGCTGAGCCTGGTTTCTATCGCCGTGCTTACAACACTCAGCGAGCCACTCATCAAGGTATTCATCGACGACGAAAATAGCGCTGAAATGGTGGCATTGGCGACAGAGTTCGTCACCTACGTCTGGCCGCTATTCCTGTTCGCCGGTTTTAATATGCTGATATCGGGCTACCTGACGGCCATACACCTCCCCTTACAATCAGGCATGTTAGCTTTGTGCCGAAGTCTGATTTTGCCGGCAAGCTTTCTGCTTTTGTTCTATTTCCTGCTATCAGACTTCCGTTTTGTCGCAGCGCTACCCATTGCGGAAGGATTCACTTTTGCGATTGCGCTTGTCATCTTCTTCCGTCATCGGCCCGGTGTCCACGATAACTAGCACCTCCACCGGCAGGGAGCGGGTTGTTGCTGGTGGCTGTACGGTGAGAATGTTACTCTTTGCTTGCTGGTGGGCGCCGCACTAATCATCGCCGGCAACGCCTGCAGTCTATACCTTCAGGTACACTATTCCGCTGTGGTAGCTAAGTTTGGCAATGCCGATTTCTTCAAGGGACGAGTAGCACCTTATGACAGCAGTTAGACCAACGGACCACATCACTTCCAGTGAACCCTTGTCGGTTGAAGTTATCGAACCAATCACACAGAGCGTGCCCGAATTTTCGGACTGGATTCCCGATAGTATTTTCCCTTTCTGGCAAGCAATTGACCAATACCCACCGCTGGGTGGACTGGTAATTGCCGGCTTGTTTTTTCTTGCGGCGTTTTTTATCCGTAGTGTGGTGCTTCGGATTCTAGAGAAAATGGCTAAAAATTCTGACAGCAATTTCGACGACGAAATCGTTCAGGAATTGCGTAAACCGTTGTTTACTACCGTCGTGTTTTTTGGGTTTTGTATGGCGACGAAAACCGCTGAGTTACCCTTTGGCACCGATGCGTTGATTAATATTTTTGTGTCGGTAATTATTGGCAGCTGGATGCGCGCATCTTTTTCATTGAGCACCACAATATTGGAAGCTCTGGCGCGGAACCACCACCGTTTCCCTATAGTCGAAAAACATACGGTTCCACTGCTTGATTTGTCGATCAAACTATTGGTACTGCTGATTGGTAGTTATTGCCTTCTTATGGTTTGGGGCGTGAACCCCCTGGGCTGGCTTGCCTCTGCGGGCATTGTGGGGATCGCTGTTGGTTTCGCGGCAAAAGATACACTCGCCAATTTGTTTTCTGGATTTTTTATTCTAGTCGATGCGCCCTACAAGATAGGCGACTACGTGAACCTGGACAGCGGCGAACGCGGAAGGGTCACTCGAATTGGGTTGCGTAGCACGCGGCTGTTGAGTCGAGATGATATAGAAATCACGCTGCCAAATGCTCTTATTGCCAACGCTAAAATCGTTAATGAAAGCGGTGGACTGAATTCAAAAATTCGCATTCGGTTGCCAATTGGCGTCGCCTATGGCTCAGACATTGACCAGGTATGTGACGTGCTACAAAACGTCGCTGAATTACACCCCGAAATTTGTACTGACCCTCTCCCCCGGGTCCGCATGCGCGGCTTCGGTGCTTCGAGCCTGGACTTTGAGGTATTGGGGTGGATAGTTAGACCAGAGGACAGGGGGAAAATTGTTCATGAAATGTTGGTGGCTATCTACAAGGCCCTCGCGAAAAATGGTATTGAAATACCCTTCACCAAGCAAGATATCTATGTGAAGGAGTTACCGAAATTTTCTTCAGATTAATAGCCAGACAGTGAGCCCAGCTTAGCTTCCGGGTAATTTGTTCGCTATCCATTGCTGTTTTGGCGGGTATAATCGTCAGTGCGAAATACCCGCCCAGCGTTTTTATCAGTTGTATTCATAGGAGCTGTCTTTGAAAAATTTCTTTGCGAAACTCGGCGCATTTCTGACAGGCTTGAGGGTTTGGACAGTCAATCTCTTTACGCTTGCGCTTGTCATTTACCTCGTGGGAGGAGCCATCTTTGTATTTTGGCAGATGCCGAGCAAGGTCGACCCTGCTGGAAAGGTGCTAATTCTTAACCCCGAGGGCCTGGTACAGGAGCAGGAAGTCTTCCCAACCGACATCAGTACTCTGTTCGGTATGCAGGAACAAGAGCAGATACAGACACGTGACCTGGTGAAACTGATTCGTGCCGCTGCCGCAGATGAAGCGCTGGCAGGCGTTTTACTTGATTTTGGCAACACCCGCTTCGCCGGTGCCAGCACTGCTCTGTTGATCGCGTCGGAACTGGAAGCGTTACGCGACTCTGGAAAGCAGGTCATCGCCTACAGTGAGTCGCTGGGGACTTCAGCCTACCTAATGGCAACCCGCGCAGATGAGATCTACCTTCACCCGTCCGGTGCCCTGGCGCTTACTGGTATTGGCGGTTACCGCGACTACACGCGTGAGATGACTGAAAAACTCAAGATAACTATCCACAATTACAGTCAGGGTGAATACAAGTCGGCCGTGGAAGGCATGACGAGGACCGATATGTCAGAGCCCGACAAATTGCAAAGACGAGAGCTGTATCAACCGATCTGGGCGACGCTGAAGTCCGCAATCACTCGCTCCCGGGGTGTGGATGAAGCCGTCTTGCAGGACCTGGCAGATAATCACACGATACCGCTCCTAAGCGAGGCGGGCTACGCCAATCTGGCCTTTGCCCAGGAAAACGGGCTGATCGATGGCACTCGAAGCTTTCCCGAGTTACGTAAGCTGATGATAGAAAAATTTGGCCAGTCGGAAGAAGAGCAGGAGCGCGTAACCTACCCCCACATTAGCTGGAAGGCCTACCAGGCGCAGCTTAATCGGCAGGAAGATGAACACGAGGACGCAGTTGCAGTTGTCTATGTCGAGGGAGTGATTCAGCCAGGTGAGCTCTCACCCGGGGTTGCCGGTTCGGATGATATTGCCCCACTGATTCGCCGTGCGCACGAAAACAAGAAAACTCGTGCCATCGTGTTGCGGGTCAATAGCCCCGGCGGCTCGATTATCGCCAGCGACGTCATTCGCGACGAGTTAGTTGCCGCAAAGGGCAAGGGTTTGCCGGTAGTGGTTTCCATGGGCGATGTGGCGGCTTCCGGCGGTGTCTGGATCAGCACCCCGGCGGACCGAATTTTCGCCGAGCCCACTACCATTACCGGATCCATAGGGGTCGCTGTTGTCTTCCCTACGATCGAAAATACCCTGGATTATCTCGGCATCAATTTTGATGGTGTTACCACCAGCGAGCATGCGGGTTGGGGGCTTCACATGCCGGTAAATGAAAAACTGGACGCGATTTTCGCCCGTTGGGCGGGGGATGCTTACGAACGCTTTATCACTGTGGTTGCAGAAAGTCGGGGGAAAGAGGTGGACTACATCCGCTCCATTGCCGGCGGGCGTGTCTGGTTGGCTCCCCGGGCTCAGGAGCTGGACTTGATCGACGAACTCGGCACGCTGGAGGACGCCATCGCCTATGCGGCGAGTGAGGCTGACATCGATAGATATCAGGTGGACTATGTGACCAAGGAAATCCCTCCGGCGTTCGCTCTGTTACGCCGACTGGCAATTCGCAGTGACGTGGGCCTGGACGGTACATACCAGTCTCTTGCGGGCCGGGTGAAGACACTATTTGACTCGTTGGCGGGCATCAATCAGCCCAGGGCAACCATTATGTGTTCTGACTGCATGGTGGAACTGCTCTAGGCTTGTTCAACTGCCCCGCCGCAAGTACCGCGCCTATTTATAAGTCATTGTTTGGTTCCGGTTTTGGGACGGCTGGGTACCAGTTTCAGGACTCTACCCAGTCAGCTTGTAACGGCATACGAAATATTCCCTTTAAAATCATGTAGTTAAAAACTGGCACAGCTATTGCAAATCAATACCTGGTGGATCATAGGAGGCGATATTGACAGCTTCTTATATGGATTCGCTACGCGTTATTAAACTGGGTATTAATAAGTGAGGCTGCAAATGAAGAAATTTACTAAGGTTTTCCTACTGGTGGTTGTTATGGGCATTTCGGCCGTGGCGGCAGCAAAGGAGGCGTCTTGTCCTCCTCAACCTCCCTGGACTCACCCCGAGATTCCAAATGGTAAATTGGCAACAGATGCTGAAATGAGAGAAGCTCAAGCGGGGATTGTTGCGTATGTAACGGAAATTGAGCATTGGAACAGCTGTAACGATTCCGTACATGGGCTGCAATCTGGTCGTATGGTGCGGCGGGCCCAAGAATTTGCTGATAGTTACAATGAGGAGCTTCGAAAGTACCATGTCCGAGATTTGAATAGCTCAGGGATATCTCTGCGTTAACTTCCCTGGAATGGCGGAGATACGGTGCAAGATCGAGATATTTTTGATTTTCGCTAGTCAAACTGTTTTCAGCGACATGTAGGCCGCCAGGGCTGACTCTCTCGCGGCCTTATGGTCAACGATGGGAAGGGGATAGGTATCACCCAAAACGATATTGGCGCTGGCCAGCCGGGCATTCGTGATTTCTACCGCGATCTCGTTTCTGCGCACGAAAGGCAGTGTCCAGGGTGGATTGTACTGATTCAGCATGGGGAGCGTACTGCTGTTAAGAAAGTCATCGAGTGTCTGCTGGTCCCAAGGGGCCTGAAAGAACTGAAGTCATGGGTTATCTCCTGTTTGGTAAGCCGGCCTGTCGCGGTCGTGGCGAACAATCACCAGGTCGATACTGCCAACCTTGACGCCAAACTTTTTCATAACAGATTCGTTGATCAATACATCGGGTGCTACCAGGTACATACGGTCATCAACCCTCACGTCTACGGTAGATTCACCGTAGGGTATTCTCAAGATATAATCCAGAAACAGGCTATTGCCTGCCAGCTTCATTTTCCCTTGGCCGACTACGTCGCCCGCCGTGCCGGTATAGCTGCCATCGCTATTGGGTGTCAGTGTCCATATTCTCTCTTGTAGTTCTCCGTCATTGAATGTGAAGTCCTCTACCAGGGTGCCTATTCCCTCCTCCCAACTGGCATCTATATCGGCGTTGAATGTCCTGATGACGAGCCCACTGCGGTTCTTGATCACACCGTGTGCAGTCAGGTAGCCAGAGAAAAACGTCTCGGGTTGTATGGTCGGCTTGTAACCCCTGTAGTCTTCGACAGTAACTGAAGAGCAGGCGCCCAATAGTGAGATGATGAGTGCAGCGATATATAACCTGAACATGTCTAACCCTTTAGCGTGCATGGAAGGATGTATACGTCGATTTCCCAATAGTGGATTATATCTGGGCTACAGACTCCGCCGAGGCGCAATAAAAACTGCGGCCTGCTCCGGGGCTCGTCTTATTAAAGCCGGGATACCTCAGACGTCGGCGGGAAATAGGATCCCTGAGAGATCCGATCTGGTTTTCTTGCCGTAATACTATGAAACAACACAAGAGCATGAGCAATGTCTCTGAAACCTACTGGTTTAACGCGCTCTGGTTTCAGAGTATTTGGTTCTGCGCGGTACTGGGGCGGGAAGAGCTGGTGCTCGTGATCGCTGCATTTCTGTTGGTTCACCTGGCCCTTGTGCGGGACTTCAGCAGGGAACTCTTGCAGTTATCGACAGTGGCCTTTGCGGCTGTTACCGGTCGCAGTCTTGCCTTCCTCGATAACAGGCCTGCTCTCACTTCGCTGGCCGGGGCTGTCGCTTTCCCGTTGACTTACTGGGCGGGGGCCCGGTTGGGAGCAGTCGATTTTGGTTACCCTCTGGTAATAACCCTGACGGTCGTTTCACTTGTGTGGGCAATCATGTTGCCTCTGATGTTCAAGCTGACCACCCTGATCGCCAGCGACGGAGATGATAAGGACTAATCGCGATGAAAAGCACAGTGATCTCGATCTTACTTTTAACATGCGCCGCTAGCGCCATGTCGACCGAAGATTCACTAAAACTGGTCGGTGAAGCCCGTCTCAAGGTGCTGCTCTGGTCGGTATATGACTCGCGCCTCTACAGCAAGACGGGAAATTACAATCCGGAGCTTCGGCCACTGCGCTTTGAAATAGAGTATCTCCGCAATATTCAAGCCAGCGATCTGGTCCTGCAGACGGAACTGGAATGGGAGCAACAGGGCGTTGATCACCCGCGTAGGGCGCAGTGGTTGGAAACGCTGCTAAAAATTTGGCCTGATGTCGCAGAGGATGATGTGCTCACCTTGCATCTGGATGAGCAGGGCGAGAGTACTTTCTACTCTAATGATGTGTTGCTCGGGAAGATAGGCGATCCAGACTTCGGGGTGCACTTCCTGGATATCTGGCTTTCTCCCGCCACTAGCCGGCCAGGGCTTCGCGAGGGGCTACTCGGCCAATTTTAGGAGTACGGCATGGTCAAAATCCTCACCACAGGCAAGCATAACCAGTCTGTCGAATTGCTCTCGGAACGCCTGTTAATTGTTATCAGCAGTTGCCTACTGGGCGGGGGAGTGAAGACGGTGTGATAAATCCTCTGTCTATTCGATTTTGACAGGCCTCGCTGCCGATGCGGGTCCAATTTCTTACCTGAGTAAGGGATATTTTTGTAATCCCATATTCTTTGCAGGTAGTACTTGACCTGCATCTTTTCTCTCGGCAATCTCACGCTATAAGAACTGACACAGCGGAAAGCCATAAATGACTCAGCACGAGTACGTCTTCGTCGCGGTATCGATCATCCTGGGACTTGCCATCACCCGGATACTCCATTCCGTTGCGACCCTGATCCGGATCCACAGCCGGGTGACTTTCCATTGGTCTACCGCCCTGTGGTCCACGAGTGTCATGGCCTATGTGCTGCAACTCTGGTGGATCGGCTGGGGATTACGAGAGGTGACTGAATGGACTTTCCCGGATTTCCTGGTGCTGATAATCGGCTCTATCTTCATATACGGTGCCGCGGAGATGGCCCTACCGGTCCCTGATGATGACGACGATGATGATGAACTCGACTTCCTCAGACACAGCCAGGGTTTTGGCAGACTCTCAGCCCTGTCTATGCTGTTTTACTTTTGCATCGGGCCCTACGTGAACCTGACCATGTTGCCCGAGCAACCGCCGCTCTTACTCACCCTGACTATCCCGGCTCTGGGTGTTGCACTCACCGGGACTATGATCGCGCTTCCTCGTACCTTTCAGTGGCTAAGCCCATTGTTTGCTGCTTACTCCTTGTTAATACTGTACCTGACCGCCTGAACAAGGTTCGCAAGTCGAATGCTCAGTTGTTGTATTGCACCAACTCGATTACGGTACCATCGGGATCCTCAAAACAAACGTAACGCAGGATACTCAGGGGGCCCGAGGGCACAATGGCTTCCGGTGTGTAAAAGGCTATGCCATTTTCCTCCAGCACCTTGATGTCCTGGTCGATGTTGGTGGTCTCTATAGCAATTCGTGCAATGCCCAGGTGATTCACGTCCTGATAGGCAGCATCACTGCTGCCTGAAGGTGTCAATGTAATGTGGCGGCCATCCTGCAGTGCGATTCTGGCAATGCCATTTTGTTCGCCGATTAGCCTGAAACCGACTTTTTGATAAAACGCGAGTGCGCGCTCGTAGTCGCTGACATTAATATTGGTCGAAAATACGCCATGAACAGAGGTTTCTCCAGAGCTGTTGAGCCCCTTGTTTTCGAATACCTGTGTCAGCAGAATAATGGCACCATCGGGATCAGAAAATTGAATAACGACCGGACCTGCACTATTTTCAAGTAACAGATCATAGGGAATGCCCCTGGTTTCCAGTACTGCAATGTCCGCCGGCAGGTCGTCGGTCTTTAAACTGAGAGTCGCCAGGCCCAGGCTGTAAATATCGCTATGGGGCGCCTCAGGGTCGTAGGGACTGTAGAACTGTATCAGGTCGATGATGAACCCATCCCCTAGCCCCATGGGTGCTGCTTTAAGACTGTAAGGAGGCAGATTTAGACCCTGAGCCTCGGCCGGGTCTGAAACGTCGACGTCAATTTCCAGTAGTGCCCTGAAGCCCAGCATCTCGTAGAAACTTTTTGATGCTTGAAAGTCACTGACGTTAATATTGTAATGCAGAAGGCTGCGCAGATTGCTGGCAAATGGCGAGCCTGTTCCGAAAATTTCCTGGTCATCATACTCACCGTCGCGGTCAGTATCTGTGCTAAGTGGGTCGGTCCCATAACGCACCTCAGCGTTGTCACAGATGCTGTCGCCATCGCTATCTGTGGCGCCATCGGCACACAGGAAAACATCAGGGACCTCCGTTATGACGTAAGTCTTGCCGTTGTGCAGGTAACTTTTGAAATTAGGGGTGTAATCCAACCAGGTATCCTGATACCCGGGTTGGCTGTATTTCAGCTTGTAGAAACTTTGCGCGGATTCGGCAGGTATATTGATAGCCATCGCGTTCTCGTGGTCGACCGTCTCGGCATAAGGGTCATAAAAATATTGCCCATTGCCATTGGTGGTGGCCTGATACCCCGTGAGTGATCCCCCGGGAATCGGTGTTGCCACCTCGTTCGCCGCACAACCCGCACCAGCGCACTCTCCATAGGCAGTAACATTCACATCCGGGATAACGGTGCCTGAGGTGTCCCTGACTTCACCAGCGGTGCAGGCCGCCAAACCCGCCAAAGCCACGAGAAAAACCGCTTTGGCGAGGCTGCTTATTGTTAAGTCGTTCATCAGCATTCCTTGTTATCGTTATTCAGTGCATGGGAATTAGCCGATGCTAGCATCAACAAATATATAAAAACAGAACTGACTGTTTTATATTCTTGGCAGAACAAATACAGACGGGGAAAGCGGTTTGAATTGGACTCTCTGGAATGGACCCGCATTCTGCGGGTAGATCTGAGTGAACTTTATCCATCCGGTCTCTGGGTCGGTTTTGGCTAATGCTCTACCCTGTGCTACGAGCACAAAATGCATCCATGCCGCCGTATTTACTGCGCCACTTATAGAACGTTGCCGAACTCATGCCATGCTCTCGACACAGCTCCGGTACAGGGCTCCCAGCCTCGGCCTGCTTGAGTATGGCCATAATTTGACTGTCTGAGTACTTTGATTTTTTCATGTGGATCTCCTGCGTATAGGTTACGAGAAAATTCCACTTTCAACCTCAGTTGTTTTTCGGGGGGATTACCCACGCTTTTGCGCCAGGTGTCGATGGTGTCGACCTTGCCGATGGGATTGATGTATTGAGTGGTAACGGTCTTGTCACGCTGGGTAGCATGTTCTCGAAGTCAGCCGCCGTACTGGCCGCTTTCACGTGTGACCTCAACCGGTCAACGCAATACAAGCATTAAATCTAGCAGCTGGCATTTTTGGGAGGAGATTTCAATCCGAAACTCGCTGTTTGTGTACCAGACGTGATCATTCAGTTGTGGAGAGTTGCACTTCCCACATACAGCTGAGACTGATCAAAATGGTAAGCTCAGAAATATCAGGCATCACGGTCAGCCAATGATTCTCATCATATATGACGAACCGAACCTGGAGCAGCTGCTGTTTCTCACCCAATTTGAAACTTTCTCATGATAATTGGAACGATTTCAGGCAAGTGATAAGATCAGATATACGAGAGTCCGCTTTCGACCGCAAAAGCGGACGTACGGACGAAACCAGATTAGGAGGTGAGAGCCTCGATAATGGGACATTCAGGCGATGAGTTGGCCTCGCACTGTCGGATTAATTTTTTAAGTGTTCGTTCCATTTTCCTCAAGTCTTTGATCTTATCCTGCACTTCACTGAGGTGTGCCACCGTTGCCTCATGAACTTGCTCACAAGTTTTCTCGTGAGCGTCAGCCAATCCAAGTAACCCTTCAATTTCACTGATTGTAAATCCGAGTTCACGACAACGCCGAATAAATTTAAGCCGAGCTACATGGCCTGCTGTGTAAATCCGATGGCCGCCCGCTGTCCTCGCTGGCAAATCCAACAACCCACACTTTTCGTAGTACCTGATTGTCTCACCCTTGACGCCAGTCGATTTCGCCAATTGGCCCCGTGAGTATGTATTCTCTAAACCGGTCATATGGGGGGTTGTTTCTGTAGTAGCTACAGGCTTTATAGTCGTGGTTGGTATCAACTGTCAATGAGCGGGAGAACAGAATGGGACGGATTGTAAGTTCGATGGATAAGGTTGGTGTCGGCGGAGTCATTATAGCTGCACTTAGCTGTGCGGCATGCTTTCCTGCATTGGGCGCGTTAACCGCTACACGTGGTCTTGGATTTCTGAGCCAACTCGAAGGACTGGCAATCAATAAGCTGTTGCCTATTTTTGCTTCGCTGGCTCTGGCAGTGAACGCCTATGGCTGGTATCAGCACCGCGTTCACTGGCGCGGAGTAGTAGCAGTTCTTGGCCCCTCAGCGATACTGGCTACCCTATACCCGCTGTGGCAGTACGGCTGGAGTACATATTTGTTTTACTCCGCGTTGGTCTTGATGCTGGCGGTGTCATTCGCGGATTTGATATGGCCTGCAATCAAAGTATGCCCTGTTTCGAGGGAGGCAGAATGAATGACATAAGCCCTGAATCCGAGATTACTTGCCCTTCCTGTGGCCACAAAAAGCTCGAAGTTATGCCCACGGATGCTTGTCAGTGGTTCTATGAGTGTGAAGGCTGTCACGAGTTACTAAAACCAAAACCCGGCGACTGCTGCGTGTATTGTTCCTATGGCAGTGTGAAATGTCCGCCCATTCAGTCAGGGGAGCCTTGTTGCGGGTAATCAACCTGGCAAACACACTGTTACTATTGACATATATGGATAAACATATATATTAAATATCGTATATATTTTCTGTATAGCCATAGGAATAGGATCGTGAGTCCAGTTCAATTTTATAAGTGCCTTGCTGATGAGACCCGACTGCGTTGCCTGCTGCTGATTGCGCATGAGGAAGAGCTTTGCGTTTGTGAGCTGACTCAGGCACTGGCAGATATTCAACCCAAAGTATCTCGACACCTTGCACAACTACGCAAGTGTGGCCTGTTAATAGACCGACGACAGGGTCAGTGGGTGTTCTACCGTATTAACTCCGACTTGCCCCAGTGGGCGAGAGGGACGCTGACAGAGACATTGGCAGGTAATAAAGAATTCATTACCGACAACCTGAAGTCATTAAGGGAAATGGGAGACCGTCCAGAGCGTATACGGGCGTGTTGTTAACCCCGAGCACTCCAATGACTGGCGTTAGGCGAAAGCAGTGAAGCTACTTTTCCTATGCACACACAACGCGTGTCGCAGCATTGTGGCAGAAGCGGTAGCCCGGCAACTGGGAGGCATGCGCTTGCAGGTCCAAAGTGCTGGAAGCCATTCAAGTGGCCGAGTTCACCCATTGACACTGCGTTATCTAAAAGAGGCAGGATATTCGGTGGATGGGCTCGATAGCCAGAGCGTGGATGATGTCGCTACTTTTTCTCCTGATGTGGTAATCACGGTTTGTGACGCCGCCGCGCAGGAGCCGTGTCCACTGTGGCTGGGACAAGCAGAAAGAGTTCATTGGGGCCTTTCTGACCCTTCACGCCTGCAAGGAAGCGATGCAGATAAGGCTGGGGCTTTTGCTTCCCTCATCAGGACAATTGAACACCGGATCAAGGCGTTACTTACAAAGCCTTTTGACAACATAGACTCAGGAGAACTGGCTGAACTACTGAACAATATAGCTATGGAGCAATGATGGGATTATTTGAGCGTTATCTCAGCGTGTGGGTCGGACTCTGCATTCTGGCGGGTGTTTTACTGGGGAACGTGGTGCCTGGAGCATTTGAGTTTATCGCCCGCCTGGAATATGCCCATGTCAATCTGGTCGTGGCGCTGTTCATCTGGATCATGATCTACCCCATGATGGTGCAGATTGATTTCACCGCCATTAAAGATGTGGGAAGAAAGCCAAGGGGATTGATTTTGACTCTGGTTGTGAACTGGCTGATTAAGCCCTTCACAATGGCAGCCCTTGGGTGGCTATTCTTTCGGGTGATATTTGTAGACTTTGTGGACCCCCAGACCGCCACCGAATATATCGCTGGCATGATCCTCCTTGGAGTTGCGCCATGTACTGCAATGGTCTTTGTCTGGAGCCAGCTGACCAGAGGTGACCCGAACTACACATTGGTACAGGTGTCCGTGAACGACATTATCATGGTATTTGCGTTTGCACCGCTGGCGGCCTTTCTCCTTGGCGTTAGCGACATCCAGGTGCCATGGGAAACACTGCTACTGTCAGTGGTGCTCTATGTCTTGCTACCGCTTCTCGCAGGCGCTTATACGCGCCACAGACTTGAGGTAAGGAAGGATGGCAGCGCAGTCGAGGCACTCGTTCACAAACTAAAGCCATGGTCAGTCATAGGTTTATTGGCTACCGTTGTGCTGTTGTTCGGCTTTCAGGCTGAGACGATTATTACCCAGCCCCAAATGATTCTGTTGATAGCGATACCCTTGTTGTTGCAGACATATGGTATTTTCGCTATCGCCTATGCGGCGGCTAAAACGATGCGCTTGCCTCACAACATTGCAGCACCCGCCTGCATGATCGCTACATCCAACTTTTTTGAACTGGCCGTTGCCGTTGCTATCTCCCTGTTTGGGCTTCATTCAGGGGCTGCGCTGGCTACTGTCGTTGGCGTGTTGGTTGAGGTGCCAGTCATGCTGTCACTGGTTGCTATAGCCAACCGAACTCGACACTGGTTTCCTGTGACAGGCGCATCGTGAGAGATAGCATCAGCCAGGAAAAAATGACTGCCTGAAGAGCGCCAAGGCGATGTATGGCGAGAGTCCGGTGCTGGCCCCAAAGCTGCCTCTCAGATGGCATGAATTGGCCGCTCAAAAGAGCCTTTATGTCGTGTTTTCGGACACAGACTAATGGCCGTTATGTCGTGGAAGCGGACATCAGCTCAATGTTTGCCTTTTCCTTTTTTGCGACATTAGCGTCGCAATATTCTTCGTATGAAAATGGCCCAGGGGTCTCCTTCGGGGCTAAAGTATTTCACCAGTTCCAGTCCTTCTCATCGTTTTCTTCATTCGTCACTCTGCCCTCTGTACACAGATTGCTGGCGATATAACCAGCACATCCTCGCTGATCGTCATACTGTCTGTTAAAGCGAGTTAACTTTGCAGCTCCGCAACCCTCTAAAGAAATGGCCAGGCCGAAGGATTCTAGTTTTACTATTATCCCCAGTAATACAAAACAAGCCGCCAGCAAAGCAAAAAAAGGGCTTAACAGCAGCATGCACACTCCCGCGCTGATGCAGGCCATGTGGTGTTTACACCACTGATAGACTTTCTCCTTGTGGGCTTTCGGTATCAGCCCACCTTCATTGACCAATGACGTTCCCTTATACCCTGCATTTTTGAAAAGTAAATTGGACATCGTGCTCTCCTCGTTAGAATACTTGCCAGTCCAAAGAGATAAAGCAAAAGCCGCGCCAATCATTTAACCTATTGATATATTTGAATATATTACGATGCTCGACAGTTTTAGCGGCGATAGGTTCGCGAATGCGCTTTCATTTTACAATTCGATATGGGAGTCCAAGTCATGCGGCATCTTCACACTAGCCAGCGAGATCGCTGCTTGTTAGTTGATGTTGCAAAGCAGGCCCTAAAAATAGGTGGTTTTTGGCTTTTCTGATGCCTGCTTTGTCCTACAAGCGGTCATAAGGGCTATACTGACTCTGTAGGCCGCTTCATACTCTGAAGGGACGTTAATGCTTCCTATACTCCACACTCAATGGCCTATACTAGTCCGTAAAATTGAATCCGTTTTGTCTAGGGAGGACGTATGAACTGGGAAGCAATTGGCGCGGTAGGCGAAACTGTGGGCGCGCTCGCTGTCCTGATCACTCTTATTATTCTCGTCGTGCAAATCCGGCACAGCGTGCGGGCCATGGAGGAGTCCAACCGACTTGAGAGAGCTGCCGCGATGGATCGCCACAGTGACACTATCGGCCGCTGGCGGGGTCGCCTTATGGAGAATGAAGAGCTGACCAGAATATGGATGGCGGGTCGGGCTGATGAAGAACTGGATGCCGTGTCGGCGGTCCGCCTGAACAATTTGTGGATAGATTTTGCCAATATCCAAAGGGCAAACTTCATTAGAGCCAATATAGTGGGCGAGCCAGGCTTGTCAATGCAGGCCACTGTCAGCGTCGCCGCCGAAGTCAACCAGTCGAATTGCTTTGCTCTAGAGTGGCAAATGTTCAAAGCGTGGACTGAGTTGGCGTCTCCCGAATTTGCCCGCGCTGTGGAGACTGAAATCGAAAAATTCAAACATGGCGAGAACTCGGCGTATCATGTTCTCAGCGGGAGAAGCGACGGAGACAGCTTGTAAATTGTGATCTCTGCTTGTGATAGTTTTTGCTGCTCAATGTGCGCTTAGCAGGCTCCTTCCCAAGCTAATATAATTTGCCAGGTCAGACCCCGCTTCTCAATAGCCAATCGATGGCATCCCCACCAGGTAGCCGAGACATCTGTCCCATCCATTGGTAACGAGGCAACTGCATCGTACTTCTCCTTGTTGATAGACATCCAATAATGATAGACGGAAATGTCCGCTAGGCGATTGCGGCCGGTCATATTTCCCAGCCTTGCGTTAAATCCTGAGCAGATCGAATGACCCTTCATAGCACAAAGCCGCCCCTGAGCCACTGAAATCGTATGGTGATTTACTTCCGCTTTGTCGTGTTTTCAACCATAGGCTAATGGCCGTTGTGTCGTGCGATCTCAATCGGTCAACGCAACACTCTACTATCATTATGTAAAAGGTGGAGTACCGCATTATGACCCGCAGAGAGAGCATCAAGTACACAGACGAGATGAAGTCCTATATCTGGGACCAATACCAACTTGGAGAGTCCGTCACCGCGATAGGCCGACATTTTGATCGGCCCTCTTCGTCCATTCACCTCCAGTTGGCGCGCACCGGCGGTATCCGTCCGGCTGAAAGAAAGCGAGCGGATACGTCACTGAAGGCCCCCGAGAGAGAGGAGATATCTCGCGGTATTGCTGCTGGTTTGTCTATTCGAAACATCGCTTCAAAGCTAGGGCGCGCCCCCTCTACTGTAAGCAGGGAAGTAAACCGCAATGGAGGCAGTGGGCACTACAGAGCGACTTGCGCAGACGAAAATGCCTGGGATCGGGCACAGAGGCCGAAAGTCTGTAAACTGGTTCAGAATCGACCACTGTGCCGAAAAGTGGAATTGAAACTGCGCCGGAAGTGGTCACCAGAACAAATTGCTGGGTGGCTCAAGATAGAGTACCCGGGCGATGAGTGGAATCAGGTGTCACACGAAACG
>JBALWA010000001.1:0-240482 GCA_036960305.1 Halioglobus sp. | reverse complement strand
AGCCGACCAACCGAATTGAGCAAAAAATGACCAAAGAAACCAACAATCGTGTGGGGTTCATTAGCTTAGGCTGCCCCAAAGCCCTGGTTGATTCCGAGCGCATCCTCACGCAATTGAAGATGGATGGCTACGACATCGTACCCAACTATGAAGACGCCGAGGTCGTGGTCGTCAACACCTGTGGCTTTATCGACAGCGCCAAACAGGAATCCCTGGATGCCATCGGTGAGGCCATCAGTGAAAATGGCAGGGTGATTGTCACTGGCTGCATGGGCAAGGGGGCCGACGCCCAGTCCATCATGACGCAGCACCCCAAGGTATTGAGTGTAACCGGACCCGCGGCCTATGAAGAGGTCGTCAGTGCCGTACACGAATATGTGCCCTATACACCGGTACACGATCCCTATACAGACCTGGTGCCACCCCAGGGTGTAAAGTTAACCCCCCGACACTACGCCTATCTGAAAATATCCGAAGGCTGCAACCACAAATGCAGCTTCTGCATCATCCCCGATATGCGCGGCGATCTGGTGAGCCGCCCCATTGGCGATGTCATGGAGGAAGCCGAGCGCCTGGCAAAAGCCGGGGTACGTGAACTGCTGGTAATATCACAGGACACCAGTGCCTACGGTATCGACATGAAGTTCCGCACCGGCTTCTGGAACGGTAGGCCCCTAAAGACCCGCATGCAGGAACTGTGTGAAGCGCTGGGAGAGTTTGGCATCTGGGTTCGACTGCACTACGTCTATCCCTACCCCCATGTCGATAAAATCATTCCCCTGATGGCCGAGGGGAAAATACTGCCCTATCTCGACATTCCCTTCCAGCATGGCAGCCCGGACGTACTTCGACGCATGAAGCGCCCCGCCGCGGCGGAAAAATCACTGGACCGGATACGTGCCTGGCGTGATATCTGTCCCGATATTACCCTGCGCAGCACATTTATCGTGGGCTTCCCCGGTGAAACAGAGGCTGAATTTAACATGCTTCTGGATTTCCTCCAGGAGGCGCAGCTGGATAGGGTGGGATGCTTCCAGTACTCCCCCGTCGACGGCGCCCGTGCCAACGCCCTGCCAGACCACGTACCCGAGGAAATCAAGCAGGACCGCTGGGAGCAGTTTATGGCGGTGCAACAGCAGATCAGCGCCGCCAAGCTACAGGCAAAGATAGGTAAAACCATTGAGATCCTGATTGATACAGTCGATGAACAGGGCGCCATTGGTCGCTCCAGCGCCGATGCACCTGAAATCGATGGCAAGGTTTACCTAGACGGCATAGAGGGCCTCACACCCGGAGATTTTGTCGAGGCCGAGGTCACCGCCGCGGACGAGTACGACCTCTGGGCGGGCTGAAAACCGCGTGAACCTTCTCCTGTTCACAGACAGTGACCGTACAGACGTCAATACCCTCCGTATTACAGACCGGCGCCTGCAACACCTGCTGCAAGTACACAAGGCCCGCGTGGGCGACAGTGTTCGCGTGGGAGAAATCCAGGGAAAGATGGGGCTGGGTGAGATACAGGAGCTCACGTTAAGCCAGGCCACGATAACGGTAAGCCTGGATGAACCGCCGCCTGCGAAAGTGCCCATACAGTTGATAGTCGCACTGCCGCGTCCAAAAATGCTGCGACGCATCCTGCGTACCGTAGCGGAACTGGGCGTACCGGAACTCCACCTGATCAACAGTTACCGGGTTGAAAAAAGCTATTGGCAGAGCCCGGTACTGCAACCCGCCTCCATTCGCGACTACCTTCTTCAGGGGCTGGAACAGTCCAGGGATACGATGCTGCCCGACGTACAGTGCCACACCCGCTTCAAACCCTTTATAGAGGACATTTTCCCCTCACTGGCAGCGCACAAAGACGCCTTGCTCGCACACCCGGGAGACCACGACCCCGTCCCCTATGGCCCCGCCACGGATACTCTGCTTGTTATCGGACCAGAGGGGGGCTTCATACCCTACGAGGTAGAGAAATTCCAGCAGGCCGGCTGTAAGACCCTATCCCTGGGACCACGGATATTGCGTGTTGAAAATGCCATAAATTACCTGTTGGGCAAGCTTATTTAGGGCTTGGCCCCCACATCTTACGTCAATGCTGATGCGAAATACCCCGAGATTCGTTGACGGTGATCAAGGTATTACTACCGATATAAGATTAACTTTAATGGCACAAATATCGATACAGGATGAAAAAAGACCATGTTCACTGTCGCCGAAATCATGACCAGAGAACCCTATACCCTCAAGGCAGAAAATACCCTGTTAGACGCCAGGAATTTGATGGCCGAGCACCATATTCGCCACGTGCCCATCGTGAGTGATAACGGCGACCTGATCGGCGTGGTATCCCAGCGCGACGTCCTGGCCGCCGGCGATTCCAATTTGTTTCGCGAGCGGGCGGGTGGTGACCCCAGGGAGATTTACGTGGCGCTGACCTCGGTTATGACAGTCCCTGTTCAAACAGTTGAGGAGTCAGCAAGCCTGCGCGGCACCGCTATGCACCTGCAGCACAACAAGCTGGGCTGCCTGCCTGTGGTCCAGGGCAGTAAACTGGTGGGTATTATCACCGACTCCGACTTTGTCGCTGTGGCCATCAACCTGATGGAACAACTGGAAGCGACAGAACCTGATGAAGATGATGACAGCGACTCAACAATAATCGACGAGATCGCTGAATTTTCTCCGGATAACAATCCGTAAAACCAGGACGCTACTCAAAGAGCGCCAACTGGCCCTCGTCTTCTACAGCCCGGGGCTGCAGGCGTAAACCCAGGCCCAGCAGGCGCACAGGTTTGGCCCCTCTGGGCCAGGCGGCCGCCATCAAGCGCTGAAACTGGCCGAGGTGGCACCAATCCTCTCCCGAGGCAGCCAAGCCCTCTTCCAGAGTGGTCTGGGTAAAGTCATTGAATTTAATCTTAACCACGCGTTTGCTGGGACGATAGGTATCCTCCAGTTTCTTATACCGCTGAGACAACTCATCGAGCAGCGTGTCCAATGCCTCGATAACGCCTGCCAGGTCGGCTATATCTTCGGAATAAGTATGCTCCACACTGATCGACTTGCGCACCCGGCTCGACTGTACCGCACGATTGTCTATTCCCCGGGAGACCTCGGACAGACGCTTGCCATATTTGCCAAAGCGTTTCACCAAATCAGTCAACGGAATACCTTGAAGGTCACCACAGGTCACAACACCCATCTTTTGCAGCTTCCGCGTGGTGACCGCTCCCACACCATTGATTTTGTTTACGGGTAGTGTCCGCACAAATTCGGCAACATCCTCGGGTGGTATAGTGAAAACCCCATCGGGCTTGTTCCAGTCGCTGGCCACTTTGGCCAAAAATTTGTTCGGCGCTACCCCGGCTGACACCGTCAGTTCCAGCTCATCCCGCACCCGTTGCCTGATAGCCTCTGCGATCAAGGTCGCACTGCCGGAGAAGTCTTCATTCCCCGTCACATCCAGATAGGCTTCGTCCAGGGACAGAGGCTCAATGAGCTCGGTGTAATCACTGAAGATTTCGCGAAACCGTGTGGACACAGACCGGTACAGCTCAAAACGCGGCGGCACAATCACCAGCCCGGGACAAAGAGACTGTGCCCGGGATGAGGCCATCGCGGAATGTACACCGTATTTGCGCGCCTCATAATTACAAGTTGCAATCACGCCGCGGCGCTCGGCCTGCCCTCCAACGGCGATAGGTTTCCCCCGCAGTTCGGGATTCTCCCGCATTTCCACCGAGGCATAGAATGAATCGGCATCGACATGAATGATTTTTCGTGGACTATCCATCGATAAGGAATGCGGCCCAATCGGGCAACAGTGAGGTGTGCGGTAGTGACTGCCCCTGCGCAATTTCGGCGATCACTTCGAAGGGACTGTCAAGACGGGAGTTGTCGAGCAGGTACACTCGGTCACACAGGGGGATCGCGGTTTTGACGTTGGCTTTGAGCCGCGGCAGACGCTGTTCAACTTTGTCATCCGGCACGCTGTGCCCACCGGCTAACACGCGCTGGGCCACCCGAGCCCGACTCAGCATGGACGAATCCAGGTGCACATAGACCAGGATAACCTGATACCCCAGGGCTTTTGCTTTCGCCACAAAGTCAATTTTAGATGGGTGGGAGAACTCGGTTTCAAAGCAAAAGTTTCTCCCCTCTTGCAGCAAAGTCTCCCTAAGCTCCTGAGCGACCTTGGCCGCATCGTAGCTTTTGTCTTCGGCGGCGTCGGGGTACAACTCTCGGGCAATGATGTCCGCGTTGATAAAGGGGATCCCCAAGGGCTCCAATCGGGTGTGGTAGAAGGTGCTTTTACCCGATCCATTACCGCCTACCAATAGCCAAAGCTGTTTTTGGAGGGACTCTCCCGGTGTTGTCACAAGCAGGTCAGGCTCGGGCGGTGCTTGATGACCCTTCCGATGCCGGTATCTCGATAAATTCACCGTTGTCGAAGGTGCCCACGGTGATTTCACCGTCGGCATCGATGCGTTCTAGCGCTCCCGGGTATTGCCTGGAGGCCTGAAAACGCACACCGAGACCTGCGACCGACTCGGCCAATCGACCGCTATTGCGTTCGCGCCCCAACTGGGCAAACACGTCATCCGGATCCACGGGCAGGGCAACGACTCGCTCCACCTTCAACTGCGCCAGTCCCGTCGCCACTTCCAACAGGGAGTCCGGTGTCACACTGGCATCGACCGTACGGCCGATATCAGCCCAGTATTCGACCTGCTCGGCGGCACTGCGGTGCAACCGCTCGCCGCTACGCGAGGCCGCTTCCATCAGTTCTTTTTCCAAACGTACTGGCGATGCTGCTTTTACCATGACCGTGCTCTCCTGAAACTAAACGCGTCAGCACCGCTGTGGTATCAGTGGTGCTTGATCGCAATTGTAGCAGATTGCTACAATCTCAGCAAAAGGCCGTTACGAGCGAACACTACTGAGCTACACCCACGGGACAGGTAACGCCGGTAACCACCCAGCCCGCTATTCCAGTGGCTACCATTCTTTATACTGGTGTTCAGGATAGTTAACTGCTTAGGCATGTAAACCACGGACGGGTGCATGGCAAATCCGCGAGGGACGTACGGCGGGCGCCCGGGCAGCCGGTATATGGCTGTGCTCCTATCAGTTGTGGCACGATCTCGAACAAGCCACGATCGTAGCGCAGTGAGTATCGATCTACCTTGCTATTTGGCTGAATTACGAGCCATATGTTCCAACTGTTCAGATCGACGGCCAATCGCTCTGCTCATGCCGTCAAAACCACGCTGCATAGACTTACCCAGGAGTAATTCGATCAGCGGTCTCAACCAGCCATGTAATTCGAAATGAGACTGATACAGGGTTTTTCCTGTATTCAATGTCGTCAACGTGTGAGAACGATAGCTACGTAATATAAATGTCGGCCGCTTTGGGCTAACATAGGAAAAATGTGTGCCTGGCGTAACTTCACTGATGTATTCGGTTTGTGAAAGCGGCTTCCACCCCTCCACCATCGACACCTTCATCTCAATTGTATTGCCCACTCGCAAATCACAAATGCAGCCTACGATAAACGGGTTCCACTGTGCATACGTGGAAAAATCGGTAATTACCTGCCACACCGTATCCTTTGATGCCTCTATCTCGAGCTCATGTTCAATAATAAGAGCCATAATTCACCTTGTCCCTACTAATTGTCAACGTCACACTGGTTCGAGATTATAGTTTCGAAAATACAGCAGCTATCTCTCTCGCCCAAGGTTATCGCTGACATAGCCCAGCTCAGCCCAAGTACCTGCGAATGCCTATACCCTCTAAAAATAGGGCGAAGCTTTCAGGAGTACACGCTTGGCCAGCGGCGAGATCAGGCGTATCAGGTAATATCTCCATCTCATTTTTTTCTGCGCATGCTGGACGAAATCGTCCATTGTGAAGCGTTGAAACCTCAAAAGGCGCTGGCTCTCTTCCGTATCCACCCAATCACCATAAAATTCCGGAGTTGCGCAGGGTTTAAACGCTTTTGCAGGCAAGGTACCAGAAATACCATTGCCCTTAATCATGTTTGTCGCAAACTCCAAGCCTGTCATTTGGCAGGCGGTACCGCCCCCAAGAAACAGTATTTTTCCGACTGCCGCGTCACAAGTCACCGCGCTGCAAAAAGCTCTACTCACATCATCAGGGTGTATGAATTCCAGGCGCGCATCGGCACTCATTTCAAATAGGCTACTGGGATCATGGGCAGCGCTGGCTTCAATTTCCAACGGGGGGGCCGCACAAATACGCAGGATAGTCCAGTCCAGGCCTGATGTGCGTATTGCTTCCTCGGCAGCCACTTTAGTGCGACCGTAATTATCATCAGGGTTGAGCGTAGAATGGTTGGTTAGGGGCGGCACGCGGTCCTGAACCTTCCCAAAAACCCCGAAAGTGGACGCAAAGATCAGCCGTCGAGTGCCGGGGAATTTCCCCATCGCCTCGATCACACTTTTGGTACCGCCCACATTGACACGCTCAGCCAGCTCACAATCTATTTCAGACAAAGGAGGGATAATACCCACCAGATGAACGACCGTATCAACACCCTCAAGCGCCTTCGCTAGAACGGCAACGTCCCCAATATCGCCCCAGACTACGCGTATCTTCTCGGCGAAGTTATCTGCAATCTTCTCAGTTTGTGCTGTCTTGCGATCCAGACAGACAACTTGATGGCCTGCTGCGAGCATCTTTTTCAGTGTGCCCTGCCCAATATTGCCAAAAGCACCTGTTAATAAAATGGTCTTGCTCATTGCCGTACTCCTTTTATCTTGGCATTGACTACTCTCTGCCTTAAGCAGACTACATCTTTCAGTCAGCTGGCGAATACCAGATCGGAGACGTCCAGGCTCGTTCCTGTACAGTTTTTTTCAGCTCCGGCAAGCAGCATTGCGCCGCCTCCTCACTCAACTCATCAGGATTGGAACAATCCACTTGTTGCGCATTACAGACATAGGTACTCCAGCGGCAGCTCGGATTTTCCAATACCCGAGCGTAGTAGAAGGCATGCTGGTTTTTTTCGAAATTCGGATCTTGCCATCGCGCGCACAGGTTCTTGAAACCTGATCCTCGGGTCTCGCAGTTGGCTGTATCGACACTGGCTCCGTTGCCCGGATCCCCAGCCACCTCGTAAACTTTTTCCCGGCTAATTCCCTGCTCGTCTAACCAGCCTTTGATAATTTGCACGCGTTGTAAATCAACGCCCGGGGACTCTGGCAGCCCGGGGTCAATGGCAGCTGATATTGCAAATACCGGCGCCGCTCCAGCCTGCACACCCAAGTCGCCTCCCATCGGAACGCCGTTGTCGTAGCCCTGCGCAACAAAGTCGCTGCGCTCACACATATCTTCCGGCACCTCCCAGCCACCAAACAGTCGGACACCAATTCGCGGCCCGCTGGTCGCATAGGCTTCTCTGCGCTGCATGGCCGAGAACAGCGAATCGCGGTTGTTTTCTTCGGCATAGAGCACGGCCAGCCCGCCCGGGTTGAATTCCCACTCGTCGGGCAGGCCTTTCGCACCCACCTCCGCAGCCGCGTTACCCGCACCGCCATGGCCCTGGAAGTCTCTTTCTTCCACACCGCCCGCCAATGATCTGTGCGTGTCCGTACTGCCGATAAAACCGAATTTAAAGGGATTGACACCCAGTTGTTGCTCTAGCGCCAGACCGTCTTTCAATACCTCTCTTAGATGCCCTGCGTCGGGCGTAATGGGGCTGGCTTTCGATTCATACCGGTTGCCCGTAAAGCTGTTCCAGGGCAGTTGTTCGAAGTCGCACAGTTCATCGGTAGACCCGGGGCCGAAGAAACATTCAGACGCGCCCTTGTGCTGAATCATCTCCGCCAAAGTCTCGTAGCGTTGGCGGCGACGGGCATCCTCGACGGTTATAGGCCTGCCATCCGGTCGCCGGACCTGGAACATCAGGCCCATGCTGATATTGGAGTTGTGGGGAATCACAACCGCATCGCAGCTGCCGCCAGCATTGCTGCACTCGTTTTCCAGGTGTTCCCATAGCGCGGGAGCATCGGGGCTTTCGATAAACGAGCTGGGCAGCCTGGGAACATCCGCATTGCGGAAAATCACGTTGCGATGCAGGTTGGCAACATTCGTGCTCTCACCAACAAAGTTCAGGCCGGTCCATTCATAGGCCACAAAACTGGTAAATGCGCAGTCACTGCTGCGGTCGTAGGCCGATTCTGCGGCATGGGTAATTTCCTGCCATGGCCCCGCCACAGCTTCGCGACACAGGCTTCCCTCTTCGCCACAAAACCCCATTCGTTCTGCCTTGGCCGCAGTATAAAAAATGTATTGCGCCGTAATATCCGGCAACCATCGAAAGCCCATGCACGTCAAAGACCAGTAACCTTCCATACCAGGAGTCGTACAAATACTTGCCTCACCCAGCAACTCGGCGTGATCAGTCACACCGGCAAAATCCAACGGGCGATTGATCTGTGATCGCAACAAGGTCTCACCTTCCTCACCGTAGGGAGGAATGCTAATCGACTCTCCCTGGGCGTAACGATAGGCATCACGAGGACTCGTCATCGTTCCCTGTTTTACCGCGTCCAGCGACAGTGCGGTATGTACGTGTAGGTCGCCGAAATGTGCAGTGCGCAGCGGGCTGTACTGCGTACAGGGTTCACGCTGTTCAGTTAGCATGTAGGGGCGGTCACTCGCCTCTCTAGCGGCCATTGCCGCCTCGGAAAGCCCCATGGTGACAAGCACCAGAACGATAGATGAGTAACTGCAGCTTGCTCTAGTGGCTAACATTTGCTCACTCGGTCAAATCCTGGGCGGCCAGTTGCCGCTGTTTCACCTGCGCCATGAAGTCCAGGTAGGCGACACTTTCCTGAGTGTAGCTGTCGGGTCTCAATATGCGCCGACTATACACATCCATCACCAACTGCTGTGCCAGAGGATCATCAGGGGCGGCGAAGAACGCCCAATCCGCAAGATGACTGGCCAGGGCGATATCCGAATCCAACACCCGACGCGCCAGGGCATCGATGGATGCGACACCACCCGCCAACTCCACGATGGCCGCGGCCTGCGTTTCCCAGGGCGCGGGAGACCAGTGCGAGGGAATCTCATCCCACCAACCGGTATAGCGCTTGATGATCATTTTGGACACGTCCTTGATAGAGACATAGCCCTGCTGCAGACGGGGGTCCCCTGCGAGGTGCGGCGGCAGGTGCGCGCCTTCGAAAACCTGGTCCTTGCGCAGTCCGCTGTTGAGGGCATCGATTGTGTAATCATTGATATAGTCCAGGGCCTCTGCCAACACAATCAGATCTCCACGAATCGTTTCAGAGCCTCGAATGGCAGGGCCATGGCTGGGCAACAGAATCTCGGGCTTGAGATCAGCCATCTCCCGAAGCGCCACAGCCCATTCCTCCACATAGCGGGTAACCCGCTTGCCGTTGCCCACATTCGGTATCCGGTCCTGGTAGTAATCGGCGGCCAGCAGCGCGCTGCGACCGGGTACCCATATGTAGAACTGGTCGTCAGTTTCGCCCAGGTGATGGCGCAGCACCAAGGTTTCGCCGCCAATCTCAAGCACCAACTCATCAGCAAACAATTTCGTCGGCCAGACAAATTCACCCTCCGACTGGGGTAACTGCTGCGCGGGCTGGCTCATATATCCGGCGATGGAACCGCCCAGGCGGATATAGCGCTGCACCCGGCGCGGCAAGTTTTTGTGGGCAATGACCTGCGGGTCCCAGCCCTCCGCTAGCAGTGCCCAGGTGCCATAGGCATGATCCACGTGGGCATGGGTGTAGATCACGGTGTGTAGGGGTTGGTCACTGATCGACTTCAGGGCGTCCACCAGAGCAGGGCCTGCCGGACCAACGCCCGAGTCTACCAGCACCAAGCCTTCCGTCGTTTCAAAAACAATGCTGTTGGAGGGGCCAAGCCGGACAAACCACATACCATCTTCAACCTCTTCCACGCTCGCTATCTCATGTACGGCCTTGATGGCCTCGGCGGAATCCCGAGAGAATATATTCTGCGAGATGGCGGGATGGGACTCGCCCTCTGCCACTGTGCCCTTGCTGCGAATTGCCGCCAGTAACTCTGGATACTCGAGAATGACCGCCGCCCGGGTATCCAGGTCCGTGGCGGATACGACTGAGTTCACCGCCGCGCGCTTGGCCGAAATGGTGGCGGTGGTGAGTTCATCGCCGAAATACACGCCCGCCATCATGCCAAGTCCTGTAAACAGCAGCGCCCTTAAAAGCCAATGAGAATATACTGAAGCCATAGATCGTACTCCTAGAGTTTGAGTTCCCAGCGACCACTGGCGTGCCCGTCGCCCGGCTGTGGCACCGGGTCCATAGCCCTCACGCTGATTGCCGGGTTTAGCAAGGAAGCTTTGATCCGCGCCGTCCAGTCTCCGCCGCCCAGTGCTACGTCCAGGTCGGGGGCTGGCCAGTCAGGGTGTGGTACAAGATCACGAGCAGTGATCCCCAGAATGACATGATTGTCGTTAAGTACCTCGTAGGAAGCACGATACAGTGGGCCAATCGGCGTATCCATAGCCAGTTGCATGAGTTTCAATGAATCCAGCACAGTATTGAGTTTTATCTCCGCAGTAGCAACATATCGCTTTTGGATCCCGCCCGTGGCCTTAGCCCAGGCAGCTGTACTGATTTCCATGGCGCTGTCGTAACCGTGTTCGGTACGCGCGGTGAGAAAGTGTGTCTCAGCCAGAGTCAGCCAGGCATATTGCCAGGCCTCCATCATCCGCAGCAGGAAGTCCTTGCTGAAGCTTTCGTGTGTGAGATGCGGATAGAGGGGGCCGCTGAGATCGTCGACCTCCGGAGGCGTGGTGGTCCAATCAACCAGTTCTTCGATTGGCTTGCGAGGAGTACCCTCGGGCACCTCTTTTTTCAGTTTCCATGCGCAGGGCTTGTGCTCCTTACTCGCTCGAGGCGGCAATCTAACCGGCGTGAGTTCAACGTCCATATTGATCTTGTAGCGCTCAATCACTTTCCGGTCTAGCTCGCACAGGCCGATGATGCGATCCGGCGCATGGTCCTCTATCCAGTCTAGCGCCGGGCATTGATTAACCTCGTGCACCGATTCGTACTCATCGACAAACTTAATTGACGTGCTCCACAACTCACCCATGGTGTTATCAAGCGGTAGCTGAAATGCCTTCTGGCAGTCCACCACATTGTCGACCGGGATGCGCGCAATCTTCGCAAACACCGGGTTCACCCGGGTAGCGACCCGCAACCACATCGCCATATCCATCTCGAAAGCTTTGTCCAGGTCATTACGCAGGATGAACTGCTCGAAAAAAGCATGGTCCAGATGCATCCAGGCCCACTGCCAGTTCTTGACCAGCTCTAAAAGAAACTCCCTGGAGAAGTCGCCAAAGTCCAGATCTGGCTTGAAGGCACCGCTGTAATCGTTCATTTCAGTCATCATTGTTCTCCGGATTTTCCAATCAGATTCTGGTTAATTTAATGGGGAGGTCATCGCCGGGCTTGGGCAGTGGTAAGGTCTGCATTTTGGGTCTATAGCCCTCTTCCACCGAAAAGCGATAACGCAACAGGAACTGATGCATAAAGCACTTAACATTCATAATCGCAAAATGCATGCCCAGACACTTGTGCGCCCCGCCACCAAAGGGCACATAACTGTGGCTGTGGCGTTTGTGCTCCTTGCGTTCATTACTGAAACGGTCGGGGTCAAACTTCATCGGTTGGTCCCACCACTCTTCCATCGTATGACTAAATTGGGGCGGGACAAACAGCAGCGTATTCGCAGGAATTCGGTTACCACTGAACTCACACTCTTCAATCGTTCTGCGCTGCATCAGGGGTACCGACGGGTGAAGGCGAATCGACTCGTGAAATGCACGGTCCAGGCCCTCAAGCTTGCCCATATCTTCATAGGCCAGCTGATCTTCACCCAAGGCCCTGGACTCCTCCCGCAGCTGTTCCTGAATATCCGGGTTTTTCGCCAGCAGCATTACCATGTGTGACAGCGCGCTCGTTGTTGTGTCGTGTGCCGCAAACAACAGGAATGTCAGGTGCTGGACCAGGTCTCTATCGGAAAAATAGTTGCCTTCATCGGTTTTCAATCTGACCGCATGTGACATGAAGTCCGTGCCATTCCCCGACCTTCTCTCATCAATCAGACCGGTGATAAATTCATCCATAAACGCCTTCGATTGCCATGCGCGATGGTAGTTCAAACCGGGGATTTTGAGCCGTATAACGGCCATGATTCCACGCTCTACTACATCGATAAACGCCTGGTTCAATTTCTCTGCGTCCTGCCCAAGGTCATCAACCCCGAAGAACACTTTGGAAGCAATTGCCAGAAGCAGCTGCTTAACGTGAGGAAAGAAAAGGAAGTTCGACTCATTACCCCACTGCGGAAGTGAGCGCTCTATGATCGGGTTCATTAACTCGGCGTAGCCACGCATTGCGTCAGTCTTGAAGGCCACCTGGAATGCCCTGCGATTGAAGCGATGATCATCGAAGTCCCGCATCAATAGACCGCCGCCATAGAAAACACCGATGGTTTTGGCATAGCCTGCCTGGCATGAAAAATTCTTTTCAGTGTCCAGCAGGATTCGTTTGTAATGATCGGGCCCCAGTAAAACCACACCGCTCATTGAGAGGCCAATATCATGACGAACGACATCACCGTAATCCCGATGATAGCGATGCAACAAGCCATTAAGGTCTTTCACCATAGCAGGAAGCTTGCCCACAACAGGCCACCCTCTCTCGCCGGGAATATGTTGCAGATCCTTCAGGGGCGCATCTCGTGCTTCAAGATAGTTTATAGCATTCATTTCTCAGGTTCCTACGCTATCAAAATTCAGTTAAGGCCGGCGCCTGTCATCCCTATTAAGGCTAACGGGAAAGACCCAATTCATTATTACGTGGTGCCGTGCTAGCCAGGCTTGACCGTGTGTGTGCGGAAGATCAATTCATGGTCACCGCGCTCCAACTTGACCGTAAGCTCCTGTTCGGTTTCGGCGACACGTATCGCTTTTTTCCATGCATCAAGGGTATTTATGGGAAAGCCGTTCAACTCTTTGAGCAGATCGCCATCCTGTAAGCCTGCCTGGTCCCAGAAGCTGGCAGCAGTAACCTGGCTGACTTTCAGCCCCAGCATTTTTTTGTCAGGGCCCAGTGCTCTGCCAAAATCAGGTGTCAACCAGGCCTGCTGTAGCAATTGCGCACGTCCGCGCAAACCAATATTGCGCCATTGCACCATCATTTCTCCGGGGTACCTCTCTCCCAGAGTCGCTTCATCCACAAGTGTGTTATGCACCTGGCTGCCCCCCTCAGCAACAACTTCACGGCGGCTCAGTCGGTCGTCGGGGTCAAGCGAGAGAGAAAGAGACTCTCGCGAGTCAAGCTGGTTTTCGAATTTCGCAGCACTAGGTTCGATACGCTGCAAGGTAATATCTGGATAACCTGGAACACTATCTCCACGCTGTAGAACATATTTAAGACCTGTGTGTGTGTCATCCAAGGTTACTGCTGAGGTACCGACAAGCGTTTCCGACAACCGCACAGAAACAAGGCGAAATTGTTCCATCGCACCAAAAGATAGAACTGCTGTCGCGGTTACTCCCTCCTCAGCCACCTCGTCATATCCAATAAAATCTGCTCGCGTAACCTTACGCATAGTACGCATCTCGAGAATAAGGAATGCCGCCTCCGAGCGTGAAAGCCCGGAGCGCTGTACAAAGCTGTCAAACTCTCCCTCAAGGCGCTCCTGCTCACCCCGTAGGCTCACTCGCCAGGAACCCTGCTCCTTCACGAAATACTGCTGATAGCGATCCGCCCTATCTTCCTTACCGAACTTGTATAACCGTCCCTTTGCGGTATTGTCATCAAGCTCAATTTCTTCAAGTGAGTCGGCACGCCTTAACTCCATACCAATGAAACCCTTCTCAACAGCAAACGCCAGTAACTGTGCCGCGGTCAGCCCTTGCAATTGTTCCCGGTCCATCATCAGGCGGAAGAACATAAGCTGCAGCAGCTCAACTTCCGCAAGATCCACTAGCTCTGCCGCATCAGCATTAAGTGCCATTTCCTTTATTCGCAAGTAGTAGGCCTCACTTTCAGAGTCGACTAGCAACGTCAGATCATCAGTCTTCTTTCCCGCAACTGCGTCAATCCATTCACCCATAATTGCCCTGATCTCCTGCTTGGGCGAATCCTTGGGCGACACTGTCTGTGCAAGAGTGGCGGCACCCAATTGAGGAGCAACAAGCGTGGCGAAAATAACGGTTACCAGAAGTAACCGACGGTGCAAAGAGTAAAATGTCTGTGTCATTATCCTGCCCTCATCTCATCCAAAAGCCTACTTACAACCCTACCAGTGCACTTTCCAAGCTAGCCATACAAGACGCCAGGTCTGCTCTGGCCGAGTCGACAACCTCCTCCGTCGGTAACACCGGCTGCTTTGCCAATAACTGCTCCCTGGCCCCGCGACATTGACCCGCCGCTGCGACCGCTAACTCGCTCAGATGCTGGGCCGCCTGGGCATCTATCTCCCCTCGCTTGCCCGCCTCTGCCAATTGACGCTGCACTGCCTTGTCAAGGTTCCAGGCGGCATAGCCCAGCCGTGCGGCGGCTTCTTCAATTTCGCAACCCGCTTGCAGGCAGAGGTTCGGCAAAGCCCACTCTGCGTGTGCCATGTCCATTTCCAGCTGATTCTTAACGCCTTGCATAAAGGCCACGGGTTCATAAATCGACAGACCAGACATAGGCTGCGGCACTTTCCACTGCTCTGGCACGATGCCCTGCTCATCAATTGGGTCGAACAGATTGAAGACGTTGAATTTCGAGGTGAGGTCTTCCATCATGCCCATTTGGGTTTCGCTCACATCGTCAAAGCTGGAGTCATTGCTGTTAAAAAAGTTGTAGTTTCCCTGAAACAGGTAGTAGTAGAACAGGTTGATCAACTCCGCCTTTTGCACCACATAACGACCGGTGGTAGTGATCATGGCATTGGCCTCGGAATTCCCCGGGCGCACCAGCTCAGGACCAAAGTTCTGCCCCGGCATCAGCTTTCCGGTCTTGGCGCTAAACGTAACCGGCACCATCGCTGTCGGCGTCAGCTCGCCCATTTTCAGCATGGCACCCAGCGCATCGCCTATGTAGTAGGGATAGCCAACGCTGGCAGTGAAAGTCCAACGCATGGGGTCCAGGATCGCACCACCAACAAAGTTGGCATCTGGCGTAGTGCCCCATAAAAAGGGAATCCCGTAACTTTCCATTTCCTCGGGGAGGGCCTGGGCGGCAATTTCTCCCGACACAGAGTGATCGGCCTGAATCACCGTTTTACCATCAACCGATGTACAGGTGATGCTCCATAGATCGCAATAGAGTCCGTCTATGGTATTACCTGGAGAGCCGAAGCTATTGAAATGCACATCGGGGTCGGGTATTGCTTCGCCGGTTTCCGTGTACGTAAAGTTCACATTACCCTCACCATCCGATGCGTTGACTACGGTGTAATCCGGCGTGAGCGTCGGCGATGCACCGGTCTCGCCCTCGATCAGGCGCTCCCAAACCTTCTCAATACCCCAGCCATCTTTCTCACTGTGTGTAAAATCGTAGGCAATCAAACGTGCGTGATCAGGTTTTCCAGGAGGCCCTGCATAGGTAAAGAAGTAGCGGGCGCGCTCAGACAAGCCGGGAATCGCAGGCCGAATCGCCACATTGTTTGGCTGGGTGACTGTATTGTTGGCGCCATAACTCAGGCACACCAGGTCATCGAGTTCGCCGGATTTATCCAATTCACCACCGCTTACAATCATGAACAATTTGGCCATATCGGGGCAGTCGTTGGCAGAGAACGGGTCGGGCTCTTTCACAATCACTGGCGATCCGTCTCGGCGATCCAGCCAGATATGCCAGCCCGACGCGAAGACGGTACCCACCAGGCCGTCTTCTCCTTCATTCATCAGACGCAAATCATTCGAAGCCAAGGTGTTGCCGCTGTAATCAAGAAAACGAGAAAACCAGATACGCTCACCGGTATCCTGGTCCAGTTTCCAAACACCGTAGTTATCGGCGACATAAACGCCACCTTCATCGTCCACCATGGGCGCCTGGATGCCGGCACTGGAAGCCACCGCATTGCGCACACCGGCCAGGTCGGCAACGCCATCCCCATCATTGTCGTCACTATTCCACTCTTCCGTACGCCATACGACTTTCCCCTGCAGGTTCAATGCAACCACGGTAGACGTGCCGCCTCCTCGAGGTGAGGCCGCAATAATCAGCCCGTTGGGCGCTTCTGTGCTGCCATTGGTCAACAGACCTGACACCGGAGGAGAGTTGGGTTCGGTCCAGCTGATATATTCACTCTGGCCAGCAAACCTGCGCTGCTCGAAGCTCGTGACCAGGGTTGAACCAGAGTTGCGGTTATCACCCCAGGTACCCATATAGGCCGAGTTGATACTGCGCGGCCAGATTTTTCCGTGCTCCTGCACCCCCCGATCGGAAATCGTAGTGGGTGCCGCTTCAGGCGAATCGACAACTTGCTGCTCAGGTGTGCAGGCGACAATTGAGCCCAGCAAACTCACCGCTATAGATAGTGTACAGATATTAGTCTTTAACATTTTATTCCTCTCAGGAAGAAGGCTCGTACAATAGATAAGAAAGCCGTGACGGTCTGCAGCGCAAACATACTAGTAGATGTAACTCACAGTCAGGCCATAAGACCGGGGGTCTCCAAAGGTTGATAACTCACTCACACCGAACGCATTCCACGCGCCGATTGCAATAGTTTTGTACTCCTCGTCCCCCAGGTTCTTGCCCCACAACATGAATTTCAGGGAGCCGGGCATATTCCCCAGTGATATGTCGGACCAGATTGCAGCTGCACCCCAGACACCGTAATCATCAATAGTGTTTGCGTCTTCGATGTTAATGGAAGAGATCACCTCGTCCTTGTAGGCATAATTCAGGTTAAAGCCTAAATCCCCATTGTCGAGCGGCACGCTATAGTCCAGAGACGCCGTATAATTGGTTTCCGGAGCGTAGGCGAAAACATCAGTAAAAAAGAAGGTGCCGGCGGGGGTGTCAGCCGAATCTTGGCCCATTTCGGCATCCAGATAACCGTAATTAAAGCTGAAGGAAAGCCTCTCGGACAGCAACAGAGTCAGATCGAGCTCCAGCCCTTCAATCGTGTTATCGTCGGTGGGAATAAAATCACGCTCGCCTGGAGTTGAGCCAGTCTGGACACTGGACTGCAGGCCATCGAGTTCCATATAAAACACGGCCACGTTGAGGCGTGCCCTTCGGTCCCAGAAGTCGCCCTTGTAACCCAACTCATAGCTGAGAATATCTTCTTCATCGAAACCGGCAGCAAAGAGTTGCTCGTTCGCGGAGCGTTGTGAGGTCCCCCCGGACTTGAAACCACTGACGATTTTCCCGTAAATGTTCGAATCGTCATTGATGTCGAATCCCAGCGTCAGCGAAGGTGTAAAGTTGCTAAAGTCCTCTTCATAGTCAGCGGTAAAACCAATAATTTGGTTATCCCGAAATGCCTTGCGATTATCTTCTGAATAGCGCCCGCCCACCGTTATCTGCCAGCGCTGCTCCATGAACTTTGGAATGTAGGTGAACTGCCCGAAGACGGCCAGTGATTCGTTTTCAGCGGATGAAAAGTCTGTAGGCCTGAGATTACCCAGTATTTCCGAGCCATCGGCGTCCTGGGAGGAGTCATCTTCGTAGTAATACAGTCCCACCACGTATTCCAATGCATCGGTACTGCCAAGCAGCTGTATTTCCTGCGAGAACTGTTCAAATGAGGCCTGGCTTACAGCGTAGCTGGGTGCCGCATCTACGCCAAAAACGGAGGTAGACAATGGATCACTGAAATACTCATTATCCAACTCTCTCGATGACGTGATGGATTTTACAGTCATCGACTCGCTGGCTTCCCACGTGAAAGACAGGGTATGGGCATCTATCTCCAGATCGTTCTGAACGATCTCCCGAAACGACGCAACATCATCCAGCCTATCGGGACTGTCCTGGGTTATTGTGGTAATCGCGGATAGGGCGCCGGGCGCGGTTTCGGTGACCTGCTCAAAACGCTGACTGTTCTCACCTTTAGCCTTCTCGTAGCGGTAATCAAATGACAGGTCTTGCGTAGCATCCAGCCTTAGGTCTAGCACCAGGCTGTCATTGTCCTTCATACCGAAGTTCTCACCCGGGCCCTTATTCTCAACGAGCTCATCCCGCTCGGTGTGAAAGTAATTGAGCTTTACGGCGGCCTTATCAGAAAGTGGCGCGTTGAGTACTGTGTTAGCTTTGAATACGCCCAGATTACCCGTTGTTAGATCCTGACGAAATTCCCAATCCTCAACATTCGCGCGCCTGGTGACGATATTGACCGCGCCACCGGTGGCATTCCTGCCATACAGAGTGCCTTGGGGGCCACGTAAAATCTCCAGACGCGCCACATCTACGCCCTCGAAACCTGAACCGATGGACGTGCCAACGTAGACACCATCCAGATAGAGCGCCACTGAGGGGTCCTGGGTGAGTTGCACGTCGTTCTGGCCTATGCCCCGAATGAACATCCGCACACTGGTGGGACTATTGGGCGCGGAATTGACATAAAGATTAGGTACGTTGGCACCGATGTCAGTCAGGGTATCAATACCCCGGATCTGCAGCGCCTCCTCACTCAGTACCGCCACTGAAATAGGAACATCCTGCAGAGACTGTTCGCGCTTTTGCGCAGTCACCACAATTTCTTCCAGCATCGGTGCGCTATTCTGGGCATATGCCTGGGACACAGCGGCACCCAGTGTGCATGCCAGGTAAACGGCAAAGTGTTTACTTAGGGGTTGTTGATTACTCATTTCACAGTCCTTTCCTTTTTCGCGCTGCCAGCGGGGACGGGTCGTCACTTCAGCCTCGACACAATGACGATTATGCTATCAGAAATTAGCTTTATGTCTAATAATATTTAGCCAAATATATGACCCGTAAATATAATCAATCGACATATAAAGGCTTTTATCCTTTAAATACAACGATTTATATACAATCAAAAGCTGCAATCCCACATATTTTTGCTAATCTTTGATAGCAATAACGGCGATAGATGCTAATTTGAAATAGCATTTTTCCTTTGGTTTCGTTAGAATCAGTCCTGGAAAGCGACCACAGGAGTACCAAAATGAATGACATTCAGGTTAAAAACAAAATGAAAACAGCGGATCGAATCCTGGAGAGCGCCACAGAATGTTTTGCCCAAAACGGCTTCGAACGCACCAATCTGCGTGACATTGCGCAGAAGGTAGGCATCAGGGAACCGAGCATCTATCGCCATTTCAAGAGTAAGGAAGAGCTGTACCAGAAAGTCCTTTATCAGGGGCTAGCACCTGTAGCCGACGCTCTACTAGCACTCTCCCAACGCAAGATGGATCCAAGGGAGATGGTTGAAGTGCCCGGCATGATGCTGAAGCTTCATTCACACAACCCACATGTCGCATCTTTGCTACAACAAGCAGTTACCATGCCTTCCGGCCAATTCGAAAACCAACTCCTCGAAGAGTGGCTAAGCAAACTACTGGACACTGGCAAGCAGGCGTTAATGAAGGCCGATTACAATTCGGTAGATGAGATTGACGTATCGCTGCGCATTCTCAACCTCTTTAACCTTTGTATCGGGTATTTTACCAACGGCAGTTTGTTAGAGCGCCTTTGCGGCATGAAGCCCGACGACCCTGAGGTACTCAAGCGGCAGGAGCGCATTCTGCACGTAACCAGCAAAGCCTGGGCACTTTCAGCATAGGCTGACACCTCTACCTCTGCACATTGCCAAGACCAAACACTAGTGGGCCATACCCACGGGGCAAGTAACGCCGGTACCGCCCAGTCCGCAATAGCCCCCGGGGTTCTTGGCAAGATACTGTTGATGATAATCTTCCGCATAGTAGAACTCAGACGCAGGCACTATCTCGGTAGTGATATCCCCCTTGCCGGCCTGCTGCAGCGCCTTCTGGAAGAGGTCCTTGCTTTGTACCGCCAAATCCGCCTGAACGGAGCTGAAGGTGTACACCCCGGACCGGTACTGGGTGCCGCGATCATTGCCCTGCCGCATACCCTGGGTGGGGTCATGGCCCTCCCAGAAAACCTGCAACAACTGCTGATAACTCACCACAGCCGGATCGAAAACCACCAACACCACCTCGTTGTGGCCCGTCAGGCCCGAACACACCTCGGCATAGCTGGGGCTCGCCGTCTGCCCCGCTGAGTAACCCGCCGCAGTTGTGTACACACCGGGCAACTGCCAGAACATTCGCTCCACCCCCCAGAAACACCCCATACCGAAAATCGCCTTCTCCATGCCCTCGGGAAAGGGTGCGGTCAGTTGATGGCCATTGACGTAGTGGACAGGTAAAGCAGGCATAATCTCGTCTCTCTCAGTTAGCGCCTTATCGGCGGTCGGCAGCGTGAGGAATTTCCCGCCAATTGATACCTCAGAGTATAGCCGCTGCCCCCAATAAAAAGAAAATATCACAACACCACAGAGAGCATTTTGCTTGCCGACAATTGTGGGCTACAGTAAGCCACCGTCTAACTGAACAGTGCTCACCGCCATGCCTATAAGCCGAAGATCCCTGCTGGGGCTGATGTCTAGCAGCACCTTTATCCTGACCGCGTCACCCCTGGCCGTATTTTCCGCGACGCTGCCGCAAGGTGGGCCCGGTCTGGTCTTCGCCGAGGGTGTCGCCTCGGCTGACCCACAGCCGGACGCCGTGATGCTGTGGACCCGCGCTGAACCCGTTAGCCCGGTAGAACAGGTTAAGGTCCTCATTCAAGTCAGTACCAGCGCAGACTTTAGCAGTCCGGTGATGGAATCCATCATCGAAACCACCGCAGAGAGTGACTATACGGTGAGGGTTTACGTGCAGGGACTCAAGGCTGATACCCGCTACTTCTACCGCTTTATTGGCCCCCAACAAACACTGTCCCGTACCGGTCGGACACGGACTGCACCCGCAGCTGAACAGGCAAAAGACGTCAATCTCGCGTTCGTCAGCTGCCAGAGCTTTGAACAAGCATACTATGGCGCCTGGGCCCGGATGGTGGCAGACGACAAAACTGCAGTGGCAAAGGATCAGATTCAGTTTGTCCTGCAGTTGGGCGATTTCATCTATGAGCGAAGCTGGAACACCCGGGAAGATGGCAGCGAGCAGACCCGCCGTGTTCCGGATTTCCCAGACGGGGTCATTTCCGAGCACAATCGGCATGCAGTGTCCCTGGCCGATTATCGGCACTTATACAAAACCTATCTTCGCGACCCGCACCTTCAGGACGCCAGGGCCCGCTGGCCTTTCATCTCAATCTGGGATGATCACGAATTCAGTAACGACAACTACCAGAGCTATACCACCTATGGCAGTTCACGCACCCCGGAACCACAGCGCAAGCTAAATGCCAACCAGGCCTGGTTCGAATTTGTACCTGCAGTACTCAGTGATAACGAGCAACAGCCGGCCCACGATTTTCACCCCGGCCGTCTAACCGATGACGAACAGGCCGACAACGTCGCGGCGAAAGATAGCCTGTGTATTTATCGTAAACTGAGCTGGGGCAAGCATCTTGACCTCGTTCTCACCGACACACGCAGCTATCGAACAGCCCCCTGCCTGCCAGACCACTACGCTGAAAGTCTGGGCCTGCCATTAAACTCAGTTCAGTTGATTGAGCTGGCCGACCATGGTGCCGCCTACAATAAGAGCAATCCCCCGGAGCACCTTCCCTACGGCGATGGAACAATCGCTAACCCCTGGCGGGATCGGGCGCCGGGAAGCTGCATGGGTCAAACGCAGCGCGATTGGTTTCTACGTTCTCTGGACGAATCCCGTAGCACATGGAAATTATGGGGAAATGCCCTGCCGCTTCTGCCCATGCGAATCGATTTGTCTGCGCTACCCTTAACCGACTACGAAGATAGTGTTGTGGGAATAGACGCCTGGGCCGGCTACCCTCATGAGATGAACCTGCTCATGTCCCATTTGCGTGACCAGAAGATTCCAGGCGTGGTTTCCCTGTCCGGTGATCACCACATGCACGGAGCCGGTACTGTCAGCTGGACTGCCGATGACCTGGAGGCGAAACCACTGGCAGCCGACTTCGCCGTCGCCGGCATCAGTTCAACGCCATTTTTTGAGAGCATCGTGGCCGCAGCAAAAAACCAGAGCGCCGAGTTCGCCGACATGGTGTACTCCGAAGAGGAAAATGATCTCGTTCCACTGTGGCATATGACCATGCTACAAGGCGTCCTGGCTTCCTATACTTACGCGAAAACAAGCATGGAAACCGTGGCCAACTGGCTGGGACCGAACAATGCCAACCCGGGTCTCAGGTATATGGACTGCACAGCCAACGGCTACGGCCTGGCACAGTTTCATGCCGGGGATATGCAGGTCCAGCTGATTGGTCTTTCCAGGCCTCGAGAACCGTTTAAGACACCTCCCGAAATCGGTTACAGAGCCCGTTTCAGACTGAATGCCTGGTCCGCAGGAGACCACCCCGTACTGGAAGGCCCGACGTTTGATGGCGACGCCCCCTTCCCTTTTAAAGAAGAAGCAGTGTAAGCTAGGGGCACAGTACGGTCAGGCGCAACCTTCAGTTCATCACGTTTCACCGGCCACACCCTAATCTATAAGAAGCACCAGACAACATGACATCAAATACAGGAACATTTAATCCACAGGAGTTTTGCAGCCGCAAGCTCTGGGACATCGTAAACACTGGCGATACGGAAAGTGAAAACAGGGCGCAGTTGGAAGCCGCCATTGCAGAGTTGGAAGAACGCCGCAGCTACCTCGCCGAGCTACAACTGATGGGTAAATCAGGTGACCAGATCTAGACCCCACGACGCGCCACCGAAAGACCGCCCCAGTCCAGTCTAATGGCTCTACCCCCCTCAAAACGTTCATCTCCGCAGGCGGTCGATCGCTTTCTCAAGCAGAGCAGAGACATCACTGCCTTTGTCGAAAAAAATCCACGCCTGTTGTTCGCCATCGACGCCACGGCCAGCCGCCAGCCCACCTGGGACGTCGCCTGCCAACTGCAAGGCGAGATGTTCCGGGCCACACACCGAACCGCTTCTTTGGCCATTCAGCTGTGTTACTACCGAGGATTTCACGATTTTTTTGCCAGTCCTTGGCTCACCGATAGTCTCGAACTGGCTCGCACTATGGCGACAGTCCACTGCGAAGGTGGCCATACCCAAATTGGTCGCCTGCTGCAGCACGCACTGGACGAGCATCGTAGGGTTCCCGTAAAAGCAGTGGTCTTTATTGGCGACGCGATTGAGGAAAACCCCGATACATTGTGCAATCTGGCCGGCCAATGCGGACTGCTACAGCTTCCCCTGTTCATGTTTCTGGAAGGGCGGGAGCAAGCCGCCAAACAGGCTTTCAGCCAGATGGCCAAGCTCAGTGGCGGCGCCTTTGCGCGCTTCGACCAGCACAGCGCGGACAGGCTAGCCCGTCTTTTGGGCGCCGTCGCCAGCTATGCCAGCGGCGGACGCAAAGCGCTGGAAGCGGACAACAGCGAGATAGCCAAACAACTACTGAAGCAGCTACCATAGGCCACCCAGAGGAAGCGGAACGCCCCGCGCTGAGGATTTAAACACTCCCTGAGTTCTGGCGATAACAATAAACTAGATGTCAAAAAGGCTAATAAAACATGGGGATTGATGAGTTCATCAACCAGTCAGTACAACCCTTAACCAGCCTGGTGTCCAGCGTCGTCTTTTTTTCGGTTCCCCTTTTTGGTGCCGATGTGCCACTGGTCGTGGTTTGGCTGATTTTCGCTGCCATCTACTTCACACTCTATTTCAAATTTCTCAACATCCGGGGCTTCGGACATGCCATCAGGCTGGTGAGAGGCGATTACGCTAATAAAGACCACCCGGGCGAAGTAACCCACTTCCAGGCACTGGCAACTGCGGTCTCAGGCACGGTGGGGATTGGCAATATTGGCGGTGTCGCGGTGGCCATCTCCGTCGGAGGGCCCGGTGCCACATTGTGGATGATCGTCGCCGGGTTACTGGGTATGTCGACCAAGTTCATCGAGTGCACCCTGGGTACCCTTTACCGACATATCAATGAGGATGGTAGCGTTTCTGGTGGCCCGATGTATTATCTTGAGCGGGCGTTCGCCGATAGGAATCAGGCCCGCTTCGGGAAGTTCATCGGCAGTTTTTATGCGCTGGGAATAGTTATTGGCTGCCTTGGAATTGGCAATATGTTCCAGTCCAACCAGGCCTTTGTGCAATTTGTAAACGTAACCGGCGGTAGCGAGGGCAGTTGGTTTGCTGACAAGGGGTGGCTTTTCGGCTCGCTGCTGGCTCTGCTGGTAGGCTCAGTGATTATCGGCGGCATCAAGAGCATCGCCAGGGTAACCGGTAAAATAGTGCCCTTTATGGCGGTATTTTACTGCGGCAGCGCCCTACTCATCATTGCGATGAATTATGAGGCAATACCTTTTGCTATCAACGCCATCATCACCGGCGCCTTCAGCCCTGAAGGCATGAGCGGTGGTGCCATCGGCGTAATGATCATTGGCTTTCAACGGGCCGTCTTTTCCAATGAAGCGGGTATAGGCTCGGCACCTATTGCCCACTCGGCAGTCCAGACCAACGAGCCGGTTACCGAGGGCTATGTTTCCCTGTTGGAGCCCTTCATCGATACGGTCGTCATCTGCACCTTAACGGCACTGGTCATCGTCACCACCTTTTACTACGACCCCACCTTTGACCAGGGCTTGGGCGGCATCGAAATGACATCGGCAGCTTTCGAGCGCAATATCGCCTGGTCGCCCTATTTGATTGCCATCGCCGGCATGCTTTTTGCTTTTTCAACAATGATCGCCTGGGCCTATTACGGCTTGAAGGGCTGGACCTATCTCGTGGGCGAGAGTCCCTGGGCCAGTGCAGTTTTTAAATTGGTCTTTTGCATTTTTGTCGCTCTGGGGTGTAGCATCCAACTGGATGCAGTGCTCGACTTTTCCGATGCACTGGTATTCCTGATATGCGTACCCAATATCATTGGGCTCTATATGCTGGCACCCGTTGTTCGTGAGGAATTAGCACGGTACAGCCAAAAATCGCACACCCCAAACGCCTGAAAAAAAATAAGGAGATAGAAATGCCCAAGAAGCCCCCCCCTATTGGCATTCACGAACTCTATCGCAAGGACCCGGATAAAGCGGACAAGCAGCTCTGGGGCCGCGATGTCGACCCGCTGACCCGGCGCGGATTTGTGAAAAAAAGTGGACTGGCGGCCATGGCTGCCGCACTGGGCGCCGCGATACCCTTCGCGGGCAAGATGCCGGGCGGATTAATCCCCGCTGCGTTTGCCGATGCGGGTGAGCCGTTTACCCTTGAGGGCAAAGAGGGCTTAACCGTCCTGAATGACAGGCCGATCAATGCAGAAACCCCACCGCATTTACTGGATGACGACTTCACGCCGGCAAAGCACTTTTTTGTCAGAAATAACGGCGTGCCTCCCACTGTTGAAGGGATTGGCGATAGCAATGCATGGGCCATCGAAATCACGGGTGAGTCCTGTCTTAACCCCACCCGATATACCCTGGCGGAGCTCAAAAAGAAGTTCAAGCATTACAGCTACGCGTTAACACTGGAATGCGGTGGCAATGGACGCAACGAATTCAATCCGCCTGCCAAAGGTAATCAGTGGTCCACGGGGGCAGTAGGCTGTGCCCGCTGGACAGGCGTAAGGCTGCGGGATGTACTCATGGACTGCGGTATCGCCGAGGATGCCGTCTACATTGGCTATTACGGCGCTGATACCCACCTCAGTGGAGACCCCGGTAAAGTCAGTATCTCCAGAGGGGTACCCCTGGACAAAGCACTCGAAGACGAAAGCCTTATCGCCTGGCAATTCAATGATGAGGATATTCCACTCCTCAACGGCTACCCTGTGCGTCTGGTCACGGGTGGCTGGCCCGCCTCGACCTCGGGTAAATGGCTGAAAAAAATTGTTTTGCGAAACACCGTCCACGACGGTGCAAAGATGGCGCCCCCCTCCTACAACGTACCCTGCAAGCCCGTTGCTCCCGGCACCAAAGTCGCCGGTTCTGACATGTGCATCATTGAATCCATGCCGGTAAAATCACTGGTCACCTTCCCCAGAAGCGGCATCACTCATCCGCTGAAAAAGCCATTTTCCTGCCGCGGGCAGGCCTGGGCCGGCGACAGAAGTGTTCGCAGCGTAGAAGTTTCCATTGATTTTGGTGCTACCTGGCTACCCGCCACGGTGAAAAAGCCGGTCAACCGACTGGCCTGGCAGCGCTGGGAGGCCGAACTAAATTTCCCACAGCCCGGTTATTATGAGGTGTGGGCGCGAGCGACGGATTCGGAAGGCAGCTCCCAGCCCATGCTAGTACCAGGCTGGAACCCCAAGGGCTACCTCAACAATGCCTGCCACCGCATTGCGGTACAAATCGCATGATGACGACGAGGGCGCCGGTATTGCCCAGTGCGGTGTTCCTGTCTGTGTTCATGCTGACGCCGCCGGCTTATTGTGCTCCTGAGACAGACCGGGAGAGTGGCCTGCGTGTGGCACCCGGCTGGGAAGCCGTAAAGACACACTGCACGGTGTGTCATTCTGCGCAAATTGTCACCTCCCAACGCGGCGATCGCGACAGTTGGACCTCAATGGTCCGATGGATGCAGGACACCCAGGGACTGTGGCAATTTGATCCTGAAACCGAGAATACTATCCTGACGTATCTGGCTGATAATTACCCGCCGGGAAATCCCGGCCGAAGAAGCAACCTGCCACCGGGTGAGCTACCCTAGTGCAACTTTCTATAGACCCCATTAAGGACCCGATGTGCCCAGACTGATTTTACTAATGGCTATTGCCGCCGTTATCTACATTCTGTACCAACGCGCCAGCGCGCTACCGCCACATTTGCGCAAAGCCCAATATATCAAGCTGGGTGTGGGTGTGGCCGTGGTTGTCGTGATAGGGCTGACGATCGCTGGAAAAATGCACTGGTTGGGCGCAGCTTTAACCGGGCTGTTGGTTGCCGCCAGGCAACTGCTGCCAACGCTTGTTCGCCTGTTTCCCATGCTGGCTTCATTCAAAAGCCGCAGCGCCTCCGGCGGTGGACAGCACTCTACCGTCGAAACCGATATTCTGCGCATGCAGTTGGACCACGAGAGCGGCGCACTGGAAGGTGACGTGCTGTTGGGACAGTATCAAGGCTGGCACCTGACTGACATGGATAAGGCCCAACTACAGGAACTTATGCAGTATTGCCAACAGAGCGACCAGAGCTCCGTACAACTCCTCGACAGCTATCTGCAGCAGCGGTTTCCCGGTGACACCGGTTTTCAACAGGGCCCCGCGCAAGCCACAGCTAGCGGGCCAATGAACCGCAAGGAGGCGCTGGACGCACTGGGCCTGAATGAAAATTCGAGCAAGGATGAAATCGTCGCCGCACACCGGAAGCTCATGCAGAAAATCCACCCCGACCGGGGAGGAAACGACTATCTGGCGGCGAAAATCAACCAGGCCAAGGATATCTTACTGGGCTGAAAAGGCGGTATATTTGCCAGAGGTCATTAGCAGTGGCGCCACTGAAAACAAATGCTTACACTGCCCGCTGGATTCCTCAGGAGACTAGACGAACAACATGAATGATGTATTTATTATCTGCAACCAACAGGGGCATTTTTGGGGCAAGAGTAAGACTTGGGTGGATGGCAGAGATGCCCGGGCAGTAGTGCGGGTGAAAAATCGTGACGAAGCCAGCAATACGCTTTTCGAACTCAGCAGTAAGGACTTCGAGCTACGGGGTGAAATCCTGGCGGCGGAGCTGGGTCCCAAGGGTGAACCCATGGTAGCAGTCAGTGATATTCCTCTGCCCGAGGTTCCCCAGGAGACACCTGAGGAGGAACCTCAGGAAGACGGCACTCCCGCGGCGGCAGAACCCGAGACCGCTGCACCAGAGTAAAACCTCTGGAAAACGGGTGCACGGCGGCCTGAATCTCTCTCGCCAGCCCGCAATATCAGTAGTATCCTGATAAGTCCCATTATCGGAAGGATGCCTTTATGAACCAGCCCAAATCAATGCCGCGACTAATTACCTGGGGAGGCTATCTGGCAATAACGCTGTTGCTGGCATTGCCACTGGCTGTGCTCACAGTCCGTTCCGGTCTGTGGCAGCAGGGCCTGATGTTGTTCGCTCTGAGTAGCGCCGGTGCCGCGTTACTTCTACTCCTGTTTATCGCATTGCTGCTGTTGCCCTCTTTTCAACCCTGGCGTGGCAATATCATTAAGAATGGACTGCTGGCGTTACCCGGCAGCGTCTTGTTGGTTTCTCTAGCCGCTGGAGGCGGTGATTATCCACGAATACACGACATCACCACCAACACGCAAGACCCGCCCGTTTTCACTGCAGCTGAGGCCATTCGTGGCAAGGCCGCCAATCCCCTTGCAATAAAACCTGAGAGCATTGCCCTGCAAGTTCAGTCCTACCCGGAACTGACCACCCTGCGCACTGCGGGTTCACTGCAGGATAATTTTGCCATAGCCCTTGCGACGGCGAAAGCACTGGGATGGGAGGTCTACCATCAGGACCCGGCCGATGGCACAATTGAAGCGGTTGATACCACGGCAATCATGGGTTTCAAGGATGACATTGTCATTCGCCTGCGTTCCGCTTCAAATGAAACCCTGATAGACACGCGTTCTGTTTCCCGAGTGGGTCTGGGTGATCTGGGCGCAAATGCGAAACGTATTCAGGCGTTTCAGCACCAGTTTCGGCAGCAGGGGAAGCCATGATTGTAGGGCGATTTCGGTTAGAGATAGTTACACAACTTTTCCTTCTGTTGTGGGCTGGCTGCAGCCCGGTCAATGCCAGTGAAGTCGACTACCTCACGTTTGCCACAGAGGATGAGGCCAACAGTACCGAAATTTTTCGCAAGGCCAGTCCGGCGGTGGTCTTTGTCACCAATAAGGCCCTGCGACGCAACTTCTTCAGCCTGGATATTCAGGAGATCCCCAGAGGCTCGGGAACCGGTTTTGTATGGGATAACAACGGCCTGATCGTCACCAACTACCATGTGATCGCCGGTGCCCATCGCCTGACAGTCACCTTCCAGGATCAAACAGAATTCGATGCCGAAATCATCGGCGTGGCGCCGGAAAAGGACCTGGCGGTGCTGCGAATAGAGGACCCACCCGAGGGCTTGAGCTCACTGCCGCTGGGCGATTCTTCTGAGCTTTCCGTGGGCCGAAAAGTACTGGCTATCGGCAACCCCTTTGGTCTGGATACCACGCTAACCACGGGTGTGGTCAGTGCTCTGGGCCGGGAGATAAAAGCCCCCAGCAATCGAAAAATTCGCGGCGTTATACAGACGGACGCGGCCATCAATCCCGGTAATTCCGGTGGCCCACTGCTGAATTCCCTGGGACAACTGGTGGGAGTGAATACCGCCATCTACAGCCCCAGCGGCGCCAGTGCGGGCATCGGGTTTGCGATCCCCGTCAACACGGTTCGGGATGTCGTGCCGCAGTTAATCAGTTACGGCCGAATCCTCAGGCCCATGATCGGCCTGGAACTGGCCAGTGACCGCTGGGTTCAGCGCTATCGTATAAGTGGCATACCCGTGGTACGAGTCTACCCCGGGCTGCCGGCCCAGCAGGCTGGGCTGATCGGTGCCCAGCGCAACGCCAGGGGAGAGATCGTACTGGGAGACGTCGTCACGCACGTCAATGACACTGCCGTACGCACCAATGACGACTACCTCAGTATTCTTGAGAGGTTGGAGCCCGGCGATACCGTGGATATAAAGACTCGACGTGGCGACACCGACAAACAGTTCGAAGTGACCCTGATCGAGTCACAATAGCCCTGCCGGAAACCTGCCATAGCATCAGACCACCTGATAGGCTTTAGGTCGCGCTCCCTGAAGCCACCTGAAGAATTCCATGGCGTAGCTCTGTACTCATAACCAGCCTCGATCCCTCTGCTATCGATTCCAGTGTCTCGTCAAATTGCAGCATACCCAGATCGCTCTCTACCAAAAAGCCTGCGTCCAAAAGATTGGCGATAAATTGACGAAACAGTGTTTTATCGTAAAACTCCGGAGCATCGAACTCGTGAAGCATGGATATGCGCTGTGCGTAGAGGATGCACTGCCTCTCCAGTTCGCTGGCAGACAAAACATCGGACCCTTTGGCGACAAGAACCGAAATCGTAATGAAGTAACGTTCAAATGTCTGCAACAATCCGCGACCCATCAGACCGAGGCTGGCAGCAGCCTGACTACCTCCACTCGCCCTCTTGAGCGTACGATCCCCGGATACCAGCCCCATTGAGACGAACAAGGCAATGTAGTCCTCCAGCACCTCATTCGCCTCTTTCTTGCTCCAGGGCAAAAACAGTTCCCTCTTCAAAAAAGTATAAGTAAAAGAAAACAGGCCTAACACCCGCGATCTGGAAAGTTCACGGCGAACCAGAAAACAACTGGCCAGGAAAGAAGGCAGTGCAAACAGGTGGGCAACATTGTTGCGAAAATAGGTGAGTAGAACTGCTGACTTTTCAGCGACCACGACAATACTGCCCAGGCTGTGATCCCGCTCTTCGATGACACCCAGGTTCTTTCCATAGTCCACAATTTCCACGGGGCTCAGATCGGTAACCGTAATTTTACCCGGTGTCGAAGAGCTATTTAGAATATTCAGACAGAGCTGTAATTGGCACAGCAGATCCTCCCGGGGCAGTGCATGTTTGGCTGCGGCCAACAGGCAGACTGCCAGCAGGTTAATCGGGTTAACATCTGCCGCCGCATTTATACGGGTCATGATTGATGTGGACAACTCCTCTACCAGGCCGGGAAGCCACCCCGGTTTATCTCCCGTATCCTCTTTCCAGTTTGGGCCGTGGGCGTCCAGCAGCGAGTCCAGATAGATGGGCTCGCCAAAATTGACATGCACTTCGCCGTACTTTCGTCGAAGTATCCCGAATAGACCGAATAAGTCCGTCAGGGATTCCGATTTCTTCTGCTTGCCACCGAGCTCGGAATTATAAGACTGCCCTTCGACCAAACGCTCGTAGCCGATATAGACCGGCTGGAAGACGATAGGTTTCTTTGGTGCACGCAAATAGGCTAGCACCGTCATTTGTAGCATGCCCGCCTTGGGTGGTAGTAGCCTGCCGGTTCTCGATCGCCCTCCCTCGATGAAATATTCCACAGACACACCCCTGGCCAATATCACTGAGAGGTATTCATCAAACACCGCGGCGTACAGCTTGTCCCCAGAGAAACTCCTGCGGAGAAAAAAAGCACCTGCTCTTCGCAGGAATGACCCCAGGCCAGGCAGGTTGAGATTATCCCCAGCCGCGATATGGGGGGGTACGTGTCCGTTCCTGTACAGCAAATAGGACATCAACATATAGTCGATATGGCTGCGGTGGCAGGGAACATAGATGATCGTCTTACCACTGGAGGTAACGTCAAAATCGTCAAAGTGATTGAGTTTTACTCCGTCATACAGTTTGTTCCAGATCCATGTGAGCACCACATCACTAAAACGAATTACAGCATAGGAGTAGTTAGCTGCAATTTCCCGCACCGAATTTTCGGCCTCAAGCTTTAGCTTTTCTACATCGACATTATCAGATTTCGATTTTGCTTCTATGGCAGCCTGGACACGATCGCCCTTAACAATCTGATCAATGAGCGTGCGACGATGGGACAGGTCCGGTCCAATTGCTGCCTCCCGGGTTTGCCGCAATTGGGTACGGGCCAGACGATATATTTTCCGTGCCGCAATGCCACCGTCAGACTTTTCATCCACCAGTGCGCGCAGTGAAAGCGGCGTTCCCAGGTACACACAGCTGTCACGACCATTGATAATCGTGCCTAGAAGCCGGCGCAGTCTACCGCCTACATCCCAGCCTTCGGTAAACAGTATCTTGGTCAGCGATTTTTCCTTGTCTGGCGCGCGGCCTATCAATATTGAAACAGGCACCAGTTGCACTTCAAATCGTGGGTGTTCAAGGGCGTGCTGTACAAGATTTTCTATCATGACCGGGCTTCGCCGACTGCTGTGGCGCCGGATCAGGATACCTCTCAGTCGGCGCAGCGCCGCCCAAGCGCGAGCATCCAGGTCGGATGCGCCGTCAATCCCATAGAGTGGCCTGCCAAGACCACTCGACTCGCAGGCCCTATCCAACACCAATAGAGAGGACAGAGCATAAGTGTCCATAAGGTAACAGACGGCCTTATCGGGATTAATACCTGACTGCTGTAGAGGTTCTGGAAAGACCTTTCCACGTACCCAGATGTGGAGAATGGCGCGCAAGAACAGATACCAGCTGAGACGCAGGGATTGGAAAACAGAACGAAACCTCAGTCGTACTCCAGGCGCTTGCTCATACCCACAACCATTTCGCGCCCGTAACCCTGACTTTCGATCATTCATGGGTAGACAATACAATATTGCTCCTCCTGTTGTCACACAGTTGATGAGCTTTGGTGATAGAGGCAGGGGCAGCCTTGATATGCCTATCAACTGAGCTATCATTGAGAGGCTGCTGTTCACGTTAGCCTGGAGCTGCTAAATGATAAGGTTGGGAGGTGCGGATGCCTTCATGCTGGCTTTTGAGACGCCAAAAGCCTACATGCACACATTCAAAGTTGCGATATTGGACCCTTCAACGGACCCCGATGGATGGTCATATGAGAAGCTCCACAGGGATTTCGAGGATCGCATACATCTGATTCCCATGCTTCGCTGGAAGTACTTGCCCGCCCCGCTGGGGATTAATCATCCACTATGGATTGAAGATCCGGACTTTAACCTGGATTTTCATATACGGCACATCGCCTGCCCGGCACCCGGTGACCACAAGACCCTGTGCGAATTTATGGGTTTAGCCTATGCCTACCAACTTGATCGCAGTCGACCACTGTGGAAATGTTGGGTAGTCGAAGGACTCGAACACGGGAAGGTCGCAATTGTGACTATGCTACACCACGCCTATGTAGACGGCGTTGGCGCCTCTTATGGGCTTGAACAGCTCTACAATAAGTCCCCGGGGCATTCCCCGGAAACCGCGCCGGAGTGGAACCCGGACCATCCGCCCTCCTGGGCCAGACAGCTGTGGCTTGCCATAGCCGACTGGCCAGGGGTCGTTCTCAAGAACCTCCCTAAAGTGATCAGTGGCCTCAGGCAAAAGAAGGCCTTGGAGAAACGCTATATCAGTGCCGGCAAACCTCCACACCCCGCGCCGGGAATGATGAAACAGACACCGATCAATGAGGTGTTGAGCTACGGACGAACCTTCGTCTGTGATCGTATGCCCATCGAGAACTTTAAAAAAGTCTCCAGAGGACTGGAGGTAACCATAAATGACGTATTTCTCTGCTGCGCCGCAGGGGCAATCCGGCGCCTGTTTCTGGATGGGGACTATAATCCGGACCAGAGCCCTCTGATCGCAGCCACACCCTTCGCGGGAAAACGACCCGAGGGCATGGAGGGCATCGGAAACTTTGTCACCATGGACTATTGCTGGTTGCACACTGACATCGAAGATCCGCTGCAGCGACTGCACGCCAGTCACAGGGCCGCAGGTGAAATGAAGGAACATCTGAAACAAATGGTGGAGATGAACGCAGACTTCGGCGCGATAATGAAGATACTACCCCCCTGGTCAGTGAAAGCATTCAGTTGGTGGTTGCGAGAAAAAAAGAGAGGGAGCCTGAGCCTGTTCGCCAATGTAGCTCTGTCCAATGTCCCAGGCCCTCGCGAACCGCTCTATCTGGGTAAATACAGGTTAGACAATTGGTTTTCGACCGGTCAAATAGTAGATGGAACCTGCCTGAATATGACAATGTGGAGTTATTGTGAGAACGTTAATCTATGCATTCTCGCAGACAAGAAAGTGTTGCCCGACGGCTGGAAACTTTTTGCGTATTTTGCAGATGAGCTCGAGCAATTGCTCTCTTTGATCCCAAATATCGAAACACAAGACAAGGTAAAAGTATGAGCAGTTTAAAACCCATGGATATGGCCTTTCTGTTGCTGGAAAACAGCAGTCGCCAAATGCACATGACTGCCTATCAAATGTTCAAGGTTCCCGCGCGTCAAAAGCAGAGTTTCGCGGCCAGGGTCGTGGATACCTACCGCAACGGCGAAGTCACGGCACCTTTCAACCAGAAGCTGAAGTGGTTGGGAAAAAATGTGGCCTCCTGGCAGAAGGTCCAACCAGACCTGGACTACCACGTACGCCACCTCGCCGTGCCGGCCCCCGGTACGCTAAAGCAGTTCTATGAATTGATCTCATTCCTCAATACGCCACTGCTTGACCGGGACCAGCCTCTGTGGGAGTGCTACATCATCGATGGTATCGAAGGCAATCACTGCGCTGTCATGATCAAGGTACACCACGCGCTGATTGATGGTGGTGGCGCACTTAAGATGTTTCGCAATGCCATGAATGACACGGCGCAGGACAAGTCTATTCGCGCCATCTGGACGCCCTCTTCCGAGAAAGCACCAAAGGGAAAGCGCTCCCGTGCCAGTGAGCCACAACTGAAAAAGTTGTTATCAAAGCTCAGCACCCTACCCGCAGATTTTCGCAGTGCGAGTCATGAAATCGCAAACATGAGCGCCCAGGCTCTGAACCTGAAGCCAACGAAATCGGCGTTGCCCTTTGGCGCGAAACGGACGATTTTCAATCAGACCGCGCAGTCCTCAGCAAGACGTTATGCGAACTGTGAGATTCCACTGGCCCAGGTTAAGGCTATCTCTAAAAAAACAGGAACTACCGTTAATGACGTGGTTACAGCCATCATCGACGATGCCTTGCATCATTATCTTCGGAACCAGGGTAAGAGTATCGATGTACCGCTAGTCAGTCTGATGGCAATGTCCATACGCACAGCTGATCAGGGTTCCTCAGGCAATCAGGCCATTGTTCAGTTGGTACCGATGGGAGATCCGAAGGCCAAAGTCGGCAAGCGCCTGGATCAGGTTCACAACTCCATTCAAACAGTAAAAGATAAAAGCGGCCAATTACCCATTTCAGTTCGGCAGTTTTACTCCCTGTTCATTTTCGGTAGCGCGACACTGCCTGACTTTTCCACCGCATTCGAAAAGATCCCCAGCGCCAACCTGGTCATCTCCAACATGGTGGGGCCCCAGGAACAACTGTATATGGGCGGCGTACCCATGGTCGCCTTCCAGGGCCTGCCTATCGTGCCCCCCGGTGGGGGGCTAAACGTTACCTTCGCCAGCGTGAACAAGGCCATTTGCCTGGCGGTGGGCGCCGCACCCGAGGCAGTGAATGAGCCCTATAAGTTGATAGAGTATATCCAGCAGAGTTTCGAGGAGCTGAAGAAATCAACCATCAAGTCAAAACCAGCAGCAAAACGAAAAAAAAGCCTGACTCAGTGACAAACCAAATATACACGGAGACTACGACAAAATGATGACAAATATTGGCTTGATGTTAAAACAACGCGCCACAGTATCCACAAATGTAGAGGCTTTTGTTGAACCGTCCACGGATACTCGGGCCAGCTGGGCAGACTTGAATCGCCTCGCCAACCAATGCGCTAACACGCTGTCCGAGCTAGGCGTTAAACAGGGCGACCGCGTCGCATTGCTAATGCATAACAGCATTGAATTCACTGCACTATTTTACGGTGCCGCAAAGCTGGGACTGGTTGTAGTACCACTGAATACACGACTGACCGCCAGCGAACTGTTATTTATCCTGTCCGACAGCGGAACCAATATTCTTATATTCGACCCCGAGTTCGCAGACACGGTTGCCAACATAAAAACCAGTGATGAACACCCCCTGACCATTGGATGCTACCTGCAAACAACTGACGACGGGCTTGAGGGAGAAGAAGGTCTCGCGACCAAGCTCTCCAGCGCATCAGATGGGGAACCAATAATTTCCGGGGGAGACGAGGACAATCTGTTCATCATGTACACCTCTGGCACCACGGGCTCACCCAAAGGGGTCGTTCACAGCCATGAATCCATAATGTGGGCAGGCCTGTGCTGGGCCAGTACCGTCGAAGTCCGATACCGGGATCGAATACTGCTTCCGCTTCCCATGTTTCATGTCGCTGCACTGACCGCCGTGCTGTTCTGCGCAGTGCGCGGTGTTACGCTGGTGTCGATGCCGGATTTCGACCCATCCGAGTTCTGGAAGTTGCTCGTTGAGGAAAAAATAACCATAGGAGCCTCCGTTCCAGCGATTCTCAACTTTATGCGTCAGGTTCCCGAATTCGAACAACTGGACGCTCCGGACTTCCGCTTCTTCATCACCGGCGCCGCACCGATGCCTGAAACGCTCACCCGGCTTTACAATGACAAGGGAATGGAAGTCATACAGGGCTATGCCCTGACCGAGTCCGGCGGCGGTGGCTGTATGTTGATGAACGAGGACGCACTGCGCAAGATTGGCTCTGCGGGCAAGGCCACCATGTTCACCGACCTGTGCATTCGCGATGCCCACGGCAAACGTTCCAGTGTTGGTACCGGCGAAATCCTACTGAAGGCGCCGCATATGATGAAGGAGTACTGGAACCGCCCCGATGCCACCGAGGAGGCCTACGACGACGGTTGGTTTTGCACAGGGGATATTGCTGAAATCGACGATGAGGGCTTTATCTTTATCAAGGACAGAATCAAGGATATGATTATTTCCGGCGGTGAAAATATTTATCCCGCGGAAGTAGAGAATGTGATTCTGTCGCACGAGTCCGTGTTGGAAGTGGCAGTCATAGGCCTACCCGATGAAAAATGGGGTGAGACGGTCTGCGCCATTCTGGTGAAAAACGATGATGTACTTGATGAACAGGCAATCATCGAATACTGCGGCGAAAAACTGTCGCGGTATAAATTGCCCAGAAAAGTGGTGTTCGCAGAGAGTATCCCGCGCAACCCATCCGGAAAAATATTGAAGCGGGTTTTACGGGAACAATTTACCGCAGAGGTCGTCGAGAAGAACCCCGGGGCTGCGTGATACCCGTTACCACGGGGCCTGGTCCAGTATTTTGGGCGAGAAAATCTAGGACAGCGTCCCGCCATCGACCCGGATATCTTCTCCGGTAATATGAATACCGTCCCCGGAAGCCAACATAGCGATAACCCCGGCCATCGCCTCAGGCCCCCTCGCACCGCTGAGAGACATAATCCGGGTCATCAATTCAAAATCCATGGTCTCGGGAAACGCGATATCATCGGTCATTCCGGTTTTTATATCCCCCGGACAGACACAGTTGGCCCGAACCCCGCGCTTAGCATACTCAACGGCAATACTTCGAGTCATCGCCAACACGCCACCTTTTGTAGCGGAGTAAGCCACGCCACAGGGTAATCCGGCCAGGGCAGCGGTGGAGGCGGCGTTGACAATACTACCGCGGGACGCCAGCAAATGCGGTAGCGCAGCACGACAGAGCAGCATCGTGCCGGTGAGATTAACATCCAACACTTTCTGCCACTGGTCCAATTCGAGCTTCTCGGTATCATCAAAACGCAGTATACCAGCCATATTAATAAGCCCATAAAGACTGCCATAGGCCTCCAGGCAAGTAGCAAAGCAGTCTGCTACGGCCTGCTCGTCGCTGACATCACAGCTGTAGGCGAGCGCTTTGCCCCCATCACTGACAATTTCGGCCACAGTCCCCTCCACGGACAGCAGGTTCAGATCGACGCAGAAGACCGATCCGCCCTCGGCTGCAATCCGCACAGCGCTGGCCTTGCCAATCCCGCTACCCGCGCCGGTAACCATGACTACCTTATCCAAAAACCTTTTCATATCAATACTCTAGCAATTATTATCAGGAAAACTGAGTATTAGCATGCGCCCGGGAGACAGCTGCGGTCAACTGTTGTGGTACACCGCTCTATACCGCATGCCACGCAATAGCTTTTTTCCAAAAGATGGCTGGTTTTGACAGTGGGGCTGACTTATTAAGCCATTGCGCTTAAGTTCCCAACGGTTACTCTGTTGCACCTTTATAACGTTGCCACCTGCCAGTAGAATACCGGCTACCGTGGCAGCCCAAAGCTGATATTCGAGGGAATGCCATGACCGCGCCGCTCAGGAGAGAGACATTGGAAAACCTGGATTTATTTCGCAGTGAAGTCCGCGAATGGCTGGAGGCTAACTGCCCCGAGTCTCAACGCCAACCTATGGCCCGAGAAGATCAGTACTGGGGTGGGCGCGGGAGTAAATTCCCTAGCGAGGACGCCAAAATCTGGTTCGAGCGTATGCGCGACCAGGGTTGGATCGTACCCGAATGGCCAACTGAGTACGGCGGTGGTGGCCTTGACGCGGTTCAGGCCAAGATTATCAAGGAAGAGATGAAGCAGCTGAAGGCCCGCACACCCATTTTTGGTATAGGCATCTGGATGCTGGGCCCTGCGGTGCTCGAATACGGTACTGAAGAACAGAAACAACAACATATCCGCGCCATTATCAACGGCGAGGTTCGCTGGTGCCAGGGTTACTCCGAGCCCGGCTCCGGCTCCGACCTGGCGAGCGTGCAAACCAAAGCCGAGGATATGGGTGATCACTTTTTGGTCAACGGCAGTAAAATCTGGACCACCAAAGCGGACAAATCCGACTGGATATTCTGCCTGGTGCGCACCAATCCCAATGTCAAGAAACAGGAAGGCATCAGCTTTTTGCTCATCGACATGGCCGACGAGGGGATAACAACCACACCCATCGATTTGATAAGCGGCGATTCCGAGTTTTGCCAGACTTTCTTCGACAACGTGAAAGTACCCAAGGATAACCTGATTGGCGAATTGAATACCGGCTGGTCTGTGGCCAAGTCACTGCTGGTGCACGAACGCAAGCTTATGTCTGAGATGGGCAGTGAGACGCCAAGGCAGGTTCTGGCCCCCAATGCGGCCGCCCGTGTCTACCTGGATTTCGAGGATGGCAAAATAGCCGACCCGGAATTGCGCAGTAAATTGGTTGATTACGATATGGATATGCATGCGATCGGATTGACCCACTTTCGAACCTTTGAAGAAAGAACCGCCGGCATTCGCAGCGCAGCACCAATTGTAATGAAGTATGTGGGCACCGAAGCTGAGAAAGTCAAAAGCGAATTACTTCTCGCCATGCTCGGAAGTCGCGGGCTGGGCTGGGAAGGAGAAGAGTTCAGCGTTCAGGAAATTGACACCGCCCGATTGTGGGCAATGTCCAAGGGCATGACAATTGCCGGTGGTACTTCCGAAGTGCAACTGAATGTCATCGCCAAGAACGTATTGGAACTGCCACAGTCCTAGGAGGAAATTATTATGGCCCTGGTATTGAATGAAGAACAGCGCCTGCTACAAGATACAGCCAAAGATTTCCTGTCTGGCAATGCCCCTGTGAGAGCGCTGCGAGAGCTGCGTGACAACAAGGACGCCACCGGTTACTCCTCCGAGTTATGGTCACAAATGGCCGAACTTGGCTGGGCCAGCATTATACTGCCCGAGGAATACGGCGGGCTGGACTTTGGCTTTACCGGCCTGGGTGTTGTGCTTGAAGAAGCCGGTAGAACCCTGACCGCATCGCCGCTGTTGTCCACGGCCGTAATCGGAGCGACAAGTATTTTACTGGGCGGCAGCAGCGCGCAAAAAAGTGAACTGCTACCGAAAATCGCTGCAGGTGAGCTCACGCTGGCACTGGCGTTGGAAGAATCCCATCGCCACAATCCAACTAAAATTGCCACCACCGCCGAGCTGCAAGGCGACAATTACCTGATCAATGGCGCCAAGACCTTTGTACTCGATGGACACAGCGCCGACCAACTGATTGTGGTTGCCCGCACCAGCGGCGAGGAAAGTGACAGCAGTGGCATTTCCCTGTTTCTGGTAGACAACCAGAGCAGCGGCATAAATTGCCAACGCAACATCATGATGGACAGCCGTAACGCTGCTACCATCAGCTTTGAAGATGTGAGCGTAAGCGCCGACCAACTGATCGGAAAGCTCAACGAGGGCTGGCAGATATTGGAGCCGGTACTGGACCGGGGCAGAGTAGCCCTGGCCGCCGAAATGATGGGCTATGCGATGGAGTGCTTTGAACGCACCGTTGAGTACCTCAAGGAACGCGTGCAGTTTGGCGCACTTATCGGTAGCTTCCAAGCGCTTCAGCATCGCGCTGCCCATATGCAATCGGAACTCGAACTCTGTCGCTCAGTCATTTTACAGGCATTGTCTACCGTGGACGACGCGCCCGAGCAGTTGCCCCTGGTCGCCAGCCTGGCAAAGGCCAAATTAAATGAACTGGTGAAACTGGTTACCAATGAAGCAGTGCAGATGCACGGTGGTATCGGCTGCACCGACGAACTGGAAATCGGCTTCTTTTTGAAACGCGCCCGTGTTGCCATGCAAATCCTTGGCGACACCGGCTACCACAAAAACCGCTATGCCACCCTGTGTGGATACTAGCTAGCAACACAATAAGACTCAATGAGGTTCAGTATGGAAGCGAATGACAAGATTGCCGTAGTACACCAATATGTCGCTGCGTTTGAGACAGCGGATATGAATATTATCCGCGAAATATACGCCGACGATGCAATTGTTGAAGATCCCGTGGGTACCGATGTGCACGTCGGTATAGAGGCCGTTTGCGGTTTCTATGAAGGCGCATTGTCCTCAGGTGCAAAACTGGCGCTGACCGGCACACCACGATGCTCAGGCAACGCGGTGGCGTTCACCTTCCAGGTGGTGATGCCTGGCATGGCCATTGAAGTCATTGATGTATTCGAATTTGATGAGTCCGGCAAGGTCAACAGTATGAAAGCATACTGGGGACCAGAGAACGTTGTCGCCGGAGAGTAGTCGCTCCGGCAAGAGTCCAGCAAGCTGGCTCTGTAAGGAAATCCACTGTGAATAGACAGAAAGTCTCCTGGTCGGTATTCGTCATCTTTACGATGGCCTTTGCTGTTGTTCAGTTCATCCCGACTCAGCCAGTCGTCGCGCCGGCACAATTACCCGCCGAATTGCGCGCCGAGCACAGGCTACTGGGGTTCGAGGGAATCAATAATTTCCGGGACCTCGGTGGCTATCAAACCGTGGACGGTCGCACAGTCCAGTGGGGCAAGCTCTTTCGTTCGGGAACCTTCGCCCATGCCAGCCGTTCAGATCTTGGGCACCTGGAAAATCTGGGGCTGTCTACACTGATTGATTTTCGCTCCAGCGTTGAAAAAGAAGAAGAGCCCAATCTTCTGCCCGAGCCGACCGGTTTCGAGGTCGTTGAAATTCCCATGTTGGACGATGGCAACCAGGCCATTATCGGCGAAGTCATGGACCGTATCGATAATGGAGACTTTGAAGGTTTTGATCCCAATTTGTTCATGATTGAGGCCAGCCGTCAGTTTGCTACCACCTTTACCCCGCAATTCAAACAGTTCATCGATACCGTCCTAGCAGCCAAGGGAAAGCCCATTGTCTGGCATTGCACCGCAGGAAAGGACCGAACCGGGTTTGCCTCCGCCATTTTACTGCGCATCCTGGGCGTCCCCCGGGACCTTGTTATGGCCGACTATATGGAAAGCAAGACACATGCCCTGAAAGGCCGCAACAAGGACCTCCTCATGATCCGGTTGTTCGCCGGCAAGGAAGCAGAGGAGAAAATGACCGTATTAATGGGTGTTGAGGAATCGTGGCTCAATGCTGCATTCGACGCTATCGACCAGCGGTGGGGAAGTTTTGACAACTACCTGCGCCAGGGGCTGGAACTGAATGAGCAGGACATCGAAGTCCTGAAGCTCGCTTTACTTGAGTAGCACCAGAACATAACAGAGGTAAAAAAACATGAATTTCGAGTTTTCCGAAGAGCAGCAATTTATCCGCGATCAGGCCAGGAACTTCCTGAATCAGGAATCAACGCCTGAGGTTGTCCGCAGTATTCTGGACACAGAAGCCCCCTTTCACCGCGAGCTCTGGAACAAGATTGTAGAGCTGGGCTGGACCGCTATGGTCATACCCGAGGGCTATGGTGGCCTGGGGCTGGGCTATCTCGAACTGTGTGTCATCGCTGAGGAACTGGGCCGTGCACTGGCACCCGTGCCGTTTTCTTCCAGTGTCTACCTCGCCACCGAAGCGATTTTGCTGTGGGGCTCCGAGGAGCAGAAACAGGAGTACCTGCCCAAACTGGCCGCAGGAGAGCTCATCGGCACGCTGGCTACCGCAGAGGGCCCCGGCCTACTCGCCATCGAGATTAGCGCAAAGAATGGCACGCTGAATGGCAGTAAATTGCCGGTACCCGACGGGGATATCGCCGACTTCGCTGTGGTAATTGCCAATAACGATTCGGGGCAGCAAGCGGCCTATCTGGTCGACCTGAATGGAACCGGTGTCAGCCGCAAGCCATTGAACAGTATCGATCCCAGCCGCTCCCAGGCCAGAATTGACTTCGAAGGCGCGAGCGCTACCCCACTGGGTGAAGCCCACAGTGTTGACCAGTTAGACACGCTACTGGACAAGGCCGCGGTGCTATTCGCCTTTGAACAAATCGGTGGCTGCCAGGCTGCGATGGAATCCGGCATAAACTACACCAAAGAGCGGTATGCCTTTGGTCGCCCCGTGGCCTCCTTCCAGGCAATCAAACACAAGTTTGCCGATATGTTTGTTGCGATTGAGTTGGCCAAGTCCAATGCCTACTACGGTGCCTGGGCGCTATCGACCAATGCACCGGATTTACCCCTGGCAGCCGCCACTGCGAGAGTGAGTGCCACTGACGCTTACTACCTGGTCAGCAAGGAGAACATCCAGGCCCAGGGTGGCATGGGGTTCACATGGGAATTTGATTGCCATCTTTACTACCGCCGGGCACAGCTGCTTTCCTCGACTATTGGCGCACAACCCCAATGGAAAGATGCACTTGCCAGCCGCCTGCTAAGCGCAGCCTAAGGAGACACGATAATGGATTTTAACGACACACCAGAACAAGCCAGCTTTAGAACCGAAGTACGGGCGTGGCTGAACGCCAACTGCAAAAAACGCACCGACAAATTGTTGCGCGGTATGGAAGGCGAAACAACTTATGAAGAGGCAAAAGCCTGGTACAAAATGAAAGCGGATGCGGGCTACGCGAGTATCACCTGGCCGAAAGAATACGGTGGAGCAGGCCTGAGCTCTATCCACGATGTCATCTGGTCACAGGAAGTCGCCGAGTACGAAACCCGCGATGGCTACTTCGTCATCGGAATCGGAAACTGTGGCCCCGCGATAATGCACTTCGCCGAGGAGGAAGCCAAGCTAGAGCTGTTGCCGAAAATGGCCAGTGCTGAGGATGTCTGGTGCCAACTCTTTAGTGAACCCAGTGCCGGATCGGATGTCGCCGGCCTGCGAACGAAAGCTGAACGGGATGGGGACAACTGGCTAGTCAACGGTCAAAAGATATGGACTTCCGGTGCCCAATACTCAGACTATGGTGTGGTACTGACGCGTACAGACCCAACAGTATCCAAGTACCGGGGCTTAACGCTCTTTATGATTGACATGAAACAGCCAGGTGTTGAAGTCCGACCTATCAAGCAAATGGATGGCGGCCAGAACTTCAATGAAGTCTTTTTCAACAATGCTGTTATTCCCGACAGCTATCGACTGGGCGAGATTGGTGGTGGCTGGGGTGGTGCACTCACCGTATTAATGAGTGAACGGTTGGCGATCTCCGGCATACAGCCCACCGGCTTTCCACAGTTTTTGGACCTGGTTAAATCGCTGGAACTCAACGGTCAGCCAATCGCGCAAGACCCGGTGGTACGAGAGCGCCTGGCAACCTGGTACAGCCAGTATGCCGGGCTACAGTCGACTAACAAGCGCATGATATCCGCGGTTTCACAGGGTGGAATAGCGGGGGCTGAAGCTTCTCTGGGCAAGTTGGTAGGCGCCGTGATGAACCAAGAGATTGCCAACTTTGTCTGCCAGCTCTTTGGCCAGGCAGGGGCGATTCTCGATGAAGACTTGAGCCCGGAAGAAGCCTATTACCAGAAAACTGTGTTATTTTCTCCCGGCGTGCGCCTCGCGGGCGGGACCGACGAGGTTATGCGTAACATTATTGCTGAACAGGTCCTGGGATTACCCCAGGAACCTCGTGCGGACAAGGGGCTGGCCTTCCAGGATATCCCTACCGGCGGCAGCTGAAGAAGGAGATAACGGTGTATTTCGTCGCAGGCTCTTAAGCCCGGCGAAATACACCAGTTGTTGCATTGAGCCGGCTCCTGCTAGACTGCTGATGATATGGAGATACCGCTGTACAGAGAAGCTATCGCCCTTGCGGCGGCCCTGCTTTATATATTGAGTATAGGGTTCGCGCTCGAAGCGATCATTAAAACACGGACCTCTCAGGGCGCTATCGCCTGGGCCATTTCATTATTTGCCATCCCTTTCATTGCCCTGCCCTGCTATCTGGTATTCGGTCGTAACAAGTTCGACGGGTATCTGGATCAGCGTTCTGAAATTGAAGCCGAGTCACTGCGCCTGATTGAACAGAACGCGGGCGCGGTTGAAAAATATATCATTCCTACTTCCAACGACACCCCCCTGTACACCAGCCTGTTCAATCTGGCGAGAATGCCGGCAACCGAGGGTAATCACGTCGACCTGCTAATTAACGGCAAACAGACCTTCGACAGTATTATGGAGGGGCTGGAGTCAGCGCAAAAGTACATCCTGATCGAATTTTACATCTTTCGCGACGATGCATTAGGCAAGCGAATTGGAAAAGTACTGGCTGACAAAGCGTTGTCCGGCGTCAAGGTCCACTTTTTGTTTGATGAAATCGGCAGCCGAACCTTCCCCCGAACACGTCTGTGTAAAAGTCTGAAAACTGCAGGGGTCAAAGTCGCTGCGTTTAATACCACCCAGGGGAGACGCAACCGTTTCCAGTTAAATTTTCGTAACCACAGAAAAATAGTCGTGGTCGACGGCAAGTATGCCTGGATCGGGGGGCACAACGTAGGTGATGAATACCTGGGCCTGAATAAGAAAATAGGCCATTGGCGAGATACCCACACACGGGCGCAGGGCCCCTGTGTATTGGGTGCCGAGATTGCCTTCGCCACAGACTGGCGCTGGGCTACGCGAGAGACCCTGAAACTGGATTGGAAGTTCGACGGTGAACCCCAGGGCAATTGCAATATCCTGGTCTTCCCCTCAGACCCCGCATCCGAGTTTGAAGAAGCCGGCCTGATGTACCATCAAATGATTGTGGATGCACGGGAGCGCATCTGGATAGCCAGCCCCTATTTCGTTCCAGACCGCGGTATTATCGCCGCCCTACAACTGGCGGCCCTGCGTGGCGTCGATGTCCGCGTCATCATCCCCGACCAACCCGATGGCCCGTTTGTGGCTATGGCCAACTGGTCTTACACCAAAGAGCTACTCCCTGCCGGCGTGAAAATATATCGCTACCAGGGCGGGTTTATGCACCAGAAAGTGCTCTTGATGGACGACTATATGGCCGGCGTGGGGACGGCCAATTTCGACAATCGTTCGTTTCGCCTGAATTTCGAAATTACCTTGCTGGTACACGACCTGGATTTCGCCCGCCAGGTCGAGTTAATGCTCGAACAGGACTTGCAATCCTCCCGGCAGGTCGCCGCCGGGGAAATAGATGATAAGCCGCTGTGGTTTCCTCTGGCAATGGGGGTCGCCCGGCTGTTTTCCCCGGTGTTGTAATCTTCTGTAAAGCACTACCCACAGCCTAGCCGGTAACCCCGCGAACAAAGATATACAGTACCGCTGGCGGCACAACGTAGCGAATAAGAAAATGCCAAATTTCATACGTGGTGGCATTGAGGGTGGTGAGTTCATCGCGGGTGGTTTCTTTCTTAACAACCCAACCGGCAAACACGGCCATCAATATACCACCGAGAGGCAACAGCACCTGGTTTGAAAAGTAATCCATCGCGCCGTTAAAATTCTTACCACCAATAGTGTAATCCTCCAGAACATTGTAGGACAGAATACTCACCATACTGAAGCTGGCGATTGAACCAACCAACAACACGGCACTCCTGTGTCGGCTAATACCAAAGCGACCCTGTACCCATGAATTCACCGACTCCATCAAGCCCACCATTGAGGTAATACCCGCGACTGAGAGCATGAGGAAGAATAAAACACTAAAGAGATAACCACCCGGCATCTGGGCAAATGCGACAGGCAGAGTCTGGAAGATAAGCCCTTCCCCGGCCGCGGGGTCCAGGCCGTAATGAAAGACCGCAGGGAAAATCACCAAGCCGGCGACCAGAGCCACAAGAGTGTCTGCGACCACGATAATAATCACTGACTGGGTGATGGATATAGATCGAGGGAGATAGGAGCCGTAGGTCATCATCCCGCCCATGGCGACCCCAATGGAGAAAAATGCCTGCCCTATTGCAGCCAAAACCGTGGCGGGCCCAATTTCACTGAAGTCCGGCGTGAACAGCCAGCGTACTGCTTCTTCAAACCCACCGGCAAAATAGTTATAGCCCGCCAGCCCAAGTAACAGGATAAACATCATCGGCATCATAAAAGTGACGGCGCGTTCAATCCCGTTGTGCACACCCGAATAGATAATAAACCCGGTAATAGCGAGCCCGGCCAAGGTCCAGAATGCCATCCCCAAATTGTCATCCAGTACGGCGGAAAACTCGGCGGAAGCTGCCAGCGCATCCACACCCACAAAGCCCGTCGTAATCGCTTTAAATAAGTACCACAATACCCAGCCAACAACGACCGCGTAGACAACTTCAATAATAAAAGCCGCCAGTAAACCCATACCACCAACCCAGCGCCACTGGGTTGATTTACCATTCTGTGCGGCGACAGTGGCCATGGAGCTAGTCGGACTGCCCTGCCCGCGTCTGCCGATAAGCAGTTCCGCCATCAGGATCGGAACGCCTATACCAAAGGCACAAGCCAGGTAGATCAAGACAAAGGCCGCGCCGCCATTCTCACCCGTCACATAGGGAAAGCGCCAGATATTACCCAGGCCAACCGCAAAACCAACGGACGCCATAAGGAAAGCAAAGCGTGAAGACCAGTGCGCCTGCGCGCCAGCTGCTGCCATGAGGAAATCTCCTTTATTATCATTATTGTAGGCTCAGTCTACTCAAGACCGTCCCTGCATTCAGCCTAATAGTTAGCTCAGCTGGCTGATGGGCACTGTCGCCTGTCGTAGCCAATCTCGATCAAGCCCATCCAGCAAGGGACCAATCGACCCCCACACCTTGGCATGGTAGCGATCCAACCACTGAGCTTCTTCGTCAGTAAGTAGTTCCAGAAGCAATAGCCGGTGATCAAAGGGCACCAGCGTAATCGTTTCAAATTCCAACATAGGCGTTTCCGCCACCGGGGCCGATGATTCCTGCACCACCACCAGATTTTCGCAGCGAATGCCAAAACAGCCATCGCGGTAATAACCTGGTTCATTACTGATTATCATACCCGGCCGCAGTGCGACGGTATTATTGTGCTTGGCAATTCGTTGGGGCGCTTCGTGTACACTGAGAAAAGAGCCCACTCCGTGACCCGTACCGTGGTCATAATCACAGCCCTCTCGCCACAAGAATTGCCGCGCGAGAACATCCAGCTGGTTGCCATTGGTACCCGCGGGAAAACGAGCGAGCGCCAGGGCAATGTGCCCCTTTAGCACCAGTGTATACATGCGGCGAATCTCATCGCCGGGGTTGCCAATGGCAATGGTACGGGTGATATCCGTTGTCCCGTCCCTGTATTGGGCGCCGCTATCGAGAAGGTAAACCGAGTCCATCGGCAACCGGGCGGGTTCGCCATTTAGGTGATTGTAGTGACACATCGCGGCGTTTGCGCCCGCCGCGGAAATAGTATCGAAGGAACTGTCCTGAAAAAGCTCACCCAGTTGGCGAATAGACAGTAATTTATCGGCTAGAGTTGCTTCATCGTGCAACTTTTCAGCTGCGACTTCAGCATCCAACCAGGCAAGAAAGCAAATTTCCGCCACTGCATCGCGAATATGCGCCCGGCGCGCACCAGAGATTTCCACGGGATTCTTGCAAGCTTTCGGCAATAAAACCGGATCTTCCGCCGCAATCAGAATTGCCCCATTGGCCGCCAGTGACAACTGCGTCCATGCATTGGACGCTTGCGGATCCGCCAATATTTTTAAACCCTGAAAACGAGCAAAAACCTGCTCGGCCCCGGCTTCAGGCAATAGCTCAATTCCGCCACCTACGTGTTCAATAAGTCCCTGAGGCACTCTGCCCGGATCAACGAACAACAGCAGGGAACCATCCGCAGAAAGTATGGCAAAACTTTGTACGACGGGCAGGCAGTCAATATCGGTGCCACGGATATTCAACAGCCAACTCACCGAATCCGGGGCAAAAATCAACGCTGCATCAGCGCCGAGTTCCACCAAACTGCCGGCGATACGGCGACGCTTATCCATACTACTCTCACCGCTATAACAGGGTTCAAGCAAAATGGCAGCGCCAACTTTTGGCTCGGGCCTGTCTGCCCAGCTGCGGTCAACCAGATTCTCCGGTTCTCCGATCAGCTCCATATTGACAGACTGCAACGTCGTTTGCGTGCTCTGGTACCACGACAGGGAATGCATGCGAGGGTCGCAAGCTACCCTGGCACCCACGGGCAATTGCGCTACAAGCCAATCGATAGGCGGTTCGTCCAGCAGATGGTGATACTCGTAGCACTGCGGCGCAACTTCCCGGCGAACCTGCACGGTATAGCGCCCATCAACGAAGATCGCCGCCTTGTCCTGGAGCACGATAATCACACCCGCAGATCCGTTAAAGCCCGAGATCCACTGCATCCGTTCATTGTGCGCGGGAATATATTCCCCCAGATACTCGTCGGCCCTGGGGACAATCAGAGCATCATAGCCCGCACAAGCCATCAGCTCCCGAACGGCAGCCAGGCGCTGTGCTATGGAAGTCACTCTTCCAACAGGTCAAAATCCGACTTTGAGATTCCGCAATCAGGGCACTCCCAATCATCCGGAATATCTGCCCAGCGCGTACCCGCAGGGAAGCCATCGTCCGGCAAACCTTCCGCCTCATCGTAAATAAAACCACAAATTACACATTCGTACTTATTAAAATCGCTGTCACTCATATCCTAGGTTTCTCCTTTTTGGTTTTTACCCGGTCTAGCGGGAAAATTATACGACAGTCGCCCGGGAAATAATCGAACTTTTGCACGGTGAAAATATACCGATCATCAAAATTCTCCGCTGAGTTGAACCCGGTAGCCCTCCGATACGGGCTCCGCAAACAGTGACAGGGCGTGTTGCAATTGCCTATCCATGTTGAAGCGGCTCGCCACCAGCACATCCACACCGTAATTTCGGCCCTGCACTTCAACAGACCCGGTGGCCTCAATAGGGCCTGAAAGCGTAATGATGTCGCCTGTTAGTCCTTGCTCCGCCTGTTGATCGACATCCACTGCGTAGCTGCCCAGAGGCAAGGGCCCCTGGGGCAGAAGCCATTGGGCACCCTCCCAGAGTACTCGACCTTCTGCCATATAGGGCAGGCCGTCCCGGACCCGCAAATGGGGAAACTGGAGAGAAAGCCTACCCTCAATCATCAACGGGGCAAACTGGCGCAGTAGCTGAGAGGACACCGTCGCCTGTAGCTCATGGAACTCGAAATCCCCCTTATTTCGCAATGTCACCTGTCCCGAAATACGCTGGCTTCCCCAACGACTTTCGAGTTTCAGCGAGGGCGAGAGATGCAGCAGAGACAAGGGCGAGAGCTGCCATGTGACAGCACCAAGATGGACATAACCGTTGCCTGTCGCGACAAGACATCGCGCTGCAGAGCCCTGCCACAGGCTGCCACTCAAACCCTGCAGTACCAGCCGATCAGCGGGAACCAACAAGCCGAGCAACCGGGCAGGCGCGGAAGTAACCATAAGAACAAGCAGAAAACTTGCCAGCAGAATGCCGAGCCGAAAACGAGACACTAGGCCCCCTGGGCTATACGTACACTGGCATTAACACGACCGGCGGTACCGGTCTGGGTAATGGAAACTTCTCGCACCAATAGGCCCTGGGTATACTCCATCTCGTGCAGCCACTTCAGAATATCGTCGAATACCGCAGCCTCCAGGCGAACCTGTACCTCCCCCCGGGAGTTGGGTTGCAGGCGACTAACCGCCAGCCCGAGCTTGCCGGTGGACTGATTGATAATGGAGGTGAGATTACGCTTCTGGCTGACACCTTCACCGCTCTCCCTCAGGCGGAGCACCTCCGAAACCATCGCATCCACTCGTTGCAGTACCTCAATCGCGTTGTGGTTGCGTGCAGCCATTTCATCCCGTTTAGTGGCGATAGGAGACCAGGTAAAGAAATACAGGACATACGCTACCACCACGGCAGTCAGTAATAACAAACTCAGTTGCTCCCTCGGGTTATAGCGTGCAAACCAGGCTTTCACGACCCACCTCCTACTCTCAGTCGTGCACGCACTTTATCGCCCTGGGCATTACTATTTTCCATCACCGCATCCAATCCACGACCCATCATCGCGACACGGATGGCCTCCACTGTTTCGAAATCGCTGGCGACGATATTCATGCGCATTTCGCCGCCCTTCTCGTTGTAGTTAAGACTGGCAATTTGGGTTCCTGGCTTACTCGCCACAATTTCACCTACATCGCTCATCAGACGGCTAAACGCGCTGGAATGAGAACTGCCCTGCAAGGCCTCCAGCTGTCGCCTGACCTGCTTCTCTGGGTCGACTAGCGCGCCTTTAGGAAAGGCCCTACGATAACTTTGTTGTATATCAGCCCGCAAATCAACGTTCTCTCGCGCGAGACTCTGGTAGCTTGCATAACTGGCGACTAACTGCAGGCAAAACGCCCCCAGTAACAATGCCGCAACGGTTCGCCATTGTTGCCACCAACGGCGCAGGGGGAGACGTTGTCCATAGGCCCCCTGCAACATATTGATCATGACATTCTCGTCCTGGTGTAACATCAAAGCCGCACCAAAATCACCTCGGCGCCACTGGATAAGATCGCGCACGCTCTCAGGTAACAAGCCTTCATCTTCCGCCTGATCCTGCCCGTACACGATAACTGCCGTCGGGGGTTCTTCGCTGTCCTGTAGGACAGATTGCAGCATCCCGGACAGCAGTGCACTTTCAATACTAAAGCCCTCACAGTTCCCGGTACGCACGATCGCGTAATCTTTTTCCAGTACCAGCGTCCATTCTCCGGGCTGCCAGGGCAACATAAGCGGCTCGGGTATCCATTGCGTGGCCGTGGGGAAATCCTGCAATTGGGTCTGCCACGATTCCATTGCCCGTTGCGAGCACACCGCCGCACACAGACGCGTTTTTGTCTCCATGCCTATCGCGAAATGGAGTTCGTCGATATCGGAGATCAGCTGCTCTTCGAGTGCAAAAGGGAGCGCTTTAGCGATATGTTTTTTCTCAGCTGCATCGAATTCAACTTTGAAAATACTGACATCGGTTCCGGGCACGGCGAAACACAGTTTGCTCCTCTGCGAGCCAGCCACTTGCTGTATACGCAACTGCGCTTCAGGGGAATCAAGCCCTTGCGGCCCCTGATCTGCGCCAACGGGATACCAAACCAGGCGCCCGTCGACCATGCGTATCATTGTGCTATCGAGCAATACTCCGTCCTCTTTGCCGTAAAATTCGTATTACAGGCTACCACTGGCTCTGGCCAATGTATTAATGGTTCGCCCGCGACGCTCCAACACACTGTACAAGCGCACCCGCCTCTGGGCAACTTCCGCTTCCGCGGCCAGAAGAAAATACCCGGATTCCTCACCCAACAAGGTAGCGACAGCCCCCATATTCTTACCTTCGAAGACCGGCTGAGCAAGGAAATCTGCCACATCTATGAAACCCGTGTCTGTGCGCTGCTGTACCAGTGCCTCGGCCTCTGAATCACTCAGTGGTAGCAAATTGCCGTCCTCATTGATCGAGCGCAGTAACATCGCCGGTGCGGTGTGTATATTCAGGGTGGACGGGGACTGCGGCCAAACGCTAACCCACGGCGACAGGGCCGCGTAGATCTCCAGTGTGACATTTGCCACAGCGCGAAGCTCAGTCACGCTGGACATTGGTCGATTCGCCGTCCGATAAGATGGCGTCTGACTGGAATAGTAATCATCTTCGGCACCATTGACCGATGTATTGTTATCCCCATCGAGCCAATCACCTATTGAGCGAGTGATAATCGCTGCTTCATACTCACTGAGCTGCAGTTCTGGCAGTGCCTGCAAGAGCCTGATGAACTGCTGCTGTGCACTGGTGTAACTCTCGCCACCATTTTCGCTATTGCGTTGCCCCACCAGCTGGTTCAAATTAAACCGCCCCTGTAAGTCCTCCAATCCCCCCTGTAGCCAGCCGCCCTCATCCAGAGTGTATGGGGTGGGTGGTTGGGCCCACAGTTCCTCAAGGTCATCCCTGGCCTGCCCGTCCGCAATGTCCTGGTCGGCATCCACTACCAGCGCCATCGATGCCAGGTCTTCAGCGCCACGCAAATAGGCATAGGCCTGCTCGGCCACAAAGATGTTGGAACCGCGCTGGTAAAACAGTATGAACTCGCTCTTCATCGCAACAATAAGTGTAGCGCATAGCGCAAACACCAGCATAGCGATCACCAGCGCAGCGCCTTGCTGCGCGGCGTATGAACCGGGTTTACATCGGGGGCAGTTCATACAGCCTCCTGACCTCACCGATGTCCTCCAGTTGCATTCGAATCTCCAACGCGACCGGTGGCACCAGCACCGTTCCAGGCACACTGCTATCTGGCACCCAGTTTTCCACCCAGTTAGTGGTCACCAGATTTTTACCGTCATTACTCATCTCCAGCCCACCTACCGCGCCGAGAAAACCCAGATCAAGATACTCCACGCCCTCCAGTAGTTTCACCCGGCGAGGCTCAGTATCACCCGCCCGGTCAAGCACGGTATAGCTCTCCCGCCACAGCGCCTCACCCTCCAATAGGTAGTTTACTCGCTGCAAGCTACTGCGCTGTTGCCCAACAGGGTTGTGCCAGCCAGAGCGGGTAAAACTCAACAGGAAACGTGCAGCTTCTCCGCCAGTCAAAGCCGATTCCTCCTCACCAAATTCGTCCCTGATGGACCGGGGAGAGAATTGACGCAAATCCCGGGTGATAATCATCCAGGCCCGGTTGATTTCATGTGTGCGGTCGGCGATTTCCCGTGTTGCTTTGATACCGTCCAGAACCGTGGACAAGCTGGCATAGGCAATACTGGATACAAACGCGGTAATCGCCAGCGCGATCAGCACCTCGATCAGGGTAAAACCGCTGGCGGGCTTATGCCACATTCTAGCCCTCTTCATTTTGCCGTTCGAGCGCTTCGTACTCATCCGGGTCTTCCGTCTCTTCGATATCGTCTATATCGTCGGGCTCATCGTACTCTTCGGACTCATCATCCTGCTCGGATTCGTCATCCTGGCCAGGGTCATCGCCCTGACCACTGCCCCCGCCAGTCTCCTCGGCAACTTCCAGGTCAGAGGACATGAAGGCTGCGAGTGTAATCAGGGGTTCGCCCTCACTTTCCTCGTCGCCGGCCACTTTGATCTCCAGCCGATGAAAATCAGGCAATTCCGTCTCACTGCTCTCAAGCCACCAGTACCATTCACGCCCTGCCATCTCCTGAACCCCGCTATCACGTCCTTGAGGTAAACGGCGGGTGGACTCTGCCACAATACGAACTTCTGTCAATTTGTTAGCCGCAACCATATGGGCCAGTGACTTATCCCGCAGATAAGCCGTACCGTCAATTTGCTGATAAAGCGCGACCATCAGCGCAGGCAATGCCACCGCGACCACCGCGAGGGCAACCATAACCTCGATAAGGGTAAATCCCCTGAACCGATCCCTATTCATCGTCGAACTCATTGTCCAATGGTTCTCCGCGTAGCAACAAACTAAACCGTCCCAGCAGGTCCCACTCTACCAACCAAAGAATTTCGCCAGTATCGCGCTGCCGTAACTCAATAAATCCCGGGGTGGTTTCACCGCTGGCATAAAGAACAACCTGCGGACTGACTTCAAGGCCCTCGGTACGCACGGCTAACTCCGGGACGGGCAGATCTTCCAGAATCAATTGCAACTCTATCTCCGGGTCAAACTCGCCCGCCGCAAAAATATCCCTGTCGATCTCGGGCTCCCGCCAGCCCGTTTCTCCCCGCTCAAGCCAGGAATACCGGTACACAACATCTCCGCCGGCATAGGTTCTCTCAAGCAACAAGCCCATATCAAGACCTGTCATCTGCGCTTCATCCAGGGCATAGGCGGACCGGTCGGCCAGGCTTTTCACTTGCGCTTCCAGTTTCGCGTCCTGGCTGCCAGAGTTCACACTGAGCGTCACCAGCGAAGTGATTACCATGACCACAAACAGGGCCACCAACAATTCCAGTAGGCTGAAGCCCCGCTGAGAGCCCCCCTTCACTGTAGCGTTACTCTGACTCCTTCCAGTTTCCAATATCGGCATTCTGGCCCTCGCCACCGGAAAGCCCATCAACACCCAGCGTGTATATATCGACTTCCCCATTCTCTCCAGGGCTGAGATACAGGTAAGGCCTGCCCCAGGGATCAACAGGCAACTCCGACAGGTATCCACCTTTTTTGAAGTTTCTCGGCTCCGGGTCAATCGAGCTGAGCTCTACCAAAGCCTCCAGCCCCTGCTCGGTTGTGGGGTAAACATAATTGTCGAGGCGATAGATCTTCAATGCCGTCTCAATTGACTTAAAATCAGCATACGCTTTCTGCACGCGCGCCTCGTCGGCCTGATTGAGGACGGTAGGTGCCACAATACTGATCAGAAGCCCCATGATAACCAGTACCACGAGAATTTCGACCAGCGAAAAGCCGCTGTGTTTCAGCTGCCTGCTATTAGATACATTCATAAAATCACTTCACCATTGTATTGAGGTCAAAAATTGGTAACAGAACAGCCAGTACGATGGTCAGGACCAGCCCGCCCATGACCAGCACCATCAGAGGCTCAAAGATACTCATAACGGTTCCCAGGGTCATTTCCAGCTCCCGCTCCTGGTTCGTCGCTGAGCGTTCAAGCATCGTTTCCAGCTCACCACTGGCTTCACCGCTGGCGACCATATGCACCATCATGGGCGGAAACCGGCCGCTGTGTTGCAAAGCCCTGTGCAGACTACTGCCCTCCTGAACCCGTTCGGCCACCAGTTCACTGTCTTTGCGCAACACCAGATTGGTCAGCACCTGCCCGGCTATTCTGAGGGACTCCAGTAGAGGAACGCCGCTGGCCATCAAAATACTGAGAGTCGATGCAAAACGCGCCGTATCCATTGCCGTAATCAGTCCCGAAATTCCGGGCGTACGAAGCAATAGACCGTGCCAGCGCTTCTTTCTCCCTGGATCCCTCAAAGCGCGCCTGAAAAGGACCACTGCGAGCACCAGCCCTATCAGCAACCAGATCCCGTAGTCGCGGAGAAAGTCGCTTGACGCTATCAGGGCGCGGGTCAAAAAAGGCAGTTTAGCCTTGGAGTGCGCAAATATACCGACCAGTTCCGGGACCACAAAAACCATCAATGCCACAACGACAGCCCCGGCCACCGCCATGAGGATAATCGGATAAATCATGGCCATCTTTAGCTTCTGCTGGGTGTATTGGCGCTGCTCGCTGTAATCCGCCAATTGTTCAAGCACAGGCCCCAAAAACCCGGCATGCTCTCCCGCATTGACCATGGCACGAAACATCTCGTTAAACACCTGGGGGAATTCCCCCATAGCATAGGCCAGCGTATGCCCTTCAGCCACCCGTGAACGGACCTGTAACAGCATACCTTTGATGCGCGGCTTGCGTGTTTGTTCCGCAGCCGCTTGCAAACATTCATCCAGGGGCAGGTTGGATGAAACCAGTGTCGCCAGCTGCCGGGTAACCAGCGCCAGATCCGCCGTCTTCACCCCAGACTCGAACAGCCGTCCCCGGGTGCTGGCTGTACTTGCCACCTGCCGGTTCGCCAGTCCCACCTCCAGCGGACGCAGGTTCTGACCGCGCAATTGGCCTCTCACGTGGCGCTCGGAGTCACCCTCGACGACGCCTTTGACCCGCTTGCCGTCTTCATTGAGTGCCTGGTAACGATAGGCTGTCATTAGTTCATAAACCCATCATCAAGAGGTCGCAGTGGTTACCCGCAAGACCTCGGCCATACTCGTCTCACCCGCGAGGATACGCCGGCGGCCATCCTCGATAATCCCGGGATATTGCTTGCGTGCCGTGACTAACATCTCCTGCTCGCTGGCGCCCTGGTGAATCATCAAACGCAAGGCATCATCCACTTCAATCAACTCATAGATGCCCGTACGCCCTTTGTAACCTGTATATTTACAGTGCTCACAACCGTCGGCCTGGTAGATCGTGACATCTTCGGCCTTGCCCGCCAGTCCCAGCAATGACAGCTCAGCTTCATCGGCGACAACAGCCACCTTGCAGTCGTCACAGAGAATTCGCACAAGGCGCTGGGCCATTACCGCGATAAGACTGGACGCCAACAGGAAGGGCTCAATGCCCATATCCTGCATTCGGGTTACCGCACCAATCGCAGTATTCGTGTGCAAAGTAGACAATACCAGGTGCCCTGTCAGAGAGGCCTGAACGGCGATTTCTGCGGTTTCCAGGTCGCGGATTTCGCCGACCATGACGATATCGGGATCCTGGCGCAAAATAGCGCGCAGTCCACGGGCGAATGTCATTTCCACCTTGGTATTTACCTGAGTTTGTCCCACGCCAGGCAACATGTATTCGATGGGGTCCTCGATTGTCAGTATATTGCGACTGCTTTCATTGACATGTGACAAGCCCGCATAAAGAGTTGTGGTTTTACCCGAACCCGTGGGCCCGGTCACAAGGATAATGCCATGCGGGCTCCGCAGCGACCGCTGGTATGCCGAGAACACCTGTTCGTTCATCGCCAACTGGGACAACTGCAACTGTCCGGACTGCTTGTCCAACAATCGCAAAACCACCCGCTCACCATGGGCGGAAGGAATAGTCGACATACGAATATCTACCGCATGACCGGCTATTTTTACCGATATCCGACCATCCTGGGGAACGCGTTTCTCCGCGATATCCAGTTTAGCCATCACCTTGAGGCGAGATACCAGTAGCGGCGCAAGCATACGTTTGGGGGACAGGACTTCAGACAAAACCCCATCTACCCGGTAGCGTATGCTCAGGCGGTCCTCAAAGGTCTCCACATGAATGTCCGACGCCTTCTCTCTTACTGCCTGGGATAGTATGGCGTTAATCAGGCGAATAATGGGTGCGTCATCTTCTGCATCCATGAGATCACCCATCTCGGGAATCTCATCAGCCAGGCGACTGAGATCAATATCAGAACCCAGGTCCTCGGCCATTTGTACCGCTTCGTTATTGCCGCGTTGGTAACCCAGGGTCAAGCGCCGTTGAAATTCGGCATCGGCTACCGCATGAAGTTCAAAAGTCGAACCGAGGTAGCGCCGCAGCTCAGCCAGCACATTCGCAGCTGGTGTGCCCAGGTGTACAACAGTCAGTGTCTCACTATTGCGGTCCAACAGAACGCCATACTGTTTGGCATAGGTAAAAGGCAAATTGCCGCTGCCACCACCCTCTTCCGGTATCTGCCCCTCGACTTCCGCCAGGGCATCATCCGTTTGATCGAACGCAAGCTCGGAACCAGACATCAGCTCTCACCCGAACCCGAAGTGGCTTTTTCGTCCTGATCCTCTTCGCGAATTTCTTCCAGTTGTTGAATTTGCTGCTCCCACTCGGGGATAACGGGTAGATTCTCGTCATCCAGGAACATCAGGCCCTGCTCCTTGCGCAACAACTGTTGTGCTCGGATGTACTGGTACTTGTCTGCTGAAGCACCGTCGAGTTGCTCGTCGTCCCGAATAATGGTCGCACGAATAAATATCAGCAAATTGGTTTTGGTGACCTTGACCGCATCGGTGCGGAACAGCCTGCCCAAAAACGGGATATCGCCCAAAATGGGTACCTTCTGGGTGCCGTCCTGCACGTCGTCCTTAATCAATCCGCCGAGCACCACGGTGCGCCCGTCTCCAGCCAGCACTTTCGTCTGTATCTTGCGCTCATTGGTTATGAGGTCTGAGGCTATGGCGGACAATCCGGTCAGGCTTGACACTTCCTGCTCAATATCAAGAACCACCGCGTCACCTTCATTGATATGCGGTGTCACTGTCAGGGTGATGCCAACGTTCTCTCGTTCGATGGTCTGGAAGGGGTTCTGTGCGCCGTCACCGCCCGCCCCCGTATTGGTAAATGAGCCCGTCACGAAAGGGACATTCTGTCCAACGGTAATATACGCTTCCTGATTATCCAGTGTCAGCAGGCTGGGTGTAGACAGGATGTTGGCATTGTTCTGTTCATTCAGGGCATTAAGGATTATCGTCATCGACAAGCCGTCGTCCAGGGTACCCCAACCCATAGAGAGCCCGGGTGTACCCGCCAGAGCGCCAGCCAGGTCACCCAGATCGGGTTCTCTGTCGGGATTTTCAGTATCGCTGGGCGGAAAGATTGCCTCTCCTATATTTCTTGCCCTGGCATCGCCGGCATTGATGTTACTGCCATAAAAGCCGCTGTCGTTGGCAAACAACCATTGCAGGCCCAGGTCTTGCCCATCGATAATCTGCATCTCCACGATTATCGCCTCTACCAACACCTGCGCCCTGCGAATATCCAGTCGTCGTATCACGGCCTCAATGGAAGCCATTTCATCCGTATCCGCAGTGATTATCAGTGCATTGGTACCCTCATCAGCTTCAATGGTTGCCGAGTTGCTTGAACGTGATGTTTTCTTTCCTTCCGGCTCCTCCAGGCGACTCATATTTTGCATCACACGGGTTAACACCTCGGCGATTTCCTTCGCCTCGGCATATTCGAGATACACTACCTTTACATTCCCGCTTTGCTCCAGCGGCGTATCAAGATAACTAATCAATTTACTGATCCGCGCGCGCTCTAACTCTTCACCGCTAACGAGCACGCTATTGGTACGGTCATCTGCAACCAGTAACACTTCTACCTCAGTAGCACCATTTTGCTTGGCCTCAGATTTATTCAGCTGGTCCAGCATACGAACCACATCATCAGCCACAGCATACTTCAGTTTAATAATTTCTGTTTGCTGCTCGGCAGACCGATCCATTCGCTGGATGATATCTCGGATGCGATCAATATTAGCCGAAACATCGGAGATGATAATGGCATTACTGGGCGCGTAGGCCGCCATATGCGCCTGCTGTGGCACCAGGGGTCTCAGCACTGGGATCAACTTCGCGGCAGAAATATTTTCCAGGCGAATAACCGCTGTGACATACTCATCGGAAGCTGTAGTCCCTGCTTCATCTCTCACCGCTACAGGCGAGGAGCGTGCATCCTTGCTTTGTATGACTCTTACCACGCCACCACTTCGAACGGCGGTATAGCCGTGGACCTCCAGAATAGACAAAAATAAATTGTATAGCTCGCTGCTGGAGACGGGCTTGGAAGAGACGACTTTCACCTTACCCTTAACCGCAGGATCTACCACAATCGTGGTGCCGGTGGCCTCAGCTACAAACTTGATCAACTCCTGAATATCGGTTTCCTTCAGGTTGACCGTGTAATCCTGGGCAGACACTGACGTTCCCAGCAGCGTGCACAGCATCAGCCCCACCGCAAGCAGTGGGGTCTTCAATGCACGCATTAAAACAGTTAGCAAACTTTCATCCTCTGTAAATTTGCGCACGGACAGACATCTGGCTTCAACCATCGCTGGAGACCTCGCCCAGATCGACCGTCAAAGTAAGGCTTTCACCGTCGCGTTCCAAATCAAAAACCGCACTGGAAGCCGTCCGCATCAACTGATACAGCTGCATGGTATTTCCCGGGTTATCGAGAGCGATACCATTGACGCTGGTAACAATATCGCCCGCTTTAAAGCCCAGCTGGGTGAATTGCGCACCATTCTTACCCGGGTCCACGCGATAGCCCCGCAGTGTATTGTTCTCCCGCACCGCACTCACTCTCACAACGGCCGCCAGCGACTGGGGGTTTTCGTATAACTGCTGCCTGACGTTGCCCGCCACCAGCGTGGCACCTACAACCCGGGGCACAATTTGGGCCGAAGGGGACTTGCTCACAGCTGGCACTGGCTTCGGCGCCTTTTGCGACAACTGCCCCGTCAGCTCGGTATCATCATACAGCCGCAACAACTCATAGGTACCCGCATTATCCAGCACAACCCCGTCAGGCAACACCTTTGCCAGACTGACATTCCCGGCAGTGGGTAACTTATCCCCGACCGCATAGACTTCCTGCTCCGAGCGAAACTCGATCATGGCATGACCCAATCCATCCTCGGAGGAAGCCACAACGCCTCGCAACTTGAGGTTCAAGCGCGTGTCCCTGGCCCCGTTCTCTATACCGTCACGCTCGCTGGCAGCCTCCACCACGGGCACAACGGTATCGGCAGGCGTGGTTTCGCCCGCCACACCAAACAGATGCCAGGAAACCATTTTGTCCAGATCTACAGCCGCCATTTCAGTATCAATGCTTCCATTTTCTACCGGGTTGAGAATATCAACCTCTGCCGAAACGGGGGCATTCGGGCGAGGAGTGAAAGACCAGACTAATTCGACCAGGGAAACGAGCACCCAGACCAGCAGAACAAACGCAACCAACAGGCGTGCGCGACGCGCGGTCTCCGGCTGGGCAAGTCGATGCCACACCGAGAGCACCGCACTGCTTGCGCGCTCCAGACTGTCGCTTGAACTTTGCTGCCACTGGGCCGGCAAACTACTCTCCCCTTCAACGCTTTAGCGTAACGTTCTAATAACACTAGAAAAACTCCTACAACAAGTATAGGTCGGGCTGGTCCAAGTTAACACCATCTGATTCAAAAAAGCCGAGTAATTTCCTGTCGGTTTTTTGATCAAAACTCGACAGGAGCCCAGTAACGGCGGCCCCTGTGAGGGATTCCAGCTCACATGAGGGCGATTGGTGGTCTCCACACGAGGTGTGAACCTAGTTCAGCAGGCTATCTTCATCCAATTGCTCCGCCACACAACTGCGGTGAGCATCGCGTTGTGCCTGACGAAGTGCCTGGTATGCACCGACCTCGTCACTGCCAAGTTGCCCATCACTGTCGCGATCAATATCCGAGAAGCGTTCTTCGGCACGGCTGTAGCCGGCGGCCAGGAATTCGTCCCGATCAACCGCATTATCCTGATTGATATCAGCCGCGGTAAAGGCCGCAGCTGCATCCGGCCGTACTGGCACATCACTGCCCAGGGCATCTTCCAGACACGCATCCAGTGCGCCGGCATCCAGCCCATCCAAAGTGGGATGACGCCTATGTTTACTGGTTGCGGAAAACTCCTCAAGCGACAAGCGTTCGTCGTTATCGGCATCCTTTTTGTCGAAATGTCGTTGCGCGCTCGCCGTATGCTGTTCGCTGAACTCGTCCAGACTTAAAACGCCATCGGCGTTATTGTCCAGACGCTCAAGAAGCGTCATGCGGGTAGGTTCGGAGTGACCCTGTCGCCCCCCTTCGCCGCCACGGGCAAAACCATCGACACTGATTAAAGCGACACTGAATAGCGTCAGGCTTGCAGCTGTTGTGAATAAACTTGATTTAGTCATTGAATAAGTCTCCATTAAACCGAAAGGATAGTGGTTTGCCGTTACGTTTCGTCCCAGGGACAGAATGGAGTGTGGACTGATAACAAGGAGGTAATGTGATGTAAATGTGTTGGAACTGTGGAGATTATGCAGGAACTCGAATTCTGTGCCGTTGTACACACAGCTTTCGAAAAACCCGGCAATTTACGCCTTATAAATTACCGTGGAGTCGACGTCATATCGCGCCGTTGGACGTAATAAACCGCTTGCGATAGTCCAGGAACTGCCGCTCCAGGCCCGCCTCGGTAAAACCGTACTGCTCAAAGGTATATTCGTGGGATGGTCGCAATTCACGTTGATTGAATGCCTGCCATTTCTCCATCTCCGCCTGTGCTTCCGGGGTCAACTCCATTCCGAGAAAGCTATAGACTTTGCGAATTTCCCGTAGAGGCTCGCTTACAGTATCCCGAAACCAGAGGTCCAGAAATCGGTCCTCGCCGACAAGGCGTCGTACATTCATAGTATGCCGCATACCATTGGCGAATTTTCGCGCCCACTGCCGCCCAGCTTCCTTCAGATCGGCTGAATCAGAGTATATTACCCAGACTCCGGCAATCAGGCCGATAAGCGAGGGGATGGTATCCACCGGATCGCGATGTGATTGCACCACCTTGGCATCGGGAAAAACCTTGAACACCAAATCCATGTAGTGCAGGTGATGAGGGGCCTTCAGTGTCCACCGTTCAGCAGTTTGGCCAGTGCGCTTTTTCTGCCACTGCAAAAACTGCAACAATAACTTTAGGTACTCGTACCCCGGTGTATGGTCCTGTTTCTCCAACCAGGCGTCGAAGCTGGGAACATTGGCACTGGACTGGGTCATAAAACTGTAGAAAGACTGCTCCAACAGCATAATATCCTCGTCAGGTCCCTCAGCATCCATAGGGTGTATTGCCAGCAGCTCCGGATTAGCATCAAGCATCGCTTGCATCTCAGCCCGGGCATCTGCGATACGCTGGTCACCGGCTTTGGTGAAATCCCAATCCAGCGCGGGACAGGGAAAACGCACCTCATACCACAGTGGGGCATACAGGCGCGGGTCCGCGGCGATGGTCCGGTGCAACATGGTCGTCCCAGTGCGAGGTAAACCAACGATGACCAGCGGGGCGACAATGTCTTCTTCCAGGATTTCCGGAAAACGTTTGATGTACTCGTGCACCCGTAATCGCGTCGCAAGGATATCCACGATGCGTTGCAGCAAGACCGTCCGCCCAACCGTGTTGAGCTCCGCCTCATACTGCAAAGACCAAAGCAGTTTTTCCAAAGGTTCACGATAGCTCTCGTCGCCGAAGTCATCCAGGCCGTCAATGGTCTTCGCCGCCGCCACCAACTCATCAGCATCGAAGTTGTATTGCGTCATGACGGTAGCCCCGCGAAATCATCCAGCAACGATCGAAAAGGTACTACCCGGGTAGATACCGGGGGGAAGTCTTCAGCCTCCACATAACGCAGTAACATCGCACCCACTTCGTGGCCTGCCGTGGTAAGCCAATTCTTGCACCCCGGTCCCGGATTGGAATGGGCAACCACAATCTGGATATTGCCATTGGGCTCCGCCACTGCTGAATAATTGCTGACACTGATACGGTGGTAGCGATAGTCCAGCGATTCCATCCAGTAATTGGACAACTGGAAATTCCAGGTTCGGTAGTGTTGCGGAGGCGTAAACTCAATGAGCAGCGCCTCATCAGTAGCCAACCGCCAATAGCTATTGTGGTAGTGGATCGAGGGATCGCCGCCCGACCTGATACACATCTGCTGGTCATTGGCAGGTAATTCATTTACGTGTTGGCTAAAGCCCTGCATCCATTGATGAAACAATCCGGAAGTACCCGACACAAACGGCACCACCTGCTGTAATTGCCCGGCAAAACGCTGCGGGCATAACTGCGCATCTCCCAGAGGGTTGAGACACTCGATACCAAGTTCCGCGGGGCGCTCAGCAGCACGATCCCGAAAAGTCTGGCGCACCAGTAAATTGTCAGATTCTGCGGTCATGGGCAGCCAGTTACCCGCTTTTTTATCTGCGCTCACCAACAGTTCGAAATTGCCTTCCTCATCAGTCTGTAGTTGATTGATCTCAACGTGCCCTGTTGGCGCCATATCCCCCCCGGACGCAAACGAACCCGCCTTGCTCTCTATACTGAGATAGGCGACCGAGCCACGATTACCCTTGATAAGATAGTCCCTGGAGCCATCCACAGAACAGTTCTGGTAGAAGTTGTCGGGGTTGTCATTGCCGATCTTGGCTGTCTCGTGAGACAAAGAATAGAACCTGGGGAATTGGGGGTCTCCAAACTCAATGTTTTTCTCCAGACTAAGGCGTAGCAGCCGGGTCAAATACCGGTACCCCTCTGCGCGCGTAAGCTGATCTGAGGGAACACCCTCTGCAAAAATCTGGTCACCGGCTTGTTTTAGCTGGTCGCAAAACTCCGCCCAGAGCGCGCCGGATTCCAGTTTTTCAAGCGAAGAAGACATATCAACCCCAGTTATAGGTAGTACCGCAAGAGGGACAGGACCAGCATGAGCCCAACCAGGGGCATAAACCATCGCTGTAGCTTGCGCATCTTATCCGGCGGCATCGCCTTGCCATAGCGCTCGCCCAGCACCACCATCAAGGCGACACCGGAAAACACAAAAAGCAATATCAGTAGCAAACTGCCCATCTAGCCGGCCTGTTTAGAGGGGTCGTCCAGCTCGGACGGTGCGGCGCCTCCAGCGAAAATAACTTTAGCCAAACCTTCGGACAAATCAAATATCTGGGTGGAACACACTTCGTACCAGGACTTGTTCATCGTCCACTCCCCGCCGACGCGGGTATAAGCGTCATCGTAAAAACCGGCCAGTTGGGTAACCGTGTTTTGACGGGTATCGATGAGGTAGTAGTAAAGACCCCAGATAGCCGTAGCATTGTTTTCGTCGACAATTTCTATCTGCGGGTTTTGCCCGTGATGCATTTCAACAATATGATCGTGGCACGCCAACTCGCTGAACACTGCAACCAGCTCCTCCCGATCGGTATAACTGCCAATACGCCCGTAACGAAGATCGATCTCGCCCGTGGCGAAACACTCTCTGACACGCTCGGGCTGCTTGGTGTCGCAGGCGTGAAAATACCGGGCCTTGAGCTTACGGATAGCCTCTACAGCCTCCAGATTTGACAACCGCTGCTCCAGTGTCATTTCTATTTCTCCTTCAGCAGGTGGGGAGCCAGGGCCTGAACCTGACGCCGGATACCGTCCTGCCAGGACACCGTGGTCGGACCAATTAGTTCATGCATTAACGTGGTGTCAATATTGAGACTACCGAAAGACTTGGGATCGTTCCGGAACACAGGCTCCAGACCGGTCAACTCAGTCAGGAAAGCACACCATTCCTCTATACTCGTCTTATCCGAACCGCCAAAGTTCACCGTGGTAACATCGGTCGTGGCCGCGGCCAGCAGTCGAGGTAATTTTTCCAGGTAGTCATCGACGTGTAACAAATTGTAGTCATTGGGCGCCTCGGGATGAACGTCTATCGCCATGCCCTGCTCCATCATCATCAGATGAAAATACGGCCAGCCGCCATTATCGCCGTATGGGACTGAAAGCCTCGCGATTGTGGTGGGTACGCTGAACTGGCGGGCGACAAATCGGCACACCGTCTCAGCGGCGATCTTACTGATGCTGTAGGTGGGAAACATTATTCGATGATTATCTCCCAAAGGAGAGTCCTCGCTTCGGGGTTCATGACCCGCATATTCGTAGACGGCGGTTGAAGACAGATGCAAAAATGCCCTGGCTCGCCTGCAGTGGTACATGAGCCGGCCAACCCCCTCGCCATTGGCCGCCAGGTCGTATTCAAAGTCCCCGGTTTTTACCACCGCAAAATTCACCACGTAATCGAAGTCATCCGGGACCCCGTCCAGCCCGTGAGGATCGGCGAGGTCCACTTTCAAACAGGTCGCACCCAACCCCTGCATCCTTGCCATATCCTCGTCACGGGAAAAGCGGGCGAGCACGTAGACATCCGCCAATGGCGCCCATGCCGCAACCACAGGCGTCGCCACCTGCCCCGTGGGGCCGGTAATCAATATTTTCTTTCCTGATAGCTCTACCGGAGAATGCACTGTTCAAGGCCCTCTGAAATACTGGGTATATAAATTCGATTGTTCGTAGCGATCCGCTGGCGCGAGAAGCTGCTCGGTTAAATCAGCCCTCGTCGGACATCACTCTGTACACATCCGATATCTGGGCAGCACCGGTGACGGAACAATTAAGGTCTTTCAGCAAACCGTCCCGCAGGCTGTAAATCCAGCCGTGCACTTCCAGTTGCTGCCCTCTATCCCAGGCACCCTGTGCAATCGTGGTATGACAGACATTGGAGACCTGCCGCATGACATTCAACTCACACAAGAGGTTAAGCCGCGCATCATCATCCTGCAAGGCATTGATGCGCGCCTGATAACGGTATTGAACATCCTTGATATTTCGAAGCCAATTATCAATCAGGCCCATTTCGGCACCTTCATAAGCTGCTTTTACGCCACCACAATCGTAGTGCCCAACAATAATGATGTGCTTTACCCGCAAGACATCCACTGCATATTGCAGAACGCTGAGACAGTTGAAGTCGGTATGCACCACAATATTCGCTACATTGCGATGAACAAAGACCTCACCGGGAAGAAGCCCCACTATCTGGTTGGCAGGGACGCGGCTGTCGGAACACCCGATCCACAGATATTCAGGCGACTGCTGAGAAGCCAGCTTCTCAAAAAAGAGCGGGTCACTGGTTTTGATGCTCTCTGCCCAAGCGCGATTTTTTTCGAACAAGCTATCCAGACTACTCATCGACATACTCCTTAGACAAGCGGGGCACCCAAGCGTGCCGTGTTAGTCCCATTACCGCCGTCTGTCTGGGTTCGCAGCAGAGCTTTTTCTGCTTCAGCCTGTAGCTGAACGGCTAAATGCGCCATATCAATTGCCGGATACAGCGCGGGCTCCCAACAGACCAAACCGATACTCAGCGTGACATGCAAAATAGCCCCTCTGCCGTCATCAATGGGAAAATCCTCGATATCCCTGCGCATACGCTCGGCAATATCCCGGCTCATCACTTCACCGCTGCCCGGAACCAATACCGCCATTTTAGCACCCGTAAAACGCGCCATGCTATCAGTGGCCCGCAGGTCAGACGACACGCGCTCAGCGACTTTTTTAAGGACAAAATGACTCCTCACCTGCCCATAGTGCTCCAGCAAATCATCATATTCATCAATCTCCATCAGCAGGACAGAAACCGGCTGGTTAAGGCGCTGTGCCCGGGATATCTCTCGAGAGATATCCGATTCAAACCCCCGCGGATTACTGATATGGGTTAATGGGTCCAGCATCGTCAGTTGATTCACTTGCTGTCGACTGACGGCGTTTTTTACACAAATTGAAATCACAGAGGAAAGATGACCCATCATATCTTCTTCAGCGCCTCCCAGAACGAAGGAAAGCTCTGGTGCTCCCACGTGAAAACTGCCTACCAGGCGCCCCGCATCCATCAAGGGTATAAGCATGCAGTGATCAATACCCTGGCTTGTCTTCAATATTTCGAACATACGGGAGTCGGTAGCATCCAATAGCTCAATATCGGGGTCCAGATCATAGAGTTCCTGCATCGCGTACGCGTCTTCATGCAATTGCAGGTGATGTCCATACCGATGCGTACCGGAAAGCAATTCCGAGAGAATACTCTCTGGGTCGTGCAGCCACAGCTCCGCTACCCGCAAATCAAAGTGTCTAGGCAAGCTGACCAGCAGAATCTCGAACAGGGTAAATATATCGGTAGCCTGCAGCAGCATGAGCTCCAGCTGCTGTATTTGGCGCCAGAGGTAGCGATTAACGGTAAATGTCTCAGCCAGTCTGAGCGCGCGCTGCTCCTCACGTGAGGGCACAGGGGGTGCCCCCTGAACCTGTTCGTCTGCCTTCGTGTGATTAACGCTCTCTGCCATGCTAATACCGCTGCTGGATTATAGTTATTGGATTGTAAGTGTAAGCACCCTATACTTGCGATGCAAACCTGAGGGGTGGCTGCGGCCTGAGATATCGTCAATCGGTAAACCCTTTGAACCTGATCCGGTTAGAACCGGCGTAGGGATAGGTATCTCGTACTTTGTCCAATGCGCACGCCCTGCCGGTTCTCTAACCCGTATATTACAGATGAGAACCACCATGAAGTTTCACACGCCACTGGCCACTACCGCCGTTAGCCTGGTACTGGGCACGACGTCCGTCCTCAGCGCTGAACTGGACGAAATCATTGTCACAGCTGAGTTTCGAGACACCACGCTACTGAACCAGCCGGCCAGCACCACTGTCATTGGCGCCGACGAAATCACGCAACGAGCCGCCCAGCACCTGGAAGACATTCTCAATATCGCCCCTAACGTCAACTACGCCAGCGGTGCGTCCCGCGCGCGTTTTTACCAGATTCGCGGCGTTGGCGAGCGCAGCCAGTTCCAGGCTCCCCTGAATGCCTCCATCGGATTCATGATAGACGGCATTGACTTTAGCGGACTGGGAACCGCAGGAACGCTATTTGATGTGGAACAGGTCGAGATTCTGCGCGGCCCGCAGGGCACTCTCCACGGCGCAAACGCCCTGGCGGGACTGGTCAATATTCGCACAGGAGAGCCCGGCACAGAGCCCTACCTGCGAGTGGAAGCCACAGCGGCCGACTATGACACCTGGAGCGTCGGCATTGTGGGCAGCGGACCCCTGATCAGTGACGAACTACTGTACCGCCTCTCGGTGAACACCTACCAGAGTGACGGCTTTATGGAAAATGTCTATCTGGACCGGGATGACACAAACAGTAGGGATGAAACCAGTATTCGTGGAAAGTTACGCTGGATGCCAGGCGAGCGCAGCACCCTGGACGCCACCCTGATCTATATCGACATTGATAACGGCTATGACGCATTCTCCCTGGACAACGATCGAAAGACACTTTCCGACGAACCGGGCCAGGATGTGCAGGAATCCACAGCCATCGCACTGAACTGGCACTCGGCACTAACGCGCCTGAATGTGGAGGCCGCTGTAACGTGGGCGGCCACTGAAACAGACTATGGTTACGATGAGGATTGGAGCTATGTGGGTATATCACCGGATGGGTACTCTTCAACCGACCAATATCTGCGCGACAGGGACAGCTACAGCGGCGAGCTACGCTTGTTATCCAATGAGCAATCCACCCTGTTCGGCGGCACCACGGATTGGGTGACAGGCCTGTATTACCTCGCCGATCGCGAGGATTTGCAACGGCGCTACACCTACCTCAGCGGCGATTTTGTCAGCCACTACGACACGGATACGCTTGCGCTTTATGGCCAAATGGACACCCGCCTGAGCGAGCATTTAACACTGACGACTGGCCTGCGAGCAGAGAACCGGCAGACGGATTACGAGGATAACAATGCGGTAGACACCGACCTCGACAAAACCCTGTGGGGTGGCAAACTTATACTGGAATACAGCCTCAGCAGTGACAGTATGATTTACGGCGGCATTTCCAGAGGCTATCGCACCTATGGCGTGAATGCCGGAATACTGGCCAGCATGAATGCCACCGACGACCCCGATGAGATTGCGCAGCTCGACAGCGTGAAGGAATACGATGAGGAATATCTGCTCAACTATGAGGCAGGCTACAAAGCCCGCTTCATGGAAAACCGCCTGAGCACCCGCATCGCCGTTTTTTATATGGATAGAGATGATCAACAGGTAAAAGGATCTTTCCTCGTCGAGCGCGAAGATGGTAGCACCGAGTTCATCGATTACATCAATAATGCTGCCGAGGGCAACAACTACGGGCTGGAGCTGGAATTGAACTGGCTGGCCCTCGATTCCCTCAATCTCTACGCCAACCTCGGCCTGCTGGAAACCGAATTCGAGGAGTACACCGCCACTGATGGCGTTGACATGTCCGGACGCGAGCAGGCGCATGCCCCGGGCTACCAGTTCGCGCTGGGCGGCCGCTTTGATTTTGGCCAGGGTTTTTACCTGCGCGCCGATGTTGAGGGCAAGGACGCGTTTTTCGTATCAGACAGCCACAACGTCAAATCTTCCGCCTACGAACTGCTGCATATGCGTCTGGGCTATAGCAACGACCACCTGTCACTCGCCCTGTGGGGGCGCAACCTGACGGATGAGGATTACATCGTCCGAGGTTTTCAATTCGGCAACGATCCTCGCAAGGGCTATGTCACCGAATCTTTCTTCCAGTATGGCGAGCCACGGATGCTGGGCATCAGTGCCAGCTACACCTTTTGAACCGGATATTGCCGCCTGATGGACGGTAGCATCGGGGACGCCGTGGCGCAGGCCCTGCACGCCCTGTCGGCCTGGGAGTTTCTTGCCGTTATTCTGGGCATCGCTTACCTGTTACTTGCCATGCGCGAGAACCTGTGGTGCTGGTACGCTGCCTTCGCCAGCACGGCGATCTTTTTGTTTATCTTCTGGAACGTCGATCTGTTAATGGAGTCAGCGCTACAGATCTACTACCTGGTAATGGCAGTCTACGGATGGTGGCAATGGCAACAGGGAAACCAGAAAGAGGAGGGCCTTGCGATATCGCGCTGGAAACTGTCCCAGCACCTGGTCGCCATTGGCGGCATTGTAACAATCTCCATGCTCAGCGGTGCGTTGCTCACACAATACAGCAACGCCGCAATGCCCTTTCTCGACTCGTTTACCACCTGGGGCAGCGTGCTCACCACCTGGATGGTGGCACGAAAAATACTGGAAAATTGGCTGTACTGGTTCGTAATTGACGCTATCTCGATTTTTCTCTATCTGGATCGCGAACTGTACCTGACTGCGCTATTATTCATGGCTTACTTGGTCATAGTCCTATTCGGGTTTCGCACATGGTTGGCACACTACCGCGCAACGTCCAGTTAAAACTCGAGCAGACACTGTCGCAATGGCACAACTGGCAATGCAAACCATCTTTGACGGAAAAACCTACGGTGGCAAAACGGCTCTCCCGAGGGCTCAGTAACTACAGCTTTTTAGTCTCGTCGGGCGATCTGTACGTTATCAGGATTGACGGGGTCAACCCCGCTATCATCGGCCTGAGCAGACAGACTGAATGGCGCGCCATGGCGTCGGCGAGCGCCGCCGGCCTGGCACCCTGCCCACGCTATTACAACCCTGAATTGAATTCCCTCGTTTACGACTACCTGACAGAAGACCCAGTGCCTGTGACGGACCCAGCGGCCACGGCCTCACTATTGCAGGCTATTCACCAACTACCCCCTGTCCATTTTCGGCTCGACCTGCCAGAGAGAGTCCGTCGTTACGAAAAACATATGCAGCACCAGGGTACCCCCCTGCACCCCGTACTCGACTCCTGCCGCACTGAAATACTACGAATACTCGACACCGTCAGCAGCGAAGAGCAGTGCCCCGTTTTCTGCCACAACGATTTATTGCGAGCCAACCGGCTGAGCTGCGGCGGCAGTTTGCGGGCCATAGATTGGGAATACTGCGCCATGGGAAGTCGCTGGTTTGACCTGGCCGTGGTCACCGTTGGCGACGGCCTGAATCAGGAATCCAGAGAAACGCTGTTAACAGCTTACCTTGACCGCGCCGCTTGCGACGAGGAACGACAGAGGCTTTCCAACTACGAAATCGTGTACCGCTATATCGAACTACTGTGGTTTAACGCCCTGGACAGCGACAGCGACAGCGAGCGTGCATTGGGGCTAAGCGACGCAAGATTGCAGGCATTGGAAAAAGGGCTTCCGTCAAGCGGCCGCTAATCGCGAAAGTTACTGAACTGCAAAGGCGCACCAAAATCCCCCTCTCTTAACAACGCCATCACTTGCTGCAATTCATCGCGCTTCTTACCCGTCACCCTGACTTGCTCACCTTGCACCTGGGCCTGAACTTTGAACTTACTCGCCTTAATCTCCTTTACAACTTTACGGCACTGGTCACTGTCCAGGCCATGGCGCAAAATAACCGTCTCAGCGCAGGTCTTACCCGAGGTGACAGGGTCCCCGCAGTCCATGGCTCCAGCATCGATATTGCACTTCACCAAAGCACTGCGCAGCATATCCTCCATCTGCGACACCTGAAACTCCGCCTCCGCTGTTATCACGACCGCTCGCTCCTCGCGCTCAAAAGAGGCATCGACGCCTTTAAAATCGAAGCGATTGGTAACAATACGCTGGGCTTGATCCACCGCATTGGTCAGTTGGTGTAAATCTACTTCCGAAACGACATCAAAAGATGGCATAGTTCTCACTTCCTTTCATAACTAGCAACAGGTGACACATACTAATGCGCTATCGGCAGTTTTCAATCCCCGCGACCAAATATAACTGAGCCATGGTATCTCACTGGCATATTCTGGGAGCAGGTGCCATCGGAGGCCTGTTCGCCGCCGCGCTGGAACGCCTCAACGGCCACACAAGCTTGCTTACCAGGGGGGACACCGTGTCCGACACTGCCGACCCCGGCAGGCGGACGCTTAATATTCTATCCGGGGATTCAACCACTACGGTCGATTTTCCCACTTCCACTGCCTCCGAAACCGGTTACATCAGCCATCTGCTCATCACCACCAAAGCTTACGACGTGGCTGCCGCTTTGGCTGCGGTGAGCCACAGATTAGACGAAGGCAGCCATATCCTCCTTATGGTCAATGGCATGGGCATTCTGGAAATACTTGAAAAGGACTATCCACACTGGCGCTTTTACGTCGGCACGACGACAGAAGGAGCCTATCGCACATCAGGAAACACTATTGTTCATGCCGGCATTGGTTTCACCAGGATTGGTCGAGCCAATACGGACTCGCCCCCTGCCTGGTTCGAGGGCTGGAGAACGCTCCCCCTCCCCTGCCATTGGGATGCTGATATTACGGAAGTACTTTGGCAAAAAATGGTTGTAAATAGCGCGATTAACCCGCTTACCGCGCTGGCAGCGTGCCCCAATGGAGCGCTGCTGTCCCGGCCAGATTTATCCGCACAACTCAAGGGCCTGTGCGATGAGATCGCGACAATTTCGGCTGCGGCAGGCCATCACGCCATCGCTTCCGAATTACATGACACAGTGCGCGAGGTCATCACCGGCACCGCCAACAACCGCTCCTCCATGTTGCAGGATATCGAGGCGGCGCGGCAGACGGAAGTTGAATATATTAGCGGCTACCTGATCGCAGTGGCCCGACAGCGGGGCGTACCAGCACCACTGAATGAAGCGCTGCTGCGGAGCATACTAAAGCTGAGTGGCTGACAGGCCCGAAAGCCCTTGGGCTACTGCCGGTATAAAACCCGAGCTACACCCTGCACCGCCTCACCCCACTCCTGTGCCGTATCATCCGGAAATAAAACCAATTGCTGAGTGCGTATGCCCTGCTCACCTTCGCGTGTCACGGTAAGCAAACACAGCGCGCTAGTACAACGTAGCGCCAATCCTGCCTGCTCCTGTGCCAATAGTTCCTTCGGCGATGCATACAGCGTACGAACCTGCGTTGCACCTACTGGACCCGAAACAATAACCGGTCCTAATTCGGCACTGGCTGCCGATTGCAACTGCTCGACAAACCACACAGGGGTTAATTCATGGGGCAGTGAAACCCCAGCATCCAACTGAATCGTCGGTGTATCGATATGAATACGAGTCTCTGCGGGCGTCACTGGCAACAATAAAAACACCGCCATGGCGACCAAAGGCAGCAACAGCCATAACAGCCTCTTTGCGCCAGCAAGACGTTCGGGCCAAGCGGCATCCATCTGTAAACCACGCAGCCTGGAGCGCCCCGCATGCAGTAGGTCTGCGGGAATAATCGGCGGCACATCACCTGCCGATTCCTCCCGAAAAAAGGGCCTGGCTTCATCCAGCAAGGAACTGGAGACTGAAAGTGGCATAGCCCGGGTAATACGACGCAGCGCATAACGCAACTGCTGTGTATCGCCAGGACGGTCATTGGGGTCTTTTTGTAGCAGCCCAACAAGCAACTCCGGTAAGCCCAGCGGCAAGTCTGGCACCAGAGTTTCCACAGGGGCTGGCATAGTCTCCAAGAGGCTGTGAGGGTCTAATTGACCATCCCGAAAAAAGGGCTGTATTCCGGTCAGCATGCGATAAATCAAACAACCAAGAGCAAATAAGTCCGACCGTATATCCAGTGACTTGCCGAGGAATTGCTCGGGTGAAACACTGCTTGGACTCCCAGCTCCCTGCAAGCCCACGCTGTGCCCGTTACCGGCTCTGGCGATGCCAAAATCCGTCAGTTTTATCCTGCCTGAATCGGTTACAAGAACATTCGCCGCCTTCAAGTCGCCGTGCACGATATCCTGTTGCCTTGCCGCGGCGAGGGCGCCGGCCAGATCGGTTGCCACCGTTAACACGGTTGAGACCGAGGGCTGGCGCTCAGACAGAAATTCTTCGAGGTCACAGCCTGGAATATACTCCATGATCAGTGCCAGATTATCCTGCCCGACGACCAAATCATAAATCTGCACTATCTTGTGAGTGTCGATACTTACGACCAGCTTCGCCTCATCCAATAGCTGCTTTCTCCCAAACCCACCCTCGGGGAAGCGGTAGACTTTAATCGCCACTCGCCGTTGCAAACGACTGTCGTATCCCAGGTAAACCCCGCCCTGGCCGCCCTCATTGATCAAGCGTAAAACACGATAGGGACCTATTCGGGTCGACATAATCCGCTACTGACCTGCCTTTGACAATCCTTTGAGGCGTGACCTAAGACCTGCCCTGGATACCCGTAAAATCAACGCCACCTTGTCTATATCCCCCTCACATGCCAGCAGCGCTTCCTGCAACTCAGCTTCGGGAACCTGGCTGGCTACCCGCAGAAAGGGAAAACTTTCCATTCGCCTGTAAACTGCTGTCCGGTGCAACTTGAGTAACCGGGACACTTTCGTCGGTTCGTAAAGCGCTGCTTCCATGGTCGAGAGAAACTCATCATCGCTAACATCTTCGTTCTTGCGCCAGTGCGGGCGGCCCGTATCACTGCCGCGGTTCTCCCTAATCATTTTCGCGCGGAGGTCTGCGGGCAAGACCAACTCCCGGGTGCTGGCCATAGCCACTTGCTGCGCAAAGTTGGATAGTTGACGGACATTTCCCGGCCAGGAATAACCCAGGAACAAATGAAACAGTTCCGCCCAGAATGCAATATCCCGACGGTCACTCTCAGGATGGGGCAATAGGTAGGTTGCCGATGTGTCCCCGAGGTATTTCTGGAGGAAAAACCACAACAACTCTCCAATATCTTCGGGATGCTCTCGCAGTGGTTTGAGAGAAATTTCACAGCTACCCAAACGATGACGCAGCGCCGCCTTGAAATCACTACCTTCATCCAAAGGCGCGTCAGTTGCGGCAATGACGCGTAAGTCGACCTTGTGCACGGAGCCACCGACACGCTGTATTTCTCTCTGCTGCAGGGCACGCAGTAACTGCGCTTGAATTTCCGGCGGCGTATCACCAACCTCATCGAGAAACAAGGTGCCCCCCTGGGCCTGTTCAAAATAGCCCACGCCAGACGTCTCGGCTCCGGTATAGGCCCCTCTTGCATTACCAAAGAGTATCGATGGTGCAAGGCTTGCGGGAATGGCGGCCATATTAACCGGAAGCAATTTTTCATTGCGCCTTTGACTGTTTGCGTGTATTGCCGAGGCCACCAGTTCCTTACCCGTTCCCGTCTCACCGCATATCAGCACATCGACATCATTCGCTGCCGCTGTCGTAATCTGCTCGCGCAACTCCTGCATATATGGGCTATTGCCTTTTAAATCGGAAGATTTAGCGGTCTCAACATCAGCTGCGTCCCGACATACAACTTTGCGGAATAGCAAAACCACTCGATGAGCCAAAAATAGTGTTACTCCGGAACTCAATTGTTCCTCAGCCAAGTGCAGTTCCCCATTCAGCTCTTTGCCATTGACCTGACAACGGCTAGCATCGGGATCGCGCGTCAGGACGAGAGACTTTTTATCTCTGGAAAACATTAGCGCCTGACGACTAATATGGGGGTCGTCGAGCGAACGGCTGCCCACGCCCTCGGAAGGATGACAAAAGCCAGGGCCGTTTCGACCAAGCTCTATAGCAGATTCGCCCTCGTCAACCAGCAGTGAAGTCACCTCGCCAATTCGTTCAGGCTCTGGGTGAAAAATAATCGTCAACATCAACCGAGACCGTCGGTATCTGCCCTCCAGATCAGCCACCACAGACGGCAGAGTAAGATCACTTTTCGGGCTTTTTTTCACGCTGCAATGATCCCCTGACGCTACAGAAATAACACCAACAGCGAAAGAACAACAACCCAACTTACCGCGCTACGGGACAACAGTGCATTCAGCTCAGTGGTTTCGCTCACGGCCTCTTTGGCAAGAAAGCCCGTAAGCACCTCATCGTCATAATCTGAGGCGCCTATCGCAGCGCGACCAACAGTTTGGAGCACTGCTCCAGCTGTCTCCTCAGGCACCATCACACTGGATACCAGTGAATCGCGGCTGGCAAGAAAATCCCCCGTCAATGCGAAACCCGCAGCCAATAAGCGTGCGGGGATCCAGTCGGCAAAATACAACAGCCGCTCTGCCTCGGCACGTTCAGGTGTTAAACGACTCAACTGTAGCAATCGATAGAACAGGGCCCCCACCGGGCCCAGTACAACAAAATAGAACAAGACTGAAAACCAGCGTTGGTAGCCCATATAGAGAAGTTCTCGCTGAATTGCCATGTGCACCTGTCGTGCGGATACAATAGCTTCGTCACCAAACTCCATACCCAGCACAGACTGGGCGTAATGGCTTGCTGTCTCAAAATCACCTGTCACACAGTAACTGCGATATCGCTCTACAAGATTAGCGTACTGGCCACGCCCAAAGGCGTACAGCAATAGTCCCGCAGCTAAAACTATCCACACCAGGCCAAACAAAATCGACTCGCTGGCGTCCAACAGGAAAAGGCATGCCAGAACCGGAATACCCAAATAGATCAAAAATCCTACCGACGGCGAGAACCCCAGCCCGCGAATTGTTGACTGCAAACTGAAAAACCAGCTGTCATTGCGCAGCGGATTGCTGTCCCCCCATACCCGTGAAAAGATGAGAGCGACAATAATTGCCAAAAATGTCATAAAGATTCTCCTGCTTCGTCCAATAAATACCTATACCGCTGCCAATCAAATGCAGGGCCAGGGTCGGTCTTACGGCCAGGGGCTATCTCACTGTGACCGACAATTTTATCTGCACTCATCTGCGGATACTCACTCAAAAGAACGCGGGTGACTGCAGCCAAGACCCGATACTGCACCTCTTCGTAGGGCTCGTCATCCGCACCTTCAAGCTCAACACCAATACTGAAATCATTACACTCTTCCCTGCCCTGAAAACAAGAGCGCCCCGCGTGCCAGGCTCGATCGCCAAAACCGACAAACTGCAACAACTCCCCCGAGCGTCGAACAAGTAGATGTGCTGAAACCTCCAGCCCCCGGATCTGCTCAAAATACGGGTGCTCATCCCAGTCCAGAACATTACAAAAAAACTGCTCTATGCAACAGCCCTCGTACTGACCCGGCGGTAAGGATATATTGTGGATGACCAATAAATCGGTCTCACTGTGCGCTGGCCGCGGGCCGAAATTGGGAGAAGGCGCTCTTCTCGCCTGATCGAGCCAGCCATTGTTTAGCGTAAAATCCATACCACAGCCTATCATTTTTTCGCCCCGAGTGAGAGGTCGAACAGAAAGTTCCACCACGAAAACCCGATCGTCGAAAGGGTGCCACAGCAATGTGGAATATTCGCAATTACAAAACTGGCGATCCATGGACCGAAGAATATACAATAGGCAGCAGGTCATCCGCGGCGACTTATAAACACAATAACAATCGGTCCGGGTGCGTGGGCAATTTCCTGCCCGGGAACATATAATCAGGGCAATAATGAGAGTAGTCGACAAACTGTATCCAGCAATCCATCACTACCGGATGCATATTATCGTCTTTTTCACGCAGTTTGCCCTCTTGTATTTGCTCTATGGCCAGACACGCGGCTTCGAGTATGTCTATTTTGATGACGCTGACTATATCCTGCGCAATGCGTTTGTACTTTCCGGGCTGAGCCTCGAAAACATCCAGACGGCATTCACCAGCTTTTATATGCATAACTGGCACCCCCTGACCTGGCTTTCTCATATGATCGATGTCTCACTTTTTGGCACCGATCCAGGCTGGGCCCATATTCACAATGTCCTGCTACATGGCCTGGTCAGCCTGCTTGTCTACACCTACCTGTTGCGCTTGTCTGAAGATCACTGGAAATCTTTCATCCTGTCCCTGGTGTTCCTCGTGCACCCTCTGCATGTGGAGTCCGTCGCCTGGATCGCCGAGAGAAAAGACCTGCTCTGTGCTGTATTTTTCATGCTGGGCATGATTCTTTACGACAGCTATAGAACCAGCCCCTCCATCCGAGGATATTGCTACGTCCTGCTGGCATTTGGCCTGGCACTTCTGTCAAAACCGATGGCCGTCACCTTCCCCGTAATTCTACTGGTGATGGATGTGTCGTGGTATCAATTCAGGAACAACCCTAACCTGCCTCGACTGCGCAGCGGCGCAGCTGCCTATGCCCGATTGGTATTCGAAAAACTGCCCCTGTTTGCGCTGTCAGCAGGCATGGGCATCGTCACCATTATCGCCCAGGACAGAGGCGGAGCAGTAGTCGACCTGGAAGTCATTCCCTTCACTATCCGCTTATTTAACAGCGTCTACGCTTATACGACTTACCTGAAGCAGATGCTAATGCCGATTGATCTCTCGGCGTTCTATCCCTACACCGGCATACCTTCCATACCCAAACTCATATTTCCGGGGCTTCTGCTATTCCTGTGGCTGGCCCTCGCTGTAGGGAAAATAAGACAGGCCCCCTTGATTGCAGCTGGCTTGTGCTGGTATATCGTGAGCCTGCTACCTGTCATCGGGCTGATTCAGGTTGGTAGTCAGGCCCATGCGGACAGATACATGTACCTGCCCTCTGTCGGCGTATTGATGAGCGCTGTGTATTTACTGCCGAACAAAATGAGTCAACATTTTCGCCTGGGGTCAGCACTGTCGTTTATCGCGATAATTTATCTCTCGTTCATCTGTTACTGGCAAATAGGCTATTGGGAAAACCGATACACCCTGTTCAGCCGGGTACTGGAAATTGTTGGCCCAAACTGGCGGGCACACATAGCCCTCGCTACCGACTATAGCAAGCGCGGCATGTGGGACAAGGCCATCGAACACAGTGAAGCCGCCCGACAACTCCAACCTAACATGCCGGAGTCGCACCAGTCTTTTGGGGATATCGCCATGGCAAGGGGCGACTACAAAAAAGCCGAGCGTATCTACTTACAAGCGATCAACGCAGGCCACAATTCCAGCGGCATGTTCAATAATTTCGGCTACGCGCTTCTAAAACAAGGCAAGGTCAAACCTGCCCTGGAGGTCTTTGAAATTGCTTTGGGGCTCGATCCACATTCGATCCAGGCGAAAAGGAACATCGAGCGAATTCACTCGAGCATGTCGGGTGCCGACCAATGAATGCTGAGATATTCAGGTACCTCATCGCGGGTGGACTGGCTTTCAGCTTTGATTTCCTCGCCTTCTATCTTTGCACGGAGATGCTGGGGCTACATTACCTTCTGGCAAATGTCGTGGGGTATTTTGCAGGCCTCAGCGTGGCGTACACTCTCAATACCCGCTGGGTTTTTTCTCACAGAAAATACGAAAACGCCCAACTGGAGTTTCTATTGTTTAATACCATCGTGGTCACCGGCCTGATTATCTCCGAGGCCATCATGTCCCTACTGGTCGAACTGCTACTGTTAAACCCGCTCTACGCCAAGCTGGTGGCGGCCTTTTTCGTAATGCTATTCAACTTCACCGCCAAAAAATTCCTTCTTTTTTCGTCCTCTCCTGACAGGGAGGCCAACTGACATGATTGCACAATGCCATAACTGTAATAGCAGCGATCTCGAGTTTCTTTATGGTGCACCTGCTTTTGATACCCAGCCGGACACAGAACACCTTCGCTATGATCTGTGCCGCTGCAACGATTGCGCACTGGTAAATACCGTACCATCGGACCCTGCTTATGATAGCGACGAACCAGAAGATGCGGTGTACAGCGAAACCTACTACGGCTCATCGACTAGCAAATTTTTGACGGTAATCGAGTTTCTTCTCAAAAAAGCCACGACGGCACGTGCCCGAAAAATTATTCGTCTTTGGCGGGCAGCCAAGCCCACAAGCGCGTCACCGGCTGTCCTGGATATAGGCTGCGGCCGCGGCTTGCTTCTCCGTTCTTTTCAGGAAGAGGGGGCGAGCGTACTGGGCCTCGAGCGCCAGGAATTCCCCATTGACGAGTCCTGTAGTGACATTGTTCGCGCCGGCGCCCTGGATGACGCTGAATGCGAGAACAGGAATTTTGACATCATTATCTTGTGGCATGTACTCGAGCACCTTAGCGAGCATGAGAAGTTACTGGATAATATAAAGCAACATCTGAACACTGGTGGTGTCCTGGCCCTGGCGGTACCCAACTATGACAGCCTACAACAACGTCTATTTGCCGGGCATTGGTTTCACCTTGATTTACCCCGGCACCTTGTGCATTTTGAAAGCGACTGGCTTTGTGAGCAGTTAGAACGCAGGGGCTTTATTATCGAGCAACAAAAACATCTGGACCCTGTCCAAAACAGCTACGGGTTTATTCAGAGTACACTCAACCAGATAAGTACTGAACACCAGAACGCTTACTATAAGCTACTAAAACACGGCAACACTTTTTCACTGAGGACACTACCAGCCTTCCTGGGGTGGAGCGTACTGGCTGCCGCACTACTCCCGGCGGCAATTATCGAACTCATTTTCAGCAGCTTTACCCGCAAAGGAGCGACTGTGCAAATTTTCGCAAAATTGGGCACCCAAAAATGATTAACGGACAAAAGCTCTGTATCGTTATGCCCGCCTATAACGCCGAAAAAACCCTGGAAAAAACCTATAATGAGCTGCCCTTTGACATAGTCGACACTGTCATTCTGGTCGATGACGCCAGTGCAGACGACACCGCCCGCAAAGCGAAGTCCCTGGGCATTGATCACGTCATTGCACACGATGAGAACCTCGGATACGGCGGCAACCAGAAAACATGCTACGCGCAAGCCCTTGCAGCAGGCGCCGATATTGTCATCATGGTTCATCCCGATTACCAATATACCCCCAAGTTGATCAGGGCCATGGCCGCGTTAATAAGCGACCAGGTTTTCGATTGCGTACTCGGCTCCAGGATTCTTGGGGTTGGCGCTATAAAGGGCGGAATGCCAAGACACAAGTACATCGCCAACCGTTTCCTGTCCTTCTTTCAGAACATTCTCACCGGCTATAAGCTCTCCGAATACCACACCGGATACCGCGCCTTTTCGAGTCAAATCCTGAGTGAACTCCCACTCTCTGGAAACTCCAACGACTTCATTTTTGACAATCAAATGCTGTTACAGGTTATCGCCAATGGCTACTCAATTGGCGAGATCACCTGCCCGACGCGTTATGCCACGGATGCCTCATCCATTGGCGGTCTTGCAGCGGTTCGCTATGGTTGCGGGGTGCTTCAGCAATCAATCATCTACCGACTGACCAGGATGGGGCTAATGAAAAGCGTTTACAGCGCCTCAGGCAGAGCCCTATAGCGTAGGGACACCTGCATTAACCGCTAAGGGCTGGAACTGATACAATCGCGCTCCCTGAGAAGTAAAGCTCCGTAATATGCTGCAAACACATTCAAGCCCACTGACAATCAGCGATGAAGACATCCTCCACAATGTCCGTAGCGCACTGCGCGAGGACATTGGCACTGGCGATATTACCGCTGAGCTGATTCCTGAAAACGCTACCGCTTCTGCCCGGGTGGTCACTCGAGAAGACGGAATCGTCTGCGGTCGGCCCTGGGTTAATGCAGTCTTTGCGGAAGTTGACCCCGAGGTCGAAGTGAACTGGATGGTCACCGATGGACAGGCCGTAGCCGCAGATACAGTCCTGTTTACCGCAACAGGTAGTGCCCGCAGCCTGCTCACCGGCGAGCGAGCGGCCCTGAACTTCCTGCAGTTACTTTCCGGCACTGCCACTATATGCCAGCACTACGCAAACATTGTCCAGGGCACTCCAGTTCGTCTTCTGGATACCCGAAAAACCATTCCCGGCCTGCGTATGGCGCAAAAATACGCCGTAAGCTGCGGCGGTTGCCACAATCATCGTCTTGGCCTGTACGACGCATTCCTCATTAAGGAAAACCACATCAATGCCTGCGGAGGCATCGCCGCCGCAGTGGCAACAGCACGCAGTAATGCGCCCGGCAAACCAATTGAAGTCGAGGTAGAAAACCTTGATGAGTTCCAGCAAGCACTGGCAGCTCAATGCGACCGCGTTATGTTGGATAACTTTTCCCTGGATGACATGAGGACTGCCGTTGCAGAAAATCAGGGGCAGGTCGAACTTGAAGCCTCGGGTAATGTCACTGAACTCACGCTGCGGTCTATCGCCGACACCGGTGTCGATTTTATCTCAATAGGCGCATTGACCAAGGACTGCAAAGCACTGGACCTCTCGCTGCGACTGTTATAGCAGCGCAACACTGCTAACTAGTACGCCGTTATTATCCGCGTAGACATAGTCTCCGGGCGATATGTCCACACCACCCAACTGCAGGGTCACATCTCGCTGCCCAACACCGAGCTTTTCAGTTTTGAGAGGGCAGGTCCCCAAGGCCTGCACACCCAGGGAAGTTTCACCAATCTCGTCCACGTCCCGAATCACCCCGAATATCACTAATCCCGCCCAACCGTTGCTTGCGGCCTGCTCCGCCAGCATATCCCCCAGTAGGGCGCGGCGCGTTGAACCCCCACCATCTACCACAATCACCCGCTCCTGGCCCGGCTCGGCAACCAGCTGCTTAACCAGGGAATTGTCCTCATGGCACTTAATGGTGACCACCAGTCCACCAAACTGGCTGATCCCGCCGAAATTACGCAATGGCAACTCCAGCGCACGGACATTTTCAAATTGATCACTGAGATCGGGTGTGGATATTCTGGGCATAGGAATTCCTCCTTAATCGGTAAAGAATTGGCAATTGTGATAACGCGAGTATAATTCCCTAAATTGATAGATTGAAGCAACAACATTCACTTTATGAATAACATTAGTGTAATGTCCTGATAAAGTGCGTATTCAGGACACTACACTAGGAGCCATCGTGAATATTAAGAGGATAGACCTCAACCTGCTGGTTTACCTGGATGCCCTACTGAGAGAGCGCAATGTCACTCAGGCGGCCAACCAGCTGAACCTGTCTCAGCCCGCCATGAGCAATGGACTCCGACGTCTGCGTGAACTCTTCGATGACCCGCTACTGGTTCGCACCAGCGAGGGGATGACCCCCACAGAACGAGCCCTTGAGCTGGAACCCATGGTAAGGGAAGTTTTATTCCAGATCGATCGTACGGTACAGCCTCGCTCCGCATTCGAGCCGGAGAGCGCGCAACGTGTTTTTCGCATTATGGCAAGTGATTATGCCGAGTCTACTCTGCTTCCCACTGTGCTGGGACACTTGAGAACGCTGGCCCCAGGCCTAACGCTGGATATTATGACGCCCAGTGACGTCAGCTTTCTCGATGTAGAGCGCGGCAAAGTCGACATGGTCATCAATCGTTTCGATTCCATGCCGCAATCGTTTCACCAGATCCACCTATGGGATGACACATTCTCCTGTGTGCTTAGCCCAGAGAACCCCGTACTGGAAGATTTCACACTGGATAACTACCTGAAGGCCAACCATGTCTGGGTCAGTAAGACCGGAATGGGGGTAGGCGTTGGTATGAACCCGGATGACGTACAACGGCTGGGCTGGGTGGACACTGCACTCAACGCGCTGGGGAAAAAACGACAGATTCGTGTCTTCACCCGTCACTATCAGGCCGCAATGACCATGGCCGAACAAAACGACCTGATAGTCACACTCCCCACCAGGGCCGCACTGTTGAAGGTCAACAACCCCAAAGTCGTGTTGCGCGAACCACCCCTGGCCATCCCTCCACTGGAACTCAAGATGGCCTGGAGCCCACTGCTGCAACACAATCCAGCAAACAAGTGGCTACGCAAACTCATCGTGGACAGCGCCAGGGTACTGGACGGGCAGCCACCCACTGCCTGAACAACCCGGCGCGCATTCACCATAAAAATGGCAATGATAAGAACTATAAATTAGCTAAATGACATCAATTCCCTCTAGAATCTCTGCCAATCTGGCGTGATAATGCACGCCGCGAAACCGCTACCTACATTAAAAGGACAAACCGATGACCGACCGCATTCGTGAAGGCGGCCTACAGATCGCCCCGGTTCTTCATGAACTGCTTGAAAACGATATTGCCCCGGGCACAGGCATAACGCCCCAGCAATTCTGGCAGGGCCTTGAATCCATACTTCAGGATTTGGGTCCTAAAAATCGTCAACTGCTGGCCACCCGGGATGATCTTCAGGGAAAAATCGACCAGTGGCACCGGGCCAATCCCGGTGCAGACTATGACCGGCAGGCCTACAAGGACTTTCTGTACGAAATCGGGTACTTGCTGCCGGAAGGGGAAAACTTTGCCATTGAGACCACCAATGTAGACGATGAAGTGGCACTGCAGGCGGGGCCACAGTTGGTGGTCCCGGTTATGAACGCCCGCTATGCCCTCAATGCCGCCAATGCTCGCTGGGGCAGCCTGTACGATGCCCTGTACGGCACCGACGTTATACCCGAGGGCGATGGCGCCGGGAAAATCGGTGCCTACAACCCGAAGAGAGGCGAGAAAGTCATTGCCTACGCGCGCAACTTCCTCAATCTGTACTGCCCTCTCACACAGGGCGACCACAGCCAGGCAACTGCCTATCGCGTACTGGGGCCAGAACTGCAAATTGAACTTCTTGATGGGCAGACCGCCAATCTCAACATAGCGGAACAATTCCGCGGCTACACGGGTAACCCGGATGCGCCGGACAGCGTCCTGCTACGCCACAATGGCCTGCATATTGAAATTAAATTTGATAGTACCAGCCCGATAGGACGTACTGACTCTGCGGGCATCACAGATCTGGTACTGGAAGCGGCACTGACGACCATTCAGGACTGTGAAGATTCAGTCGCGGCGGTCGATGCCGAGGATAAAGCCCTGGTCTACAGAAACTGGCTTGGTCTGATGCGCGGAGACCTGAAGGAAGCCTTTACCAAGGGAGGCGAAACGCTGCACAGAACCCTGAACCCTGATCGGGAATTTGTCGCCGCCGATGGCGGCCCACTCACGCTCCCCGGTCGCAGCCTGATGTTCGTGCGCAACGTGGGTCACCTGATGACCAACGAAGCCATACTGGATGATCAGGGGCGCGAAATCCCCGAGGGAATAATGGATGGCATTTTCACGTCCATGATCGCACTCCACGACCTGAAAAAAACCGGTAATCAACGCAATTCACGTGCCGGCAGCGTATATATTGTAAAACCGAAGATGCACGGCCCCGAAGAAGTCGCTTTCACCTGCGCGCTGTTCGACCGCATTGAGAACGTGCTCGGAATGCCCCGCAATACCGTTAAGCTGGGCATCATGGATGAGGAACGCCGGACCACAGTGAACCTCAAGGAGTGCATTCGCCAGGCCAAACAGCGCGTCGTCTTTATCAATACGGGTTTTCTTGACCGAACAGGCGATGAAATACACAGCAGTATGGAAGCTGGCGCCATCACCCCCAAGGGCAACATGAAGAGTGAAGCCTGGATCAACGCCTATGAAGACTGGAATGTTGACACAGGGCTACGTTGCGGCCTGCGGGGCAAGGCACAGATTGGCAAGGGCATGTGGGCCATGCCGGATTTAATGTCGGAGATGATGAAAGTCAAGGTGAACCACCCCCTGGCAGGTGCCAACACCGCATGGGTGCCGTCGCCCACGGCTGCAACACTGCACGTCATGCACTATCATCAAGTCGATGTCGCAGCCCGGCAAAAGGAGCTTATCAGTCGTACGCTGGCCAGCCTGGATGACATCTTGAGCATCCCGCTACAGGGCGCTGCAGGCTTGAGCGAAGCAGACATCCAGCGCGAACTGGACAACAACGCCCAGGGTATCCTTGGCTACGTGGTACGCTGGATAGACCAGGGAGTGGGCTGCTCTAAAGTGCCGGACATCAACGATATTGGATTGATGGAAGATCGTGCGACCCTGCGTATATCCAGCCAACACCTGAGCAATTGGTTACACCACGGCGTCTGTAGTGAAGCACAGATCAGGGAGACACTGGAGCGCATGGCGGCCATCGTTGACCAGCAAAATGTTGCGGACCCCCTGTATCGCAATATGGCGCCCGACTTCGACAATAATATTGCGTTCCAGGCCGCCTGCGAACTGGTCTTTGAGGGCCGCGCCCAGCCCAATGGCTACACCGAGCCAGTGCTACACGCAAAACGCCGTGAAGCCAAGGCAAGGTACGCAAGCTAGCTGCCATCGGGATAACGATCAGGCGGTGCGCTTCAGCTCTGTTTGACTGAGCGCCGCCAGGGCATCCGTATACTCGTAACCCAGCGCCTGCGCCACCGCAGCGCAAGTAATTAGACCGTCGTGTACATTCAGGCCATTTCGCAGATGAACATCATCCCGCAGGGCCTGGTGAGCGCCCTTGTTGGCCAGATTGACCGCATAGGGCAGCGTGGCATTGGTCAAGGCCATCGTTGAAGTTCTCGCCACCCCACCGGGCATATTGGCCACGCAATAATGTACAACCCCGTCAACGATATAGGTGGGCTCCTGATGTGTTGTGGCCTTGCTCGTTTCGAAACAGCCCCCCTGGTCGATGGCAACGTCAACCATGACAGCGCCCTGCTTCATCCTGGAGACGAGATCGCGGGATATAAGCTTGGGCGCGGCCGCTCCCGGTATCAGGACAGCACCAATGACCAGATCAGCCTGCAGTGCGTACTGCTCTACCGCATCACCGGTGGAGTACACCGTTTTCATGCGGCCGCCGAAGATCATATCCAACTCCTGTAGTCGCTCCAGAGAACGATCGAGCAGGGTCACATCGGCTCCCATACCCATCGCCATACGTGCGGCGTTGATACCGACGACACCGCCGCCGATCACCAGAACCCTGGCCGGCTCCACACCCGGAACACCGCCAAGTAGCATGCCATTACCGCCCTGGGCCTTTTCCAGGCAATGAGCTCCGGCCTGTACCGCCATCCTGCCAGCCACCTCGCTCATGGGCGCCAGGAGCGGCAAGCCAGGCCCCTCCTGCGTCACAGTTTCATAGGCTATGCATGTGGCCTTCGAAGCGACTAACAGTCGCGTCTGCTCGGGATCGGGTGCCAGGTGCAAATAGGTAAACAGAAGTTGTTCCGGGCGCAACATTTTACACTCCTGAGGCTGCGGCTCCTTTACCTTGATAATCATCTCGGCCCGGGCGAAAACTTCCTCGGCACGGGTCACGATCTCCGCTCCCGCCTCGAGGTATTGATCATTATCGAAGCCAATCGCCAGACCACCGTTCTGCTCTACCATGACCTGATGACCGTGACGCACCAATTCCTTTACACCCGCAGGCGTGAGACCAATTCGATACTCGTGGTTCTTAATTTCCTTGGGGACTCCGATTAACATACGCTCACCTGTCTATAAGTTGTTGTTTGACAATAGAGCTATTCTAAGCACCGAAATACAATTTATCCCCTGTAAATTGACATACAATATAGTTGAATCAACTGATATGATTCAATATTTAGTGGTTTCGACTTAAAGGACTCCCCGATGGAGAGAAAACTACACCAACTCAGTCGGATTGATCGCAACATTCTGCGCGTACTGCAAGCAGATGCCCGCACCAGCTATGCAGAACTGGCCCGCCAGGTAGGGCTCAGTACCACACCTTGCAAAGAGCGCGTCAAACGCCTGGAGCGGGACGGTATCATCCGTGGCTACCAGGCCATCCTGGACCCGACATTCCTGGACGCAGCCCTGGTCGTGTTTGTTCAAATTCGGCTCAACCGTACCTCCCAGGATATCTTCGAGGACTTCAAGCGCTCTGCCTATGATTTACCCGAGGTACAGGAGTGTTATCTGGTGTCAGGAAATTTCGACTACCTGATCAAGGCCAGGGTGGCTGACATGGTTGCCTATCGGGAATTTTTGGGCGAAACACTGCTAACGCTTCCCGGGGTGCAGGAGTCCACCAGTTATGTGGTCATGGAGCAGGTAAAGGAGACACTGGCACTACCTATACCCTACTAGGGAGAAAATGAGCCACTCAGTCGGAGTGGGTATCCTTGTACTGAAGATTGGTCAACTGTTCAGATAGCAGCCCCATCAGGAACACAATCACACCGCCTAGCAACAGCATCGTACTCATATTGGTGAAACGAGCCTCCCCAGTGGTCAGGGTCATCAGGTAATTGATCGCCCCGAGCAACGACAAAAAGACCGAGACAGGGAAATACACCTTCAGGGGTGAATACAGAGTGCCAATCTTAAAAATGATGAGAAAAAAGCGCACGCCATCCCGCACGACGTTGATATGGCTGTTCCCCACGCGTTTGGAAACCGTAATGGGCACAAAACCCACGGAATAACCCGCACGAAAAAAAGCCATGGTAGACGTCGTCGGGTAGCTGAAGCCATTGGGCAGTAAATAGAGAAAGCTTATAAACTTCTCGCGATTCACCGCGCGAAAGCCAGACGTGAGATCCGGGATGTCTTGATTAACCATCCAGCTCGCCAATTTGTTATAGAAGGTATTGGCACTCCACCGGGCGACGCTCGCTTGCGCCTCCAAACCACTGCGCGCCCCAACAACCAGGTCGTAACCTTCCTCCAACCGATAGAGCAGCTTTTCAATATCCGCGGGGTCGTGTTGACCATCACCGTCCATAAAAACCAGAAACTCGCCACTGGCCGCCAGGGCACCGGTCTTGATCGCTGCGCCATTGCCCTTGGAATAGGGGTGAGAAACAACGCGAATATCGGCATCGGCACACACCTGAGCCGTAGCATCGGTAGAGCCATCATCGACCACGATGATTTCAACCCCGGGGTACATCTCTCGCAGCCGGGGCAAAAACAAAGCCAGCCCCTGCTCTTCATTCTTGGCCGGGATTACAATCGAAATATCGGTCATTCAGTTCTCCAAATACAGAGATAAGGTCTGCTGTTCGCTGACTGTCAGCTTTTCATTTTCGTTCAGGGCCTGCAAGCGTGCAATAGTAGCACTAACTTCAGTAGCCAGATCCAAAGCGGTAGAAAAATGCAGCTTCATTAACAAACCCGTAACATCATCCGGCGACACGTTTAAGAATTTCTCGATGTAAACATAGGCGTTATCGTAACGCTCCAGCGAGCTTTCCAGCACTGCAAGTCTGGAATAGATCTGATTGGCCGCCTTGTCATCATGCCCTTCTTCCAGAAAAACCTGTTTCATTCTGTTGGCAAAACCCACGCGATCAAATTCAGGACAGGTATCTCCCTGCAGCAAACGAACCAATACCTGCAGGGTGGAAACTGAACTGAGGGGGCGCTCAGCGTGGACGGTGCCAATGAGAACCACACGCTCGTCAGGAAGCGGCTTGTTCGCGAGGCAGCTCAGCGCGAGATCCCGAATGTCGTGATCACCCTCCCGCTCGGAAGGTCTTGCCCGATGTGCCCTGGCTGAATACTCCAGTGCAGCAACCAATTCGCCGGCCTGAGCCAACTCTGCCCCCATATCGGTATTTGCCCGGTAGGACTCCGGGTGGGCATTCACATTATTCAGTTTCAGCAAGGGCCCGTTTGACCACAGCTGAACCTGCGAACTGGTTTGCAGCACCAGTGTCAGTACATAGAGCCCAAGACAGACCAACAGGGGCGCGGTGGGCTCGGGCCACTTTTTAAGGATGGCCACCAAAGGCAGGCCCAGCAATAAAAACAAGCCAATACCGGGAAAATAATTCCGATGTTCGAAGTATAATTCCAGAGGAAGTATCGTGGACTCAGTCAAGTGACCAACAACGAATATCGAACAGGCGAATACGAAATACCGACCCCGTTGCCACCGCAATAAAACCAGGCACAGCAGGAAAAATCCCAGCCAGGCTACGACCGAACCCAAGGTACCCCGGGGGTCAGTCAGGGATTTCGCTACAATGACATCATCGTGATAAAGCCCCATCCCGGTGACATCCGGTGAATAAAGTTGACCCACATATTCCCAGAGTATATTGCTCTCGGTGAGCACCCTCTCCTGCAGGTTGAAGGGCATATTGCCATAGGAATTCACCAGCCAATCGGCATTGACCGTGAAAAATGTCGCGAGGAACAAAGTGCCAAGAAAAATCATACCGAGACTCGTCCGGCGCAACCAGATTATCGGTCGACCGCCTTCCCCTCTAAATCCAAACCACAAAGCTTCCATCAGCAGCAATATGGGTAATACCACAATCGAGTTCTCTTTCGCGAAAACAGCCAGGATCAGAAAGACAAGCACCAGCGGGAGCTGCCACCTTCCTGTCTCACCCCGCACCAGCGCCATCCGCCAACCGGCATAACTAACACAGGCCGCCAACATAAACAGGGCACCCAGCATGGCCATCCGCTGAACCACATAAAGTACCGTGCTGACATAGAGTGGTGAGAGCAACCAGGTGGCACCAAGGGTTACCGCCAGCCAGCGATAGGCTGGCGCCCTGACATAGGCTAGTAAATAGGTGAACAACCAGACCACCAGACTGCCATTCACCAGGTGAAGCGCAATATTGACCTTTTTTCCTCCGGAAATACCCTCATCCAGGTAGAGTTTTTCAAGTACAAAACTCACCATGGACACCGGCCGCCCCAGCGGCCCTGACGTGTCACCGAGGATATAGTCGAGGGCATATTCCGGATGCTCATTCAATTCATCCATGACCATTACACTGGCGCGGTCGTCCAACAGTGCAGGACCGGCGATACCAGGAGCGTAAACCCAGACCGTGACCGCCAGGAACAACAGCCAGAGCAGCCACGGCGCAGCCATTCCAAACCTCGCCCTATTCCCCCCGCTCACTGGGATGCCTCCGGAAAGACAAACAAACGTTTGATCAGTGGTAAATCCCAACGCCTGCCGTCGTGAGCAAGCCACTGCCTTGCAACTTCGTACATACCGGCAATATCATCGTTTTTTCCATTTTCCAAAACCAGCAGGTACTGCAAAGAGGCGTGTTCAGGTGACAAGACGCTTGCCTTCTCCAGCAATGCAATACGCTGCTGCACTGGAGCGCCGGAGAAAACCAGGAAATCATACTTAACCAGATAGAGTCGCTCTTCCCGTGGGTATTTCACTATCAGATCATCAAGCAGGGACTCGACCCGACTGCCTAGTGCCTGACAGCCACCATTGCCAACACAATCCACCAGTACCGAAAGCGAGACAAAGTCTGAGGCCTGAAGTACGCGAGCACGTAAAGCCCGCTCCAATACAGAAAACCAATCCAACTGCTTGCCCAAGTCAGGAAAATATTGTGCGTCCGTGTAATATAGACTGACCAGTGCTGAAGTGTCGGTGGGTGCCAATTCATGGACACGAAAAAACTGCTGCCGCATGGCTACCACAAGGGCCTTGATTTCACCCTCACTCAAACCCTCCTCAGCGCCTTGCTTATGTTTATCCTGGAGGGCCTCAGCGTAAAAATAATTGGCGCGGGGAGAATCTGGATGATTAATCACATTTGTCCGCGCCATTAAGAATGCATCGGACCAGACCATGCAGCGGATAGCGAGTAAAACCAAAAAGACACAAAGTATACCGACCAGAGGCAACACCGGGTTTATCTTTAATTGCCATAACTTCTCGCTGGTCAAGAGCGAGGCCATCAGTAAGCATATGCCGATACCAGGAAGATAATTACGATGTTCGAAAACCATCTCCAAGGCGAGCACTGTCGACTCCATCACATGCCCGACCAGGAAAAAAAGCACTGCGAATAACAGCATGGGATAACGATAACGAAGAAAGAAAGCAGCGATCACCGCCAACACCCAACCCGCCAGAGCAAGCACCGTGCTATAAGGCTGCAGCAGCCCACGCGACAAGGCGATATCATCATGCTGAAAACCCATAGCGGATATATCAGGTATCACAAGCCAGCCGAGGTAAAGCCATAAAACGCGACACTGGGTCATCAATCGCTCAACCAGACTGAAATCCCGCAGCTGATAGCCCGCAGTGAAGAGCTCGGGGCGGAACAGGAAAATAAGCCCAATTAACAGGATGGGCAGTAGCAGCGCCAACCAGCCCAATTTTACCAATGAAGGACGCCTGACGCCCCACCACTGTCCGCGAAACAATGCCGTTTCAACGACCAATAACAACCAGGGTAACAGCGCGCCATTTTCCTTGGACAAGGTAGCGAATACGGTAATAATCAAGAGCCAAATCGCGGCAGCAGCTATCTCGCCCACTGTGGCACCGCTGTGTGCCCAGCGCAAACGATAGCGACTAAAAACCCACAGCCCCAACACCACAAAGAGCGCAGACAGCTGCGCCATACGCTGCACAGAGTAAAGCACCGTCGACACGTGTAGCGGGTGCAACAACCAGATAGCCGCAGCCGCGAGAGCAGCCCAGTGCCTGCGGGTACTGTCCATAGGGCGTAGCGCTGGTGCGCGAAATAACACTTCTGCCAGCAGGTAAATCAGCAACCCTATCGTCAAGTGGATCGCAAGGTTGACGGCTTTCAGTGTCGCCGGTGTAAATTCGCCAAAGAAGGCATGATTTAACGCAAACGACAACATGGAAACCGGCCGACGAAGAGCTCCGGAGCCAGAACTGAAGGCCGCAGTTCGCCACTCATCGAAGACCCGGCCATCGATTTGCAAAACAGGGTTATTGACAAGATTAGGCAAGTCATCGAAGAAAAGAGGCGCTTGCAGCGCAAAAGCATAGGGAACAAGTGTCAGAAGTAGAACAATACCAAAGCGCAGCCGGTAAGAGCACTGTGTCCACATCATAGTAAGCCCGCGTAGTCAGCGTCTAACATACGAATCACTCGATCTAAAAAGCGCACATAAAAAAAGGCCCGGCAGTACCGGGCCCTTTCCTTACTCGCTCGCTTAGCGGCAAGTAGCTGGCAGGTACTTCGCCAGAATTGCTGTACTGCCGGTAACGGCTTGAGACTTACACGTCCAATTGATTGTACCGTCATTCTGAGTGGTGCCTGACAGTACGAAAGAAGGCGAAGCGACTCCAGGAACAACACCGCCGTTAATCGCGGCCGAAATCAGCGGACCACCGGTGGCGGTTGCAACGAGAATTTCGTCGATATACTCACTGGTGCGGGTTCTTGCCACACCGGCATCTGTATTGTTTTGTGGCAAAGCAGCCCGTGTTGAATAATACTCTGTCACAGAGGTCTTGGCTTCAGACAGCGCAGCCATCGGCTCAGACATTTTCGCCCGAACAGTGTAGTCCTGGTATGCAGGCAACGCGATGGCTGCCAGAATACCAATGATCGCAATCACGATCATCAGTTCGATAAGGGTAAAACCCTGTTGTGTGCTCTTTTGTATGTTCATAATTCCCTACTCCATAACAATCCATTATAAAAATCTCGATTCACGCAAAGCGGGCTCTGTCCGAATCGATACTCACATGATCAAGACTGCACTTTGCGTGCCAACCTCTGAGAAAAATAATTACTTAGCCTTATTATCTCTTAAATACAACAACTTATGAAACATCAAAGATTATTATCCCGCAATCGTTCTTCACATAGAGCTTGCTTCAAGTCGACGATTTACGCGCTTAGTGACAAATATTGTCACACAGTGGCAAATCAAATCACCTACCTCGTACCGGACAGCGGACAATGGCCCTGCCGGTAAAAGGATCATGCGCGAAAGAATGTTCAATTAAGTGGAGAAATCACCAATTATCACCGGAAATGTTGCCCTATATGGCTATTAGCACAGCGCATGGATGGTTATACTGGAATCATAACTAGAAGCTATAAAGTGTATGAAGCATGCGACTAGACAGGGACCTAGTGCAAATGAACGAAAAAGCAGTTGGGCAGCTTAGCGGACTGGCAGGACGACTGGTTGCCGAGGGATTAATCTCGGCCCAGGATGCGGGAGATGCGCAAAGAGAAGCGTCGGCAGAACAAACGCCTTTCGTAAAATACCTGGTCGCCACAAAAGAAATTGACAGCCAGCGACTCGCCGTAGTTGCCTCGCAGGAATTTGGTGTCCCTCTATTTGATATAGACGCCTTCAATCAAGCCAACCTGCCGGAAGGCCTGGTTGACGCCAGTCTGGTCGCAAAGCACCATGCACTGCCACTGTTTCATCGCGGCAACCGCCTGTTTATCGCAGTATCTGACCCCACGAATTTGGCCGCTCTGGACGAGATCAAGTTTCATACCGGCATCAACACCGATGCCGTGCTGGTAGAAGAGAATGCCCTCAACACCGTAATTGGCAAATGGGTAGAAGCTCAGGACAACCTGGGCGATGGTCTCGATGACCTGGATTCCGGCGACCTGGATGATATCGACATTCAATCCGGGGAGGTTGGTGACCAGGATGAAGACACAGATTCCAACATTGACGAGACACCTATCGTGCGTTTCGTCAATAAAGTGCTAATTGACGCCATCAAACAAGGCGCTTCGGATATACACTTTGAGCCCTACGAAAAAAATTACCGGGTACGCTACCGTACCGATGGCGTTTTGCAGGAAATCGTGCGCCCGCCTAAAAACCTCTCCGCTCGTTTGTCCGCCCGATTGAAAGTCATGTCGCAAATGGATATTTCCGAAAGACGGATTCCCCAGGATGGCCGGATACAAATGAAGCTTTCGCGAAATCGTTCCATAGATTTTCGTGTGAACACATTGCCAACTTTGTTCGGTGAAAAAATTGTACTGCGTATCCTCGACCCCACCAGCGCACAGATGGGTATTGATGCACTGGGCTATGAACCCGATCAGAAAGAAATGTATGTTGCAGCCCTGGAAAAACCCCAGGGTATGATTCTGGTCACCGGACCCACCGGCTCGGGTAAAACAGTCTCACTCTATACGGGCCTTAACATGCTCAATACGCCTGAGCGGAATATCTCAACCGCAGAGGATCCGGTGGAGATCAACCTGGAAGGGATTAACCAGGTACACGTGAACGCCAAGGTCGGATTAAACTTTGCAACAGCGCTTCGCTCTTTCTTGCGTCAGGATCCCGACATCATCATGGTAGGTGAGATTCGAGACCTGGAGACAGCGGAGATTGCTATCAAGGCGGCTCAAACCGGTCACATGGTCCTGTCCACCTTGCACACCAATAGCGCGGCCGAAACCATCACCCGTATGCTCAACATGGGCGTACCCGCCTTTAACCTGGCCACATCGGTAAATTTGATTATCGCCCAGCGGCTGGCCCGGCGACTATGTAAAGAGTGCAGTGTTCCCGCTGACGATATTCCACACGAAACCCTGCTCAAGGAAGGCTTCACGGAAGAGATGCTCAGCAACGCCACGCTGATGAAGCCTGTCGGTTGCAGCCTGTGTAAAGATGGCTATAAAGGGCGGGTTGGCGTCTATGAAGTGGTGCGGGTCACGCCAACTATCGCGAGAATAATCATGGAAGAAGGGAATTCCATTGAAATCAGCGAGCGTGCACGGGCCGAAGGCTTCAACGACTTGAGACGATCTGCCCTGCAAAAGGCATCGCGGGGCGAAACAAGCCTTGAAGAAGTTAACCGAATAACAACAGACTAGATTAGCAGTAATGAAACCTCTGGACAGCGACGGATAGAATTATGGCAACGAGTGCAGTGAGGGGCAGTACCTTTACCTGGAACGGTACAGACAAACAGGGCCGAACCACCAAAGGCGAAATTACCGCCGTGAGTTCCGCCATGGCGAAAGCACAACTGCGGCAGCAGGGTATAAAGCCCAAAAGCGTGCGCAAAAAGGCCAAGCCACTTTTTGGCAGCGGCGGCAAGAAAATCAAGCCAATGGATCTTTGCATCTTCACACGACAGATGGCCACCATGATGAAAGCGGGTGTGCCGCTGGTGCAGAGTTTCGAAATTGTCGCCGATGGCCTGGAGAACCCCAGCATGACCACGCTGGTAAATACCATCAAGAACGATGTTGCAGCCGGTGGCGGCCTCGCCCCATCGCTCGCCAAGCACCCAAAATATTTTGACGACTTGTACTGTAGTCTCGTCGCCTCAGGTGAAGACTCGGGAACACTTGAAGTTATGCTGGATCGGGTGGCGACCTACAAAGAGAAAACAGAACAACTGAAAGCCAAAATCAAAAAGGCCATGACCTACCCTATTGCGGTAGTCATCGTGGCCCTCATTGTCACGGGCATATTGCTGATCAAGGTGGTGCCGCAATTCGCCGAGACCTTCCAGAGCTTCGGCTCAGATTTACCCGCATTCACCCTCTTTGTCCTCGGGATATCAGAGTTCACCCAGGAGTGGTGGTATATCATTGTCATTGCCATCATAGCCGCCGTATTCCTGTTCAAGGAGATCAAAGCCAGGTCGGTTCCTTTTGCTGAATTTTTGGACAGGATGGCACTCAAGGCGCCCGTAATCGGGGATATCGTTTTTAACTCCGTTATCGCCCGGTTCTCCCGCACCCTGGCCACCACCTTTGCCGCGGGTGTGCCACTGGTGGACGCACTGGACTCCACCGCAGGAGCGGCCGGTAACTCGGTTTACAACAAAGCGATCAAGCAGATACGCGACGACGTAACCACCGGTACCACGCTTTACACCTCAATAAAGTCCACGGGACTGTTCCCCAATATGCTATTGCAAATGGTATCGATAGGCGAAGAATCCGGCGCCCTCGATGACATGCTGGACAAGGTTGCCAATCACTACGAGGAGGCAGTAGACAACGCCGTAGACAGTTTAAGCTCGCTCATGGAGCCCATGATCATGTCTATCCTGGGCGTATTGGTAGGCGGACTGATGATTGCCATGTACCTGCCTATCTTTATGCTGGGCTCTGTTATCTAAGCACAGCTATCGTTACTCAACACCTTTCGGAATAGCGCACATGTTAGATGCCTTCAACCAAAACCCTTGGCTGCTGGCTATCGGGCTGCTTTTTATGGGCCTGGTTGTTGGTAGTTTCCTCAACGTCGTAATCTATAGACTGCCACTCATGATGGAGTCCCAGTGGCGAAAAGACTGCTGCGAACTGCTGGAAGTAAATGAGAAGGAGCCTGTACAAAAAATTAATCTGGCGACACCAAACTCTCACTGCCCACAGTGCAAGGAGCCCATCAAAGCCTGGCAGAACATTCCCGTATTGAGCTACCTGCTACTGCGGGGGAAATGCCACAACTGTGAAGCACCTATATCAGTTCGTTACCCCATTGTTGAACTGATCACCGGGCTCATGACCCTGGCCCTGATGGCCTACTTCAACGCCTCACCGGCTCTACTGGGCGCCATGCTGTTTACCTGGGCGCTGATCGCCCTCACAATGATTGACGTAGACCACCAGTTATTGCCGGATGATATAACCCTGCCGTTACTCTGGCTGGGAATTCTCTTCAATCTCACCGGCACCTACGTCACTTTGGAAGCATCCGTTCTGGGCGCAATTCTGGGTTACCTGTCACTGTGGAGTGTGTACTGGCTTTTCAAGCTGGTGACCGGAAAAGAGGGTATGGGTTATGGCGATTTCAAGCTACTGGCAGCCCTTGGGGCCTGGCTGGGCTGGCAGGCAATACCCTTGATTATCTTGCTCTCATCAGTGGTCGGCGCAGTCGTCGGCATCACCCTGATGGTCATCCACCGCAAGGGTAAAGACGTACCCATACCCTTCGGTCCCTACCTTGCAATGGCCGGCTGGATCTGCCTCCTGTGGGGAGACAAACTCACTGCAATGTACCTGGGTGGAACAGGACTCGCATCGTGAGCTTGATAGTGGGCATCACAGGCGGGATTGGCAGTGGCAAGAGCGCCGTGACACAACGTTTTGAGGCGCTGGGTGTTACCGTGGTAGATGCCGATCTTGTCGCCAGGGTGGTTGTAGAACCCGGCAGGCCAGCCCTACAAGCCATCGCTGAGCACTTCGGCGAGGCGATGATTGCGGAAGATGGCCAACTGGACCGTGCCGCGCTGCGCAGCAAGGTGTTTGCAGATGAAAACGAACGGCGCTGGCTGGAGCAATTGACGCACCCCCTCATCGGCCAGGAAATCCTCGATCAACTCGCCGCATCCCGCTCTCCTTATACGATACTCAGCTCACCTCTTCTCATCGAAACATCACAGGGAGCGCTCACTGATATCATCGTGGTTGTTGATGTGCCGGAGGAAATGCAGTTACAGCGTACAATGCAACGCGATGACAATGACGAGGCACAGGTCAGACGTATCATGGCGGCGCAATCGTCGCGCCAGCAGCGGCTGGCCAGAGCCGATAGAGTGATCGACAATGCCAATACCCTGGAGGCGCTGGATACTATTGTAGGTGAACTTCACAGGGACTTTCTAAAGCAGGCCGGCAACGTCTGACCGCCAGAGCGAATCAATGGGGGTTGAGTAATTTATCAACCGCTTCGATGATTGGCTTGTTCGCCTCGGGAAAAGAATAATCCTGCAAGCCTTCCACTGATATCCAGGCCAGCGGTTGACCCTCACAGCCGCGGGCTGTGCCAGAAAAATCCCGTACTACCCAGACATCCAGAAGCACATCTTTGTCACTGTACCGATGTCTTACCTTAAGCAGCGGCGTAACCGAGCCTACACCGATGCCCACCTCTTCCTGCAACTCCCTGGCGAGCGCGTGTTCTACCGACTCTCCCGCCTCAACCTTGCCGCCGGGAAATTCCCACAAGCCACCCTGGTGTGCCTGCGCCGAGCGCTTGCTGATTAATATTCGCTCCTGAGAATCCAGAATAACCGCTACGGCAACATGTAATGCCGCCATTCAGCTGCGATACTCTGCGTTGATGCGAACATAATCGTAGGAGAAATCAGACGTCCAGACCTGCACCTGACTGTCCCCACGCTGTAATTCTATGCGGATTACAATATCTTCCGGCGCCATGGCGGCAACACCCTGCTCCTCGGTGTAACTGACCGCCCGACAGCCATTTTCAGCGATCAGAATATCGTTGAGGTAAACCGCTACCTGGTTCACATTCAGATTGTTCAGCCCCGCCCGGCCGATGGCCGCGAGTATTCTTCCCCAGTTGGGGTCACTGGCAAATAAAGCCGTCTTGACCAGCGGAGAGTGTGCCACGGTAAAAGCGACATCCAGGCATTCCTGCTCTGTCGCCCCGCCACCTACTTTTACCGTCACAAACTTGCTGGCGCCCTCGCCATCGCGCACCAGAGCCTGAGCCAGCAGTACACAGACCGCTTCAACGGCTTCACGCAAATCCAGATACTGCTGAGTATCCGCGTCGGTGACACACTTATTTCCGGCCTGCCCCGTCGCCATGAGAACACAGGCGTCATTGGTCGACGTATCACCGTCGACCGTAATACGATGAAAGGATGTCTCCATGGCGGCGCTTAACATTTCCTGCAATAGCGCTTGATCAATCGCCATATCCGTTGCCAGATAGGCCAGCATAGTCGCCATATTAGGGCGAATCATGCCCGCGCCTTTGCCTATACCGGTCACCACATAATCCTGGCCGGCACTACTGAAAGACACTGAGAAGCCCTTCGCACGGGTATCCGTCGTCAGGATACCTTCTGCTGCATCCGCCCAGCCATTGCTGGCCAGCGCATCAAACGCGGAGGGAATTGCGCCACATATTTTCTGCACGGGAAGGGCTTCGCCAATCACGCCCGTGGAAAAAGGTAACACCTGCTCAAATGTCACACCCGCATGAGAAGACACCGCCTGGATACAGGCCCGGCAGTGATCCAGGCCCTCTTGGCCTGTACCCGCATTGGCGTTACCGGTATTGATCAGCAGATAACGCGGCTCGCCTGGCCCCTTTGCCAGATTATCCCTGGCGATAATCACAGGCGCTGCACAGAAAGCATTGCGCGTAAAAACAGCAGCACAAGCCGTCTCCGGCGCCATTTCAATTAACACCAGATCTTTGCGTCCGGGCGTTTTGATGCCAGCGCAGACTGTCCCCAAGCGGATACCGTCTACTGCTGTCAGTTCAAGCGCTGTAGCCACTGTAATCCCCGCCTTATATCAATGTAGAAGCCAATCAGAGCTTGCCATGGCACTGTTTGAATTTCTTACCACTACCACAGGGGCAGGGCTCATTCCGTCCCACCTTACGCTCTTCGCGAGTGTAGGTCTGTGGCACTGCCTCCTTATCCTGGCCATCAGCTTCCGGCGCTGATGGTTCGGCCATGGCAGAACTCGCAGCATGCTGAAAAGCAAGCTTTTCACGCTCCGCAGCCTCGCGGCGCTTTTGCTCGATAAGCTCGGCTTCATCGGGACGTTCTATCTGCACATGACTCAAAAACTTGACCACTTCATACTTGAGACTACTGAGCAATTCCTCGAACAGCTCGAATGACTCGCGCTTGTATTCCTGCTTGGGGTTTTTCTGGGCGTAGGCGCGCAGATGAATTCCCTGGCGCAGATGATCCATGGTGGCCAAATGTTCTTTCCACAGGTTATCCAGCACCTGCAGCATTATTTGCTTTTCAATCTTGCGCATGTCCGGCCCCACCAGTTCGGACTTGGCCTCATAGGCGCCCTGTACGGCAGTGACAACTTTTTCCCTTAGCGCTTCCTCGTAAAGATTGTCATCACCATCCAACCACTCCTGTAGCGGCAGTGAAATAGCGAATTCCGCTTCCAGCTGCAGCTTCAGGCCGGGAATATCCCACTGCTCTTCAACACTCATGGGAGGGATATAACTACTAATCGCTTCATTGACGACGTCTTCGCGAATGGTCGTAATGGTCTCCGAGATATCGGACTCGCCCAACAGGTCATTCCGCTGCTGATAAATTATCTGGCGCTGGTCGTTGGCAACATCATCGTATTCCAACAATTGCTTACGAATATCGAAATTGCGACCCTCCACCTTGCGCTGTGCCTTCTCTATCGCATTAGTCACCATACGGTGCTCTATTGCCTCACCCTTTTCCATTCCCAGGGCTTTCATGAAATTCTTCACCCGGTCCGAGGCGAAAATGCGCATCAGGCTGTCTTCCAGCGAGAGGTAGAAACGGGAGGCTCCGGGGTCACCCTGGCGTCCGGCCCGACCACGCAACTGATTATCAATACGACGTGACTCGTGCCGTTCCGTACCCAGGATATGTAAGCCTCCAGCCTCAATCACCCGGTCGTGACGCGTCTGCCACTCCGCTCGAAGTGACGCCTCCTGTGCAGCGTCCACTTCACCGTGGGCACTCAATTCAGCTTCAAAGTTTCCACCCAGTACGATGTCAGTACCGCGACCGGCCATATTAGTCGCTATTGTCACCACGCCGGGGCGGCCTGCCTGAGCGATGATTTCAGCTTCCTGTTGATGGTATTTCGCGTTCAGAACCTTGTGTTCAATCTTACCCTGGCGAAAGCGCTGGGAGAGCTCTTCAGAGGTTTCAACTGACGCCGTACCCACCAGTACCGGGGCGTCTTTCTCCATGCAGTCCTTAACATCGGCAACGATGGCATCGAACTTTTCTTCCCTGGACAGATAAACCAGGTCATTCATATCGTCCCGCATTTGCGGCTTGTTAGTGGGCAACACCAGGACTTCCAGGCCGTAAATCTGACGAAATTCAAACGCCTCCGTATCGGCCGTGCCGGTCATGCCAGAGAGCTTGTTATACAGGCGGAAAAAATTCTGGAAGGTTGTGGAAGCCAGTGTCTGGCTTTCACTCTGGATGTTCACGCCCTCCTTCGCCTCGATAGCCTGGTGCAGTCCCTCCGAGAGACGCCGTCCCGCCATGGTTCTACCGGTGTGCTCATCGATCAGAACAACCTGACCTTCCTGTACAATATATTCAACGTCCCGTTGGTAGAGAATATGGGCGCGAAGCCCGGAATGCACGTGGTGTAGAAGATTGAGATTAGTCGCGGCATAGAGACTATCGCCTTCCTCAAGCATTTTTTCCCTGATCAACATCTGCTCAATGAACTCGTGACCCTCTTCGGTCAGCTCCACCTGCCGCTGTTTCTCATCCACGGTGTAGTGGCCGCCGGTCACTTCATCCTCGATTTTCTCTGCAGGCTGGAGAGAAGGGATTAGCTTGTTTATTCGCTTGTACAGTTCTGAGCTGTCCTCAACCGCGCCGGAAATAATCAGCGGCGTTCGCGACTCATCGATCAGTATGGAATCGACCTCATCCACAATGGCGAAGCTGAGCCCGCCCTGCATACGATCTTCCTGAGAAAAAGCCATATTGTCGCGCAGGTAGTCGAAGCCGAACTCATTATTCGTACCGTAAATAATATCGGACTGATAGGCGGCGCGCTTCTGCTCCGGCGCCTGTCCGGAAGTGATGACCCCGACCTCAATACCCAGAAACCGGTAAAGCGGCCCCATCCACTTCGCGTCGCGAGCAGCCAGGTAGTCGTTAACTGTAATAAGGTGAACGCTATTGCCACTTACGGCATTCAAATATGCCGGCAGCGTCGCGACCAGCGTCTTGCCCTCTCCCGTGCGCATCTCGGAGATTTTGCCCTCGTGCAGGGCCATACCCCCAATCAACTGAACGTCAAAATGACGCATACCCAGGACGCGAACACCTGCCTCACGGACAACGGCAAACGCCTCCGGCAGCAAATCATCGAGGCTGCTACCCTGGTCGATTCGCTGCTTGAAGTCCGCTGTTTTTGCTGCCAGCTGTTCGTCACTAAGCGCCTGTAGAGACTCTTCAAAGGCGCCAATTTTCGCGACCACTTTGCCCATACGCTTCAGTTCGCGATCGTTACGGGTACCAAATATTTTCTTTATAGAGTTAGTAATCATCGTTGTTCAACACTTAAAAAATTGGGGGTGCGACCACTGACATTACGCCAGTGGCAAGAGAGGTATCTTATCGGTGCAAACTATCAGCGCTGGGTGCGATGAACGTAACTGGCGGGGTCTACCGTGCGGCCATGGCGAAAGACTTCGTAGTGAACATGTGCTCCCGTGGAGCGACCGCTCGAACCCATAAGAGCGATGGACTGGCCCTTTTTAACGGTATCACCGGGCTCGACAAGGTTCTGCTTGTTGTGGGCATAACGGGTAACATAGCCATTACCGTGAGATACCTCAACCATTTGGCCGTAGCCGGTCTGGGCACCTGCCCAGGTAACCACTCCCGAGGCGGCTGCAATGATATTCGAGCCATCTTTACCGGCAAAATCGATGCCTTTATGCATCGCCAATTGACCGGAGAAGGGGTCGGTTCGTTGACCATAGTGCGAAGAGATCCAACCCTTTTCAACGGGCCGTCCAGACAACCAGACTTGATCCTCCAGCTTGCGACTTGTCAGCAGGGACTCAAGTAAACCCAGTTGCTGCTCTCTGTCTGACAGCCGGGCCTCAAGACTGCCCATCTCGGTGGACACCTCAACAGAAGTGAAATCCACACTGAATTCGGATGCCATGGGACCACCCAGAGCGGGTTGGCGACTGAAATCGAATTCACCTTCTTCGAGATCTGCCATGGCAGTAAGGTGTTCGCCCAGAGCATCCAGTCGCACCATCCTGGCCTGTAGTTCCGCCAGATTGAGTGACAGCGCCTTTAGTTTGCGCTGGGCCTGCGCCCGCAATCCACTGAGCTCTTCCGCCTGCACATCCAACTCATCCTGCAGGGTATCCAGCGACACATTACGAATCGAGCGCGCATCGCTTTCCGTTCCCGCCAGGTAGCCGATCGCGACCATACCCAGGGGTAAACCCAGACAACAGAGGGAGAGTACGGCTCTGGACCAGCGCCCAAGTTCAATGGAACGCGATCCGCCGTGCTTGCGATTGATGAGTATGACTTTCATTTAAGAAGCAGGCAGCAAAATAAGCTGGCCACTATGCCACAGTTGGCTTGAAATTTCCACGTTGCCCAACTTGGCAGGCCTTCCTGGAAATCAGGTGACGGGTACGGGGTTGGTCACGTAGGAGATCGGGGCAGACGCCTCATCTTCAAAGGTCACCATTTCCCAGGCATCCGGCTGGGCGATTAAGGCGCGCAGGGAGGCATTATTGAGCGCGTGACCCGACTTATGAGCGCGAAATTCGCCGATCAAGCCGTGACCTAGCAGGTATATGTCGCCAATTGCGTCCAAAATCTTATGTTTTACAAATTCGTCGTCATAGCGGAGACCATCCTGGTTGAGAATGCGGTATTCATCAACCACGATGGCGTTATCAACGCTACCGCCACGGGCAAGGCCCTTGGAACGCAAGTACTCAATCTCATGCATAAAGCCGAAGGTGCGAGCTCGACTCACCTCCTTGACGAAGGAGGTGCTCGAAAAATCAACTTCGGCTTTGGCTGTGCGATCGCGGAACACCGGGTGGTCAAAATCGATAGTAAAGGAGACTTTAAAGCCATCAAAGGGGAGAAAGCTGGCGATCTTGTCTCCGTCCTCTACCGTTACCGGGTGTTTTATACGAATAAATTTCTTGGCCGCATCCTGCTCTTCTATTCCAGCGGACTGGATAAGAAAAACAAAGGGGCCCGCACTGCCATCCATGATCGGCACTTCAGGCGCACTGACATCGATATAGGAATTATCGATACCCAGGCCCGCCATGGCCGAGAGCAGATGTTCAACGGTGGATACGCGCTCACCACCGACTACCAAACTCGTAGAAAGTGTCGTATCGCCAACGTTCTCTGCCCGGGCCGGTATTTCCACCACGGGGTCGAGATCCACTCTACGAAAAACAATACCGGTGTTAATGGGGGCCGGATTGAGTGTCAGGTAAACCTTTTCACCCGTATGCAGTCCTACGCCCGTCGCCTTAATCGCATTTCTTAGTGTACGCTGTCGAATCATAACTTTCTAAACCGTTTATGTGCCGGTACGAGCACTCCCGCTATAGCAAAGAGTACCTATCCAGACGTCCAGTGCTAATCCGCTTGGCGGCGCAAAAAAGCGGGAATATCAAAGTATTCCTCACCGCCAGCAGTATCCGGCGCAACAGGAGCTTCCCTACCGCTCAAAGCTGCTCGTCTGCGCCCTATCGCCGGGCGATCCAGGTCCTTGTAATTAGGCTCTTGATCCAACTCTACCGGCTTGCTGTTTTCTATAACTTGTAAAGGCGCTCGCGCCACTTCACTACCCAGGCCTGTGGCCACAACGGTAACTTTAAGCTCATCGGTCATCTCGGGGTCAATTACCGTGCCGACAACCACTGTGGCTTCTTCTGAGGCAAATTCTTCGATTGTATCGCCAACTTCGGAGAACTCACCCAATGAGAGATCAAGTCCTGCCGTAATATTGACCAAAATTCCGCGAGCACCCTGAAGGTCAACATCGTCCAGCAACGGACTATTAATCGCCTTTTCAGCCGCTTCACGGGCCCGATCTTCACCCTTGGCAGATCCCGTACCCATCATAGCCATGCCCATCTCGGACATTACCGTCCTGACATCCGCAAAATCGACATTAATCATGCCCGGGCGGATAATAAGATCTGCGATACCTTGAACAGCGCCCAACAGTACATCATTCGCTTCCCGAAAGGCATCTAATAAACTGGTATTTTTTCCCAACACCTCGAGCAGTTTTTCGTTTGGAATCGTGATCAGGGAATCCACATGCTGCTGCAGTTCAGCGACACCTTCCCGGGCGATCTTAAGGCGTTTTTTACCCTCAAACGGAAAGGGCCGGGTTACAACAGCTACTGTCAATATACCCATTTCTCTAGCCACTTCTGCGACGACCGGCGCACCGCCCGTGCCTGTACCACCACCCATTCCAGCGGTAATAAAGACCATATCAGCCCCGCGCAAAGATTCGGCTATTCTGTCCCTGTCTTCCATCGCTGCCGCACGGCCAATCTCTGGATTAGCGCCAGCACCCAGGCCCTTGGTGATATCACCACCGAGCTGCAACACTGTTTTTGAATCAATATCTGACAAAGCCTGGGCATCGGTATTTGCACAGATAAAATCGACGCCGTCCACGCCGTTTTCAATCATGTGCTTGACGGCGTTGCCACCGCCCCCGCCGATCCCGACAACTTTTATCACCGCATTTTCTGGTACATTATCGATAAGCTCAAACATGGTATTTCCCCTTTCTCTTATTTTGCCGTGATCACACGGCGATTTATTGCTCATTTCAGAGCATTTAAAAATTACTTTGGACCCAGGCTTTCATACGATTGAAAACACTCTCTCCTGAACCGCTACTGCGCGCTGCCACAGACGATCCATCCGCCTGGTGCTGATTTCCGTATAGCAACAAGCCAACACCGGTTGCATAAATTGGATTGCGCACAATGTCCGTTAACCCTTTGACAGATGCCGGAAAGCCAACGCGTACCGGCATGTGAAAAATTTCCTCAGCCAGTTCGACAACCCCTTCCATCTTGGATGTACCACCCGTAAGAACGATACCGGCAGGCACCATATCCTCGAAACCGCTGCGGCGCAGTTCCGCCTGCACCAGCGTAAATAGTTCGTCATAGCGAGGCTCGACCACCTCAGCCAGAGCCTGGCGAGATAAATCCCGCGGCGGGCGGTCACCCACGCTGGGCACCTTAATCGTCTCATCGGCACCGGCCAATTGGGTCAGTGCACAGGCATACTTTATTTTGATTTCCTCGGCGTGCTGGGTCGGTGTCCGAAGCGCCATCGCAATGTCATTGGTCACCTGGTCTCCCGCGATTGGAATGACACCTGTGTGACGAATAGAGCCGTCGGTGAAGATAGCGATGTCCGTGGTGCCGCCGCCAATATCCACCAGGCACACACCCAGCTCTTTTTCGTCCTCTGTCAACACCGAGTAGCTTGAAGCCAGTTGCTCCAAAATAACTTCTTCGACTTCCAGCCCGCAGCGACGGATACATTTCTCAATATTCTGGGCGGCGTTCACCGCACAAGTGACAAGATGGACCTTGGCTTCCAGCCGAACACCCGACATACCCAGAGGTTCCTTGATACCCTCCTGACTATCGATGACATATTCCTGCGGCAGTATATGCAGCACTTTCTGGTCAGCGGGAATTGCCACCGCCTGGGCTGCATCAATAACCCGTTCCAGATCCAGGCCATAGACTTCACGATCACGTATAGCAACAATGCCATGAGAATTAAGACTGCGGATATGGCTACCCGCGATGCCCACGTAAACCGAGTGAATCTGGCAACCGGCCATCAATTCAGCTTCTTCTATCGCGCGTTGAATCGACTGCACCGTAGACTCGATATTGACGACGACACCTTTTTTCAACCCCTTGGACGGATTGGAGCCTATACCAACAACCTCTATTGTTCCGTCTACGCCCAATTCGCCGACAATCGCCACCACTTTCGAGGTGCCGATATCCAGACCCACTATCATTCTTTTATCCTGTGCGCTGCCCATGGCAGTGTCTCCCCAAAAATCTTCTTTCGTTTATAAACCAGCTACTTCTGGCAGCTCGTTAAAGGCCACCGCTATACCACTTGCGTAGCGCATATCCACTCGCCGAATATCCGCTTTCCGCTGCACGAGACCAACACGGTAAAGTGAAACAAATCTCTCCAGCCGCTCTATCAATTTCTCGTCCCCAAGATCAATCGCAATGCCTCCAACCAGTGTGGTCCGCAACTGTCCACGATCATCCACTGCCAGGGCATCTACCGTTAGCCCCTCCGGGTGTAGCATCTCGGATATCACCTGATACTTCGCTATGAGCCTCTGTTCGGAACCCAATGGCCCCGTCAACATGGGCAAAGAATTCGGATCAGTTGCACGAGTTGAATGAAACACTTCACCCTCGTGATTGAGAAAACCGTCTTCACCCCAACGAGCGATGGGCAACTGCTCAACGACATGGATCTCCAATGCACTTGGCCACTGCCTCCTCACGGAGGCCTCATACACCCAGGGCAAGCTCTCCAACTGGGCCTGAATACGCTGTAGATCAGCACTAAGAAAGCCGCCAACCAGTGCCGGCTGCACCATGTCCTGTAGCGCTACCGTCTGGGTATTTTCCAGCTTCCCCATTACCACGATGCGCTCAACCGGGATGGCATGCAGAACAACTGCAGCTTTTACCAGCGCCATCAGAACCACGCCTACACCCAACAAAATCAGCAGGCGATTCACCCACGCAAATGACCTTGGCTGCTTTTTTTCTACCGCCGTTTTTCGTGTAGCGCCATTACCGGACTTCCGTTTGGACCGCGTTGGCTTTTTCGTGTTCCTCAATGCCCTGAGCTTAAGCATGACTCTGCTCCCAACTGTGCTCAACAATTCGCTGCACCAGACCCATCATATCCATGCCAGCAACCGCAGCAGCCATGGGAACAAGGCTATGTGAAGTCATTCCCGGTATGGTATTAACCTCCAGCACATAGAACGTGCCGTCACTGTCTCTCATAAAATCCACTCGCCCCCAACCCGAACAAGCCAATGATTCAAACGCTTCCAGCGCCAGCTGTGACAGCTGCTTTTCATCTTCATCACTCAAACCGCTTGGACAGTGGTACAAGGTGTCATCAGAAAGGTATTTCGCCTCGTAATCGTAAAATTCGTTTTCAGTTTCCAACCGTATTGAGGGCAGAGACTCGCTACCGAGAACCGCCACGGTATATTCGGGACCATCAATAAACTGCTCGGCAATGACTTCGCCCTCATAGTCAGCCGCTGTGACAAAGGCTGCCTCAAGTTCGGCTGCATTGCTGGCGCAGGCCATTCCGATACTCGATCCTTCACAAGCGGGCTTAACAAACACCTTGCCAAACCTGGCAATCACCTCTTGCCAATCAGTATCAGCGGCTAAGGTCACAAAGCCGCCTGTAGGGACCCCTATGCCTTGCCAGAGTTGTTTGCTCCGTTTTTTATCCATAGCCAGTGCAGAACCGAGCACGCCCGAGCCGGTATAATTGATGCCCAACGCCTCTAGCGCCCCTTGCATAACACCGTCCTCACCACCGGGCCCGTGCAAGGCATTGAACACAAACGACACTTCGCCCAATTGAGCAATCCAGTCTGGATCTGCCGGGTCCACGGATCGGACATTGCAACCCAGGCCCTGCAGTGCAGCCAACACCGCGGCGCCACTTTGCAGTGATACTTCGCGCTCAGCGGAACGCCCACCTAATAGCACCGCCATGGGCCGGGATACCAGCGACTGCCCACTCACGCTTTATCTCCCTTGGAGAAGTCGATCGCATTCAGCTCCTGCGCCAGCTGGCCAACGTTGCCGGCGCCCTGCGTCACCACCACATCACCGTCCTGCAGGATACCCGACAGTAGAGCCGGTACCTCGGCAATCGTCTGAACAAACAAGGGTTCAACCCGGCCGCGCTGCCGAACACTGCGCGCCAGACTGCGACTATCAGCTCCGGGGATAGCGCTCTCTCCCGCTGAGTAGACTTCGAGCAAGATCAGAACGTCACAGTCGGACAACACCGTGACGAAATCTTCGTACAAATCACGCGTACGGGTATAGCGGTGCGGCTGGTAAATCATGACCTTGCGTCGCTCCGGCCACGCCTGTTGCAAGGAATCGAGTGTTGCATTCACTTCAGTAGGGTGATGACCATAGTCATCGACAAGCAGTGCGCTGCCTCCGGCAAAATGAATATCTTCCAACTGCTGAAAACGACGACCAACACCAGAGAACTCTTCGAGGCCACGCTGTATCGCGGCATCGTCAAGCCCTTCATCGCAGGCCACCGCCACCGCTGCCGTAGCATTCAGCACATTATGGATACCCGGCATATTGAGCTGAATCGGTAGAGACGGCAGGGCATTGGGGCGATGCACGAGAAACTTCGTGCGAAGCCCGGACCGTTCGACTTCGGCAATGCGGTAATCCGCATTGTCTGAAAAGCCATAGGTTACAACCGGACAAATGACCTCCGGTATTAAGCTCGCGACCACATCGTCATCTACACACAAGACGGCCAAACCGTAAAACGGCAGATTATGTAGAAATTCAACGAAGGTCCGCTCCAACTGAGCGAAATCACCGCCGTAGGTGTCCATATGGTCCGCTTCAATATTGGTAACCACTGTGACCATAGGTTGCAGGTGGAGAAACGAGGCATCACTCTCATCGGCTTCGGCAATAAGATAACGACTGGCACCAAGTTGCGCATTACTGCCCGCGCTATTGAGCTGACCACCGATGACAAAGGTAGGATCCAGTCCAGCCTCACCAAATACTGACGCTATCAAGCTGGTCGTTGTCGTCTTTCCATGAGTACCCGCCACCGCAATACCATGACGATAACGCATTAATTCCGCCAACATCTCTGCCCTGGGCACGATGGGTACCCTGCCTTCTCTGGCAGCAATCACCTCGGGGTTTTCCTGATTTACCGCGCTGGAGGTCACCACAACATCAGCGCGACCAATATGCTCAGCAGCATGGCCAATGAAAACAACAATTCCCATCTTTTCAAGTCGTGCGGTAACCGCACTGCGGCGAATATCCGACCCCGTCACCTGGTACCCAAGATTAACCAACACCTCAGCAATACCGCTCATCCCGGTACCACCGACACCTATCATATGAATACCGCGAATTCGCCGCATCTCTGGAATAACGTAACTGGCTTTATCAGTGATCATTGATCAAGCCCTCACAACAATCACCCACCATACGGGTCGCCATGGGCACCCCAAGAGCTGAAGAGGCTTTTGACATCTCTACCAGAATGCCGGGATTAGAAAGATATCCCCGCAGCATTTCGTACAGTGTGTCAGCAGACAATTCACTCTGGCGAATCAGTAAACCCGCCCCGTGATCTGCCAGTGAACGGGCATTTGCAGTCTGGTGGTCATCGATCGCATGTGGCAGCGGTACCAGTATTGCGGGACGCCCCATGATGGCCAATTCAGACACCGTAAGCGCCCCTGCTCGACAGAGAACCAGGTCAGCCCAGGCGTAAGCTGAAGCCATATCTTCAATAAAGGCCGCTACTTTCACCTCGTGACCCGGTTGCGAACCATAGGCTTCGCTAACGGCCTCAAAATGTGCTTCCCCGGACTGGTGCCATACCTCGATGGATTGCTTGCCCTCCGAGGACAGCACCCTGGTCACTGCTGTAGGAACAAGTTCGTTGATGGGCCTGGCGCCCAGACTACCGCCAACCACCAATAAACGCAGTGGTCGCTGTGCGGTATAGCTGTAGGAAGCCACGCTGGCACGTTCCAACAATTCTCGCCGTACCGGGTTTCCTACTACAGAAAATTCAACATCGCCCCTGAAAGCCCCCGGGAAACCGGCCAGGACACGGGAAGCAATGGGCGCGAGCAAGCGATTTGTCGTGCCTGCTACCGCGTTCTGCTCATGGATAACAAGCGGTTTTCTCAGTACCCAGGCAGCGACGCCAGCTGGCCCGGCAACATAGCCACCCATGCCGACCACACACTGAGGTGCCAGCCGCAGCACCAACCAGAGCGCCTGCAGCGTAGCGATAAACAGATAGAACAGTGCGATCATTTTCCACAGGGGGTTCTTCCCTCTCACCCCACGAACCATCAGGTAGTGCAGAGGAATTCCTGCGCTGGGAACCACGCGAGCTTCCAGCCCGCGATGGGTTCCCACCCACTCCACGCGATACCCTCTGTCCAGCAAGTCCCTGGCAACAGCCAACGCGGGGTAAACATGTCCCCCGGTGCCGCCGGCCATCATTAAAACAAGGGGTGCTCGCTGTGCACTCACTTCTTCACCCCCCCTCTTATCGAGCCTGTATCGCGGTCGATACGCAACACCAATGCCAACAGACAACAGCAGGCAATTAGACTGCTGCCTCCGTAACTGATAAACGGCAGGGTCAGTCCCTTGGTAGGAAGAAGACCAGAACTCACCCCCATATTGACGAAAGCCTGCCCTGAAAATATCAATGCAGCACCGTAGCAAATATGCGCACCGAACATATTTCCGGCAGCACCCACCCGGCGACCGACCCACAGCACTCGCCCGATCAACGCCGTATAAAGACCGATAACCAGTAAGGCACCGATAAAACCTGTCTCCTCTGCCCAGATGGAAAAGACGAAGTCCGTGTGCGCCTCCGGTAAATAAAACAACTTTTGCACACTGTTGCCCAGTCCAACACCAAACCATTCACCACGGCCAAAGGCTATCAGCGACTGAGTCAACTGGAACCCCGTGTCGAACGGATCGGCCCAGGGATCGGTGTAAGCCGTCAAACGTTTTACCCGATAGGGAGCGCTCAACACCAGGACCAACATAGCGGACCCGCTACCCAGCAACACGAGGAGAAAGTGCCCCATTTTCACTCCGGCCAGAAACAGCATGCCAAAGGCCGTCCCCACAGCAATTACCGTGGCGCCAAAATCCGGTTCGATCATCAATAATAATGTCAGTGCAAAAAGCACTGCCATGGGCTTGAGAAAGCCGCGCCACTCCCGCCTCACTTCCTGCTCCTTACGAACCAAATATCCCGCCAGATAGATCACCAGAGCGACTTTGGCGAATTCTGAGGGCTGCAGAGTCAGTGGCCCAATAGGCAACCAGCGCTGACTTCCATTCACCTCCCTACCTACTCCGGGAATCAGAACCAGGACCAACAGCACCAGGGCAATGAATAACCAAACCCAACCCGTCTCCTGCCAAAAACTGAGAGGGATGCGATACACACCTACCCCCACAGAAAATGCTATCAGTATATAAACCATATGTCGGGTGGTGTGGTACCAGGGGTTTTGATAATGCCATTCAGCATACTCAATCGAAGCTGAACTGATCGCCACCAGCCCCACTAACAACAGCGTCAGCCCCATTAACACCAGAGTGAAATCCAGAGAGGCTTGAGCTGAAACCGGGACAGCATTACTCACTGGGCACCCCCGGACTGCAATGTATTGACTGCGGCCACAAACGCGTTCCCGCGCTCGACATACCCTGAAAACATATCAAAGCTGGCACAGGCCGGAGACAACAGCACACAGTCGCCGGGGGCCGCTGTAGCCGCAGCCGCCGTAACTGCCTGCTCCATGGAGTCGGCCAGGACCACATCGATCACGCCCTGAAAGCAGTGCTGCATTTGCTGGCGCGCCTCACCAATAAGTACCACCTGCTTACAGACGCGTTCAATTGAAGGCAGCAACTGATCGAAGTCAGCGCCCTTGCCTTGGCCTCCGGCGATTAAGACAATATTCCTGTCACCACCCAAACCACTCAGGGCAGCCTCGGTAGCGCCAACATTTGTACCCTTGGAATCATTCACGTATACCACCGCATCAATCTCAGCCACTTGTTGACAGCGATGAGGTAAGCCGGCGAATTCACGCAGTGTGATCAACATAGAGTCCTGTGGCAGGCCAGCACTATGGCCTATCGCCAGCGCGGCAAGCGCATTGGCGATATTGTGCCTACCGGTGAGGCCCAACTCGTCCGAGGGCAGCAGGAGGTCAAACTGCCAACTGAGGTACTCACGATCGTTTTCGTAACGCAAACCAAAACCGCCCAGCTCGGGCTCACCCATGCGCCAACCCACGACATCGACATCTTCGGCCACCAGCGGCGTGGTCAGGGAATCCCCGCGATTGACCACCGCCTTCTTGCAGCCCTGGAAAATCCGGTGCTTTGCGCGATGATACAGCGGCATATTGCCATGCCTGTCTAAATGATCCGCCGTAATATTCAACACGGTAGCGACGGATAAATTGAGCTTTCCGGCACGTTCCAACTGAAAGCTCGATAGCTCGAGCACATACAGCTCGCAGGACGAAGACAGAAGGTCCAGGGCCGGCAGGCCCAAATTGCCACCGACAGCCACTTTCACTCCGGCATCTCTAGCCATCTGGCCCACTAGCTCGGTCACCGTAGATTTAGCATTGGAACCCGTGATTCCGACGACTGGCGCTGTCGCCTCACGCATAAATAAATCGATATCACCGATCACCTCAGCGCCAGCGCTTTGGGCTTTCGACACAAGGGGCTCGCTCAGGGCAACACCGGGACTGACCACCAATTCTGATGCACTTTCAATTACCGCGTCAGGCACGTCGCCAAAAAATACCGGGACGTCCGGGCATTCACGCCGAAACTCAGCGAGCCCTGGAGGCTCACTGCGTGTATCCACAACAGTGAAAGCCTGGCCCTTACGACTGAAATAGCGCGCACAGGACAAGCCGGTAGCACCCAGGCCTACCACGACTCGCATGTCACTGCTTGCAATCAGATTCATATTCACGACTAGCGCAACTTCAAGGTAGCCAGGCCGAACAGGACCAGCATTACCGTAATTATCCAAAAACGCACAATCACGCGCGGTTCTGGCCACCCCTTCAATTCAAAGTGGTGATGTATAGGGGCCATTCGAAAAATTCGTTTTCCGGTCAGCTTGAAAGAGGCGACCTGCAATATGACAGAGACGGTCTCCAGGACAAATATTCCCCCCATAATGAAGAACACAATTTCGTGTCTTGTAATCACCGCCACGGTACCCAGAGCTGCGCCCAATGCCAGCGCACCGACATCACCCATAAAAACCTGCGCGGGATAAGTATTGAACCAGAGAAACCCGAGTCCGGCGCCGGCGATAGCGCCGCAAAATACAGCCACTTCACCGCTGCCGGCTACATAGGGGATATGCAGGTACTCCGCAAAATCTGCGTGCCCTGTCAGGTAGGCGATAATCCCCAGCGCCATACCGACCAGCACCGTCGGCAAAATGGCCAGGCCGTCCAGGCCATCTGTCAAATTCACTGCATTGCTTGATCCAACGATAACGAAATAGGTCAGCACGATAAAAAGCGGCCCCATACTCCAGGCAAAGTCCTTAAAGAAGGGCAAGTACAATTCAGTTGTAACCGGTGTATCGAAACCGAAATAAAGATACAGCGCGGCGGCCAATCCCGCGATTGACTGCCAAAAATACTTCCAGCGAGCGGGCAAGCCACGAGAATCTTTTTCAACCACCTTGCGATAATCATCCACCCAACCCACCGCCCCGAAGACAGCTGTCACCAACAGGACTATCCAGATATAGGGGTTGTTCAAATCTGCCCACAACAGCGTACTGATCGCAATCGCAACCAGTATGAGTGCGCCACCCATGGTAGGTGTACCCGACTTGCTCAGGTGACTCTCGGGGCCATCCGTTCGAACCGACTGCCCCACCTGATGGTAGTTCAGGCGGCGAATCATCGTTGGCCCCACCAACAGGGAGATCGTTAGTGCAGTACCCGCAGAGAGAATACCCCGCAGGGTCAGGTACTGAAACACCTGGAAACTGGACTCAAATTGCACGAGATACTCTGCCAACATTAACAGCATGTCAGCAATCCCCCCCGAGCCTGTCATCTCGCAAGGCCGACAGGATATGCTCCATCGCCGCTCCCCTTGAGCCTTTAATCAAAACAGTATCGTCCTCCGCAAAAACATCGGGTAAGGCAGCGATTGCCAGCTCCCTGTCTGCGAAATAACGCCCGCTCTCACCGAACGCGGCTACCGTACACTCGAGCTCAGGGCCAACACCCCACAACTGATCAATACCTGCTTCCCTGGCATAGGCACCGATCTCACGGTGCAGTTTCACACTGTCACTACCCAGCTCTCTCATCGCACCCAACACCAGCGTGCGACGACCCGGACAAGAAGCCAATACGTCGATCGCCGCTCGCACCGACCCGGGGTTAGCGTTGTAACAGTCATCTATCACTTTCATGCCACCGGCAAGGCGCTCGACAGACAGCCGACCGGCAACAGGTGCTACCGATTCCAGGCCCTTGCGAATAGCTTCAAGTGACAACTCACAAGACAGTCCAACCGCTATCGCCGCCAGCGCATTACTCACATTGTGCATTCCAGGGAAGTGTAACTTCATCTGTATTTCGCCAGTGGGCGTCAGCGCCGTAAAGCTCACACCATCAATGCCGCGAAGCTCGATATTGCTCGCAGTAACCGCAGCCGCATGGCTCAGACCGTAGTCCAAAACAGTCGCGGGAGAAGCACGCTCCCGCCACTGGCCTGCCCATGGCTGATCCGCGTTAATCACAGCGATAGCTGCCGGCCCCAGATCGTCAAAAATTTCCCCTTTGGCCTCAGCGACCGCCTCCACGCTGCCAAAGCCCTCCAGATGAGCTGGCAGTGCGTTGAGTAACAAAGCGATGGAAGGCCGCCCCAACTCACAGAGCCAGGCGATATCGCCGCGACTTCCTGCCCCCATCTCAACGACAGCGAATTCGTGCTCGCGGCCCAGGTCGAGCAAGGTGAGTGGCACACCTATTTCATTATTTAGATTGCCCTTTGTCGCCAGCGTACTACCGCGCTGAGACAGGACCGCGTGAATCATATTCTTAACCGTCGTTTTGCCACTGCTGCCGGTAATGGCAACCAGTGTGCCTTCGAATGCGTTGCGGTTTTGAGCCGCAATCATCCCCAGGGCGCGCTGGGTATCCGCCACCCGCAATAAGGGCAGTACAGATTCCACGTCGTGAGAAACCACTGCCGCAACCGCGCCAGACTCAGCAGCCTGACCAATAAAATTGTGGCCATCGAAGCTCTCACCTTCAAGCGCAACAAAAAGTGCCCCAGCCTGGGGTTTTCGGCTATCAATCGACACGCTCTTCACTTCACAGTCGGCACCGAGCAGATGCCCATTGACGGGTGATTCGAGATCAGACAGCAGACAGGGGGCCATCATGTGAGTCGCCTCCCGGCCAGGTACTGCTGAATCTGCTGCTCGTCACTGAAGTAATGCCGTTCGTTATCGATAAGCTGGTAATTCTCGTGCCCCTTACCAGCCACCAACACACAATCCCCGGCCACGGCCTCAGCAAGGGCTGCGTGTATCGCTTCTGCCCTGTCCTCTATAAGCTGGTAGGAACCTGTGCAGCCCGATTCAATATCCCGCAAAATAGCCAGCGGATGTTCACTTCTGGGGTTATCGCTGGTGATAAATACCCGGTCCGAAAGCTCGCAAGCCAGCCGACCCATCACCGAGCGTTTTCCCCGATCCCTGTCTCCACCACAACCAAAGACGGTAAGCAGGCGGCCCGCAACATGTGGGCGCAAGGCAAGTAACGCCTGCTCCAGCGCCGCCGGTGTGTGGGCGTAATCGACAAGTACCTGTAAACCCCCTTCAACCGAGACGGGCTGCATTCGGCCTGGAACGGCTTGCAGGTTCGGAACAGCAGCCAGCAGGGTATCCAGGTCTTCGCCAGCCAGCAGTAATACGGCAATTGCCGCTGCCAGGTTTGAGAGATTGAATCCCCCTCTCAACGGGCTTGTGCAGTCTCTGGACCCCCAGGGCGTTCGCAGGCGAGCACTGACACCGTCAGCATTGAAATGCACGGCCTCAAACACGACATCCGCTGCGGTATTCCCCGCGGCCGAATAGGTCAATTTCTTGACCCCGGCCGGAATGATGGCCAACACCCCGGCGGCGTAATCGTCATCCAGATTCACCACGGCGTGACGCAAGCCCTCTACGGTAAACAGCTGCATCTTGGCTCGACCGTAGGCTTCCATACTGCCGTGATAATCAAGATGGTCACGGCTGAGATTGGTGAACACTGCCGTTTCGAACCGGGTACCGCTGACGCGCCCCTGGACCAGGGCATGGGACGAGACCTCCATCGCTACAGCAGAAACACCTTGATCACGCCACTGCGACAACTGTCCCTGCATGGACACGGGATCAGGCGTGGTATTGGCAGCTGCCGAAACACTGCCGTCAAGACTACAACCCAGCGTACCTATCACGCCGACGGTTCGATTCAGCCGTCGACCCAACTGGGCGATCAATGCCGTGGTTGTGGTTTTCCCGTTGGTGCCGGTTACACCCACCACATGCATGTCGCTGCTGGGATTGGCATAAAAACGGGAGGCTATACACCCCGCTTCCTGTCCCAGCTCCATCACTTCAATGAGGGGGACGGGAATTTGATCGACAAAACCGGCCACAGGCGCCTCGGCAATCACAGCCGCCGCGCCATTCGCCACAGCCTGCTCAATGAACTGGCGACCGTCATGTAAATCACCGGGAAGTGCGAGAAACAGGTCGCCGTCAGATACCTTGCGGCTATCAAGCTGAATGCCTGTAATCATGACATTGTCAAAAGCATGACGGTTGTCATCGAGCAAAAATGAAAGCGCAACCGCTGATGTATCGCCTTGCATGGCAGGCATCACTATACCGCCCCCCCACGACGAACCGGCCTGCCTGCAATCACTGACTCAGGCTCCGAAGGTGGCACGTTCAACAGTCGTAAAGCGCCCTGGGTTACACGGGAAAAGACGGGGGCCGCAGCGGAACCTCCACCATGCGCCTCACCCTTTGGCTCATTTAGCACCACGACGGTTACGATGCGCGGATTATCGATCGGCGCTACACCGGCAAACAGGGCCACATATTTATCGTCAGCGTAGCCACCAGGCCCCACCTTGTGCACTGTACCGGTCTTGCCGCCAACACTATAACCCGGTACCCGCGCTTTTCTGGCTGTACCGTTCTCGCCGGTGACCCTCTCCAGTACCTGCAGCATCGTGCGCGCAAGTTCCGGAGTGAGAACAACCCTGCCTTCAGGAATCTCGTCTGTGAGCGCCAGCAAGGAAACTGCTGGCTGCACGCCCTCGTTGGCAAACACCGTATAAGCGTGAGCCACTTGCAGCGGCGTTGCAGTCAGTCCGTAGCCAAATGCCAGCGTCACTTTCTCAATGGCGTGCCACTTGGGGCGGTTAGGTAAAATGCCGCTGCTTTCACCGGGAAAGCCAATACCTGTCGATTGCCCGAGACCAAAGCGATTGAACATATCCCAGATAGGCTCGTGGCCAATATCAAGTGCAATCTTGGTAATTCCAACCTGGCTGGATTTTTCCACGACGCGCGAAACACTAATCTCGCCGTAATTACGTGGATCGGGCAAGGTTTTTCGGCCTACCCTGATACGCCCGGGAGAAGTGTCTATGACCGTATCCGTCGTATAGCGCCCCGTTTCCAACGCTGCCGAAACCGTCAGCGGCTTCATGGTGGAACCCGGCTCGTAGACGTCAGTGAGCGCCCGGTTACGCATACTTGACGCTTTCACGCCCTTGCGACTATTCGGATTGTAGACAGGCGAATTGACCATGGCGAGAATCTCACCGGTACGGCTATCCAGTGTCACAATCGTGCCGGAAGCCGCACCGGTGACCGTCATAGCGCGCTGAAGTTCGCGATGCTGCAGGTACTGCAAGCGCAGATCGATACTCAGTACCAGATCTTTACCTGGACGAGCCGGCTGCAGAACACCAATATCGCGTACCACATCGCCGTGTAAATCCTTGATGATCTTCTTCTTACCCGGCTCCCCTTGCAACCAATCTTCGTAGGCCAATTCGAGCCCCGTAATACCTTCGTCATCCACATTGGTAAAACCCACCACATGGGCTGCAACTTCGCCTGCAGGGTAAAACCGTCGGTACTCCCGTTCACCGTAGACACCCGCGATACGCATCTCAAGAACTTTTCGTGCATCTGCAGGCACACTGTGGCGCAACAGATACATGAACTGCTTCCCACGGTAACGCTGCAGTTTGTCCTTCAGGTCTCCCAGATCCATACGCAGCGCAGCCGCCAGATCAGGCAGTCGTTCGGAGGAGTGTAAAATGGATGGATTCGCCCAGATAGAAACGACCGGGGTACTGACAGCCAACGGCTCGCCGCGGCGATCAGATATCATCCCCCTATAGGCGGGAATCTCCATGGTTCTCACGGCACGCATCTCGCCCTGACCCTGAAGAAACTCATGTCCACGGTCAGTATCCAGCACCTGCAAAGACAGCACGCGTCCCACTAGCAGGATCAGGAAGACCACCAGAACCGCCAGCACGGTATAAAAGCGCCAAACGGCCACTGGCTTCAACTTTGCCGCCTTCACTGAATCACCACTCGCTGACTTGCAGCTGCCGGCGCATGCATACCCAAATCGCGTCTAGCGACCTGTTCAACCCGGTAATGTGAAGCCCAGGTGCTCTGCTCCAGCAACAGCCGACCGTAGTCTTCCTGCAAATACCATTGCGATGCCTCCAACACCTGTAATTTGGCATAGACTTCACGGCAGTTGTGGGTTGAAAGAATTACCCCAAAAGCCGAGAGCAAAATCAAACTCAGCAGGGCAGCGTTCAGCCAAAAAAGGTGTCGATAGCCACCCCCTGCTGTCACTGTTACCACTGTAGACTTCTTCGCCATACCCGCCCGCCTGACAACAACTGTCAGCTTATTTTTTCCGCCACACGCATGATTGCACTGCGCGATCTAACGTTATCTGCCACTTCTTCATTGCTGGCTTTCACCGCCTTACCAACCAACTTCATGCGTCTGTTCAGCGCGCTGTCCCTGATAGGAACACCCACTGGAATCTCGTCTCCCCTGGCCATGTCCCGCATATAGCGCTTAACCAAACGATCTTCCAGTGAGTGAAAACTGATTACCACGAGACGCCCGCCCACCCTTAACATATCCAGGGAGTCCGCCAACAAATCCTTTAAATCATCAAGCTCGCGATTGATCTGAATTCGAATCGCCTGAAATGAGCGGGTTGCCGGATGCTTGTGCCTTTCCCACTTGGGGTTAGCTTCGCTGACTAACCTTGCCAACCTGGCCGTTGTCGTAATCGGCTCTTCTTCTCTTGCCTCGACGATGGCCGTGGCAATTCGGCGGGAAAAACGCTCCTCGCCATACTCTTTCAGGACAGTCGCGATATCCTGCATACTCGCGTAAGACAGCCACTGGGCAGCTGTTTCACCGCGTGTGGTATCCATGCGCATATCCAGAGGACCATCGTGAAGAAAACTAAAACCACGCTCCGCCTCTTCCAGCTGCGGGCTGGACACACCCAGGTCCAGTAAAATACCATCAACTGCGTCGATCCCCATCCCACGCAGTTGATGGGGAAGTAGAGCGAAAGACCCGTGAAAAAATTGAAAACGGGGATCGCTCAATTCCAACTGTTTGGCCACCACCTCCGCGGCGGGATCTTTATCCACACCCAGCAGTCGCCCATTCTGATCGATATTTTCCAGTAGGTAATTACTGTGCCCACCCCGGCCGAAAGTCCCATCGACGTAACAGCCCGCGGGGTTAGTCACCAGAGCCTGAACCGCCTCTCGTAACAAAACCGTTTGATGCATGTCGCCCACCTACAGGGTCAGGGAAATCAGTTCGTCGGGTAGCTCGGCCTCAGGACCGGACTCCGACAATGCCTGATCACGCTCAGCCAACCAGAGCGCCTCAGACCACAATTCAAGCTTGTTGCCCTGGCCGACCAACACCAGTTTCTTGTCCAGCTGTGCATATTCACGCAGGGGGGCCGGCAGTAACATCCGACCATTACCATCCAACTCGAGATCCGTTGCATAACCCAGAACCAGGCGCTGAAAGCGTTTTACGGCGGGTTTTAATGCGGGCAGCCCTTGAATTTCCTTCTCTACACGCTCCCACTCGGGCAGGGGATAAATCACCAAACAGGCAGATTGCGTATCGATCGTCAGCACAATCTGACCGGCGCACTGGGACAACAATGGCTCGCGCTGACGCGCTGGCATCGCCAACCGTCCCTTCGCATCCATGTTGATGTGCTGTACGCCTCGAAACACGCTCTTTTTCCCCACTCAGCTGGCTGTGAATTCCACAAATAGCCAGATTTACCCACTTATTACCACTTCTCGACACTATAGGTTCGATAGAGGAAAACTGTCAAGACAAGTTGGGGAAAAAACGTTTTAATTTCAGACAATTAGCGCACTTTTGAAACCCAGCGCGGAGGTACTCACAAACCAAAAGTGGTAAAAATCACACTAAAACATGGCAGTATCACCTCTTCTTAAGGATCTACTTTAAGTTAAAGTCTATTTTTTTCTTTAAAATACGGTTTGATAGCAGTAAATAATATAAGCGGCGGACCTATAGAATACTGGGCGCCGCCGGCAGAGCGCACAGCATCGCTGTGGCGAAGAAGATAAGTTGGAGTTGGTCGATAAGCCGGGTTCTGTCGTGGACGATCATTCATCTGCGACAGGCGTCGCCGCCTGCCTGTAGCAACCTACCCGAATCCACCACGGGCCGCGGCTAATGGATTCCTATTTGGTCTTGCTCCGAGTGGGGTTTACCATCGCCACGCCTGTTACCAGCCGCGCGGTGCGCTCTTACCGCACCGTTTCACCCTTACCGAGCGGTTTCCCGCCAGGCGGTATACTCTCTGCTGCACTTTCCGTAGGCTCACGCCCCCCAGGCGTTACCTGGCACTCTGCCCTTTGGAGCCCGGACTTTCCTCCGCGTAATCTAAATCACACAGCGATCGCCTGACCAACTCCGCGCACAGCCTAACGCCAGCCAGACCGAACAGCAAGCACTGCGTCTACCAGACTATTCTTTTTCATCCAGCAGGAACTGATAGAGCGCATTTTTGCGCAAGCCGGTATGCTCCGCAACGACCGCAGCAGCCCGCTTGGCCGGCAACTCTTCAGCCAGTCGACGCAACAGTGAAGCTGTCTGTTCGTCCAACCGACCCTCTACGTGCCGGCGACCGGCAACAACCAGCACAATCTCCCCACGCTGCTGATTACTGTCGCCAGCCACAAATGCCGCTAGCTGCTCCAGTGTACCGCTCTTAACCGTTTCAAAGGCCTTGGTAATTTCACGCGCAAGCATGGCCTCGCGAGAACCACCGAACACCTTGACCAGGCTGGCAAGGCTCTCCAGAATTCTGTGCGGTGCCTCATAAAAAATCAGTGTTGCCGGCTCCGATTTGAGGTCCGCCAGGCGATTCTCCCTGGCGCCGGCTTTTGCCGGCAGAAAGCCCTCAAACAAAAAACGATCGGTTGCCAGTCCGGACACACTGAGCGCCGCGATGGCAGCACAAGGGCCCGGCACCGAGCGCACCGTATACGCCTGTTCGTGAGCAAAACGCACAAGGCGATAACCCGGGTCGGAGATCAGGGGAGTTCCGGCGTCGGAGATCAACGCCACGACCCCACCGCCGGACAGGCATTGCCCGATTTTATCCAGTGTGCGCGCATCGCTGTGGTCGTGATAAGCGTTCAACCGGGTCGTAATACCGAAATGCTGAAGCAAGCGCAGGCTATGTCTGGTATCCTCAGCCGCAATAAGATCTGCGTCCCGCAGCACCTGTACAGCCCGGGGTGACATATCAGCGAGATTTCCGATAGGTGTTGCGACTACATAGAGACCGGATTCCACGAATCCCTCCTTATCAATAGAAAATGACACCCGGAAAACGACAATTCAAGTTAGCCGAGAGAACCAGCGAAGAATAGCATGAGACCCAGCTTCCCAGCGTACCGAATATTGACCCGATTATCCGGCATGATTGTGATCGCAGCCGTCCTTGCAGGCTGTGCCGGCGGGCCGGAGACAAAAAGCCCCGACAACGAAGTCAAGCAGACACCCCAGGATGTGGTTGAGGCGTCAGCTCCACTCCCCCGCTCCCGCTTTAGCGCGCAGTTTAGTCGGGCAGAGCAATACCTGCTGGCTTTCGACTGGATGGCCGCTGGGAATACCCTCGCAGACATCCCCCCGGAGCAGACGAACGCCACAGATGGCCAATACCTTGGCTACCTCCAGGCCCGCATCCTCTACTTGAAAGGAGAGCAGACGGAGGCCAGAGAGCTACTTGAGGCACTCTCACGGTCATCTCTTGATCCAGCCATACAAAGCAAGATCAATAACTTTCAGCGGTATATGCTGAGCATGTCGGGAAAGCCCATCGAAAGCGCCCGTTACAGCGACCTGCAATTGAAAAATGTTCCTGCAGGCCAGCCTGGGGCGGACGCGCTGATAGAGAGCATCTGGTATGACCTACAGCGCGCTCCTGCGGCAGAACTACGGGCCGCCATGACCGGTACTACGGACCGACAATGGCAGGGCTGGATTACCCTGTCCCTGCTAACAGCCGAGTCAAAAAGTGATGCCGCACTCAGACAAGGCCTCACTCGCTGGCGCGCTGAAAACCCCGTTCACCCTGCGGCCGGCAAACTGCCCGGAGGGCTTGAGTACATACTGCAACAAAACACCAGCCTGGAAAAAGTGGCCATCATGCTACCCCTGAGCGGCCGTCTCGCACCGGCGGGAAAAGCCGTACGCGATGGCTATCTGGCCAACTACTACACGTCTCAGCGGGCCGGTGATGCCCCCCTGGAATTACAGATAGTGGACCTCGACCGCTATGACTCCGTGGTAACTGCCTATGAAGAAGCGACGTCAGCTGGCGCCCAGTTGGTTATCGGCCCACTCAGTAAACAGGCCGTTGCGACACTGGGGAAACATCCGAATCGCCAGACGCCCATTCTGACACTGAACCAGATAGGGGGCTTACTGCCAACCAGCACTACCGCACTGATTCAGCTGGCACTCGCGCCAGAAGATGAGGCTGGGCAAATCGCGCGGCTCGCTTTTGGCGAAGGGGCCAGGAGAGCCGTCATCATACGCCCTGGAGGAAGTTGGGGCTCCAAGATGGAACAGGCCCTGACGGAGCAATGGACCGCTTTGGGGGGACAGGTAAGCGGGGTGGCCAGCTACTCCAGCCAGGAAGACTACTCCAGCAGTATGGCTACCGCCCTCAATCTTCCCGAGAGCGAACAACGTGCCAGAGATGTTCGTAGCATGCTCGCCACCAATATTGAATTCACCGCCCGGCGACGCCAGGACCTGGATGCCATCTTTTTACTGTGCCGGAACGGCTCCGAAGCGCGTTCGCTCAAGCCCCTGTTAGCCTACCACTATGCTGGAGAGTTACCGGTATACGCGACCTCGGCGATTTATCGGGGAACACCCGATAAACGGGACAAGGACCTCAATGGCGTCAAGCTATTGGAAACGCCCTGGCTGCTCAACGAAAACCCCGCCCTGCGCACAACCCTCAATCGCGAGATCAAAGGCAATAATAACTACGCGCGCCTAAACGCGTTAGGCGCTGATGCCTATCTTCTTCAATCCCGGCTAAGCCAGCTACAAGCCGGGCCGAACGTCCACATCAGGGGCAATACCGGACTACTCAGCCTGGACCCCCAGCTGCGTATTGTACGAGAACTCCAGCCGGCCACATTTGACGGAAGCGCTCTCAAGGCCCACTAGCTACACTGGCACAAAGTTAACCATACTAGCCAGGAGCCCAGCGGAAATGAGAGCAATAGGGGACAACTACGAGGATAAGGCGATTGCGCTGCTCACTAATGAGGGCGTACAAATTCTTTCAAGAAACTTTTCTCGCAAAACAGGCGAAATCGACATCATCGCACTGGACAATCAATGCCTGGTTTTTCTGGAAGTGCGGGCACGCAAACACCGCAGTTTCGCCAGCGCTGCCGCTTCCGTCGATAGACGCAAGCAGCAACGCATAGTGCGCACTGCGCAATTGTATCTTCGGGCTAACCCGAAGTGGAATAATATTCGCTGTCGATTTGACGTTATTGCCTTCGAGCCGCGAAAATCTGACAATACACTGGCCGCCAACTGGATCAGGTCGGCTTTTACCGCATGACTGCGGCCATTACAGGATGAGTGACGAGGTACTCAAGGAAATGGATTACTACCAACGCATTGCCGAGAACTTTCAGCAGGCTATTGAGTTAATAGCCATGTCGGTTGACAGCCTTGCAGACCCCATAGAAAAGGGCAGTCAACTTATGACGGAAGCCCTGCTGCAGGACAGGAAAATCATCGCCTGTGGCAATGGCCCCGATGGCGCCCTGGCACAGCTTCTTGTGTGCAACCTACTCAATCGATTCGAGCACGAACGGCCCGCTCTCCCCGCGATATCACTGGGCCTGGATGCCGCGAGCCTAACAGCTATAGCAACAAGCAGTGACATCGATGATATCTTCGCCCGCCAAATTGGCGCGTTGGGCCACTCAGGCGACATCCTGGTCTGCCTGGCGAGCGGAAGCCTCCACAACAACCTCATCAGGGGAATTCAAGCAGCTAAAGACCGAAATATGTCCGTTGTAGTGTTGACCAATAGCGATAACAATATACAACTGGGCCAATTGCTCAGCGACCAGGACCTGGAACTCTCTGTGGACGCGGCGCGACAGCCTCGCATTATTGAAATTCACACGATGATCATCCAGTGCCTTTGCGAAATGATTGAACTCAGTCTCTTTGGCAGTTACGACCAGGAATAGACAATGAAAAACGTGCTTACTCTCATTCTCCTATGCACCAGCATGACACTCGCTGGTTGTGGCAGCTTTCTGGCCACGATGGAGTCAAACACCATGGAGGACGACCCCGGGGAACGTACCATGGGCCAACAAATGGAGGATGAGAGTATCGAAACCAAAGCCGTGGTAAATATACGCGCGGCCAATGATTCCTTCGACGAGGCTCACCTGGTCGTGGTCAGCTACAACGGTTATGTTCTGCTGGCCGGCCAGGTCCACAGTGAAGCCCTAAAAAGCCAGGCCACAGATGTGGTGAGAAAAATCCGCAATGTCCGAAGAATCTACAACGAGTTGGAAGTCTCCGCCCCCACCTCGACAATGACGAGAAGCAGTGATGCCTGGATAACAACCAAGGTTAAGAGCTATTTACTGGGCAATTCGGGCATAGAAGGGGGTCGCGTCAAGGTTGTCACCGAAAATGGTGTGGTCTACCTTATGGGCTTGGCAACCCGGGCTGAAGCCGATCGGATAGCAGACACTGCGGCCAGCATATCCGGTGTACAGCGGGTAGTGCGAATTTTCGAAATTCTGGATTAAAAACTCTTCACGGTGACTCTGCCCGTAAATATTTCTACTTCACGACTTTGAGCGACGGCCGGCCCTCCGGGCGAGCTGGGGAAGACCCACCGTCTTCAGGCGGCGTGTCGTCATCAGAACCCTCTTCCGCATCAAAGACCATTCCCTGGCCGTTTTCCCTGGCATAAATACCAATAACCGCCGCCGCCGGCACATAAATATCTGTCGCTACACCACCAAAACGGCCATTGAAGCTCACCGCATCGTTGGCTATATTGAGCTCTACCACCGCACCCGGGGAAATATTCAGAACGATCTGGCCATCTTTGACAAATTGCTGGGGCACCATGACATTCTCCAGCATGGCGTCTACCAGCATGTAGGGAGTGCAGTCATTATCGACAATCCACTCATACAGGGCGCGCATAATGTAGGGGCGACTGGGTGTCATGTGGCGACTCGTAATACCTGGAAAGCGCCTTAGAGGCGCATCTCCCTTTCCTGCTCTGACAAGCTGGCTTGAAAGGACTCGCGATCAAATAATGTGTCCATGTAGGTCAACAATGGCTTGGTTTGCTTGTTCGACCGAACATCGATACCCAACGCAGGTAAGCGCCACAAAATGGGTGCAATAACGCAATCGACCAGCGTGAATTCTTCGCTCATGAAAAAGGGCTTTTCAGAAAAAATTGGCGCTATCGCCGTGATGCTCTCGAGCAACTCTTTACTGCTTTTACTGACAACGTTCTCGCTGCGGGAATGCAGGATGGAGTCGACAAGATTAGACCAGTCTTTTTCGATACGATGTATATAGAGGCGACTTTCAGCCCTGGCTACCGGGTAAACGGGCAACAGTGGCGGGTGGGGAAATCGCTCATCCAGATATTCCATCATGACCTTCGACTCATACAAAATCAGATCACGGTCGACCAGTGTAGGCAGAGAGTTGTAAGGGTTCAACTCGGCCAATTCTGCCGGCGGATGAGCGCTATCAACCTCTATCATATCCACAGTCACCCCTTTCTCAGCGAGCACAATGCGCACTCTATGACTGTAATGACTCGTATTATCAGTGTAAAAGGTCATCGAAGACCGCTTTGCCACTACGCCCATGAGGGTTCCTCAGTGTTTATAATTAAACAGTTAACAGGCAGCGCGGCTACAGGCCACACTGCCTCTTCCAGCCAATGCCGGTTTTAGTGTACGTCCTTCCAGTATTCGCGGTTGAGCAACCAGGCCAATACAAAGAACAAAGTAATAAACAGCAGAACAAACGTTCCGATTCGATGACGATCCACAACGACCGGATCGGCCGTGTAGGCCATAAAGTTCACCAGGTCGTAAATCGCAGTATCATACTCCTCAGGCGTCATAGCGCCCGCTGCAGCCACGGTAAACTGACCACAGGCATCTTCCAGGATATCCTCGCCAGTGAGCGGATCACGCTTTACACCGCCATTATGCGCCGTTACAGGCCCCATGGCACATTCCTGCATACCTTGGAGTTCCAACATAACGTGAGGCATACCCACGTCCTTGAAAACCTTGTTGTTTACGCCATAAGGGCGGCTTTCGTCTTTGTAAAAGGTACGCAGGTAAGTGTACAACCACTCCGGCTGCCTCGCTCTGGAAGCCAATGTCAGGTCCGGCGGCGCCGCCCCAAACCAGACTTTAGCAGTGCGCACATCCATTGGGCTGTGCATCAGCGAACCTATCTTGAGATCGGGATCAAAGATCAGGTTACCCTGCATCATGTCCTCGGGAATCCCAAGATCGGAGGCAACGCGGTTGTAGCGCGAGTATTGCATGGAGTGACACCCCAGGCAGTAGTTCATATACATCTTGGCGCCACTTTGCAAAGACGCCTTATCCCTGGGATCGGCGGTAAATTCGTCGCAGGGCATGCTGCCACAATTGAAGCTGGACTCGGAACCCACGGCCTTGAGAGGCAAGACAGTCAACGCCAGAATCAGAACCAGACCGACGATACTACCCAAGAGCCCAATACCGCCGTCAGTAGTCACCCGATCCGGTACCGGCTTAACCTTCTCCATAGATGTCCAGATAGGCATCAGCAGGAAGAACCCGAAGTAAATTATGGAACAGATCTGGGCAAGAAAGGTTCTCGCTGGCGTCGGAGACTTCACACCCAGAACGCCAAGGATCAAGAAGGTAGCCACAAAGACGATCAGGCTTATCTTGGTCATATTACCGCGGTAGCGCCAGGATTTGACCGGGCTGCGATCCAGCCATGGCAGCATGAAGGGAACGGCAACAGACGCAGCAAAGGCGATAAAGCCCCAGAACTTGTCCGGCACCGCACGCAACACAGAATAAAACGGCGTGAAATACCATACCGGCGCAATATGCTCGGGCGTCTTCAGGGCATTCGCCTCTTCGAAATTGGCAAATTCAAGGAAATAACCGCCCATTTCCGGCATAAAGAACACTATGAAACAGAACACAAAGAGGAACACACCGATCGCTTGGAGGTCATGCACAGTGTAATAGGGGTGAAAAGCGATGCCATCGAGGGGCACACCCTTATCATCCTTGTATTTTTTGATATCCACACCATCGGGATTATTGGAACCCACTTCGTGCAATGCCAACAGGTGTAGTACCACCAGCGCCAACAGAATAATCGGCAGTGCCACCACGTGCAGAGCGAAAAAACGATTGAGGGTAATGCCGGAAATCAGGTAGTCACCACGAATCCAGGTCACCAGATCCTCGCCCACCACCGGAATAGCGCCAAACAGGGAGATAATCACCTGGGCACCCCAGTAAGACATTTGACCCCAGGGCAGGACATAGCCCACAAAGGCTTCGGCCATCAGCACAACAAAAATCAGCATGCCAAAGATCCAGATCAGTTCACGGGGCTTTTTGTACGAGCCGTACAACATCGCTCGGAACATGTGCAGATAAATAACGAGGAAGAACGCGGAGGCCCCCGTGGAGTGCAAATAGCGGATAATCCAGCCAAAATCCACGTCGCGCATGATGTATTCGACCGAGGCAAAGGCGCCCTCAGAGCTGGGGTTAAAGCTCATGGTCAGCCAGACACCCGTCAGCAGCTGGTTGACCAGTACCACCAGGGACAAGACACCGAAGAAATACCAGAAGTTAAAGTTCTTGGGCGCATAGTACTTGCCCATGTGGGTATCCCACGCGCGCATAATCGGCAGGCGAGCATCAACCCAGTCACGTAATCCAATAAGCATATTGTTCATCAGGTAGCCTCCGAATCCACGCCAATTACCAGAATATTGTCACCCTCGAATGAATGGGGTGGCACCACAAGATTGGCAGAAGCCGGTACACCCGCATAAACGCGGCCAGACAGGTCAAACTTTGAACCGTGACAAGGACAGAAAAAGCCGCCCAGCCACTCGTCTCCGCCCAGGTCTGCTGCTCCTACCTCAGGGCGAAATTTTGGCGCGCAACCCAGGTGGGTGCAGAGGCCTTCGACAACCAATAACTCGGGGCGTATAGCCCGGGCGATTCCTTCAATATAGGCGGGCTGTTTCGAAACAACGGAATCCGGGTCTTTCAATTCACTGTTCAGGGATGCGAGATTTTCAAGCTGCGAGGCAGTGCGATTAAGGACGTAGACGGGCTTCCCGCGCCATTCAACAACAATCATCTGGCCCGGCTCTATCTTGCCGATATCCGCCTTTACGGGCGCACCAGCTGCCTTAGCTTTTGCAGAGGGGTTCCAGGAGCCCACAAATGGCACAGCGATGCCCACGGCACCTGCAACACCTACCGCACTCGTGGCCGCCGTCAGAAAGCGTCTCCTGCCGGTATTTACACCATCGCTACTCATGCTTCTCTCCCCTGATTTCTAGTCTTCGAACTGTCGAATCTGGCTCTTGGAGGCCAGTCGGCACAAAACGGGGCAAATGGTAATGATTTTGCCCCTGTGTTACAAGGAAAACCCCTGTTATTACTGAGCACGAGCGCCAGAATGGCCCCGCCGGTTGATATTACCCCAGACATAAAAAAACGTCCGGCTTGCTACAAACCCGGACGTTTCCAATACTCTCGTATACCCCGCATGGAGCGAGGCAACTAAACGATTTAACGCTTGGAGAACTGAGGCTTCTTACGGGCCTTACGCAGGCCGACTTTCTTACGCTCAACTTCACGCGCATCACGTGTCACATAGCCAGCAGCACGCAAGGTGCCTCGCAGGGACTCGTCATACTGCATCAACGCACGGGTGATACCGTGACGAATCGCGCCTGCCTGACCAAAGCTTCCGCCGCCGGCAACCGTGATATTGACATCAAACTTTTCGACCATGTCTACCAACTCCAGAGGCTGACGAACAATCATTCGCGCAACCTGCCGGCCAAAATACTCATCCAGCGGACGTTGGTTAACAGTGACATTACCGCCACCATTCTTAAGAAAAACACGAGCCGTTGAAGTCTTGCGACGCCCTGTGCCGTAGTATTGAGTAGCTGACATAAAATAGTATCCGTTAAATATTCAGTGCGAGTGGCTGTTGTGCCGTATGGGGGTGTTCGCTACCCGCATACACTTTGAGTTTCTTGAACATAGCGCGCCCAAGGGGATTGCGCGGCAACATGCCCTTAACAGCCTTCTGGATGACACGCTCCGGGGCCTTATCGATCATCTTCTCGAAAGAAATCGACTTGATACCACCGATGTATCCCGTGTGGTGATGGTACATTTTGTCGGTGGTCTTGGCTCCGGTCACCCTAACCTTTTCACAATTGATCACGACGATGTAATCGCCAGTATCAACGTGAGGAGTATATTCAGCCTTATGCTTGCCGCGTAAACGGTGTGCAATTTCACTTGCCAGGCGCCCCAAGGTCTTGTCAGCGGCGTCTACCACGAACCAGTCGCGGGCCACATCTTCTGCTTTGGCACTAAAAGTTTTCATCAATATCTGTCTCGTGGATTGGTCCGATTTCAAGGACGCGAATACTAATCAATGATGGGCGCTATTTCAAGCTAATATTCACAGGAAATACTAAAGAAAAATCAGCACTTAGGCAAAATACGTGGGATTTCTCTGCAGCGCCCGTATTCAGGGCCTATGCTCCCTCGCCAAATACTCGTGGGATTGCATTTCCTGTAGCCTTGAAATCGTCCGCTGAAACTCAAATTCCAGCCTTCCGCCACTGTATAAATCAAGCAAGGGGCCGGCAGCGGTCATCACAACTTTGACATTGCGATCGTAAAACTCGTCCACCAGATTGATAAAGCGACGAGCCTGATCATCGCTATCCACCCCCATCACCGGCACATCGGAAATCAATACAGCATGATAAATCCGCGCCAACTCGATGTAGTCATTCTGGGATCTGGGCCCGTCGCACAACTCGGTAAAATCGAACCATATCACATCATCTGCAACGCAGCGCGAACTCAGGTAGCGGCCATTGATCTCAACCCGCTCCCAATGTTTTCCCGCTTCGGGCGCCAACCGCCTGAAACTCTCTTGCAGAGACTGATTGGCCCCTTCATCAAGAGGGTAGTGATACAGCTCGGCCTGCTCCAATGTGCGCAGGCGATAATCCACACCAGCATCCACGTTCACCACGTCGGTGTACCGCTCGATCAACGCAATAGCAGGCAAAAACCGCTGCCGCTGCAGGCCATTTTCATACAGGCCCGAGGGCACAATATTAGAGGTCGCTACCAGCGTGACGCCCCGTTCAAACAGGGCCTCCATCAAACCACCCAGAATCATGGCATCCGCGATATCGGTCACAAAAAACTCGTCGAAACAAATAACTCGCGCCTCCGCAGAAAAACGGTCGGCAACGATCTCAAGGGGGTTTTTCTCGCCCTCCAGCGCAGTCAATTCAGACTGTACACGCTGCATGAATCGATGAAAGTGCACCCGTAGTTTCTGCTTGAAGGGAATACAATCGTAAAAAGTGTCAACCAGATAGGTTTTCCCCCTACCCACTCCACCCCAGAGATACAGCCCGATTTCAGGCTCGCGGTTTTCACGTCCAAACCACCGCAGCAAGCCGGCAATACCACCTTTGCCGCTATTATTGGGCTCTACAAGGCGCTCAAAAAGGTTCTGCAGCAGGCGTACTGCCTGCTCCTGGGCGGGGTCGTGCGAAAAATCATTGCGCTGCAGGTCTGCCTGATACCGCTGCCAGGGAGTGGTGTTAGCTTCAGTCAAAGTGGCACAATCTCAATTCCGGTGTATCAGCCAGCAACGGCAGGGGAGCAGAACCGGCACACTTTAACCACTACCAGCGAACTTGACAACCGGCAGACCGCAAAGCGGGTGTATAGCCGGTTACTCAGCTACGCCCTGGGGATCGGCTGCAGCCTTCATCCTGGAAATAATCGAAGCGGGATCCAACAAGCGCATAAAGCTGGCAGTAACATGCTGATGATCACGAAATACCGGGACCTTCGATAACTGGGCATAACACCTGCCCTCTGGGCATATTAGCCCGTTCAGGTCCAGTGCATGGACATTCGGGTATTTTTTTGCAACCAGCTGCAACCACGAATAAATATTGTCTCCCCCGGGGCTACTCGAAGCACTATTACAGCCATCTCTGGCCGCAAAAAAGTTGGTCTGCCAGCTCCATCTAGCCAAACAGGACAGGCCGTCAAAAGGTAGTCTATGCGTACCCCTGAGAATAAATATTTCACCGGCGGAGCCAGAAATCTTGTCCAATACCCTGGCCGTACCTTCTATCCAGTCCTCCTCGGAAAAACCCGAACTGATTGTCCCCATAAAAACAACCGACGGGCCGGCATCCTGAATCCATTCCAATGCCTTATTCCGCCAGCTGTCGCATTCGATAAAGTTGCGGCCCAAACGGCTATAGAAAAACGATTTATCTATAATCGGACAGGAAGACTTGGTCAGAACGACAAAACGCCAATCGGGGTTTCGGTATACATTGTGAAGTGCCGGAAACCATTGGGCACCTATACTGTCACCCAGCAAAACGACCGTGTGCTTGGCATCATCTCTCCCGTAAGAGCACACATCGAGTCTATCGCTGTGATACCAACTGTCGCAGCCATCGCTGTATATCCGAGGCAGATCCCGGTAGAAGGCCTTGTATTTAAGTTGCTGTTCGCTCCCCCCCCACTGTGTGATGTAGCTTTTCCAGACCCCGGAGGCAAAAATAAGCAACACGATAACCAGTAAAGAAGCGCTCAAATTCACCCACTTATGTAGGGACAACCAGGCACTCCCGCGAATCGGCTTTTCTATCAACAGATAGGAGGCCCCCGCCAATCCTAGCGATACCACTGTCAGCTGTGGCAGTGAAAACAGACCCTGACCCCCAATAATCGGCCCCAGCAGAAACACCGGCCAATGCCAGAGATACCAGGAATACGAAATCCTGCCAATAAATTGCAATGGGGCCAGAGATAACAAACTGCCCACGCTGTAGCCGGCGCCGACGCAAGTCGTTCCAGACAGCAGGACCAAACAGGTACCAAGCGTTGGCAATACTGCTCGCCAGCCAGGATAGGGTGATGCTGAATCCAGCCACAGCGCAGACAACAATATAAGCGCAAGTCCAAGCCAGCCTGCCATCCTCCTGACCATAGGGGAGAGTTGGCCCCATCTGTTTTCTTCGCCCGAATCAGAAGTATAGGAGAACACAAGCGCACCAGCAGCAAACTGCCACGCCCTGGCGGGCATGAGGTAAAAACTCCATATTGGCTTGCTCTGGTGGAGCACCAGGGCCAGCAGAAAAAACACCAGGACGACAAAGGACAAACGGAGTGTCAGCTTTTGAGTATTTCCCGGCCCTGCCTGCCGGCTGTAGAGGCCAGCAACAAGCATTATCAATAACGGCCAGATAAGGTAAAACTGCTCTTCCACCCCCAATGACCAGGTATGCAAAAACAGGTTCGATTCAGAGCCCGCCTCAAAGTAGCCGTAGTTCGCTAGGGCAAAGTAGATATTGCTGACCCATCCCAGCGCACTCATGGCGGCATTTGATTGCTCCAACTGCTCATGAGGCGCCAGGAAGACGGCAGCCAGCAATGACACCAGCAGGATCATAACCATTAGAGCGGGAAGAAGTCGCTTCAACCGCCGGGAATAAAAATTACTCAGGTCGATCTTTCCCGAGGCGTGATATTCTTTAAACAACAGCGAAGTTATTAGAAAGCCGGAAATAACGAAGAAGACATCAACGCCGACAAACCCGCCTTCAAGTGCTTGTACTCCCGCATGAGCGGCAACCACAAGCAATATCGCAACCGCCCTAAGGCCTTCGATATCTAACCGAAAATGTGTCCCTGACTGCATCTTATTATTCTGTACGGCTCCCTGACTTTGAATGGTACACCGATGCCTATCGATGAGGCCAGCACCCATCAGATGCTACCTAGACAGGGAAATCAGGGCCACTTGGCCCCACTGCCGCTACAGTCCACTGAATATTACGGGTATACTCCTGTGCCTGTTGTTTTGGTTTTATGAGGAATCGTCTGTGTATAGCTTGAATATTTTGTTGTTGAGTGGCGGTGTACTGCTACTGATTGGTTTGGGCCTGGGCTCGCTACTGGGCCGAAGCATGTCCCCGCAGGGCAAAAAAAACCGCGAGCTGGAGCACAAACTGGACGAGGCCCTGCAGGAAAAAAAGGCTTACGAAGATCAGGTCGTTGAGCACTTCTCCAATACCGCGGGCCTGCTAAACAACCTCACCGAGAGCTATCGTGACGTGCACAACCATCTCGCCATGGGTGCATCTGCGCTCTGCCAGGGCCAGGGTCCTATTTCGCTGGAGAAAATCAGTAATGCATCCAGCACCGAAATCCCCGCTGACCTGGCGGACATTCAACCGCCCCTGGACTACGCACCCAAATCGTCACCGAATGAAACCGGTATGCTGAATGAAGAATTTGGTTTGGAACGTGTAAAGCCCGAGAGCCCGCTCGTTGAGGAGCCCCCCAAGCACTAGCCTCACACCGGGTTGTCTATATCAATGAACCGGTGTTCGATGTCGAAGACGGACGCCACATGCTCGCCTACTGCCTGGACGCCATAGCGTTCGGTGGCATGGTGACCTGCCGCAACAAAGTGAATGCCTTCTTCGCGTGCCGTGTGCACGGTTTGCTCTGAGGCCTCACCGGTCACGAACATATCAGCGCCGGCCGCGATAGCCACCTCTATATAGCCCTGGGCGGCCCCTGTGCACCAGGCTATTTGCTGCACCCGATCTTCCCCGTTCCCTATATGCAGAGGTGTGCGCCCCGTTAATTGCGCCAGTCGCTGCACCATAACGGCCGCCGTCACCGGCTCAGCCAACATGCCCATGCACACCAGACCATCGCCTGCGCCGGTGGCAAGAACCTGCCAATCAGCCACATTCATGAGATTACCCAGGCAGGCGTTATTACCCATCGTGGGGTGCGCATCCAATGGCAAGTGATAGGACAACAAGCTCACATCATTGTCCAACAATGCTGCCAGACGGCGCCGCTTCATGCCGACAACCCTTGGGTCTTCGCCCTTCCAGAAGTACCCATGGTGCACAAGTATCGCGTCAGCGCCCCAATGGATGGCCTCGTCTATCAACGCCTGGCAGGCGGTGACACCTGTGGCGAGACGACCAACAACCGCCTTCCCCTCAACCTGTAATCCGTTGGGACAGTAATCACTGTATTGCCCGGGAGCGAGTTGCTCATCCAGATACCTGTGCAATTCAACCAAGCGTGTCGTCATTTTGTCAGTTTCCAGCCCGTCAGTGCCCTGCATAATATACAATGCACAAGCAAATCATAAGACCGGGAACCAAAAGAAGCCGACATGACACATTCTCTACAGGGCGTCCGATGAAGAGCGTTCTGAAATTCCTTACCTGGCCGTCGATCGCCGGCCTGCTCGCCGCCCTGCTCATAATGGACCGCCTGATGCTGCCGGGAAGCGAACTCGTGGGCGGAGGTAACCACTCCGATAGTTACGCCCATGCCGTGCGTCTCGCCAGCCCGTCAGTTGTCAATATCTATACCGCCACACTGGTGAAATCAAAGCCCAACCCTATGTTGGACGACCCCATTTTCCGCAATTTTGCGCCGCCCGATGCTCAGCGGCAGCAGCAACAGGTAGAAGAATCCCTGGGGTCCGGGGTTATCATGTCCGAGGACGGTTATATTTTAACCAACAACCATGTGATCGCAGGGGCAGACGCGATACAGGTATTGCTACATGATGGCCGCTCGGCGAGCGCCATCGTCATCGGCACTGACCCCGCAACAGACCTTGCGGTTCTGCAAATACAACTGCCTAATTTGCAAGCCATTGAACCTGGGGATTCAGATACCATACGGGTAGGCGACGTGGTGCTGGCTATCGGCAACCCCCTGGGCTTTGGCCACTCAGTGACCCAGGGCATCATCTCGGCCCTGGGGCGCTACGGCCTGCAGCCCAATACCTACGAGGACTACATACAGACCGACGCTACCATTCACCTGGGTAACTCAGGGGGCGCGCTCATCAATACCCGCGGGCAATTGCTTGGCATCAACACACTGATCTATACCACTCCCAGCCAGAATACGAACAATACCACCGGGATCGGAATCGGGCTGGCGATTCCCTCGAATCTGGCGGGCTTCGTCATGCGCGACCTGGTGGACTACGGCGAGGTTATTCGCGGCTGGCTGGGTGTCAGGGTTGAACCCGTACGCAGGGCTGACGAGACCAACACGCCGGGGCAAGCGCTGGTCGTGATAGCCGTATCGCAGAACAGTCCGGCCCAGAAGGCGGGCATTCTGATGAGCGACATCATCACCCACATTGACGGGGAAATTGTCAGGGATGGCCGAATCACCATGCACCGCATCGCATTACTTCGCCCGGGAGACACCATCAGTGTCACCGTGCAGCGCAATCAACAATCGATAGATTTACAGGCGGTAATAGGCAGCCTCCGGCAGTCCGGAGTGCAGGGCTAACTTTCTTGCGAGTTGTCGTCCGCTTCTGGCAAGCGGAATTCAGCGCTGCGTGCATGGGCTGTCAGGGACTCTCCCCGGGCCAGCACAGACGCTATCTCGCCCAGTTCCCGAACGCCCTGTTCACTGCACATGATAATAGAGCTGCGCTTTTGAAAATCGTAGACGCCCAGAGGCGATGAAAACCGGGCAGTGCGGGATGTGGGAAGCACATGATTGGGCCCCGCACAATAATCACCCAGAGTCTCACTGGTATAGGCCCCCATAAAAATTGCGCCTGCATTGATCACCAGGGGTAGCAGAGCCTCGGGGTCAGCAACGGACAATTCAAGGTGCTCGGGCGCCAGTTGGTTACTGATAGCCACCGCTTCTTCCAGGTCCTGAGTCTCAATCAAAGCTCCCCGACCCATCAGCGACGCGCGAATCACTTCTGCGCGCTCCATCGTGGGCAGCTGTCGTTCGATACTTGCCGCCACCGCGTCCAGGTAATCACTGTCCGGACACAACAGTATCGCCTGGGCATTCTCGTCGTGCTCGCACTGGGAAAACAGGTCCATGGCAATCCAGTCAGGATTCGTACTGCCATCACAGATGATCAATATCTCCGATGGCCCCGCCACCATATCGATGCCGACCTGACCAAACACCCGCCGCTTGGCCGTCGCCACATAGATGTTGCCCGGGCCGACAATCTTGTCCACAGCCGGGATAGTGTCGGTACCGTAAGCCAACGCCGCTACGGCCTGAGCTCCTCCCACGGTAAACACCCTGTCAACACCCGCAATGTGTGCGGCAGCCAACACCAAATCGCTCAGCTCGCCACCGGGGGCCGGAACAGTCATGATAATTTCGCTCACCCCTGCGACTTTTGCCGGCAAGGCGTTCATCAGGACGGAAGAGGGGTAACTGGCCTTTCCACCGGGAACATAAATACCGGCACGCTCCACTGGCGTCACTTTCTGCCCCAGTAAATTGCCGCCCGCATCGCGATACTGCCAGCTCTCCTGCTTCTGGTGCTCATGATAGCTGCGGACTCGCTCCGCAGCTCGCTCCAGGGCATCACGCTGAACAGGGTCTATCGAATCAAACGCCTGCCGTAGCCTATCGTTCGATACCTCCAGCTCAGCGACCGTCGATGCCGATAAGTGGTCAAATCGGGCGGTGTACTCCAGCAGCGCGGCATCACCCCTGTCGGCCACATCACTGACAATACCTTCCACCACGGCATTGACGTCACGATCCAGCGCTTCCTGCCAGTGCGTCAGGGTATTGAGGCAACTGTCGAAGTCTGCCTGGCCTGTCTTTAGTCGTCGCACAGTCACTGCCTATACCTCGCGATCACGCACTGCATCGGTCAGGGCATTGATAACCCCCATAATCGGGGCGTGCCGGGAACGCATAGAGGCCTTGTTGACCACCAGACGAGAACTGACCGGCGCTATTTCTTCCAGCGGCTCCATGCCGTTGGCGCGCAGGGTATTGCCGGTATCCACAATATCTACGATCAGGTCCGCCAGGTCCATCAAGGGAGCCAGCTCCATCGCGCCATACAGTTTGATGACATCCGCGTGCACACCCTGTCGGGCGAAATGGCGTCTGGCAATATTGGTGAATTTGGTAGCCACACGAATGCGCGCGCCGCTACCCTGCCACCCAATGGGCCCAGCCGTCATCAAACGACAGCGCGAAATACCCAGGTCCAGTGGTTCGTAAAGGCCATCGGCGCCGTGCTCAAGCAGAATATCCTTGCCCACTACGCCCATATCCGCCGCACCGTGGCGCACGTAAGTCGGCACGTCCGTGCCGCGAATAATCACCAGCTGTACTCCAGGCTGAGTGGTTTCAAAGATCAGCTTTCGGCTGGTATGCACATCTTCAAGCGGCGCGATACCGGCGCTGGCCAATAGCGGCAGCGTTTCCTTGAGTATACGGCCCTTGGTCAGGGCGATGGTCAGTTGTTGGTTCATAATCAACTCAGTTATTCTGGGTAAGCGTTCAATTCGGCAAACGCCTGATATCAGCACCCAGTGATTGCAATTTCTCCTCGATACACTCGTAGCCGCGATCAATATGATAAATACGCTCAACCGGCGTCTCGCCGTTAGCCACCAGACCCGCAATAACAAGACTGGCCGATGCCCGCAAATCCGTCGCCATCACTGGCGCAGCCTGCAACCCTTCCTGCCCGGTGATAATGGCCGTATTGCCCTCGATGACAATCTTCGCCCCCATTCGATTCATCTCATGGGTTTGAATCAGCCGGTTCTCAAACACCGTCTCAGTAACGGTACTGGTGCCATCGGCGATGGCATTCATGGCCGTAAACTGCGCTTGCATATCCGTAGGAAATCCTGGGTAGGGTGCGGTCTTGATACTGACGGCAGTCGGCCTGCGACCTTCCATATCCAGCTCTATCCAATCCTCTCCCTGGGTGATTTTTGCGCCCGCCTCCTGTAACTTCTGGATCACAACCTCCAGGCTTTCAGGGCAGGTATCCTTGATTTTGATCTTGCCACGGGTCACTGCGGCGGCCACCAGGTAAGTACCGGTTTCAATCCGGTCGGGCATAACGTCATAGGTACAGCCGTGCAGGCGCTCCACGCCGTCGATAATCACGGTGTCGGAGCCGTGGCCTGTAATTTTGGCGCCCATGGCAATCAGGCACTTCGCTAGATCGACAACTTCCGGCTCCCTGGCGGCATTTTCAAGCACCGTTTGGCCCTCGGCAAGACAGGCCGCCATCATCAGGTTCTCTGTTCCCCCCACTGTGACCGTTTCCATGAGGATGCGCGCACCCTGGAGACGACCGTCAATTTCTGCGTTGATATAGCCCCCATCGACAGAAATCGTTGCACCCATCGCTTCCAAACCCATTAAATGCAGGTCTACTGGCCGGCTGCCAATAGCGCAGCCCCCCGGGAAGGAAACATGTGCGCGACCAAAGCGCGCCAGCATGGGACCCAGCACCAAAATGGATGCCCGCATGGTCTTTACCAGTTCGTAGGGCGCGGAAAACTCCGATATGGTATTGGAGTTCACCTCCAGGCTGAGTTTTTCGTCAACAACCAGCTCAACCCCCATACAACCCAACAGCTCAATCATGGTGGTGACGTCTTGCAGATGCGGTAGATTACGAATGGTAACCGGCTCATCGGCAAGCAGGGTCGCCGCAATTATTGGCAGAGCGGCATTCTTTGAGCCAGAGGCGCGCAGTTCACCACTGAGTCGATTACCGCCTCGAATTACTAGTTTGTCCACAATATCTCCAATGGGATGAACGCTCTAGGCGCCACCCTGTGCCCGCCATTCGTCAGGCGTGAATGTTCGTATGTTGACTGCGTGAATAGAGCCGTCGGCTATGTGCTCGCTCAGGCCGGCATAAACCAGCTGTTGTTTTGCCACGGGCCGCAACCCGGCAAAAACCTCTCCTATCACCAAAATCTCGTAATGACTGCCCTCTCCCTCTACTGAAACTTCACAGTTCTCCAGGTGGGCACTCAATAACGTTTGAACACGGGACGCGTCCATTTCTACTCTCCACTACTCTGCGGGCCCCAACAACGGGGCCGAAAAAGCGGCATTTTAGGAGAAAACGGGATGGATAGCGACCGTTCAATGCCGCTGTGGGGCAAGAGTTAGCTTTCAATCTCCACAGAGGACCAACTGTCGATTACGGCATTGAGGTCGCCATCGTGCTCGCGCGCTGCGGCTTGGAACTGGTTTCTGTATATTTCTCCCAGATTCACCGTCTCAATAATGACATTGCGAAGCTTCCACTCCCCCGCTTTATTCTTGCCCATCTGGTACGTCAAGACATAGGGCTGAACTTCGTCAGAGTATATCAACTGGCGCACCGCCACCCGGGACATCGCTGCCTCCTCGGCTGTGGGGCCGCCGACCTCGATTCGACTGCCACTAAATGCCAGTAACCCCTTGCCATAGGTCCTCACGAGGCCGACACGCATCACGCTGGTAAAACGCTCTAACTGGGCACGCAATTCCACTCGGCCTGCTTCATCCAGAGACTGATAGTATTCACGACTTGCGTAGGGCCCCATGACACTGCGGGCAAAGCCCCGAAAATCGATCACCGGGTCCAGCACCTCGTGCACAGCGTCATAGTAACGCTGGGGATCGTCATCCACGTAGTCGTGGGCAGCCTCAACCACCTGCATCACCTGCTCACTCGCATCGCGAACGATATCATGGGCGTTAGGACCGGGAGCCTCTTCAGGCTGACCAAAGGCCGACACGGACAGCAGCCATCCCGCTGCTAAAATTCCGATGTGTTTCACTACTGACATTCTCAAAACTCCCCGGTAAATTCCAATTTCTGGTATCAACACAGCCCTAGCTCTGTATAATCCTGACCTCTGTGGGTTATGCTACCCTTCTTTTTAAAGCGCACATGGCCCATGTGCCTATGACAACAGCAGCATGCCAGCAGTTCCACAAATTCTGCGCGGTGCATACTGTAACAGGAATATAGCGTATATGCTGATAGCCGCCGTCGCCATTTTGGTCGGTTTTGTTATTCTCATCTGGAGCGCCGATCTCTTTGTCGCCGGCGCCGCGTCTCTCGCGGAAAACATGGGCCTATCACCGACTATCATCGGCCTCACCATTGTATCGTTGGGCACCTCCGCACCCGAAGTCCTGGTCTCCATGACCGCAGCGATGTCCGGCGCCGGAGAGATGGCCATAGGCAACGCCATTGGATCAAACATCGCCAATGTCGGTCTGGTCCTGGGCGTCACGGTATTAATCGCCCCGCTCTTTGTTCACGCCAACTGCATGCGTCAAGAAATGCCGACCCTGCTGGTTGTCACAGTCGCCGTGGGGTTCCTGTTGCTGGACGGTGAGCTATCCCGGCTCGATGGCTACCTGATGATGGCTGCGTTGGCACTGATCCTGGTACAGATGATTCGCAGCCAGTCTCACGACAGCACGCTCATCGAAGAGGCCGATGACGAGCCTCTGCCTCACCTGAAACCTATTCGTGCCTGGCTGACCTTTGCCGTCGGCTTGATGCTACTCATCGCAAGCTCCAGACTGCTGGTCTGGGGCGCCACAATCGTTGCTGGCGAACTTGGTGTCTCGAAAATGGTCATCGGACTTACCGTGGTCGCCGTCGGCACAAGCCTGCCGGAACTTGCAGCCACTATCGCCAGCGCCCTGCGTGGCCACGCCGAAATCGCCCTGGGTAATGTCATTGGCTCCAACCTATTCAACTTGCTGGCTGTTATGTCTATCCCTGGAATTGTCGAGCCTGAAATACTGGACCCAGGTGTTATGGGCCGAGATTACCCTGCAATGACCATCGCCATGCTACTACTCGCGCTGGGCATCTATGTGGGCCGTAGACGCAGCGCCGCCCCCGTGGGGCACGCCTATATCGGCCGCAGTATTGGCACACTGTTAGTCTCGCTCTACGCGTTGTACTATTACTGGCTCTATTTGACCATCTAAACTGGCGTGGGCCCCGCTACATGACCGATTCACCCCCCATCTGTTTTATTGATTCTGCCAAGCGAACGATTAGCCTTGAGGCTGCGGCCGTTGCTGCGCTGGAAGAGCGCGTGGGCGACACCTTCAATACGGCTTGCGAAATCCTTTTGAATACCTCGGGGCGGGTCATTGTGACGGGTATTGGAAAATCGGGGCATATCGCCCGAAAAATAGCCGCGACTCTCGCCAGTACCGGCACCCCTGCCCACTTTGTTCACCCGGCAGAAGCCAGTCACGGTGATATGGGCATGATTACCGCTTCCGATGCGGTCATCGCCTTGTCGAACAGCGGCTCAGTTGCGGAAGTCATCAGCCTGCTCCCCATACTCAAACGCCTGGGCACCCCACTAATCAGCATGACGGGGAATGAGCAGTCTACCCTCGCACAAGCTTCAGACGCCCACCTCAATACGGGCGTGCTCACTGAGGCCTGCCCCCTGGACCTCGCGCCTACGTCCAGTACCACAACAGCGCTGGTGATGGGCGACGCACTGGCCATTGCCCTACTGGAGGCGAGGGGATTTACCGCCGAAGATTTCGCCTTTTCCCACCCCGGCGGCGCATTGGGCAGGCAACTGCTACTCAAGGTGCAGGATGTCATGCATACAGGGGAGGCCATACCCACCGTCAATACCCAGACCGTCCTGTCTGAGGCGCTACTGGAAATCAGTGGCAAGGGACTGGGAATGACTACCGTGGTAAATGACGATGGCTCACTCGCCGGGGTCTTTACCGATGGCGACCTTCGCCGCGCCCTGGACGCACGCCCCGATATCAACGAGACACCCATATTCCAGTTTATGAGCAAGGGCGCTAAAACGATAACGCCCGGCATGCTTGCAGCCGAGGCCCTGCGCATTATGGACGAACGAAAAATCACCTCTTTGGTGGTACTGGAGGACCGAAAAATTGCGGGCGTTGTCCACCTGCTGGGCCTGCTGCAGGCGGGCATTGCATGAATCGAGTCAAGCCCACAGTAGTGCCGCCTGAGCAACAAACGGCCACTTTCCGCTGATGCCAAGAGTCTACCTGCAGGTATTACTTGCCCTGGCGCTGTTAATTGCTGCCAGCTATTACCTTGCGCCCGGCTCAGAACCCAGCCCGGAGGTCAGCGCAAGGCAAAAAGCGCTACCCAAGACCTACCTGATCAACGTCCGTAGTTCAAACTATGATGAGGCGGGTGCGTTGACCGAGGTTATTCAGGCGGACACGGCGACCTATTACCCCTCTCAGAACAAGTCGCTGCTGGAGGAGCCACGTTTGTATTCTCACAATCTGGACAATGACACCTGGTCCGCCTCCGCCGAAATTGGCCACTATGAACACGGCAGGGAGATGTTAACGTTCACCAACAACGTAAGACTGACCAATGACACCAATCAGGTTCACCTGACCACTGAGCGAATGAAAATTGACCTGCGTAAAAATATGGCCACATCCGACGTACCTGTTACCATCACCCACGGCGAGAGCAACACTCGGGCAGACGGCATGGTTGCCAACCTGGATGCTCAAATCCTTCAACTGCGGCCCAATGTGGAGAGCATCTATGTTCAGCCAACCCCCTAAATTCCTAGCGATGGCTTTAATGGCCTGGGCAATGGCCATCAACCCGGTAATGGCACTGCCTGACGACAACCAGCAGCCGATACATATCAGCGCGGACCAGGCTGTGCGTAATGAGAAAAAGGGCATTACCATCTACAAGGGCAATGTCGAAATGGCCCAGGGTAGCCTTCATATCACAGCGGATAAAATCACCATCTACCGTATCGTGGATGAGGCTGACAAAATTGTAGCAAAGGGCAAACCGGCACAATTGCGACAACAGCCCGACCCACAAAAAGGCCTGGTGCACGCTCGCGCTGGCATGATTGAGTACTACAAAGCAGAGGCCAGGGTCCAGCTGAGCCACGATGCCGAGATTGAGCAGGACGGCTCACGGGTAACGGGCGAGACCATCGAGTATTACATTGACAAACAGCTCGTCAAAGCCCTGTCAAACAGCACCCAGGATGACAGCAGGGTCAAGGTCGTCATCCCGGCACAGAACCTACAGAAAAGTGAGGACAACAGTGGCACAACTGCTAGCGAGTAACCTGGCCAAGGCCTACAAAGGCAGGGAAGTTGTCCAGGATGTATCACTGGAAATAAATAGCGGACAAATCGTTGGCTTACTCGGGCCTAACGGTGCGGGAAAGACCACCTGCTTCTATATGATTGTCGGTATTGTGCCGGCTGACAGAGGTAGCATTTCGATTAATGGTGAAGACATTACCTCTCTTGCCATGCATGAGCGCGCCAGGCGAGGGTTAGGCTACCTGCCACAGGAAGCCTCCATTTTCCGCAAGCTTACCGTGGGGGACAACATTCTATCGATCCTGGAAACTCGTCCCGACCTGAACAAGAGCCAGCGTCTGGAGCGTAGAGACCAACTACTGGAGGAGTTCCACGTGGGGCATTTGCGTGACAGCCTGGGGCAGGCACTGTCCGGAGGAGAGCGTCGGCGAATCGAGATAGCAAGAGCCCTGGCGATGGAACCGGATTTTATCCTACTCGACGAACCCTTTGCCGGCGTCGACCCTATCTCTGTCAATGACATCAAACACATCATCAGTCACCTGCGCGACCGTGGCATCGGCGTACTTATCACAGACCACAATGTACGCGACACCCTCGATATCTGTGAAAAGGCATTCATTGTCGGTGAAGGGCATATTATTGCCGCAGGCAGCGCCGAAGATGTATTGAGCAACGAACAGGTAAAAAGAGTCTATCTGGGCGACGAGTTCAAACTCTAGAAGCACGCCTCCCCGCCATTCAGGCGCCTAAAAACTGCAGCAGATCAAAATCGAAGCAAATATCGGGCCAGAGTCTTGCCTAGGCATCAGGGCAGGGCTACACTGAAAATGTACATTTAAGGAATCGGCTGCGGATTCTCGCTGCTATGACAGCGTTTCCTGCCCAACTATGAAACAATCGCTTCAACTAAAGCTCGGCCAACAGCTTACGATGACACCTCAGCTGCAACAGGCCATCAAGCTGCTGCAGCTGTCCACGCTAGATTTACAACAGGAGATCCAGCAAGCCCTCGATAGCAACCCCATGCTGGAGATCAGCGAAGATACCGCCGAAACCCCTGAAGGGCAGCAGGACAATCCTGCAGCGGAGCCTATTACCCCGAAAGAAGAACAAAGCCAGGACAGCATTGACGACATCACCACTGAGGATCCCCAGTGGGACGCCACGATACCCGAGGACTTGCCCGTCGACACCCAATGGGAGGACATCCTGCCCTCCTCCGCCCCGGCGACCTCCATGGGCGACGGCCAGGAAATGGACTTCGCAAGTCACAATTCAGCCGACGAGTCGCTCCATGACAAACTGCATTGGCAGCTGAATTTGACACGACTGTCTGATGTTGACCGCGTCATCGCCATCGCCATCATAGACGCCACTGATGATACGGGTCGCCTCACCCTCAGCCTGGAAGATATTCTTACCGCGATATCCGACGGCATGGACATAGAAGTTGAACTGGATGAATTAGTCGCAGTTCTCCACTGTCTCCAGCAGTTTGAACCCGCCGGTGTTTGCACCCGGGACCTACAGGAATGCCTGCTTGTGCAATTGCGGCAACTGCCAGCCCAAACCCCATGGCTGAATGAAGCAAAGCTGGTTGTGAGTCGCTATATCACCCAGTTGGGAAATGCCGACTTTGCCCAGATTACCCGACGCAGTAAGCTCAATGAAGACAGCTTGAAAGAAGTCCTGACCTTAATTCGCACCCTTGATCCCAGTCCAGGCTCGTCAGTGGGTGAAGACAACACCGAATATGTGGCACCTGATGTCTATGTCAGTAAGAAGAATGATCGCTGGATAGTGGAGCTAAACCCTGATATATCTCCTAAGATCAGGATCAATAATGACTACGCCGGGCTGATAAAACGGGCTGATAGTAGCCCCGACAATACCTACCTACGCGACAACCTACAGGAAGCCCGTTGGTTCCTGAAGAGTCTGCAAAGTCGAAATGAAACGCTGATGAAAGTGGCCACCAAAATTGTTGAGCACCAACGCGGCTTTCTTGAATACGGAGAAGAGGCGATGAAACCGCTGGTCCTCCATGAAATCGCCGAGGCGGTAGAAATGCACGAGTCTACAATCTCCCGGGTGACAACCCAGAAATATATGCATACGCCCAGGGGAATATTTGAACTCAAGTACTTTTTCTCCAGCCACGTGAGTACAGCCAGTGGTGGAGAGTGTTCTTCAACAGCGATACGGGCCATGATAAAGAAATTGGTGGCAGCGGAAAACCCGCGCAAACCACTCAGTGACAGTAAGATCACCCTGTTGTTGGAAGACCAGGGTATCAAGGTAGCGAGACGGACCATCGCCAAATACAGGGACACGCTATTTATCCCGCCATCAAACGAACGTAAGAGATTGGTCTAGTATTCACTTATTGATAGAGAGTTTTATAAAATCCGGTTTTAGCCGGTACCGGGTGACTCCGGTTTAATAGGAAGAAGGAGTAGTATATGCAACTGAATGTCAGCGGTCATCACGTGGAAGTTACGGACCCACTTCGAGAGTATGTAGAGAGTAAATTTGAACGCCTACAACGACATTTTGATCAGATAACCAACACAGAGGTCACTTTAATCGTTGAGAAAATGGTACAGAAAGCCGAAGCTACAGTGCATATTTCAGGTGCCGATATTTTTGCGGCATCCGAATCGGAAGACATGTACGCCGCCATCGACGCGCTAGCTGACAAACTGGATCGGCAACTCATTAAACACAAAGAAAAATCAAGAGGACGCTAGTTACCCCACATGCAAGCCTTAGCTCATCTACTCACTCCCGGACGCACGGTCTGTCGCGTTTCCGGAGTGAGCAAAAAAAGACTCTTTGAAACCATCGCCCGAATTATAAGTGAGGATCAGGTGTCCCTGCCCTATAATCTGGTTTTGTCCAGCTTGATAGCGAGGGAAAAGTTGGGAAGTACTGGCCTGGGCCAGGGCATCGCAATACCCCACTGTAGAGTAGGTAATTGCACCCATGCCGTGGGCACACTGGTGACCCTGGACGAAGCCATCGATTTTGACGCGCCCGATGGGCAACCAGTGGATATCCTGTTCGTTCTCCTGGTACCGGATGAAGCCCAACAGCAGCACCTGGATATCCTCGCAGGTATCGCCGGCTTATTCAGCCAGCAGGCGTTCTGCGACCAGATACGCCAGGCCAGAGATGCTGATACGCTGCACTCCACCGTCATAGACTGGCCGCAGTGAGTAAGCTCGAAATACAATTGGTCATCATCAGTGGCCGCTCAGGGTCGGGCAAGAGCACCGCCCTGCACCAATTGGAAGACGACGGCTATTATTGCATCGACAACCTTCCGGTTGCATTACTTCCGTCACTGGTAGAGGAAACCCGGCGAGAGCAATTTGGCCACTTCCGCGGCACAGCCGTCTGTATAGATGCGCGCTGCACCTGGGAGGACCTCGGCACATTCAGGCAGGTATTGGACTCATTACCAGCAAGTGTCGAGACCAAAATCCTCTACCTGGATGCGAACGATGCCACCCTGATCAAGCGTTTTAGTGAAACACGCAGGCGTCATCCCCTAAGCAGCAACCAGATACCGCTGGCCGAGGCTCTGGAGAAAGAGCGGGAATTACTGGAACCCCTGGCCAATGCTGCTTCGCTGGCACTGGATACCAGCCAGATGACCATCTACGAACTGCGGGATGATATCAAGCAACGCCTGGTTCGCAGCGACGCCGAAACCATGTCGATACTGATACAGTCCTTTGGCTTTAAGCGTGGGGTACCTGCAGATGCGGATCTGGTTTTCGATGTAAGAATGCTGGCAAACCCGCACTGGGTAAAAGAGCTGCGCCTGAAAAACGGCCTGAATAGCCATGTGGCCGACTATCTGGAGTCACAACCACTGACCGAAGATCTATATCTGGATATTCGGCGCTACCTCGATACGTGGCTACCTCAATACGAAGACAGTAACCGCAGTTACCTGACAGTATCCCTGGGTTGTACTGGCGGCCAACATCGTTCAGTATATCTGGCCAACAGGCTGTACCAGCACTATCGGCAGCAACATTCGCAAGTACAAGTAAGGCACAGGGAACTGCAATAGCAGAATAATTTGTGATTCAAACCCAGCTGACAATTATCAACAAACTCGGACTGCATGCTAGAGCCGCGGCAAAGTTCGTTGGCTGTGCGGCCGCCTTTTCCAGCTCCATACAAACCGGCCGTGACGGTAAAATGGTCGATGGAAAAAGTATCATGTCCGTTATGATGCTGGCGGCAGGCAAAGGCACCGTGCTGGATATGGAAATAGAGGGTGATGACGAAGAAGCTGCCCTGGAAGCACTTAGAGACCTGATTGCCAATCGCTTTGACGAAGCGGAATAGCCGCTGTCGGCACACCCTGAACAGCACAACCCAGCCCGAGTTGTTGTCACCCTCTGTTTTGCGGATAATCACCCTGATGCACCTCGCAATCCGGGAATAATTACATGGCGCAAACCAAGGCGAAATCCCAGAAAAAATTAGACGCGCTGACCCTGGCCCTGGACAGCGGTACTTTTGTGGATGTTCGTCGCATGCTCAACGGGCTTGCCGCCCCCGATGTCGCTCACCTACTGGAGTCTTCACCACCAAAGTTTCGCCGTATCCTCTGGCAGCTCGTGGAAGTGGAGCGCGAAGGTGAAGTACTGGGTGAACTCAGTGATGAACTTCAATCCCTATTCCTCAGTGATATGGATGCCGCCGAGGTGGTGCAAATCACCGAGGGGCTGGAAGACGATGATATTGCGGATATTCTGCAGCAGTTGCCCGGGCGTGTCACCCGGGAGGTACTGCATTCAATGGACCACCAGGACAGGGCGCGTCTTGAGCAGGTCCTGAACTACCCGGATGATACTGCCGGTGGTTTGATGAACACCGACACCATTACGATTCGGGCACGCTTCACGCTTGACGTTGTTTTACGGTACCTGCGACGCCATGAAGAAATTCCCGAAATGACCGACAATCTTATCGTGGTCAACCGCAGCGACCAGTACATCGGCCTGTTACCACTGCGCACCCTGCTGGTATCTGACCCCTCGGCCTCTGTGCGGGAAATGATGAACACGGACATCGAAGCCATACCGGCGGAACTGCCCGATGCAGAAGTTGCCCGACTCTTCGAGCGACACGATTGGGTGTCCGCGCCAGTCGTAGACGATAATGGCAAAGTTCTGGGCCGCATTACTATTGATGATGTGGTCGACGTGATCCGTGAGGACGCAGACCACTCCTTCATGTCCATGGCGGGCCTCGATGAAGACGAAGACACCTTCGCACCCGTTTTCCGAACAGCACCGCGACGCGCTTTATGGCTGGGGGCAAACCTTATCACTGCCTTTATCGCTTCCTCTGTTATCAATCTATTCCAGGGCACGATTGAGAAAGTCGTCGCCCTTGCGGTCCTGATGCCTATTGTCGCCTCCATGGGAGGCGTCGCCGGAACCCAGACGCTTACCGTTCTGGTACGAGGCATCGCCATGGGCCAGGTTGGCAAGAACAACCAGGCGTGGCTGGTAAAACGGGAACTGATCGTCGGTCTGATGAATGGCGCGCTGTGGGCCGGGGTTGTTGCTGTGGCAGCCTCTGTCTGGTTTGATGACTGGAGTATCGGCATCATTATTGCCGCCGCAATGGTCATCAATCTCGTCACCGCAGCCTTTACAGGTGCTGTACTGCCCCTGTTGATGACCCGCTTCAATATCGATCCGGCACTCGCTGGCGGCGTAGTACTTACGACCGTCACCGACGTGGTGGGTTTTGTTTCATTCCTTGGCCTGGCGACATTGTTTTATGCGTAACTATGACAAACGAGATGACTCCGATGAGGAGTACACCGAACCGAGTAAAAGCGAATTAAAGCGCCAGATGACGGCGTTACAGGAAATCGGTGAATCACTGATCAGTCTCAGTGACAAGCAATTGGCCAAAATACCGGTAGGTGATGAGCGCCTGGTACTGGCCATACAGGAAACCCGGCGCATCAAATCCAATAACGCCCGACGTCGGCACATGCAGTTCATCGGGAGGCTGATGCGGGACATCGATGCACAGCCTATTATCGATGCACTGGCGGCACTGCGCGCACAGAAACAGGATAAGAACGATGCCTTCCATGCACTGGAGGAACTCCGTGACGAAGTATTGGAAGCGGGGCTCAAAGGCGTAGAACTGGTGATGGTACGATGGGAGCAAGCCGATCGACAGCAACTAAGGCAGTTGGTATTGCAACACCAGCGAGAACTAAAACAGGGCAAGCCACCGGCAGCCAGCCGTAAAATGTTTAAGTATTTGCGCGCTCTACTTGAACAACAAGAGAAAAAAAATTAGCTCAGCTAATGCTCCGTTGCCGCTGCAGGCAGTGGTTGGACGGTGATTCCTGGGGCGAGGGAATTGGGGTCCTGAATTAAGGAATCCATGGGGTTGTTCGGATCCAGAATCAGTACAGTTTCCTCGGACCTGGTCTCGGTTTCATTCACAACGATCACTTTACGCGCTGAGGATGTGTCGAAAATTCGATCAAAATCAATCTCAGGATTCCCCCAGGTTCCATCGATACGATAGACCGCACTGGAAAAACGGTTCATCTGCTTTTCAAAAACTTTGCTGACGACAAATACCCCCGCAGCCACCGGCAGACCGACTGCCAGCGCCGCGACCCAGGGTAGATTATTAGCCACAGGCAGCGTCGCGATCAACTCCCCCTCCAGGGATTGCGAGACCACATCTGATTCACCGCTAAACTGAAAACCACTGGAACGGCCCTTTACATCCATATTCGGGACTTCGATCGTGCCGCTTTGAAACAGCACATCGCCCTGAATCGAATGAAACGGTATCCCCGATGAAAACATGTCTGACAAATCCAGGCTCAAGCGTTGCACGATATCTGCCAGGTTCAGGATGCCCACCACCTTAAGTGTGCCCGAGGCCCCCGAGGGCGTATCCAAAAAGCGGCCCTCATCAACGTCCAGTGCCAGGGATCCTTGCAAGTCGGCCAGCGAGAAGTCTTGTGGCCCGCCCGGCCACTCCAGCGCAACATCAATTTGGCCACTGCGGGTTTCAATAATATTCTGGTATGTCAGTTTTTCCAGTGTCTTACCGAAGTCGCGAAATTCCAGTAGTGCTCTGAGCTGTGTCTTACTGGCCTCACCCCCCTGCGACCACAACAGGGTGTTGGGCATTGACGATGTCAGTTCCAGACCGGCTAGATTTCCCTCGATCTGCTCAACTCGCAATAGCTGTTCATCATGTCGTACAAGAAATGCGAGTTCACCCAGTGCCAGCCCGTCACGGGATATATTTTTCAATGAAACATCCAGGTCGGGAATTTCAAAGCTGCTGCCCTCGCCAGACTCAAGGCTCAAATGGGACAAACCATCCAGATCAAGCCGCTCTATCAACAACTGCCCACTACTGTTGTCGTCGCTGAGCAGTAGCTCACCGGCCAGCCAACCAGCCTCAGCGGACAGTCGGGTATCACCGGCCTTCATCTCAATACTGAAGACCACATCATTAAGAGTCTGACCGAAGACCTGCAGTTTGTCGGCCTGCAGATCTTCAATATGAATTTCAAGCTGGCTCTCCAACGACTGATCAGGGTCACTCTGCACACCGGCTTGATCTGGAAAACTGCTGTAAACGTAATCGCTCAGGAAAGTCTGCCACTGCTCTTCATTGATCAGAGACGCATGCCCACTCACCTTGACCACGCCGGATGTCACGTTATAAGGGACTTGTTGGACACCCAGTGCAACACCGTCAAAACGATTGTCCGCCAGGCGCACTTGCAAAAATAATTCATCATCCAGGTCCAGGCTCACTATCTTTGGTTCGGACACCAATGGCAGCGAAACAAGTAATGGTCGTTGTTCTGAAGCGGCCTTGCGCCAGGGATCAGGCAGATCCAGACTCACACCGGTCAGGTCGCTGCTGATTGACAACCTGGGGGACAAGCCTGGCGGCACCTCAATTAACAGCTCCGCCGCCGTCACGCCCTCAGCCAGAGCCAGCAGCTCCAGATTTAGCCACTGCCTGATATCCTGTATATCAACGTCGGTCTTTATCTCAAGTTCTGTGATTGAGCTGGCGGCATTGTATCGGCTACCAGTTACCGGGATACCCTCAGACACCACAGGTGCGGCCTGCCTGACCTCGGCCTCCAGCGCCTTGCCCCAGATTGACCCTGACAGCCCTGTTGAACTGAATCCAAGTGCCGAACTGTAGGAGAGCTGGCCATTGATATCGTCTAGCCGCAAAGCTCCCGGGTTGATCTGTAAGTCCACATCGCTCCAGTCGGTGTCTACAGTAACCCGCGGCGGCACTTTCGGGTTCGTGAGATTCATCAACAAGTCCAACTGCGTATCCAGCTCGCCGCTCAATGACCACTCGGTAAATGCCTCACCAACGATACTGCCAAGGGGGGAGGTATTAATCACCTTGATGCCATCGCCCGCATCGCCCTTCATCTGACTGTCGATCGCCAACATCATCTGCTTATCTTCGTTCAACCAGGCTTCGACACTGAGAAACTCAATTGCTGAATCATAGAGCCGGGCTTTTTCTGACCACACACTCACCTGGGTGTCATTGATCAGCACAATACCCTCCAGGCCAGACAGGGAAGGCCACCCCGGATAGTAATCCAGATTGGTATCGGCAACATTGAAAAACAACTGAACCGTTCGCGCGGCTGAAGCTGCCTTTAGTAAGCTGCCACGCCAAAGGAAGGCGCCCTCCTCAATCCGACCTTCCCCAATACTGCCTTTGAGCCAACCCAGCAGCGCATCATTGAGCGTATAGGGAAGATACTTTGTACGGTGAATGGGGTGAGAGTCTGTTAGCCCCACAAGCAAGTCCATCTCCAGACCTACCTCACTCTTCACCAGGGGAATATTGAGGCCAAACAGGGCAGTAGCGCGCCCCGCTATGCCCTCGGCATGCACCAGGGAACTGGACAGCGTAACGTCTGTGGCAGTCCAATCAATAAAGAGCTTCCCATAAAAATCATCAAACCTGATGGGCTCGCGGTAAATTGTTGGAAAAAACATGGAAAATTGATGGCTGTCCAATTGCACAAAACCTCCACCCGCCTCAAATTCCAGATAACCACTGGCGGCTGTTACACCGGGCGCTCCATGCCAAGGCTGAACCTCCAGCGCCTCAAAATTTCCTGTCACCTCCCAGTCCTGTGCGGGCTCATTGAAGTCCGCTACATTCAATTCCAGAGCCGTTATCTCCCCTCTGGGATCCAGGACGCGAAAGACTTCTTCCGGCTTGTCAGACAACAGTTCCAGCCCCAGAATAAATGCGCTGACCTGCCCCAATTGGAGGCTGCCGGAACGCACTCGCAAGGAATCGCCCCGGACGTCAAACTGCAGCCGCGGTAAATTCAGCGAGTAGCTGCCTGTTTGCAGTTCGAGCCCCGAGGCGAATACCGTCCATCGGTCATCGCGTTTCATCAAGCTGGCTTCGACGAACAGCTTTTCCAGCGGAATTTTCCAGCTGCCATCGGCCTTCTCAACCGAGACTCCCGCCCCGGTGATTTCCGCCTGAAGTTTGGGCACGCCGCGATCCCAATCCAGCCAGGCCTGCAAACCGACTTCCCCGGCCAGCTTCATACTCAAATTCTTCGGCAGTATCCGCTGCAGCGACTCCAGGTCAGCATTGACGACATCGATATACAGGTCACCGGAAAACTTCTCACTCACCATGGGGTTACCGACGCCCTCAGCAACAATCAATATCCCGGTGCCGGTAGTTCTGGAGCCAAGATTTGCTTCAACCCTGCGAAAGCTGCCTTCGCGCCTGAGCACAAGATCAAGGTCAAACAATCGCTGGCTTTGATTTGGCAGATCCAGAAACAGCTGGTTATTGGTGAGGTTTACCTGCTCGATATTCAGCAGAAACGTCTCCATTAGCTGAGGGAAATCCCCACCGCCACCCCCCATACCCGCAATCAGAAGCTTACCGTCTTCCGTTAACTCGCCGCGCAGCAACAAGCGATCGAGATTGACACGAAAGGTTTGCAGGCTTCGGGTTCGCAGCGACTCCCAGACATCAATAGCGACCCGACCCTCGGCCAGCTCCAGAGGAAGGCCATTGCTACCCGGGACCGTCAGGCGCAGCTCAGTGAGAACAATTTCAGGCGTAAAAGAGTGCCATTCCCCCGAGACATCGTTGGCCTCAATCTGAAAAGGTGACCGGAAATTAAGCTCCCGAAGGATCTCGTCACCAAAGCTCTCTACATTGGACATCAGGAGGCGGCCAAAACTCACATAGATCGCAAGCACCACCACCATGCCGACGATGGCTTTCCAAAGAATACTACTCAGTCTGTAAAAGAAAGCGTGTTCCAATGATTTTCTCGAATTCGATTTGCGGGCTTCAGGGTTTAGAGCCGTAGGATGTCGAAGTGTTCCCGGCTATAGCCCGGTTCTACCCGAAAAGTGATTTTCTTCCCAAGTCTGGCTGCCAGATCCGCGACATTTCCTGATTCCTCACTTTGTAGACGATCCACGACATTCTGGGCTGCCAGCACTGTAATGTTATCACCTTCAAAGGCGGGAGCCCCGTACATAATTTCTCGTAAAGCCTCAAGGCAGATGGTCTCCACCGATTTGAGTACACCCCGACCATCGCAGACGGGACAGGGCTCACACAGCATGCGCTCGAGGCTCTCACGACTGCGTTCCCGTGTCATTTCTATCAGTCCCAGGGGGGAAATAGCCGTCATCTTTGTTTGAACCGGATCTTCCTGCAATGCGGTTTCCAGCGCCTTGTGAACGTTTGCTCGGTGTTTGTTATTCCGCATATCGATAAAGTCGACAATAATAATACCGCCCAGATTACGTATTCTCAGCTGCCTGGCCAATACCACCGCAGCTTCAAGGTTGGTCTGATAAATCGTGCCCTCGAGGTTCTTCTTGCCGACAAACGAGCCCGTATTCACATCAACGGTTGTCATCGCCTCCGTTTGATCGATGACCAGATAGCCACCGGACTGTAGTTCGACCTTTCGGTCCAGTGCACACTGTATTTCCTCACTGACTCCGTAGCTGTCGAATAAGGATTGATCCCCACGGTAAAGCTCCAGGTGAGCGGCGACCGCGGGTACATAATCATTACAGAATGCCTGTGCGCGGCTAAAACACTCTGCATCATCAAACCATATGCGCTCCAGACCCGGCCCCGTAAAATCACGAACGGCACGCAACGCCAGTGACAGGTCCTCGTGTAGCAGCGTTGCGCGTGTGGCCGCCTTGCCCGCAGCCAATACGGATGCTCCAAGTCGCTTCAGATAGCGTATGTCCGCGTGTAACTCACTCTGATTCGCACCTTCGGCCACCGTGCGAACAATAAACCCACCCATATTATCAACACGTTCCTCGTCCACTATCTGCCGTAAGCGCTCTCGCTCAGCCGGATCTTCAATACGCCGCGACACGGCGATACGGTCAGCTTGCGGCTGGAACACCAGATACCTTGATGACAGTGACAGCTGTGTCGTCAGCCTCGCCCCCTTGCTTCCCAGAGGATCTTTGGCCACCTGGACAATCATTTTTTTCCCGTCGTGAACAAGCTCCCTGATAGACTGCCCGCCCTGCCCGCTCTCCTCGTTTCCGCGAATATCGGACGCGTGAAGAAAGCCCGTGCGCTCACCCCCGAAATCAACGAAGGCCGCCTGCATGCCCGGCAGGACCCGCACCACCTTGCCCACATAAATATTGCCAACGATGCCACGAGCGGCTGTACGCTCAATATAAACATCCTGAAGCACACCCTGCTCAATCACTGCAACCCGGGTTTCCATGGGCGACACATTGATAAGTATTTCTTCAGCCATCGTTACGCCCCAGACTGGTAGTAACACCCACGGCCGAGAGCATTTGCCAGGTCTCAAACAGGGGCAATCCCACAACATTGCTATAGCTGCCGCTGATGGATTTCACCAGCGCACCGCCCAGTCCCTGAATACCGTAGGCGCCCGCCTTGTCCCAGGGCTCGCTGGTTGCCAGGTAGGCTTCACATATTTCCCGTGTCAACTGGATAAACTCGACTTCGGTGGTCACCAATTGAGTGACCTGTTCCTCCGCCCCCTGAAGACAGACAGCGGTCATCACTGTGTGCTTACGACCGCTCAGTCTGGCCAGAATAGCAAGACCGTCCAAGTGATCAACGGGCTTCCCCAGCACATCGCCATCAATCACTACCGATGTGTCTGCAGCCAGGACTACGTTATCTGAGAGCGAATGCCGGGCCGCGACAACGGCGGCCTTGGTGCTGGCCATTCGCTGCACGTAGTCCCGGGGTGGCTCCGCGGCTATCGTTGTCTCATCGATATCAGCTGGATCACAGAGATAAACAACACCCATCTGACTCAGTAGCTCCCTGCGTCGGGGAGAGCCAGATGCCAGGATTAAGCTGACATGTTTCATCTGTTCAAAGTATCCGGTAGGAGCGTCGCAATGAACGCAGGACGTGAAAAACTACCGGCCACATCAGCGCGCTGGAAATCGCCGGGAGTAAAAACAGTGATGAGGGTGCGCCGGTGCCTTGCAAGTTTTGCACCCACTGGCAGATCAACTGGTTAACGCCAATAAGCATGAAAACCATTCCGGATTGCTGGGGCACATTAAAGACCCGCAAACGCTGATACAAGACCTGTGACAGCAGGGATACAATCATTAACGAGAATGCATTTTGGCCAAAAACCGCCCCTTCAATGGCATCGAGACCCACGCCGACGATCAGTCCTGTGAACAGCCCCACCCGGTGAGGCAGCGCGATGGTCCAGTAGATCAGCACCAAAGCCACCCACTCCGGGCGAGCCCACAGCAACCATTCGGGCAAACTGACTACCGCCAGAATGGATGCTACCAAAAAGGAAACCCAGATTATCCAGAGACCGTGCTGCTCCCGATCCACCATGTGCTATTCCGCCACTCCGCTCTCGGCAGTAAATACCAACAGCACGTAGCGACTACGGTCGAGGGCAGCGCTGGGGCGAGCCTCCACTGTGGCGAAAGACTGGCCCGGATCCCGTTCGATCTTACTCACTACCGCCACCGGGTAGCCGACCGGGAAGCGCCCCCCTAGCCCGGATGTGACCAGCAAGTCCCCCTCCTCAATATCAGTGGTCGCAGCAACATGGTGTATTTCCAGCGTGCCCAGAGCCCCGGTACCCTCGGCGATTACCCGTACGCCACTGCGATTGACCTGTAAGGGGATAGAGTGCGTGGCATCGGTAATCAACAAGGCCCGGGAACTGTACTCGCTCACGGCAACAACCTGGCCCATCAAACCGCCTGCATCAATGAGAGGCTGGCCGGTATACACATTGTCCCTAGCCCCCTTGTTTAATACCAACTGATGCCGAATAGGATCGGGGGAGACACCAATAAGCTCTGCCACCAGCACGTCATCCTGTAGCAAAGCCGTTGAATTCAAGAGGGATCGTAATCGTACATTCTCGGCCCGGAGTGCAGCCATTTGATGGGAGCGCCCCTCCAGGATCAAGTTCTCCCGACTTAATTTTTCATTCTCATCGAGCAACTGGCTGCGGGACTGGATGTTGGTATTGCCCCAGCCCAGCACTCGTGTGGGGATGTCGGCTACCCAATAAATGGGTGCCGCAAGCCTATCCATGAGTGACCGGGTAGTCTCCAGGCTATTGTAGCGGTAATCAGCGGTAATCAAACCAGCGACGATCAATGCGGACAGCAGGGCCCGCAGACCCAGGGAAGATTGTTCAATAAATAGCGGTTTGATGAGAACTCCTACTTAATGCTAGTGCTCCAACCACCCTTATTCAGTAGACAGCAGGTCCAGCGTGTGCCGATCCATTTTTTCCATGGCCAAACCGCCGCCCCTTGCCACACAGGTCAAAGGATCTTCGGCCACAATGACCGGCAAGCCGGTTTCTTCTGAGATCAGCCTGTCAAGATCACGTAACAGGGCGCCTCCACCGGTTAGTACAATACCGCTTTCGGCGATATCAGCCGCCAGCTCGGGTGGTGACTGTTCCAGGGCAGATTTCACCGACTGGACAATGGAGGTCAATGGTTCCTGCAGGGCTGCGAGTATCTCATCGCTGTTAAGCGTAAAGCTGCGTGGTACGCCCTCGGCCAGATTGCGGCCACGGACATCAATTTCACGCAGTTCACTGCCTGCAAAAGCGCAGCCGACTTCGACTTTAATCCGCTCAGCAGTCGCGTCTCCGATCAAGCTGCCATAGCGACGGCGCACATGGGCGACGATGGCTTCATCGAAGCGATCACCACCAATTCGCACCGAGTCGCGATAGACCACGCCGTTGAGGGAGATAATCGCCACTTCAGTGGTACCACCACCAACATCGACCACCATACAGCCCTGGGCCTCATCCACATCCATACCCGCACCAATAGCGGCAGCCATGGGCTCCTCAATCAGGCGTACTTCCCGGGCACCGGCGCTCAGTGCCGACTCACGTATCGCCCTGCGTTCTACCTGAGTGGACATACACGGCACGCACACCAGCACTCGCGGGCTGGGACGGATAAACTTGCTTTCATGGACCTTGGCGATAAAGTGCTGCAGCATTTTCTCCGTCACCTGGAAGTCCGCAATAACCCCATCTTTTAAGGGACGAATTGCAGTGATATTTCCCGGTGTCCGGCCAAGCATGCGCTTCGCCTCCATGCCGACAGCTTCGATGGTTTTCTGGCCATTATGGACACGGATTGCGACCACCGATGGTTCATCGAGCACAATACCCTGGTCGCGTACGTAAATGAGAGTGTTCGCGGTACCCAGATCTATGGAAAGATCATTGGAAAAGATTCCGCGCAATTTCTTTAACATCTATCCTGATTACCTTATAAATCCATCAAAAAAGCCCCATTACAGAACCTGGTATACGTCCGGCCAGCCACCAAAAACCGGTGGTAAACCGGTCAATAAACCAGTATTCGGGCGAACGGGGTGCATTGTTTCTTTTGGTTTGTATTATTCCCGCAACTGTATCAACCGGGGGGATTTTGGGCAAGGCGCAAATGTGATAAGTTTACGCCCCCTGACGCCGCCGAGACGGCTCAAATAGGTGTAATGACATGGCGATTGAACAAGACGAGATAGAGAAAATTGCGGAGCTGGCCCGAATAAGCATCGCCGACGACCAAATAGGCGAGCTAACCCAGCGAATTACGGCTATCTTGGACATGGTGGATCAGCTACAGGCGGTCGATACCGCCAATGTAACCCCCATGGCCAATCCCCTGGACGCGACCCAGCGACTGCGGGCTGACGAGGTGACCGAAGGCAATCTTCGAGAAGCCTTCCAGGCCATCGCACCCGCTGTAGAAGACGGGCTCTATCTGGTACCCAAAGTTATTGATTAGGCCGCCACGGCCACTCTCAGGAAATACTCACATGCATACGAAAAGCGTAGCCGACCTGATACAGGGGCTGCAGAACAAGGATTATTCCAGTACAGAGCTCACTCGCTGTTTTCTGGACCGCATAGCCGTTCACAATAGCCAGCTGAATGCCTACATCACCGTAGATGAAAACGCTGCCCTCGCCGCAGCCGGGCTGGCAGACGATCGTATCGCCCGGGGCGAAAACGCTGCACTGACAGGCGTACCGATAGCCCACAAGGACATTTTCTGCACAGCCGGCATGCGCACAAGTTGTGGCTCCCGAATGCTGGACAATTTTATTCCTCCCTACGACGCCACAATGATCAAGCAGTTTAATGCGGCGGGGGCTGTCATCCTGGGTAAAACCAACATGGATGAATTTGCCATGGGCTCCTCGAATGAAAACAGCTATTACGGCCCAACCCTGAACCCCTGGGACAGCAGCCTGGTGCCCGGTGGATCATCCGGCGGCTCAGCGGCAGCGGTCGCCGCCGGGCTTGCACCTGCCTCCACAGGCACGGATACCGGAGGATCAATACGACAACCCGCTGCGTTCTGCGGCATCACGGGATTAAAACCAACCTATGGACGGGTATCCCGGCTTGGCATGGTCGCATTTGCCTCCAGCCTGGACCAGGCGGGACCGATGGCACACAGTGCTCGGGACTGCGCCCTGCTACTCAACACCATGGCTGGGCACGACCCCCTGGATTCCACATCATCGACTGAACCGGTGGAAGATTACAGTGCGCAATTGGGAAATTCATTACAGGGACTGCGCATCGGCCTGCCCCGGGAGTACTTTGGCGAGGGGCTCGCAAGCGCCACCGCAGAACGGGTGAATACCGCTCTGGGTGAACTTGAAAAACTCGGTGCTACGCTGGTCGACATCTCCCTACCCCACAGTGAATTAACCATACCGGCCTATTACATTATCGCCCCGGCGGAAGCCTCTACCAACCTGTCCCGCTACGACGGTGTACGCTACGGCCATCGCTGCCAGGATCCGGTAGATTTACACGACCTGTACACACGCACCCGGGAAGAAGGTTTTGGCGATGAGGTAAAACGCCGTATTCTGGTGGGCACTTATGCCCTCTCAGCCGGGTATTACGACGCCTACTACAAAAAGGCCCAGCAGGTACGGCGACTGATCAAGCAGGATTTTATGGCCGCGTTTGAGCAAGTAGACCTGATCGCTGGACCGACAACACCCGGCACAGCCTTTGCGCTGGGCTCTAAATCAGATGACCCCCTGGCCATGTACCTTGAAGACATTTACACCCTGGCAGTCAATCTGGCCGGGTTACCGGGAATGTCAGTACCCGCCGGTCTGATCGACAACAAACCCGTAGGCCTGCAGCTCATCGGCAAGCATTTTGACGAATCGCGCCTTCTCAATGTCGCCCATCAGTATCAACAAGTGACCGACTGGCACCAACAGCATCCGGCCGTGATGACAGAGGGAGCAGCATAATGCAGTGGGAGATGGTTATCGGCCTGGAAGTGCACCTGCAATTGGCCACCAAATCAAAGATCTTTTCGGGCTCTGACATTACCTTCGGCGCCGAGCCCAACACGCAGGCCAGCGCAGTGGATCTGGCCATGCCGGGTATGCTACCTGTCCTCAATGAGAAAGCGGTGCGCTATGCCGTCATGTTTGGCCTTGGCATTGGCGCGGAAATCGGCATGCGCTCAGTCTTTGATCGCAAAAATTATTTCTACCCCGACCTGCCAAAAGGGTATCAAATCAGCCAGTTCCAGGACCCGATCGTCGGCACCGGGAGGTTCGAGATTCATCTGGAAGACGGCAGTAGCCGGGAGATAGGTATCACCCGTGCCCACCTGGAAGAGGATGCGGGAAAATCGCTTCATGAAGACTTCCAGGGCCAAACGGGTATTGACCTGAACCGGGCCGGCACGCCATTACTGGAAATAGTCACCGACCCGGACATCCGTTCCGCCGAGGAAGCCGTGGCGTACCTCAAAGCGCTACACAGCCTGGTCACCTACCTCGGTATATCGGACGGCAACATGGCCGAAGGCTCCATGCGCTGCGACGTCAACATTTCTCTGCGCCGCCCAGGCGAAAAGGCGTATGGCACCCGCGCAGAGATCAAGAACGTCAATTCTTTCCGCTTTGTCGAAAAAGCCATCCACCATGAGTTTGAGCGACAGGCAAATATTCTCGAAGACGGCGGCACCATCGTGCAGGAAACCCGTCTGTACGACGCAGACCTTAACGAAACCCGATCCATGCGCAGCAAAGAAGTCGCGAATGACTACCGCTACTTCCCCGAGCCTGACCTGCTGCCCATCGTCATTGATGAGGACTATGTCGCCGCGCTGAAGGCACAACTTCCCGAATTGCCACGGGAAAAGCGCCAGCGATTTGAGCAGCAATACGGCCTCAGCAACTACGACGCGGGGATACTGTCCTCCAGTCGTGCACTGGCCGACTACTACGAGGCCATTGCGGGTAGTTGTGGCGATGCGAAGATCGCCGCCAATTGGGTTCAGGTTGAACTGCTGGGCCAGTTAAATCGTGCGGAATTGGATATTGCTCAAAGCCCGGTATCCGCCGAAGCTCTCGGGGGCCTGCTCATACGTATCCTGGATAATAGTATCTCGGGGAAAATTGCCAAGCGAGTGTTCGAAGCCATGTGGCAGGGCGAGGGCAGTGCAGATGAAATTATTGAGGCCAAAGGGCTCAAGCAGGTCAGCGATTCAGGTGAGCTGGAAAAAATGGTCGATGTGATCATCGCCGGAAATGCAGCACAGGTGGAACAATTTTTGGCCGCTGATGAGGGCAAGCGGAAAAAGCTTATCGGCTTTTTCGTCGGCCAGATCATGAAACTCTCCAAGGGCCAGGCCAATCCGAAAATGGTTAACGAACTACTGGCCAAAAAGCTGGTTTAAACGATTTACTCAGGAACACCGTTACTATGCGAAAAGATAAAGAAAAAGTCCTCGATGAAGTATGGACCGAAGATCACGTAAAGAGTTTTCTCAACGTCAAGTCTCACGATGCAACCGACGAGGACTTCCACATGCTCCTAAAGTCTTACCAGAGCATGCGGGCAGATGACTTCGAACTGTTTATCGGGTTTTTCCTCTCGGAAAAACGCAATATCAACGCCACCGGACTGGACGGTCGCAGTGTATTGACTATCGTCGGTGAACACCGATTAGGAGCGGAATACGCGAAAATCCTCAAAGAAAACGGCGCGGTCTGAGCCCTTCCCGTTTAGCTGCCAGGAGTACAGGGGGCTTGCTTGGGGGTGAATATTGCTTTGGTGAGCCATCAAGATGCGCGGTCGCGCGTCAGGCCACCAAAGCAATATTCACCCCCAAGCAAGCCCACCCACTGAACCAAATCAAAGGTCCCCTCACAGTCCAAGTGGCGAGGTACGCTAAGGCGAAGGTTCCCTGCCCTTATTGAACCGCAGCCGGTTCTTACGTTTCATCTCTTCACTTTTCTGTAGCAGTACATACACAGCCCCCGTACCACCATGCTGGGGCTGTGCGCTGTGGAATGCCTGGACGATCGGTAATTCCTGCAGCCAGTGGTTGGCACACCCCTTAAGAATCGAGGTCTTCTCTCGCTCGGCGCGACTTTCGCCCTTGCCGTGAATGAGTAAAACCGTGCGCAGGCCAAGGGCCTGTGCCTCCTCGATAAACCCAAACAGTTCACGTCGGGCCATGGCCACCGTCATACGGTGTAAATCCAGACAGGCATCCGCCTCATAGCGGCCCTGCTTTAACTTGCGGAACACACCGTTTTGCACACCCGGCCGTTTGAACTCCAGTACGTACCAGCCGTCCAGAGGCTCGATACCGTCTTCCGTAAGAATATTTTTGTCAGCCTCGGGAGATGTCACTGCCGCACGACGACGCTCCTCAAGGGACGAATCCTGCGCTGGCATTACCCCGGAGCGCAGCGATACCTTCGGCTGACGCTTGAGGGGCTTCACCCCTGACATCTCCTGTTGGAAAATATTTTCGTCTTCTGACATTTTGCTTACTACCGGCGGTTACTTCGCTATTATAGCGTGAGAATATCAGGAGTTTCACGACACGATGAATACGACAGCAAGTGGCAGTGAGTTGATATGCCCCCTGTGCGGTAAAAATAACCGCTGTGCAGTGACCAGAGGGGCGCCTGTGGAGGCCTGCTGGTGCCGTGATACCCCAATAGCCGCCTCCGCGCTGGCTGCGGTGCCCACCGAAATGATCGGCAAGGCCTGCTTATGCCCCGCTTGTGCCCAAACCAAAGGAGACTCTCCCATTGACTGATAACGTTGCAACCGGTGCCGGTTATGTCATTCGCGGCGCAAAGATGCTGGGGCACAGGGATCTGCGCCTGTTTGTCATCATTCCCCTGCTGGTCAATATCCTTATATTTGGCTCCCTGGTCGGTGTCGGTCTCAGTTTTCTCGACACCCAGATCAACAGGCTGATGGACTGGGTACCCGAATGGTTGGATTTTATCGAATGGATACTGTGGCCCTTGATCGGCATTGCCTTTAGCCTGATGACTGGCTACTTGTTCACCGCCCTGGCACTAGTGATTGCATCGCCGTTTAATGCGCTGCTGGCGGAAAAAGCCGAGGAGTTGATTGCCGGTCGCCCCGTAGACTCACTGGAAGGCCTGGGGGCAGCCCTGTTGGCGGTACCCAGAGGGGTTCTCAGGGAAATTTATAAACTGATGTACTACCTGCCGATGTTTGTCTTTGTTCTCATCATGACCTTCATTCCGGTCGTCAATGCCATTTCCCCCGTACTCTGGTTTGCACTCGGAGCCTGGATGATGAGCCTGCAGTTTATTGACTACCCTATGGATAACCACCAATTAAGCTTTGCGGATGTAAAAGAAGCTGTGCGCTCCCGGCGCATGAGTAGCCTGGGCTTTGGCGGGGTTGTCGCACTGTGTGCGAGTATCCCGATAGTCAACTTTTTCGTCGTTCCTTCGGCCGTCGTCGGTGCCACCCTGTTCTGGTGCGAGCAATTACAGGGCGGTGACTAAGACCGCGAAACAGCGCTAAACCAACAGTTCCTGTGGCGGGTGCGTGCACTCCAGGCGCGAACCGAGCAACTGCTCGATGTCCGGCAGGAGAAACGCGTCGTCCTCGCTGGCAAAGCTGACAGAAGTACCTAGGGCTCCCGCTCTACCGGTGCGGCCAATACGGTGTACATAGTCCTCAGGGTCTTCCGGCAAGTTATAGTTCACCACGTGGCTGACACCGTCGACGTGGATCCCTCTGCCGGCAACATCGGTGGCCACCAGCACTTTGATTGCCCCCTTCTTGAAATCCTCCAAAGTGCGGGTACGCTTGTTCTGCGGAACCTCACCCGACAAGATACCCGCCGACACACCGGATTTTCGCAGCCGTTCATGCAGGCGACGAACCTGATCCCGCCGGTTGGCAAAAACGATGATACTGGTAGCGCCTTCACTGTGTATTAAATTGTTGAGCACCCGGTAACGCTGCTCGCTGCTGACCAGATACACCTTCTGGTCAACTGAGTCCGTCGCCACGTGTTCAGGCTCGATCTCCACAGTGACCGGGTCATGTGTCCACTGCTGGGACAGGTTAATAATATCCTGGGTGAAGGTGGCACTGAACAACAGGGTCTGCCTGTGATCCTTCGCCGGCGTCGCTCGCACAATCCGCTTTACCTGGGGAATGAAACCCATATCCAGCATTCGATCGGCCTCATCCAGCACCAGAATCTCAATGTGGTCCAGATAGAGATCCCTACGCCCCATAAAATCCAGCAGACGACCCGGCGTTGCGACCACCAGATCGACCACCACCGTATTCAGGCGGTTCAACTGCTTCTGGTAATCCATACCGCCAATGAGCGTCGCCACCTTGAGACCCGTGTGCTTGGCCAGGTCGCCGGCATCTTCGGCGATCTGCATCACCAGCTCCCGGGTTGGCGCGATGACCAGAGCACGGGGTTCGCCCAGAAAGCGTTCAGTTTCCGAGGGGTTGGTTAACAGGTCATTAAAGATAGTGACCAGAAAAGCCGCGGTCTTACCGGTGCCGGTTTGCGCTTTACCGATGGCATCGTGGCCCTGGAGGGTATGAGGCAACACAGTGCCCTGAATGGGGGAACAGTACTTAAACCCCAGATCGGCAATGCCGTGCATTATCTCATCACGCAGGCCCAGGTCGTGAAACCGCACCTCGCCCTCTTTGGGGTCCACGGGAAAGTCATCGACTGACCAGGGCTTAGCAGCAGCCTTGGGTTGCTTGGCATTCCTGGAGGAGCGTTTGCCCTGCCCGGAGGTTGATTTTGCCTGCTTATGGCTCTCGCTTTCCTGAGGATTGGTGGCCGCAGAAGTTTTACTGTGATTAGGGGCAGCTACTGCGGCATTCTTGCCAGCTTTGTGCCCAAACAAACTCTTTATCAAGGGTTAACATCCTGTGAGTGCTTAAAAAACGCGCTAGTCTACCATTTTGGGCAGGGAAATACTCAGGATTGTTGGGGCACGCTGATACTCAGCTTTTTGCCGGAAAAAAACGGCTAAGGTAATAGTCCGCGCTCACGTAGCGCCCCCCCCCGGTGAACAGTAAACTGAACAACATCAGGAGATAGGTGACGGCAAATTCAATACCGTTATTGAGAATCACGAAACTGCCCTTTTCAGTAAGCCAGGAATAATTGCCGTGTTCCTGCAACAATTCACGCGCTGCCCCCAGACGGACAGCAACATCAGCCGTGCCCGAATCGGCAATCGCTGCCCAACCATTGCCCCAGTGCACTGCGAAGACGGCCACCAACATGGTCACTATCAGCGGTATCGATATCCACCGGGTTGCCAGCCCAACCAACAGTAGCAAAGCACCAATCGCTTCAGTGTAAGCGGCCATATACGCCATCAGGGTGGGAAATGGGAGCCCAAGCCCCCAATCCGGGTTGCCAAACCACTCAATGGTGCTCTCAATCCCTGACAGCTTCTGGGTGCCCGCCATCCAGAATACCGGAACCAGATAAAGTCGCAAAGCCAGGGGAGCAAGACCATCAAGATGGCGCAGCCTCAAGAAAATTGCGTTATGTACGCTGTAATACCACCCTACGACCGAGTTCATAGACTCTCTTCCTGTATTGTTGTTGTTATGTGACAACAGAAACAGTAAAAAGGTTTCCTATATAGTGAAACCCGCATCCCTGCGTTAACAACTGACTTCATAATCTACGACCAATGGCCCTGAAACCTTCCAAGACATTCCTGATCGAGGGCCGCGCACTGCTGGTGATGGCCCTGCCGATTTTTATCGCCCAACTGGCCCAAATGGGAACCGGCGTGGTGGATACCATCATGGCTGGGCGCTACAGCTCTGTTGACCTCGCCGCTATCGCCATCGGCTACAATATCTGGCTGCCCCTCTACCTGTTTTTCGTTGGCGCCATGTTGGCAACCACCGCGATAGTCGCGCAGGACTATGGCGCCGGGCGCATTCAGCGCATCAAGGATATCCTGCCTCAATCCCTGTGGTTAGCGCTGCTGATGGGCGTGATCGCCGCGCCGCTGTGTTACTTTGCAGCGCCCTTGCTCAATGCCCTCGATCTCGGCCAGGAAACACAGACAAAAACGCTGAATTACATACAGGCCGTTGCTTTTGGTATGCCCGCCGCGGCAGTATTTCAGGCCCTGCGCTGCCACACCCAGGGCGTGGGCGTGATGAAACCCTTTGCGATTGCCAGTGTCATCGGCTTTCTGGCCAACATCCCCCTGAACTACGCCTTCATCTACGGCAAGTGGGGAGCCCCCGAAATGGGCGCGGCGGGCTGTGGTTGGGCGACTGCGATCTCCATGTGGCTGGGCCCGGTACTCATTGTCTTGTACATGGCGCGCGCAGAATCCCTGAAGCCCTATCTTCCCCCCCTCGCATTCGTAAAACCCCGATGGGCTATGCTCATGGAAATCAGCCGTCTGGGATTACCTATCGGGCTGACATTTTTCCTCGAAATCGCGGTATTTTCAATTATTGGCCTGTGCATCGCCAGAATGGGTACCACTGCCATGGCCTCTCACCAGATTGCCTTAAACGTCTGGGATGTGGTGTATATGCCCCTTATCAGCATCGGCACCGCGATGACGACCCGAATCGGACATGCAATCGGTGCGCACGACAAACCCGCCACGCTGCTCACCATTCGTTGTGGTACTGCCATTACCCTGCTAGTGGGCTGTGCGATCGTGTTCATTCTTGAGAGTGCACCCGTGCTGATTGCACGCGCCTACACCGACGACAGTGACATATTGTTGATGGCAATCACACTCATCCGCCTGGCCGGACTGTTTATCCTGCTGGATGCCGTCCACGTCATTGCTTCTTTCAGCCTGCGGGCGTTCAAAGACAACCAGTTCCCTTTTCTGGTGATGTGTGTCGCCTACTGGATGCTTGCGCTACCATTGGGTTATTACCTGGGAATCGTAGTCGCTGACAACCCCACCGATGGCACGATAGGCTTCTGGAAAGGGATGATTGCTGGCATCGCCGTGGCATCAACACTGGTGCTTTGGCGCCTGCGCAGATGGATGCGAAGCCCCCTGCCCAGATTCGAAGATGACCCCCAGCAGCCCTCGTTCCAGTGACGGCTATTCGTTGACCGGGTTGGGAGAAACTTGCAAATGACCACAATCCGGGCAGCCCTGCCGCGCGGGCAATGTCAGCTTGCGAACATCCATAGACCTCAGGTCCAGCAGTAACAGCTGACCCTGTAAACTCGTACCATAATCCGCAAGAACCTTGATGGCTTCCATCGCCAATAATGAACCGACAACCCCTACCAGAGGGGCCAGCACCCCACTCTCACTGCAACTGAGCGCAGTGTGCGAGCCATCCACAGGATATAGGCAGCGATAACAGGGGCCGCCTTTTACCGGATCAAACACGCTCACCTGCCCCTCGCTACGGATCGCAGAGCCCGACACCATCGGTATACCCGCTTGTATACAGGCGCGATTAATTGCATAGCGAACCGGGTAGTTATCGGTCGCATCAACAACCAGGTCTATCGCACTGACCCGTTCGGACAGATCCCCCTCGCCAAGAGATTGTGGCAGCACTTCGACTTCGACCTCTGGATTGAGCGCGGCAATGGACTCTGCCGCAGATTGCGCCTTGTTCTTACCGATATCATCGCTGTTGTGAGCGATCTGACGCTGCAGGTTGCTCAAATCTACCGCGTCACCGTCTGCAAGAACCAGTTTTCCAATGCCCGCACCGGCCAAATACAGCGCAACGGGGCTTCCCAGCCCACCTAGCCCAACCACCAGCACCGTGGCATTACGCAATGATAGCTGTCCCTGGATATCGAACTCCGGCATCAGGATTTGCCGGCTGTAACGCAGGAGTTGCTCATCACTCAGCATGCCAGGTCGCTCCTGTTATTCTCTCTAGACCCGCCAGGTCGTTGCGCGTCAGGACATCACTAAATCCCGCCGTCTGCAGAAGGGAACGAACCGCCGCGCCCTGCTCAAAACCGTGTTCCATCAACAAGGTTCCCCCGGAATACAGGTGCGAGGGCGCCCCTTCAATGATCTGCGCCAAGTCGGCCAAGCCCCTGTCAGCCGCCACCAAAGCCATTTGTGGCTCCCGGGGCAGATCTCCCCGGGACATATGGACATCCGCAGCGCCAATATACGGCGGATTGCTCACCAGCAGGTGAAAACACTCACCGGCCAGTTCGCTGTACCAGTCGGAACGTATAAATTTCACCTGCGACAGCCCCAGGGCCGCGCCATTCCTACTCGCAACCGCAAGCGCATTGGCACTGGCATCAAGGCCGGTGACCTGCCAGTGTCGGCGTTCACTGGCGAGTGCCAGTGCGATTGCACCACTGCCCGTCCCCAGGTCCAGAACGGTAGCATCCTCCGCTAATACCAGCTCCAGAGCCCACTCCACCAGGGTTTCAGTTTCAGTTCGGGGGATCAGGGTATGTTCGTTCACTTCAAGCGCCAGCGTCCAGAAGTCTCGCTGCCCGGTTAAATACGCAATCGGGATGCCCTGCCTGCGATCCGACAGCAACGCCAAAAAACGCTGGACGGACGATGAAGCCACCTCGGCATCAGGCCAGGTATAAAGCCAGGCGCGGTCCTTATCCAAACAGTGGCACAACAGAATCTCGGCATCGCGCCTGGGGTCCTGAGTGGGCAAATCCGCGGCATCACGCAGCAAAGACTGCACCGTCGCCATTACTTCTCTGCCAGGGCCGCCAATTGATCCGCCTGATATTCCTGACGAAGCGGATTGATAACAGCACCCATATCACCTTCCATGACTTCCGCCAATTTGTAGAGCGTCAGGTTAATTCGGTGATCCGTCATCCGCCCCTGAGGAAAATTGTAAGTGCGAATGCGGTCGGAGCGATCGCCGGTTCCCACCAGATTGCGCCGTTGCTCAGCTTGCTCCGCTGCCTGTTTATCCTGCACGCTGCTGGATAATTTGGCCTGCAAGAGTGACATGGCCCGGGCCTTGTTTTTGTGCTGCGAGCGCTCGTCCTGGCATTCCACCACAATACCCGTTGGCAGGTGTGTTAAACGCACCGCAGAATCTGTTTTGTTCACATGCTGCCCACCGGCCCCGGAAGCCCGGTAGGTGTCCACTCTCAGGTCGCCCTTGGTGATCTCGACAGCATCCAACTCGTCCGGTTCGGCCATTACCGCCACGGTACAGGCGGAGGTGTGTACACGACCCTGGGACTCGGTCTCCGGCACGCGCTGAACCCGGTGCGCTCCGGATTCAAATTTGAGGTTGGCATAAACATCCCGGCCTTCAACACGGGTAATAATCTCTTTGTAACCACCGTGCTCCCCCTGACGCTCAGACAAGATTTCAATTTTCCATCGCTGGTTCTCCGCGTAGCGGGAGTACATACGAAACAGGTTCCCGGCAAAAATTGCGGCTTCGTCGCCACCGGTGCCGGCCCGAATTTCCAGGAACACGTTGTGTGAATCATTGGGATCGCGCGGCAGAAGCAAGGTTTGCAACTCCGTCTCCAAGTCCGCCTGCCGGCTTTCGCCTGCCCCAATTTCCTCCTTCGCCATTTCCCGCAAATCGGGGTCGCTATCTTCCAGCATCACCCGTGCCTCATCAAGATCCGCCTGAATCGCCCGGTACTTGCTATAACACCGCACGACCGTTTCCAGCTCTGAGTACTCTTTGGACAGTTCGCGAAAACGGTTCTGGTCGGCAATGGTTTCACTGTCTCCCAGCAAGGCCGCTACCTCTTCATGCCGATCGGTCAGAATATCCAGTTTGCCAAGTATCGATGCTTTCATTGCAGTGTTCGTTCCGATGAATCTGTGGTTGTGTCGCCAGAATCAAAATCCCTGGCACTGGCGCCGCTCTCGTCTGGCGCTTCCCCGGCGACAGGTTCATTTTTCAAACCCAGTAACTTACGGGCATTCGTCAACAAATCCTGCCGTCCCGCAGCGCTGGCCTCTTTCAAGCCCGCTGTGGGCGCATGTATGAGCTTATTGGTGATGGCGCGCGCCATGACCGCGGCAACCTTGCTGGGATCATCACCGCGGGAAAGCGAGCGCAGCGCACGCTGTAACTCCTGATCTCTCAGGCCCTCTGCCAATTGCCGGTACTCCTTCACACTGTCGACCGCCGCGAGGCTGCGAACTTCGTTCAGGTATAACGTCACCCCTTCCGCAATGATGGTATCGGCCTTGCGCGCTTCACTTTGGCGATTGCGCATATTCTGATCGACGATTTCCCGCAGATCATCGACGCTATAGAGATAAACATCCCTCAGATCGGCCACCTGAGCCTCTATGTCGCGGGGTACGGCAATGTCCACCATCAGCATCGGCCGGTGTTTTCGTGCCTTGAGCGCCTGCTCTACAGCCCCTTTACCGAGTATGGGTAACTGGCTCGCTGTTGACGTAATCACAATATCAGAGTGAACCAACTGCTCCGGTATCTCCGCAAGCAAGACAGCTTCAGCGCCGAACTGTTGTGCCAACTCCCGGGCCCGACCCAGGGTTCTATTGGCGATCACAATCCTGCTCACCCCTGCTTCAATCAGGTGCCTGGCCACAAGTTCAATCGTCTCTCCCGCACCCACTAACAGCGCGCTGGTCGCTTTCAGATCCGCGAATATATGGCCGGCCAGATCAACCGCCGCATAGGCCACCGAAACCGGGTTTTCGCCGATGGCAGTGTCGGTACGCACCCGCTTGGCGACGGAGAATATCCGCGGGAACAGACGGCCCAGTTCACCGCCAACTGTGCCTGCGGTCGATGCCACAGCGAATGCCGACTTCATCTGGCCAAAAATCTGGGGTTCACCCAGGACCATCGAATCCAGACCACTGGCCACCTGCATCATATGGTGTAAAGCTTCAGAGGATTCGAAATGGTAAGCACAATGGCGCAACTCTTCCGCCGGCAGATGGTGGTAATTCGCCATCCACTGTATCAGGTCCCGTGCCTTGTCGGCGGGGGCCACATCATCTGTGGCAATAGCATAGAGTTCGGTGCGGTTGCACGTCGAGAGAATGACGACCTCATCGAGCCCGGCATCATTACAGGCATCAGCCAGGGCCTCACTGACCTGCTCCGGAGCAAAAGCCACCCTCTCGCGCACCTCGACGGCGGCGGAATTGTGGTTGATACCCAGGGCGATCAAATTCATGACGGTTTTAAACGGCTCCACAGTCTGTCGAGTTGCTCCCGACGGCTGCCAGGGCGCGGGCTGAAAGGCGCGCACCTTAGCACATTGGACGAAAATTGTTCGTAATTTTAGCAAGTTACGCGCCAAATTGCAGACTTTCAATGACCTGGGCCTGCGGAACTGTGATCGAGTCAGCTTACTGTAGACGACAGCTTGGGTTTCACCGACAACATGTGTCATTATTGGGGGTGTTTTTCTGATGAGACTACTAACTCTAGGCAACTATGTTTCGCATCTTCATTCTTACAGCCATTAGCACACTTCTTCTGGCCTGCGCGTCAACCGAGCCGGTGGAAGCCACCGCGCCCGTCACAGAAGCACTGCCGGAGGAGGCCATAGAGCCGCCCGAAAAACCCATCCCCCCGGACAGTGTCTATCCCTTACTGCTGGCGGAGTTTGCCATGCGGCGGCGGTCTTTCGACGTCGCGCTGGAAAACTACATAGAGCAATCACGCAAACTGGACGATCCCGGGGTGCGATCACACACCACGCATCTTGCCCAGTTCATGCAACGGGAGGCTGAGACGCTGGAGGCCGTGCAACTTTGGATCGAAGTGGAACCCGACAACGTGGAAGCCAACAACACCCTGGCTACCTTGCTGTCGCGGCAGGGACGTTCGGTCGAAGCCCTTCCCCATCTCGCCGTAGTGGGCCGCAGCGGGGCACAACCCCAATACCCTATCTTGCTCAATGGCTTCCGCAAACTCGATACCAGCCAGCAATCAGAGCTTGTCGCCGGCATAAACGAACTGAGCACCGAGTTTCCTTCAGACAACCAGCTCCTTCTCACGCAAGCCCTGATTCACGAAGAGCTGGGCCAAAATAGCCTGGCGCTGGACAAGCTCGAGCTCATTTTCCAGCGCGACCCCTACCAGCAACAGGCCGTGCTAATGGAGGCCAAACTGCTGGTCGACAGTGGGGCCAAAAAGCCCTTCACTCGTATAGAGGCCGCACTGGAAGCAAGGCCCGATGACAAGCGTCTGCGACTGCAATACGCCCGCCTGCTCACACGCAGCGATATGGACGCGGCCCGCGCGCAATTCGAAATTATGTCCTCACAGTCGCCACGGGATGGCGACCTCTTGTTCTCCCTGGCCCTGATCAATCGCGAAACCGGCGATACCATTGCCGCCAAAGCGCATTTACGGCAGATGCTGGCATTGGAACAGCGGGTTAACGAGGCGCATTTCTACCTGGGACGTATTGCCGAAGAGGAAAAAGACTTTAAGACCGCCGTTTCAGAGTACATGAAGGTCGAAGACAGCAACGACTTTCTCAGCGCCAATAGCCGTATCGGGCGCATCATGGTCAGTGCTAACCAGGCTGGGCAGTTCCACAGTTATATGGTGGGTCTACGGCTTAAAAACCCCAAGCGGAGGGCGCTCCTCTATGCTCTGGAGGTCGACCTTCTGGCAAAAGCAGGCAACCTTGACGCCAGTATGGCCGTGCTGAACCAGGCCCTGGCAGAATTTCCAGACTCCACCAGCCTGCGCTACACCCGCTCGATGCTCGGGGAACAGCAGGACAACCTGCAATTGATGGAAAGTGACCTTCGCGCCATCATCGACCAGGAGCCCGAAAACGCAACGGCCCTGAATGCCCTGGGCTACAGCCTGGCAAACCGAACCCAGCGCTACGAGGAAGCCCATGAACTCATTTCCAGGGCGCTGGCACTGCAACCGGACGAACCCGCCATTCTGGACAGCATGGGCTGGGTTCTCTTCCACAAGGGCAGCTATGAAGAGGCCCTGGAATACCTCACAAGGGCCTATATAAAACTCCCGGACCCGGAAGTCGCCGCCCATCTGGGTGAGGTGTTGTGGGTCACGGGCGAGACTGATGCCGCGATGGAGATATGGCGTGGCGCCCTGCTAAAAGACCCCGACCACAAAATTCTGGTCGCAACGCTCAAACGCCTGGGCGTCACGGTCCCCGGAGAGCCAAATTAGTGCGACTCCACGCCATTGCCGTCTTGCTGACCGGATTACTACTGCTGGCAGGCTGTGCAAACCAACCCGAGCAAAGCACCGTGCCCCTGGATTGGCGAGATAGATCGGTTCAACTGCAAGCACTGAGACACTGGAAGGCCAGTGGCAAAGTCGCCCTGCGCAACGCCACGCAAGCCGAGTCTGCCAGTATGGTCTGGGCGCAGTCCGGTGACGATACCAAACTCAGCCTCAGCGGACCCATGGGACTCAGCGCCACCACGGTGGTCAGCGACGGCAAATACCTGGAAATTACAAAAGCGGGGAGTACCCGCCGCTACGACATCTCCACGCCGGAAGCTATCATTGAACAAACCGGCTGGAACTTGCCACTACAGGCCCTTCCTCACTGGCTAAAGGGTGTGCCCTCTCCCCTGCAGGAGCCGGACACGCTGGAGCTGGAGGCCGGGCGACTCAAACACCTGAAGCAGCACGGCTGGACGGTTCGCTATGACAGCTACGGAACCTTCGGACCCTACATTTTGCCCACCAAATTACAGATTGAGCGCGCCGACACCCGCGCCCGCCTGATCATTCGTGAATGGACAATTGACTCACAAAAATGAATACCACGCTGTCCGTTCTTTCGCCCGCCAAACTGAACCTGTTTTTGCATATTACCGGCCGTCGCGAGGACGGCTATCACAAGCTGCAGACCCTTTTCCAGCTACTGGACTGGGGAGATACCCTGCACTTTTCCACCAATTCATCGGGTCAGATCACCCTCGATATGAACGACCTGGGCATCCCCCCAGAGCAAAACCTGATCGTACGGGCCGCCCGCAAGCTGCAACAGGGCTCTCTAGGGGCACATATCCGGGTGGACAAGCGAATTCCCACCGGTGGTGGACTGGGCGGCGGTAGTTCAAACGCCGCCACCGCCCTACTGGCGCTCAATAACCTGTGGGGCCTCCACCTGGAAACAGAGGCGCTGATAGCCCTGGGAGGCGAACTGGGAGCCGACGTACCCGTTTTTGTCGCCGGAAGGTCCGCCTGGGCCGAAGGTATCGGGGATATTTTGACGCCAATCGACCTGCCCGAACAGTGGTATTATGTCGTGTATCCGGGCTGTGAAGTCAGTACAGAGAAAATATTTTCAAATGGGCAATTGACACGGGATGCCTCTGCAATCAAAATGGCGTCCTTTTTTGAGGGGGACTCCCGAAACGACTGCCAGCCAATTGTCAGAAGCCTCTACCCTGAGGTCGATAAGGCATTGAATTGGCTGGGTAATTTCGGAGAGGCCAAATTGACCGGAACTGGCGCCTGTATTTTCGCCAGCTTCGCAAGCAAAGTAGAAGCAGAGAATGTCGGTCGGGAATTACCCGACAAGTGGCATGGCGTTGTCGCCCGGGGCATAAATTACTCGCCCGTTCTCGCTACTTTGAAGTAGATCGTTGTTAATTGTCTGACCAATAAGTTTTATTGGGGTGTCGCCAAGCGGCAAGGCACTGGGTTTTGATCCCAGCATTCGCAGGTTCGAATCCTGCCACCCCAGCCATATTAGAAGTGCCATACACCAGGGGTGTATGGCACTGTTTTTATGGACAACCGTTTCATCACAGTGAGTTGAAAGGTAAATCGACGTGTCCTCAAAAATGATGGTGTTTACGGGTAATGCCAACCCGGAGCTAGCCCAGAAAGTCGCTAGCAGGCTCTATTTATCACTGGGTAAAGCTGACGTAGGTAAGTTCAGTGATGGCGAAGTTGCCGTCGAATTGAACGAAAACGTGCGTGGTAAGGATGTTTTCATTCTGCAATCCACCTGCGCGCCTACCAACGACAACCTGATGGAGCTCATCGTGATGATCGATGCACTGCGTCGGGCATCCGCCACCCGAATCACTGCAGTGGTACCCTACTTCGGCTACGCTCGCCAGGATCGACGAGTGCGATCGGCCCGCGTGCCGATTACCGCCAAGGTGGTTGCCGATATGATGGTTAGCGTGGGTGTAGACAGGGTATTGACCTGTGACTTGCATGCTGAGCAGATACAGGGCTTTTTTGCCTGCCCCGTAGACAATGTCTACGGCTCGCCGGTATTGAAAGACGACATCGTGGCCTGCAACTACGAGAACCTGATCGTCGTCTCACCAGACATCGGCGGCGTTGTTCGGGCACGCGCCATTGCCAAACAGCTGAACGATGCAGACCTGGCAATTATTGATAAACGTCGCCCACAGGCGAACGAAGCACAGGTAATGAACCTGATCGGTGAAGTTGAAGGCCGTACCTGTTTGTTGGTCGATGACATGGTCGACACCGCAGGCACTCTGTGTAAAGCCGCTGACGCCCTGAAAGAGCGCGGTGCATCCAAGGTCGCAGCCTATTGTACCCACGCGGTACTGTCGGGTCGCGCACTGGAAAATATTCGAAACTCCCAGTTAGACGAACTGGTAGTAACAGACACGATTCCACTGAGTGCGGAGGCGAGACAGATTGACAAAATTCGCCAACTCACTATTGCTGATCTGCTGGCCGAGTCCATGCGCAGGGTCAGTAATGAGGAATCCATCAGCGCGATGTTCCAATAGGAATATCGTAAATAGCAACGCATTACCGCACTGGTCGTTGGTGTTGTAATGTCTAATCAAAGGAGTCATGACAATGTCTGACCAATTTGAAGTACAAGCAGAAGTACGTGGGGACAAAGGGAAAGGTTCGAGCCGCCGCCTGCGTCGTCTCGCGGATCAAATCCCCGCCATTATTTACGGTGGTGACAAAGACCCCCAGCCCCTGACTTTGATCCGCAAGGACCTGGAAAAGAGTCTGGAAAATGAAGCTTTTTACTCACACGTACTGACGATCAATGTCGGTGGTAGTAAGCAAAAGGCCATCCTGAAGGATCTGCAACGCCATCCCGCCAGAGACTCCGTGATGCACGCTGACTTCCTGCGTGTCGATGACAAGGTCATAATCAAGGTTCACGTTCAGATTCACTTCCTGAACGAAGATACCTCTGTGGGTGTTAAAACCCAGGGCGGCCTGGTACAGCATCAGGCCAATGACATTGAAATCCAGTGTCTGCCCAAAGATATGCCCGAGTACATCGAATTTGACATGCAAGACGTCGAACTCGGCCAAATTGTTCACCTGTCAGACATCACACTCCCCGCGGGCGTGGTATCAGTTGCTCTGGCACTCGGTGAAGATCACGATTTGGCAGTCGCCTCCATTGTGGCACCTAAGGGTGGCAGTGATGAAGACGAAGAAGCGGCAGAAGCGCCTGCTGAAGATGAAGCTTCAGAAGAAGGCGACAGCGAGGAATAATTTCCTCGCTGTAAACGGCACCCGCGTTGACAGCAACCATCAAAATGATTGTTGGATTGGGCAACCCCGGTAGTGAATACCGGGGTACTCGTCATAACGCGGGCGCCGATTTTATTGACGAACTGGCCCGCCAGGGCAATATCAGCCTACAGCCAGAATCCAAATTTTCAGGTCTCGCCGGACGCATTCAACTCGCCGGTCAGGATCTACGACTGTTAATTCCCACCACGTTCATGAACCGCAGCGGACAGGCCGTTTCTGCCATGGCAAATTTTTATAAAATTTTGCCCGAGGAGATACTGGTCGCCCACGACGAACTGGATATCCCCCCTGGCACCGCGCGCTTCAAACGCGGTGGCGGACACGGGGGCCACAACGGTTTACGCGATATCGTCCCCGCGCTGGGAAATAGTAAGGATTTCTACCGCCTTCGCATAGGTATAGGCCACCCGGGACATGCTTCCAGGGTGACAGGCCATGTGCTGGGTTCTCCATCCCAGGTAGACCGGTCACGTATAGACGCAAGTATTGATGAGGCCATCGCCGCCCTGCCCCTGCTGTTAGCCGGGGATGAAACAAAGGCCATGACCCGTTTACACAGTTTTAGCGCAGCCTAGGGCTGCCACAGCAAGGAATCACACATGGGTATCAAATGCGGCATCGTCGGCCTGCCAAACGTAGGCAAATCTACTTTATTTAACGCCTTGACCAAGGCGGGTATCGACGCGGAGAACTTTCCTTTTTGCACCATCGAACCCAATGAAGGTGTCGTGCCCATCCCCGACCCCCGCCAGGGCAAAATCTCCGCATTAGTAAAACCGGAGAAGGAAATTGCTACCACCATGGAGTTTGTCGACATCGCCGGACTTGTCGCAGGTGCTTCCAAAGGTGAGGGCCTGGGCAACCAGTTTCTGGCCAACATTCGGGAGACCGATGCGATCGCCCATGTGGTCAGGTGTTTCGAGGATGAGAACGTTATCCACGTGGCCAATAAAATCGACCCCAAATCCGATATCGAAGTCATCAATACCGAACTGGCGCTGGCGGACCTCGAAAGCTGCGAAAAGCAATTGCAGAAAGTCACACGCACAGCCAAGGGGGGCGACAAGGAATCCGTGGCGATGAAGGCGCTTCTGGAAGACAAACTACTGCCTCATTTGAACGAAGCCCAGCCCGTCCGCTCACTGACTCTGGACGACCAGGAACAAGAGCTGGCACAGCAGTTATTTCTACTGACAGTCAAACCCACCATGTATATTGCCAACGTCGATGAAGAGGGCTTCGAAAACAACCCACATCTGGACGTGGTCAATACTATCGCTGCAGAGGAAGGTGCCGCTGTCGTCGTCATCTGCAATAAGCTGGAGTCGGAGATCGTCGAATTGGAAGATGATGAACGACTGGAATTCCTCAATGATATGGGCATGGACGAACCAGGTCTTGATAAAGTTATTCGGGCGGGATACGACCTACTGGGCCTGCAAACCTATTTTACCGCCGGCGTGAAGGAAGTGCGGGCCTGGACCGTCAAAGTGGGCGCCACGGCGCCGGAAGCAGCGGCTGTCATTCATACGGATTTCCAAAAAGGCTTTATCCGCGCCGAAATCATTGGCTATGAGGATTTTATTGCCAACGGTGGCGAACAGGGCGCGAAAGATGCGGGTCGCTGGCGCCTGGAAGGCAAGGAGTACATTGTGCAGGATGGCGACGTCATTCACTTCCGTTTTAACGTCTAGAAAAGGGCGTTAAAAACCCTTCGAATAGGCCAGTATAAAAACGTCGAAGTCCTCGTCGTTGTCGTTGACTGATCCCATCGAATAGCCCACTTTCAGGGCCTGCTTTCCACCCATCGGGTAGACAAGCGTCAGGCCCAGTTTAGAATCCCGCTGTAAGTCATCCAGTCGCCTGTCCCCAACTTTACTGCGCCCACCGGTGTAAAAACTGGTATCAAGAGACGCCCAGAAGCCCCGGTTAAAGATGTGCACCAGGTGAACCTGCAATCCAGCAATAGGATCCTGTTCTTTGGTAAAGCCCAAGAAATCATCATTATCAGCAAAAAACCAGCCCCCCAGATCCACTTCCAGTAGCCACTTTTCCCGAATGGGCGCGATGACTCCCAGTTCTGCCTTCATGGCCCAGCGATTGGCCCCCACGTTAATCAGGCGATCGGAATCGTATCTGCCGGTAGGCGCCACCAACTTGAGGCTGCCCCCTATGATCAAACCGGGATCTCGAAGCAATTCGGCGAATTCCGGCGGCGTCATACTGGGCGCCCCCAGGAAATTGACTGACAAGGTGGCCGAGACATCTCCCATTCCTTGGTATTCGCGCTTTAAATTCTCGCCGAAATTGCCTGTGCCAACGGTATCGCCGTCGGAGTATGGCAGTTCAACAATAACATTGGCCGTACGCCCCCACAGGTCGATAGTCTGCAGGTAACCCAGGGTCAGGGAACCAATAGTGGAATCTACGCCGGTCAGTGGCAGTGACGGATCGGGTATGATATCCCCTGTCACATAGGAATAACCGATCGTCGCAACACGTGTCCCCTTGGGCGCGGGCCAGTAGGCTCTGGGGGTTAGCTCCTGCGCCCCGGACATGGAGGCCAGGAGCATAGCGACAACAAAGAATACTGACAGTGTGATTTTCATAGGAAAGATTATGCTGAATGATCGCAAATTTGACAATGAAAGATCTACTCCCCGCCCGTGTAGCCCCCAGCCCGGGGCAAACCGAACAAACCTGGCACACGCCGCGCTGGCGGCGTCGAATCGCGACTCCAGGGGGCCGGCATACGCATGCCATAGGAGGCTGCCAACAAGGCGACGGTCTGCAGCCCTATAAATATCCAGTAGTTCTCGTAGACGGCGAAATAGCTCAGGCAGAGCGTCATATTGGGTATGTGGGTACGCGGAACTTTTTTACGAATCGATTCAGGTGAGTCGTGCTCAGGCGATACGTAGACGTCCCAGTACATGTCCATCCAAAGGGCTTGCCACAGGGATATCAGTCCGTAAGCCAGCAGCCAAACTGCCCAGACCGGCCAATCCTCACCCACGGCCAGCGCCAAATGCCAGAAGGAGAGAAAATAGAGTCCAGAGGTAAAGCCCCAGCACAAACCGAAAACACCCTGGGGCAGAAAATCCAGTGGCCTGCCAAAACGCAGGGTGTTGCGATACCAATACCCCCAATAGGCAACCAAAATAAACAGGCTGACCGCTAGGGTACTAACCCACCACAGCGGATCATCCCATTGCTCGGGATAGATCAACGGGCTGGCGAGCGTGGCATCCAGCGCACCCGTCATACTGGCGACCAGAAGGCAGTACGCAAAATAGATCGCGGCGCGTAGCCAGGCCGCCGGCGCAGACCAAAGCTGCGGGCTATGATCACGATAACGCAGGACGTACAGTATCAGCAGCCCTGCCATAACTACCAGAAGCCAACTAGCCAGCATCAAGAGCACATCCAGTCGTGTTGAGTCATGGTGCATTGTATCCACTCGTCACAGTACAAATTTGACATTCCGCAAAGAACCCCCGTGCCTTGTCTCCCACACTGGGGGAAATCCATCACCGTAGTGCCAACGTGCCACAAAACACACCACAACTCACAGCCAGTGCAAACCACGCCTTGCCTGAACTGCTCAGCTACATCGACGGTGAAATTGTAACACCGGCGATAGATCGGCAGAGCATGCTGCGCAATCCCAATGACCGGCAGCCGTTGCAGGCGCAGCTGGCGTGCTCGCCAGAACAGCTTGAGACCGCCCTTGTAGCCGCAGACACCGCCTACAATACCGGGACCTGGGAGAATACTGCTCCTGTCGAGCGGGCCAATGTATTAGAGCGAATCGCAGACGAACTGGAGTCTCCGGAGGTTTGTGAGCGCATAGCGTATGCAGATGCGATTACCACGGGCGCTGTCATCCATGTGACTCGGAAGATGGCCGCGCTGGCGCCCTATGTATTTCGCGGCGCAGCACAGTTTATTCGTGAAGGTAATCTGGAGCAGCGGCTACCGGGAAAACTCGGGGATGTGGAGTACTTTCGCCGGCCCTGGGGGCCTGCCCTGCTGGTTTCGCCCTGGAATGGACCGACGGCGATAGGCTCCCACAAAATCGCCAGCGCACTGGCCGCCGGCGCACCCTGCATCATAAAACCTTCAGAGTGGGCACCCCATTCTGCCCTGGTGATGGCGGACATCATCCACAGGGCAGACCTGCCCAGGGGAACATTTCAACTGACCTGCGGCAACCGGCATAGCGGTGGTCAACTGGTGGACGACCCGCGAATCAAGTCAATATCGTTTACAGGTGGGACTGCCGGTGGCCGCGCAATTGCCAGGGCCTGCGCAGAAAATTTCAGGCCAACCCAACTGGAACTGGGAGGTAACAATCCGCTGGTGGTTTTCTCCGATGCCGATCTTGATCTGGCTGCGACGGGTATCTGCTACGGACTAAGCAACCTCAATGCCCAGTGGTGCAGAGCCCTGGGACGGGTGCTCGTTCATCACTCCGTAAAAGAGCAGCTGCTACAGCGGGTAGAAACCCAATTGGCATCTATTCAACTTGGTCACTCTCTGGACGAGACCTCCGACATGGGGCCCCTGATTCACCAGGCACAGTACGACAGTGTACGGGCGGAGATCCAGCGCTTGCGCGACGCTGGAGGTGAATTAATCCAGTCCACCCCCATGCCCGACCTTCCCGGGTATTTTGTTGCCCCCACCCTGGTGGACGGGTGCCAAACCAGTGATACCGAAGAAGAAATATTTGGCCCGGTGGCTTGCGTTCATACATTCAACTCAGATGACGAGGCCCTGCAACTGGCCAATGCCACTGAGTATGGCCTGGCTGCCTATGTCTACAGCGGTAACGAGGAACGGGCTTTCAACTTCGGCCGTCAACTGCGTACAGGCGGTGTCAAAATAAACGGCTACAGCCTGCTGTCGCTAAGCAGTGCACCTCGGGGAGCCTGGGGAATCTCAGGGCTCGGGGAAGAAGGTACGGCGGATTCCATCGAATTCTTTACTGGCGCCAGAACACTGGGATTGTCTCCCCAGGACAAGATCCGCGGTCGCTAGAGATCCTCCATCGCGATACGCTGGGTGATCAGTGTCTCGCCCAGGGTGAAAACAGCATCTTCGTACTTCGGCGGACCAAATTTCGGACGCGCATTATTGGACAATGCCACCGGCTCCTTCGGAATACCGATAAAATTGGTATCGAGCTCACCATTGTCGTTACTATCATGGTAAATAGAAATGGCATACTGGCCAGGTGGCAAATGTAACTGCGTACTGACCAGCCCGTTATCACGTGCTTCTGCGATAACCACCTGACGCTGGAGCACGGTTTCCTCACCCAGCCAAGTGTCATCGGAGTCATAAACGGCAATATAGATATTACCTACAGCATCCTGCAACCCACTGACCTCTACCAACAGGGCGGTATTACCAGCGGGGGAAGATTCCTCACTGGCGTAGGACGCAACAGTGATCAACAATAGGCACAGTGCCAGACGAAAGCTTGACAAGAATTTCATGAAACCCCTCCACGGGTAAAACGCGACAGACGATCTAAGCACTACGGGACTAAAATCTCAACCAGGATGATGAATTAGTGAACAAAGAAAAAATATGTGACGTCCTCAAGGGGAAAGTTCGAGGCAAGCCGGTGGCCATCAGTCGCTTTAAGCAGCAGCCGCCTGCCGGGTTTGAGGGGCTTAAGGTAGATCCCTGCCAAATCCTTCGGCATGCGATGGATGACGGCAAGCGGGTGTATTTCGATCGCGAACACCAGGACTGTGTCCATGGCGCCTACATCACTGGCGTCCACCCCGGCAACGAGCAGATTCGCAGCGGCAGGCTGCTCACGGATTACATTCCAGTCTACAACCTGGATGCAGCACATACTTTTAACTCGGGGGAATACATCCTGCCCCAGGGCACAGTAAAGGGCTTTTGTGCGGCGCCGCTGGATAACGTCCCCGACAACATGGCAGTTGAGTGGATTGTTCTGGTATGTACCCCCTCCGTGGCGGCACTTGCAGGTGCTGTCAGGGCCGTAAAGGACGGCACTCGCCCGGACACGGCTGCCGGCAACTCCTTCTGCAGCGACCTGTTTGTCACCCCTTTTTACAATGACAATGTCGTGGTGACCACAGGCGACATGGGTGGACGCATGAACAACCGCCTGAAGGAATCAGAGATGTTTGTCATCATACCTGCCCGTTGGGCAGACAATCTCATCGGCATCCTCGGTGAAGTCCCTGACGTCAAAGGCATCTACGAGGCGACCCGTCCAGAAGACTCGCCCTATTGGGATAGACTCAAAGCCAAGGCTGAACGCGCCAGCGGCGACAGTGAAGCGCTCCGAGCCCTTGAAAAATATGGCCTGGAGATCTCACTGGCATGGGACGACGAGGCTCTTGTCGCAATAATGAAAGCTCCGAAATTCATCCGCAAGATGGCGGTGAATAATGTGGAGGATTATGCCGAGGAACAGGGCATAGACAGAGTCACCCTGGACACAGTAAAGGCGCAGGCGGAGCAAGCGGGCATGGGAAAATTCATGAGTGAGGCCGGTGGCAAACCGGCTGGTCTGTTAAAGCGCCTGTTCCGCAGGCGCTAGGGCTGTAACCAGACATCCCAGCGCTGATCGACAGTCTGCTGCCACTGGTACCGCTGTAGCATATCATCCGGCCCCAGCCAGAAGCGGCTGTCGGCCGAGTACTGATCGCCCGTATATTCGCAACAACGGCACAGCACCTCCGAACCGTCTCCAAACGTTAGCTTGTCTTCCTCTATTATGCTGGCCTTACGTTCACTGACCTGAGGGCGTAAGAGCACCTCAGGCGCTGCCGGATTTTCGATGTTTGGCAAAATAACGCGGCCGGCACCACCCTGCTCCACCAAACGCGCTATCAAGGGGCCGGTAAAAATACGCATCAGGGGAAACAGAAGAGGTTCTGAATCTTCGGTTTCGTGCCGTATTTCGATGACCTCTTCCCTGTCACTGCCGGCCCCTGACCAGTTGACCGACAGCCCGTCATCTCGCTGCCGGTAATGGGCTGTGATAATCCCTGCTGAGTTGCCCCGCCAGAGGGTATCGAACTGCAGCACTTTCCCCTGACACATCAGGGCACTGACTTCGATTTCAACACCGATCGCTACGCGCTGACCGAATATCCGACACTCCCCGGCCAGATCGCCCTCATATCGCCAGCTCTCCTCAACCGGGGCTGGTCGACCGTTCAGCAGATACTGGTAAGAGCCGCTGGCCAACACCTTACTGGCCGCCCTTTTGAACAGGATATTCAATCAACTCGATCACCTGACCGCCGGTGGTATCCGGGTCCAGATAAACCATCTTTTTCTCCCCTATTGTCACCACCCCTTCCGGAGTGACATGTCCCGCTCTGATCCCATGCGCCGCGAGGCAGACAAGAGCGGCGTCTATGTCCCGGACGCGCCAGGCCAGGTGATTGATGCCGGCGCCCCCCGAGGGCATAGAGAGTAACGTCTCGCGAAATTCTTTCGAGCAGGGCTCGATGAATTCAAATTCCAGTTCGCCCACGCTAAAAAATGCAAACCGTGTTAACGCATCTTCTCCCGACTCAGGCAAGTAGCGAATATCGCTCTCAGTAAGACCATACAGTCGGCGCGCCTCCGCCACAGCAACCTTGAGGTCCGGGACAACAAACCCGATATGGGCTATCGCCTCAATATAGTCAGCCAGTACGACCTGCGGATCAGGCATGATCAAACTCCTCTGCATCTACCAATAAACCCTTGCTGAGCTGCCAGGGCCGATCAAGTAGTAAATCGGTACGTTCGGACATCAGCTTATTACAGGCCGCATTCGGATGAACCTCGGTATAAACAACCCCGGGCTCTACCCCTTGCTCTGTCACCAGAGGGCGGTTGATGTAGCCGTCGAAACAACGCTTCTGCCACTCGGTCATCAGGGTGAACTCACCCTCCAGGTCTGCTATCAGCCCGCCACGCCGGTTTAAGGGCCGGGAGCTTGCTATCAGGCACACGCGATTCTCAGCTGCACGACTGCGCAGCCCAAGCGCCTCTTCCCAGGGCTCCTGCAGCTGTAAAGGCGCAGCGATCACATGCGCTCCGCGCAGAGCCGCCACCTTCAACAACTCCGGGAACACCATATCATCGCCGGTGATCATCGCCAATCGACCCCAGGGCAAATCCACCGTCGACAATTCATCGCCCACCACCATCCACGGATAACGTTCACAACGGTGCAACTGCGGTTGCGTGGCACGTACCCCGCCATCGCCTGCCAACACCGACATCAGGCCATATCCAGAGCCCACCGACATCACCAATGAGGCACAGAGCATGAGCTTTTTACCCGAACAGGCATCAACCATCGACTCAATCGCGCGCTCGGCCAGTCCGGCGTCCAGCGGTGTAGGCAGCGCCCGGGTATCGCCGTAACAGAACAATTCCGGCAAAACCCCCAATACTGTTTGGTCCGGCAGTTTCTCAACCAGCGCCGCCAATTCGCCCAGTGCAGCCTCATCTGTAGCCGCAGGGAGTAATAGGGCAACCCCGATCACATCCTCAGCCTCTGTGCAGGTGGGTGCTTCAGGTGGCTCCGCCACGGGCCGGTACAGCCCTGGCCTGCGGGCCGCAAACAGGTCAGTTCCGTCCGGGCGCAACTTGTCATCCGCCAACTGCAGGTCAATCTCTGCGCAGACCACTGCCTCTTCGTCTCGTGGCCCCCGGGCCAAAACCTCTCCCTCGGGCGACACAATCTGACTTTCACCCGCGCCATTGAGAAAGCGCAGGGGTATATGGGTTTCGGCGCTGACCGCCTGCAGCAGATGCGCCGGTATCAGCGGCCCAATCTTATTTGCCGCTACCAGGAATACCTTGTTTTCCGGCGCTCGCGCGGGCACATGCAAACTGGCTTCATCCAGGGCGAAGGAGTTGAGAGAGTCGCAAAATAACTGCGCACCGCGAAGGGCGAGCCCGCGGGGCGTTTCACAAGTAACGCCATCCCGGCAGGGAAACATGCCCAGCCGACCGAAAGGTGTTTGCACGATATCGCTCACCTTCTGAGCGCGCGCGAACCAGATATTTTCGTGCCCCATTAACGTTTGTTTGTCAGCGATGCCAACCAGTTGCCCGCGGGGGTTATAACAAAGAGAGCTCACAGTGAGGGTCTTGTCAGAATGACGCAGAGAGACATTAATCACGATATAGCAGCCATGTTGCGCAGCGCGACCGGATATTGCGCCCAGAAACTCACCCCCTGGCTCAAGCGATACCCGCCAGGCGTGTTCGGCATCGTCATACCAGGAGATATGATTACTGAATTCGGGGAGCACCATCAACTGAACAGCCTGCTCAGCGGCCTGGTCGATGACACGCAGGCAAGTCACAAGATTCTGTTCAAGGTCGGTGCCCGATGCGAACTGCAGGGCGGCAACTCTGGCCTTCATATTTGCACCTCATATCCCACTGGAGACGACTATCTATGACATCATTGCCAGTGCCAGGTCATTGTCGCTTAAATCATATAATGTTATGGTTTTAAGTCATTATAAGCAATCCATGCAGGGTCTGCACAGGCCCGGCAAGAGGTAATAAAACACAATGCATATCTTTATTCTCGGCATGGGCCACGTTGGCAAAGCTCTTGCCGAAAACCTGCGCAATGCAGGGCACCAGGTAACCGGCTCCACGACGACCCTCTCAAAGGTAGGAGAACTGGAGCGGCATGCTGACCGCGTGGTGGTACTCAGGGGCTCGGAAACCGACAATCTTATCGAAGCGGCTAAAGACTGCGATGCCATCATCGTCACGGTGGCGCCCAACGTAAAAAACACTCGTACCGTGGAGGAACGGCACAAGCACTACGCTGACGTGCTGGTAGCGAGCTGCCGATCGGCACGACAGGCTTGCGAGCGGGTACTATTCCTCTCTTCGTTTTCGGTTTACGGCGATGGTGGCGCCGGTATCGAGCCCGTCACAGAGACCACGACCACCAGCAATGCAGAAGAACCCTCCTCCCGCTATTATCAGGAAGCGGAAAATGAAGTACTGGCCAATTGGGGCGGCTGTGTCCTGCGCTTCCCGGATATGTACGGCGCGCCAGGCGATATGAGTTTTGAGCAACGGGTTGCCATGTGTCACGAGTATTTCGGTGGCAAAGCTATCTTCAGTGCCGATGCGCCGCTGTACGCCATTCATTTTGAGGATGTCGTGAGTGCGGTCATCCACGCCTTGAATAAGTGCTTAACGGGCGTATTCAACGTTTGTGACAACAATAACTTACCGGCCACCAACCAGGTGGTGTTCGATGCCATCTGTGAAAAAATTGATTTATCTCGGCTTGAATTTCTGGATCAGATCAAAGCACCACTGAAGAAAATATCCTCGCAGAAACTGTATAACACAGGGTATAGCGTTCAGCACCCCGACCCCAATGCCGACGTCGTTAAGGCAGCACAGGCACGATGAGCAATGTGATCATCACCGGAGGCACTCAGGGCATAGGTCGAGGGCTGGCGGCAGAATTTTGCAAGCGAGGTGATAACGTCGCCATTGCCGGCAGAGATGAACAAAAGCTGGGTGAGGCCCTGGAAGCCCTGAACAAGGGTCCTGGAAAAGCAACCGGCATCCGCTGTGATGTGACCCTGGCAGCTGATGTACAGGCCCTCTGGGAACACGCCTGCGCTCAATTCGGTGCCATTGATATCTGGATAAACAATGCAGGCCTCGCACGCACGGCCTGGCCCATCCTGGATGTTCCACAGACAGACATTGAAGCGATGGTAACAACCAATATGTTGGGCACAATCAACGGCTCCCGCGTAGCGGCAAGCGGCATGAAAACCCAGGGACAGGGTAAGATCTTCAATATGCTGGGCGGCGGCAGTGACGGCGAGTACTTTCCCGGCATGGGCGTTTACGGCACCACCAAACGGGGTCTGGACTACTTTTCTGATGCGCTGGCAAAAGAACTGAAGGGCACCGGCGTAGTCATCGCCAAAATTCGCCCGGGCATGATCATTACCGAAGCCGTTGTGCGTGAAGCCAGAGAGGATTTAGCAAACTTCGAGAAATCCCGCGCCATGATGAACAATCTGGTGGACACGATTGAGACGGTTGCACCTTTTTTGGTCGACCGAATGATGGCTACCGTGAAAAGTGGCACCAAAATCCGCTGGCTGACCGGGGGTAAGATCGGCAAACGAATGCTGATGGCGCGAATCAGGAAACGCCCCGATCAATTCGAAGCCTTTGGCCTCTAGGCCCACCGCGCGAACCAATCACGGCCGATAACAAGAACCTCATCGGCCGCCAGAACACCAACAGGACAGTAGCCATGAGCGCCGACACCAAAACCATAGATCAATTTCTGCTGGAAAACCCGGATGTAGATGTCAGTCACGCCTGGGAGCGCTGCTGGGGTATCCTGAGCGACATTAAGGGGCGTCTCGCTCGCCGCTTTCCGGGCATGGTACCGGAGCAAAACTGCAAGGATCGAGAATACTACACCTCGCCAAACGGCGAATTTGAGGGCTCGATGCAGGCCTGGAGTGGCCCCGGCTGCGACTGGCTGGTGAACTCCTGGCTGGGCAACCGAAAAGCCAGTATTCTGGATATGAATGCCACGGCTTTCCTGGACCAGGAAACCGACGTACCCCATTTCGTTATGGTCTTCGGTACCATTCCAAAACTGTTTTTCTATTTCGACTTCACACCACGCCGCAACCTGATGATTGATACCGACTATCTCGACCGCTACTACGCCCCCATCAACGAGGAATACCTGGCACTGCGTGGCAACCCTAACTTCCAGTGGTCAGTCAGCCATGGTACCTATATGCGATCCCTGACCAATCCCTCTACCCAGAGCCTGATGGGAGAGCTGACCAACAGTAATATCGACATTCTGGAGAATTATGCCTATAGCATGTTGGGCCACTGGCTGGGATGGCTGGACGATACCAAACCGGTTCCAGAGGCTCAACGCGCCGAGCTGATGGCATACGATTTCAAGGTAAGGGAACTGGGCTATGCCCGTGACCCGATGAACAAGCTCGCCGAGCAGGTATTTGGTGCCGATCAGGTTGAGACCATGCTGGATATACGTATGGGTCGCGAGCAAATGGCCAGACGACTGAATGAGGTCAACTGAGCTGTGACCCGCTTCCTCGGCATTGACCTGTCACAGGGAATAAAGCGGCGGCACCTGATCGCCTATTTTATCGCCGCTTTTATTTCATCGAGCTATGCCGGGGCACTGGCAATGTTACAACCTGGCCTGCTTGAAGTCATGGGAATCGACCACAGCGACCAGGCGATGCTCACCGGCAATCTCAGCGCCATGCAGGAAATCATTCTGATCGTGATGCTTGGCCTGATGGGCGCGCTGGCAGACCGATATGGCCGTAAACCCGTGTATGTGTTCGGCTTGCTCGCAACAGCCATCGGCTTCACGCTCTACCCCTTTGCGTCCTCTCTAGCTGAACTGGTCATATACCGCATAATCATCGCGTTCGGTACAGCGGCTATGATCGGCATGATGGTCACCGTTATCGCCGATTACTCCTGTGACAGTACACGAGGCAAGGCCAATGGCCTGCAGGGTGTCATCGCCACACTGGGCGCGTTCCTGCCACCGCTACTGGGTGCCCTCCCCAAGCTCTTTGTCGACCAGGGTTTCGACGAACTGGCCGCACAGCGCATGACATTTGGCGCTGCTGGCAGCCTGGGGGTCATTGGCGCGGTGATCGCTTTCTTTGGCCTTGCGCCTCACGTGCAGCAGGCAGGCGCCATCGCCCGGGAGTCGCTGATCAACATGATGGCAAATGGTGCAAAGGCTGCAAAAGACCCTGGTATCGCGCTTTCCTATGGGGCGGCATTCATCTCCCGTGGAGACCTCGCCGTGACCGGCGCCTTTATGAGCCTGTGGTTGGTGCAGTTTGGTACCGGGCAATTGGGCATGCAGCCCAGTGAAGCCATGTTCGAACTGGCGGTACCCAGGGTGCTGGCAGTGGTTACCGGCGCGCTGTTTGGTGCCGTTATTATGGGTATTATTGCCGACAAAGTTGGCAGGATTACTGCTGTAACGATGGCATCGGGACTCGCTGCAGTCGTATACATGAGTATGTTTTTTGTCACTGACCCGACAGCAGGCTGGGTATTCGTATTATTGGGCGTTATGGGCGTCGCTGAGATCAGTGCCTTTGTCAGCAGCCAGGCACTTGTGGGAGAACGCGCCAGCGCGCAGCGTCGCGGCGCGATCATAGGCTTGTTTGGGGTCTCAGGCGCGGTGGGCATTCTGATAGGCACCGCGGGCGGTGGATGGTTGTTTGCCCGCTTTGGCCCCTCCACACCGTTTGTACTGTTTGGCGTCCTGAACGGACTGGTTTTTTTGTGGTCTTTGAGGGTTCGCTCACGAGAAGTTGAGGCAGTCGCATTGACTTAAATACCCTAATGTTATTATATTATATCAATTGCTCAAATCAGGCAGGCTAAACGCCGATTTCCAAGCTCTAAAAAACGTCCATTTTCATCAATAATTATAAATTACATGCAAACAACCACGGGGAACACTATGCACTGGGAAACTACCAAAAAACACAAGATTGCCGCAGGTATCACCCTGGCGCTGGCCGCAAGCACACAAACCAGTTATCTGGCGGCACAGGAATCGCTTTTTCTCGAAGAAGTGATAGTCACCGCCCGGAAACGGGTTGAATCACTGCAAAGCGTTCCCTTATCCATCAGCGCTATCGGCGAAGTGGAAATCGACCGTCTGGGCGTGGCGAGCACGGAGGATGTCGCGAAACTAACCCCAGGACTGACATACAACCGCGGCATTGGTAGCAGCGACATCCGCCCGGACATTCGTGGCATCACCCAGCTTTCTGGCCGCAGTAATGTGGCCATACTGGTCGATGGCGTTGACCAGACCACCGATGCCCTGACCGGCACCGGAGCGGGGCAACTCGTTGGTATGGGATTGTTTGACCTGGAGCGTATAGAGGTCGTAAAAGGCCCACAGAGCGCACTGTTTGGTCGCAACGCATTTGGCGGCGCGATTAGCTATGTCACCAAACGTCCCAGTGAGGAATTTGAAGCAAAGATCGAACTGGACGCGGCTGAATATGGCAATTACCGCGGCAAAGTCGGTATCTCTGGCCCCATTACCGACCAATTACTCTACCGCCTGAATTTTGCCTATGATGAAGACGGCGGCCAATACCGGCACCCCGAGACCAGAGAGCGCCTGGGCGAGAGCGAAACAGACGCCATCTCGCTCGCGCTACAGTGGTTACCCGGTGAGAATATCAGCAACCTGACCCGACTGGACTACAGCGACCAGGAGCAGGGACAGTCCGCCATTGCGGTGGCACCCGATAACAAATGTGAACAGATTCGTGGCAAACCCAACCCCACACCTTTCGCCCAGGGTACAGCTACGGTGGTTGACGGCAGTTGCGAGTTCCAGTCAGTCGTAGGGCCTGATTTCAGCGATTTCCCAAACGTGACCTTTGGCGAGGACGTACCGGTCTATCGAGGCGATTTACCCAACGAAATTGATGAACAGGACATTCTCCTGTCACCCGAGGGTGTCAGGGGTACTGGCAACGAGGTGACACAGCTGACCAACTTGCTGGAATGGTCCATCAACGATCGCTACAATCTGGTATCCAATACCGCCTTCATCAAACATGAAGGACGGGATGATTACGACCTGGACCAACAGGGCACGGCGACAGAATTGCAGGACGCGTCCCTGGCCGGTTTTTCCTTCGTCTGGGTCAGCCCAGACAATCCCCTGAACTATCGCTTCGATACTGAATTCGATCGCGACGTCATTTTCCAGGATTTGCGTTTCAGCTTCGATAACGGTGAGACCGTACAATGGATGATAGGCGGAGAATACTATTCAGAAGAATACGATCAGGTTAACTATCAACGCGCTAATGGAGCGATAGGTGCCCGAGACCCCAGCCCCACGGCGACAGGAAGAGACCTTACGGGGACCTGGGTAGACGTTACCGGCACGATTGCTACCCCCGAATTTGGCTTCGGTGACGTGACAGTAACAGGCACCCAACCGAGGCAGGATTACCGCGACACAGAAGTCGGCAGCATTTATGGCAGCTTTGACTGGTCACCTTCTGAGCAATGGGAAATCAGCCTGTCTGCACGCTACCAAAGAGAAACCGTGGAGGTAGAGTACACGGCGCTGGATAGCACCTATCTGGTGCCCGCCTTTGAGGACCAAAAAGCTGGAACCTTCTACCCAAGTATCCCGACTGCGGGCGGCCCACCCTGCTTTGTGATAGGCGGTGTGGAGTCTCCCTCCGGAGCTTTATGCTCCGTGGGTTCAGCACCCGCGAATGAAGGCCCGCGTGTTATTGAAGGGGACGAAACATTCTCTGCGTTCAACCCCAGAGTCTCCGTCACCTATCATCTGAATGATGACGTCATGTTTTACGGCTCGGTCGCCGAGGGCACCAAACCGGGCGGCTTTAACTTTAACGCCAACCTGGTCGAATCGAATCAAGGCTATGACATGGAAGAACTGATTGCCTACGAACTGGGTTGGAAGTCCAGCTGGGAAGGCGGCCGCACTCTGTTCAACGGCACGCTGTTCTTCAACGACAACACCGACAAGCAGGCTAATGATATCCAGTACGGTATAGGCGGCGCTCCGGAGACCTTTGTGAACAATATTGGTGAGGTCGAGTCCTACGGCGCTGAATTCAAATTGGCTACGATGATACTCGAGGGGCTATTTTTCGACTTTAATTATGTTTATACCTCAACCGAGATTAAAAGTTTCGACCAGGCGATAAGCCCTGATGGCGATGCCCATGTCGATTTACGCGGCGAAGAACTGCCATGGACGCCCGAACACAGCGCCGTGGGTACCCTGCGATACGAGTGGGATCTAAACGCCAATATGAGCATGTTTGGCCGATGGGACACCCGCTATATGTCAGAGCGAAATCTCGATCTGGAAGGCGACGTGCAATTCGAAGCCAAAACAGTGAGCGATGTGAAACTGGGCCTGACAACAGAGAATTTCGAGGTGATCGCCTACGTAGACAATGTCTTTGACGATCGCACACCTGAAAATGGTGTCGCCTTCGTTAACTTCTTCCAGGCATTCCAGGACATGGCCATCGTATACCCTGCCCCGAAACGGGTCTTCGGCGTTCGCTTGAGCTATACCTTCTAGACTTTAACTTTGTTTGATAGTTAAAAAAAACCGCGCCTCTGGCGCGATTTTTTTGTCTGGAAAACAACAAGTCACTGCTCGCTGCTCTTGATTCCTACACGTAACCGCTAGCCACTAGAACTCTTCCAGCAACCGCCCTTTACCCGTAACCTTATCGTCTATACCGCAGGCCCGCAGTGCGTGCCAAACCGTGGCGACGTTGATAGGGATTAACGGCTTCTCCAGCATGTGCTCCAACGTCGGAAAGATATCTACCGTTGACAGGTTGGTACCACACTGGACGATCGCATCGACATCATCGCCATCAACTTCCCGCACTGCCGCCAACACGTCCTTTATCGGCGTTTCTGCAATCGCCGTCGCAGAGGGCCTGTTAAGCCCCTTGATATGTTTAACTTCATAACCAATTTCAGTGAAATAGCGACGCACATTCTCATCGCCCACAGAGGGATAGGGCGTAATCACAGACAGCGTTTTTGCACCGAAGCACTCCAGCGCCTCGCGGGTGGCGGTAGCGCCTGTCGTAAGACCGAGATCACCAATGTGCTCGCGTATCCCCGCCTCAAATTGCAAACTTCCTTCCAGCCCGCCCCAGAAGGTCTCAGCCGACATGCCCAACATTATATGATTCACTTTGGCGGAGATAACATTGCGTAGTGAAACCGGAATTTCTCCGCGCATAATTTCAAGAAAACGCTCGAATACGGTATCGGTGTCGTCACCTGTCGCCTCCACCTCATCAGCCCAATTACGCAGTTCAATCCAGAACCTTGAGGGGTGCCAGGTCACCCCATCCAGGTTGAATTTTTGTAAGTCATACTCCACACCGGTATTGGTGGAGGGAATGATCACGCCAATCTGGGCGCGACGGGCTATTTGATAAAGTTCCATTGGTAGTTTCCTGATCGTCTCATTCGATTAGTGTTAGCGTCGGTTCCTGGCTTAGAGTTCCAGTGGCGCCTCTGTGCGCCCAAGCAACAGGGCCTCAACATACTCCGGCGCCGGGAGGTGGCAATAATAAACGCCCTTGAAGGCCGCTGGCGCCGGTATAAATATGGACCAGGGCACATACAGCGCACGGGATTTTAAATGTAAAACTCCTGTATCATCTAGATAGGCCGACTGAAAAGGCCAGGGGTCCAGCCACATGGGCCCCATAAAAGTAAGCTCTTCTTCATCCACCACCACCGTCGCCGCTTTGATAAGCGCCTTAGCTGAATCTATATTTTCGCCGATTTGGTTCAACATGCGCTGCGCGAGGAAATCACAGCTTCTGTCCTCACCCGTCACCACCGTTTGCCCTGCTGCTGTATAGGCCGCCGCAATACTGCCCGCAGTCCGCATTTTGCAGGAAACAACCCGGTAGCGATTGGCATCACCCGGCTCGGGGTTGCTGTAAAACTGCTGAGTTTCCAGTGGAAAAGTGGCGGCCTTGGATTCGACGAAATCCTCGTAGCTTTGATGCAGGTTATTCCGTGGCACGACATCAGTCTGTGCTATAAGCACTTGTGCATCCGCACACAAGTTTGCTTGCTCACCCGGAAAAACGAGTTGCGCGATTTCGGCGCCCGCGCTCGCTGCCAGAATAAAACTCGCCGTCAGGACACTAACAGCTGCCAGGCCACATCTAAAACCGCGCACGACAATCGTGCTAATGCTCCTCAAAAAGACGTCCCAGATGATCGTATTGATCGTATATGCCACAACTGCGAAGCGCGTGCCAGGCGGTGGCTACATTGATTGGCAGTACCGGCTTTGACAGCCATTTCTCTATTACCGGGAAGGCCGTCGACGTCGAGAGGTTAGTACCGACCTGGATGATCGCATCGATATCGTCCCCATCGACCTGTCGCACGATGTCCATCACCTGGTGATCCGGCACCAGCGCAATAGCATCGTGGGCATTTTCACAACGCAAACCAACCACGTGACGCACGTTATAGCCCGAGTCTTCGAAAAACAGACGAACATTTTTATCGCCGATCGGCTGGTAAGGTGTAATCACCGCGATGTTTTTATTGCTTCCGCCTGGCACACCCAGCGCTTCCAATGCGCCAATAACCGCGTTGGCGCCGGTGGTCAGCCCAGTCTCATGGCCCACCATTTCGTGAATACGATCCACAAAGCCATCGTTGCCCTTGATGCCACCCCAAAAGGTTTCTGCTGACATACCCATCATCACATGATCGGGCTTGCAAGTTTTTAAACTACTGATGGAGTCGCCAATGGTCTGGCGTAGCATCTCCAAAAAACGCAGGAAATTTTCGTCAGTACTCAAGTCGGCATGCTCAATCATAAAACGACTGAAGTGCCAGGTAACACCGCGGGGAATAATCCGCTGGCAATCGTACTCCACTGCAGTATTTGTCGAGGGAATAATGACGCCTATCTTGGCACGATGGCCAATATAATTGTCCCTATGACCATCGGTTAGTTGATCTCGCTCCCGGGTCTTTGACAGGTCGAGAGTATTATTACGCAAACTCACATCAATCTCCTTGAATAATGCCACTGCCGCTTAGGCAACCGCCTCGCTATCGTGGACACAGTTAATCATTGCACGCTCCAGCAAAAAGGCCTTTGCCTTGACCGGATCAGCTGCTGCTTCCATCAGTTGCTGCTGGCGCTTACGTTGCGCTTCAGGGTCCGTCGCCTCCATCAGCTTTTTGTTGGCGATGGTGTGATCCTGTACAAAGCGCACGGCAAGATCCCTGCGCTGGCGATTGTAGTGTTCGAAGCACGCGATATGATCAGCACCCTCACGCAAGACCGAAACCAGCTTGGCCGCCAAATTGATGCCGTCGTGGATACCGCCATTCATGCCCATACCCCCTAGGGGATTGTTGATATGGCAGGCGTCCCCCGCCAGCGCAACCCGGCCACTGTAATAGCTCTCGGCGACACGTTGATTGACATTGTAGAGCGTGCGATGGCCTATGTCGTAATCCTCTGCCCTACTGTACAAATGCTGTAAACGCTCCTGTATGAACGCATCTGAAAGAAGGTATTCCTCATCCGCTGCATTTTCAGGCCGGGTGGGGAACAGCACACGCCAGATCTTCTCCGTTCTGAGAATGACGCACCATTCATCCGGGTCAGACACGTAATTGACGTAGGATAGATCCTCGAAGACCTCTTCAAAAGGGAAGTTTGTGCTGACTACCAGAAATTTTTCGTCATAGGTAAACCCGGTGAATCCGATACCGGCCTGTTTGCGGATTTTACTGTGCGTCCCCTCAGTACTGATCAGGAACGGTGACCGAATAGTCTCAATGCCACTTGCGGAGGAAACTTCGACATCGACAAAATCATCCGATTGATTGAAGCCAATCACCTCGTGGCCGAAACGAACATCGGCAGACGCCATATCTGCCAATTTACGATTGGCGATACGGGTAAACTCATACTGCTCCAGCTGTAGCCGGAAAGGATAGCGTGTGCTATCTGAGATCAAGTTCATGTCGAAACTTGCCACCTCGTTACTTCGACGGTCCCGATATTGGTATCGATCTGCCTTCAGACCTTGCTCCAACATTTCATCGATAATACCGTGACCCAGGTCTGCAATCATCTCCAGAGAGGGCGGGTGAAATGTCGAAGCGCGTAAGTCGACGGGCAGCTCACTCTCTTTTTCCAACAACAGAATGGGAATGCCACGTTGTGCCAGGTAGAGCGCAATGACCGATCCTACCGGTCCAGCGCCCGCGATAACAACAGCTGCATTACTCGACATTACAATGATTTTCCGTTCAGTGGGTTCACGTGCGTGCCGGGAGAGAGGAGACCACCTCGGCCACGGACAGTACATCGGCATACTTTGCATGCATATCAAACAGGTTGGCCTCGTGGGCCTGGGCATTTCGATCCCCCACCGCTTCCCGGGGAACAAACACAGGATAATCATATTGCAGGCCATCGACTACCGTGGCGCGAACACAGCCACTGGTCGTCAAACCGGTTACCACGAGGGAATCGATACCCTGCGCTCGCAGTCGTTCATCCAGATCAGTCTTGTGAAAGGCACTGGCCCATTGCTTCTCCAGCAAGAGCTCACCGGGCCCCGGCGCCAGTCGTTCATCAACCTTCACCCAATCCGAATCGGGGGTCAGCACATTCAGCGCATTAATACGCTCGCGAAATACGCGTGCCTGATCAGCAGTGTGATAAACCACTGTGGTAAAAATTACCGGCAGGCCCCGTTGCCGAAATTCCTTCAGCAGCTGCGCGTTGGCGGCGACAACCTCTGGGCAATCGCAGCCCAGAGGGCAGGCCGGATCGGTGAAACCGCGGATCATATCCACTACCAGCAGCGCAGGATTGGCACCCACACCCAGTTTATTTCGTTCAAGATCCATGGTTTTTTTCATCCAACATATTTGGGCTACTACGTCCGAAAAAGTCCTTTAGCAAGTCGGCGATCAGTTCAACCTGGCGCTCACAGACATAGGTTCTCTCGCCGCCGGGAAGGCTGGCCATTTCGCCATGCTGCAACAACGCCACCGTGGGCTCTACCGACAGATAGAGTGGGTCGCAGTCACCGGCATAAACCATGACGGGGCAGCCTAGTCCGGGAAGCTGATCCGCGAAGGGTTGTTCTGTAATCGCCCGATAAGACGCCTGATAGCTTTCACCGCAGGTAAAAGCCGATAGTACTTCGCGCTGTAGCAAAGCAAGTGGCGCCTGAGGATCCTTGGCAGAAATACGTTGCCACATCTGCAGCAGGTGGGAGCCATCCGCCGCCACCTCAATGGGACTTGCCAGGCCTGGCAGAGAGTGTTTTTGACTCTCGCTCAACAGGGGTGGACCGGATAATGCCATTGCGAGCGCTGTTCCCGGGTAGTCGTGCTCAAACTGAACTGCGATACCCGCACCGGTATGATGGCCAAAGACATGGCACTGTTTAACACCCAACGCCGTTAGAAAACCGTGCATGGCGTCGGCGTAATCAGCAATACTGAGTGCATCCATATCACCCGGTAGCGCATCACTTGCACCAAAGCCGGGCGTATCGGGCGCAAGTATATGAAATGAGCCGGCCAGGGCCAGCATCAGCTCTTCATACATCGCCGAGGAGCTCGGGCTCTGATGTAACAACAACAAGGTAGGTAGGCTCTTATCGCCAATCTCCCTGTAGTGAATTCGCTCAGAAATCACCGTCACATAGTTGCGAAAAATCCTGGCGGCGCTAGTCATGGCTATGCATCCTCCAGCGAGACACTAATCCACTTGAGCTCGGTAAATTCCTCTGTACTGTACTTCCCCCCGCTACGGCCAATGCCAGACATGTGATAACCACCAATCGGTGCAAGCGCATTACTTTGAAATGCATGCATGCCAATGTGTACGCTGCCAGCTTGAATTCCCCTGGCCGCTTTAAAACCCCACTGCACATTGTGCGTCAGTACCGCGGCAGACAAGCCGTAGATGCTATCGTTGGCAACACTAATGGCCTCGTCCAGGTCTTCAACCACAACGACCGAAGCCACTGGACCAAAACTCTCCTCGCACCAGACGGCTGCCGCCCGATCTGGATTCAAAAGAATGGTGGGGCTTATCGTCAGGCCACCAACCACTTCACCGCCAGTCAATAGTTCCGCCCCGGACTGTAACGCCTCACTCACATGCAACATGACCTTATCGACAGCCGCTTTGTTTATCAGCGGGCCGTACTGTGTCTCTGGGTCCCGCAAATCTCCCAGGGTGATAGCTTCAGCACTGTTTTTCAGTGCAGCGATAAACTCGGGATAAATAGCGCGTTCCACGACAATACGTGAATTGGCCATGCAGATCTGGCCGCCGTGGGTGAATATGCCCTGTGCTGCTATCGCAGCTGCCTTTACCGGATCGGCATCGCGCAAAACCAGCAGCGCACTTTTACCGCCAAGCTCCAGCTGACAGCGACGCATGTGCGCCATACATTCACTGCCCACCACCACACCGGTACGGGTAGAGCCGGTAAGCGCCACACAATCAATTTTCGGATGCGAGGTGAGCGCCTGACCACACTCAGCACCATACCCCGTCACCACACTGACGGTTTGTGCGGGCATTCCAGCATCCAGTAGCAGCTGCCCAAAAGCCAGGGCGGTCAGCGGCGTCTCCTCGGAAGGTTTTATCACTATGCTGTTACCGGCAGCCAGCGGAAAAGCCGCCATTTTTGTCAGCAAAGACAAGGGGGCATTGTAGGGGGAGATCACGGCTGCCACACCCAGTGGCTCACGGAAAACCATGGACAGTCGCTGGGGATTATCATTGGGAAACGTATCACCGTACAGTCTGCGTGATTCACCCGCAGCCGTGCGTAACAAATCTACTGTGTAGGAAATTTCAAAACGCGCTTTGGTGATCGCACTGCCACTTTCATCAATCAAGTTGTCTAGAAAGCGCTGTTCGCCCTCCTGGTCCACCAGGTCAGCGGCTGACAGCAAGATGGCTTCGCGCTCTTTCGGCGCGAGCGACGACCACACGGTAAAACCCTCTCTGGCCGCAGCGACTGCCAGCTCAACATCATCGGCACCACCGCGCGCTACACGTGCCAGAATCCGGCCGTCGGCGGGCGCCATCACATCGAAGGACTCACCCGAGCAGGCGGCCTGCTGTTTACCGGCAATGAGTAAACCCTGTACTTGCAAACTCATCTCTATTCCCCGGCGGCTGTGCGCCAATAAACCCTAGCGGGTGCCAAACTGTACCTGCTCACCGCCTTCGATTTCCATCTGGGCGGCCATCAATCGACCGCGCTCAGCCGGAAAAGCCTGTACCAGGCCCATGCATAAATCTCTCATCAACCGCGCAGGCACGCCGTGGTTGCCAGTGCCACCTGTGCCGCAGGCCTTAACAGAATAGGTTGCCAGATTAAAGGCCGACTCAGCAACCACACCTTTACACAGACGCCAGCGTTTAACCACTTCATCCTTCGACAGGATCGGTACTTCAACGCTCTCCAGTTCCACCTGTCTGCGCAACCATATTGTCGCCGTTTCCAGCTCCACCAACATTTTGCCGATCAGCTCTTGCTGGTAGGGCGCTGTACCAACAGGCTTGCCGGTATCGGCGAACTTCTTATCTCGCAGTTGACCGATCGTATGTTCGTACAGGGCCTGGGCAGCCCCTAGATAACAGGCAATCCCTGCCACCTGATTGCCAACGAAGCTACCCCGGGACATTTGCATGCACCGGGTGAAGGCAGCCGGAATGGCCATAGCGCTCTCAGTTGCGACAAATACATTCTCAAGAATAATCCCGTGCGTAGCCGTCCCCCGCATGCCGATAGCGTCCCAGTGCTCTCGTTCACTGACCCCTTCAGCATCTCTTTCCACAAAGAAAGTGCACAAGCCTTCCGCCGTATCAAAGCCTTCAAGACTTGCGGTTACCAGATAACGGTCGGCCACACCCGTTGCGCAACCGAAAGACTTGACCCCGTTGAGTACATAGCCGCCTTCTACAGGTCGCGCAGTGGTTCCTATGGTGATAGCCGCTTTTTCAGATTTCACCGACTCACTGGCAAAGTTGGCCAGCCACTTTCCGTCCCTGCCCATGGTATTGAGCAGTTGATCGGCGAAGGCTTTCACCGCCGGTGCCTCTTGTTCATCAAACAAGCCAGCCTCCAGGGCTTCCAATGCCAATAGCCCCCGGGATGCAGAGCTACAATGGAAAAAGAAAGCCAGTGCAGTCGATGGGCAGGCCGTCGCAAGCGCGAAGGTCGCGGCACAGAGATCGCGCAATTTTCCGCCCATTCCCCCGTACGCTTCAGGGACGATCAATCCCAGCAGCCCCGCTTCGCTGAGGGTCTGCACGTGGGGTACATAAAACTCACCCCTGCCGTCCACTTCAGCCGCCACGGCCCGCAGTGCTGGCAGTACACTCTCAACTTTTTGCGCCCGGGAAATTTCCGCGGCGTCCATGTCCTCAATCAGGACCTGTCCGGTCAATTTGCTCATCATTCGTCTTCCCCAATTAACAGGGCTCGCTGGATTGCCACGGCGTCCTCACCGATCATGCCCGTTATACGCTCCCATACCGGATCGATCTCGGGATCAAAGATCATTCGCTTGTTGCGCAGATTGCGCTGTTGTAATTCAGCGGCGGAGATACCATTGAGAGCCCCTTTAGACACACCGTTACGCAGCACAGAGAACCAATGATCCTGATAGGCGCGAACCGACGCTTCGATGGCACTGAATGCGTCCTCGGATGCGCGATTCGCCAACATCCAGGGCGACATAATGGCGTACTGCCGTGGCGACAGATGCGCTTTGCTCAAACCCTCTATTGCACTGCCCGCAGCATGCGCTTCAGTCAAGGGGTTAAAAACCTCATTCATGTACTCCAGGTTCGCACCCAGGTCCAGCCGGGGAATGAGATCAAGGTGAAAGGCAAAGTGCTCACCGGCCTTGACTGAGTCCAGCGTAAAATGGGGTACTGCACTATTTCCCGGGGTAAAGGCAAACAACATATGGGAATCAAGCTGTATGGGTTCCACCGCCAGAGAACAGGTCACCACGCGAAACAGCGGGCCACCTTCAAAAACACGCACATCACCTACCTGTCCCTGCACCATCGGCAGCTGGCTGATCAGCGGAAGATAAGCACCCCCATCCTGGGCTGTTTTTTCTACCAGCCCCAGGGTGTCGACCAGACGTTGTAATGTGCCTGAAAAAAGTCTCGCGGGAAGTGAAGCCTCTGTTTGGGTCATGTTGCTCTCCATACTAGTGATTTAGCCAGTGTGACCCTGACTGCTGGCCTTCTCCTTGATAATTCTCAAAATCGAGCAGGGCATTCGAAAAGCTCGCTAGCGGACAATCGCTGAGCACAGCTGCCAGGGACGATCGGCAAGCAGGTCAGTGTTCATTGAAACGACCTTATTGGCGGCGTTGGCGGGACGTATCGTCGCCGTATAGACCGCACGATGATCCACATTGCGGTGCCACTGCGGCTGACTCAATAAACCATCGAAGGCGCGATCCTGCCACTCAGTCATAACCGTAAAGTCCGTCTGCAAACTGCTAATAAAGCCCGCTCCGGATTCGATGGTGTCTGGGGCAACCAAAAAATTGATGCGATTTTCTGCTGAGCGCTCCAGCAGACCCGTTTGTAACTCCCAGTCTTCCAATGGGGACAGGGGAATCAATGCCACCTCTACCCCCGCCATCGCCAACAAACGGAAAGTCTCCGGGTAGAGACTGTCATCCGAAGTCACTACAGCAACCCGACCACAGGGCAGGTCAACCGTATAAAAATCATCCGCTTTTGCGCTAAAGGCATGACGACTGGAAGCGTGCACTTGGGGCTGCGCCAGCAGCAGGCCATCGGAACCGATTAACACAGCGCTGTACTGGTAGCCGCCATTTTCATCAGGGCAAACAATGGCAGTGGCCACATGGGCCTCACCGCATACGGCAGCCACTGCCGCCACCACTTGCTCGCCCCACTGTGCGGCCAGAGTTAGGTCTTCAGTATCTCCGGCCAGGGGAGGCAGGGCGATTAGCCTGGCCCCGGCAGCGCAGGCCTCTTCAATACGAACACTGGCTTCAGCCAGGTCGCCGGGTAGCGTCAGCTCGACAATCGCAGCCAACAACTCGGGTACACCCTTCATCGCCGGGAGCACCTGCCCCTGCGGATCGTCCGCAATGGCCCCATAGAGCTCGGGTCGGCGACTCGCAAATACATCGGTACCATCAGGCCTGCACTTATTATCGGCTGCAGCCGGCTCGATATCCGCGTACACATACCCCGCCTCATCTCGCGACGCCATAGCCAATACCGTGCCGTCGGGCGCAACGATCTGGCTTTCGCCTGCACCGCAAAGAAATGCCAGGGGAATACCCGTGGCGGCACTGATGCCTGCCATCATTTCCTCGGGAACCAGCGGACCGATCTTATTGGCTGCAGCGACGAAAACCTTGTTTTCAGCCGCCCGCACAGGAATATGCAGGGAGGCCTCGTCGGTTGCGAAAGAATTGAGGCTGTTTAACATCAGTTGCGCGCCATTCAGGGCCAGGCAGCGGGGCGTCTCATTGATCACCCCATCCATACAGGCATAGAGGCCCAGGCGCCCAAGCCCGGTCTCAGTCACCGGACCCTCTGCCCTGGCCTTTGCCAGAAAGTCATTTTCATGGCCGATATAAATCTGCTTGGTATTATCGGCAAGCAACTCGCCTGCCGGTGAGTAGAGAAGACTGGATCCCGTGGCGCTGCCATCCGCTCTCTGTACTGTGCAATTGGCAACTACATAAATACCCAGGGCCTTGGCCTTGTCGGCGATCGCCTTGAGAAATGGCCCATCCAGCGTGACCGACACATCAAAGCAATGTTGTTTGTCGTTATACCAGGACAGGTGATTGCAGAACTCAGGCAGCACAATCAGGTCAGGATCACAGTGCGCAGCCTCCTCCAGCCACTGTTGGCAGCTCACCAGATTCGCCTCAATATCCGCTCCCACGCAAAACTGGGTAACGGCAACACGAATGCCTTGCTGTTCCTTCATAGAATAAAACTCCTCATTGGCCAACACTAAAGATGCAGCTTACGATGGCGCTATCTCGCTGCGGATGACAAAAGTCAAAAGCCCCCGCTAGACGGTTGCTATAATCCCCCTACTCTAAAGAAAATTTGGGGCGCTGGATAATGCGCACCCGAATAAAAGGTGACCTGTGAACGAATATTTGCTGCTCAAGTTTCTCCATATTCTCGCCTTCGTCTATTGGCTGGGAGGAGACCTGGGTACGTTTATTGCCAGCCGACAGGTCGTCAACCCTGAACTTTCCCCCCAGTCCCGCCATGTCGCCCTGAAAATCATGTTGGCGTGCGATATGGGACCCAAACTGGCCATGCCGCTGATTCTACCACTGGGTTTTCACCTGGCTTATCTGGGCGAATCACTTCCCATCAGCGCTCTTCAGCTCAGTTTGGTCTGGGGCATTGCCCTGTACTGGTTCAGCGTGGTCCTTGTCCTGTATCTCAACGAAGGCAAGCCCTTTGCCGCCAAACTGTCACAGATTGACCTCTATTTCAGAATTGTCATGGCCGCCGGACTCCTGCTGTGGGGGGGCTACGCGCTTGTGGGCGACACGGCGACAGCCTGGGCCGCGTGGAAGGTCATTATCTTCGCTGCCATGGTTTGCTGCGGTATCGCAATAAGAATCAACCTGAAGCCCTTTATTCCAGCCTTTGCCGTGATGATGGGCCAGGGCGCAAGTCGGGAGACCGACGAAGCCATGGCCACCAGTATTGGCCGCTGCCGCCCCTGGGTCTGGTGCATCTGGGCCGGGCTTTTTGTAAACGCCGCCCTGGGCACCCACCTCATTGGCTAAATAGAACATCACCACTGTGATCTGCCAAGTGCAGCCCGCCGTATGTACTTAATATAATAATTATCAGGAACACCCTATGACAGATCCGACAAACGCAGGCTCCCGCTTTATTGGACTGGGGCTAAATAGCGGCGTTTCCAAGCAAAACATGCTCACTTTCTACCTCTCCTGCTATGCCGCCATTATGCTGGCGACCTTCATACCACAGACTCAGCCCTTCATATTGCAGGAAGTACTGAAGATGGAGACCTCGCGACAGGGCGTGGTCAGCGGCAATCTGAATTTCTGGGGCGAGATTGTCATTATTCTCACCGTGGGTCTGTGGGGGTCCCTGTCCGACCGAATAGGACGACGATACGTCAACACCATGGGCTTTGCCCTGATCGCACTTGGCATCTTTATGTATGGCTTTGCCAGGGATGTCACTGGCCTGTTGATCGCTCGTGTCATTTATTCCGCCGGTATTGCGGCGATCAGTACCATGCTCATCACCCTGATTGCTGACTACATCACTAACCCCAGCCGAGGCAAGGCAACTGGCTATCTCGGGATCATGAACGGCCTGGGTGCCATGACCGCAGCCTTGTTTTTGTTAAAACTGCCGGCCATGTTCAAAAGTAACGGCATGGATGCCAACGACGCGGCCTGGGCCACCTATAGCAGTATGGCTCTGGTCACGCTGGTCATCGCAATTGCCATGTATCTGGGACTGCGCCCTGGCGTAGACAAGGGCGTTGGTCCCAGAGCCCCAATGTTGCAACAGTTACGGGAAGGCATCGCCGAGGCGAGACGCCCACTTATCGCACTGGCCTACGCGGCATCATTCGTTGCCCGTGGCAACCTGGCTGTCGTAGGCACCTTCTTTACGCTTTGGGCCACGATTCACGGCACCACCGTACTGGGCCTCACCTCAGCAGAGGCGCTGGCCAAAAGTGGCGGAGTACTGGCCATTTCCTATATGGCCTCGCTCTTGACTGCGCCGATATTCGGCATCATGTCAGACCGTATCAATCGAGTCAGCGCGCTGGCTATCACCCTGTTCATAGGCGCTGTGGGTTACGGCAGCACCTATTTTGTCGATGACCCGTTTTCACTCACCAGCATTGCCTGCCTGATCCTGATTGGCATGGCGGAGGTGGGCTGTATCATCACCAGCGGTGTTTTGATTGCGGAGCAGGCTCCCGAGCGACTGCGTGGTTCAGTCGTCGGCGTATTCACCCTCACCGGCGCAGTAGGTATTCTTATCGCCAGTGTGGTCGGTGGCGTCCTGTTTGACCACTGGCTGAAGACCGGGCCTTTCGTATTCTTCGGGATGATTTCCGGGCTGGTCATGATCTGGGCGGTACTCCTTCGCCTACGCCTTCGCACTCAGCAGGCACCTGCAACAACCTAACCGAAAGACTACTCAGAGGTCGGCGAACAAATCCCGCTTATTGAAGCCGGCCCCCATGAAACGGCGGAAGGCCTTGCCGGTGGTAAGCCAAGCCACCGTGGCACCAGTTTTTTTGGTTTTGAGGATACCGTCCACTAGAAAGGGGGTGACGGTTTCAACCTTGTCGCCGAGAATATTAAAAATTTTCTTACTCTTTTCCCACTCAGGCGACGTGGTGTCATAGTCTCCCAGCAGTAAATCGGTGACCACGATGCCCGGACTCAAGGTACACACCTGCACGCCGGTATCTTTAATTTCTTTTTGCAGCGCCTTATTGATGTAATTGACCGCTCGCTTGGTAGCCCCATAAGCACACATCCCGGGCTGCATTTGGCCGCCACTACCAAAACCCTCCATATTCCAGATCTGGCCGCTCCCCTGGGACAGCATGCCACGCAGAGCTACCCGGTTCGCAAGCAGTAGACCGCCCAAATTGGTATCCACTATCTGCATGAGATCCTCGGGGGCTGCTTCACTGAGAGCCAGTCGTGGCACACTGATGCCGGCATTGTTAATCCACACATCCACGTTGCCGAAGCGCTGGCTGGCGGTATCCCACAGTTTTTGTAGCTGATCCGAATCGGTGATCTCGCAGGCAACACCTGCCACCTTCTCTGCCCCAAAGCGTTCACCAAGGCTCGCTACCAGCTCATCAACGGCAGATTGTTGCCTGCCGCTGATGACAACAGCGCAATCGCGTGCCAGAAAATTCTCCGCCAGTCCGCGGCCAATACCCCGGGTACTTCCCGTAATCACTACTGTTTTCACTCGATGAGACTCCGTTGTCGTCGCAAGACGCTAAATAAGCAATGCAATGGGCTTTACCCTAAGAAGCTCTATTGATATATCATTAAGGCTCTGAATTGCAAGCCAATCTATCAAAAGTGGTAAAACCATGAGCAATCCTTATCCCGTATTCCCCATTGGTAGCACCGGCTACAACCTGATGCTGCTGCGCGGCACCTGGCATGACCACATCGAGCTATACAACCTCGACGGCACGCCGCTGGCTGATGACTCCAGCGCCGGCAGCGGCAGTCCCGGCCCCGGCCCCTTTGACAACCTGGTCTATATCGACTTTGACGGCCACACCCTGTCTCTGACCAACGTGCACATTCGCGGCAGGGAAACGGCCGCCAAAACTTTCACCGGCAAAATGCGGGACGAGTTACTGGTCTTTGACCCACTGGGCCCCGGAGCCTATGAAAATATTGGTATGTCCGGCGGCCCGGGCATCCTCACATTCAATGCTCGCAAACTCGGTGCCGCCACCGATACCTACATGGAACCCGACTTCATCATGCTCACCGCTCCCGGTCAGCGCGTGCGACACACGGTACTCTACCGCGAAGGGGAAGCCGTGCGCACGTTGACCGCCAAGGGCACACGCCTGCTACCCAGCTGTGATGAGCGCCACGCACTGGACCCCCGCGGTCCCGGAGGCCCCGTCCATGAGCCCGCCTTTCAGTCACCCATCTGGCAACACCTGACCGAAGGGCCGGCATAATGCAAAGCCCCAATTTGACTTTAGTCAAGCGGACACGCGGTATGCTGTCCTATCATTGGGATAATGACCTGCATGCAGCAGACCGACGAACAACTAAAAAGGTAAACCCATGAGCGAGCGTATTCTCACGCCCATTATCGATCTGGTGGAGCAGTCTCCCGACGTTGACAATCGCGAGGTTTTCAATGAATTATGGGGCATCCTGGCAGAGATGAATGACATCATTCAGGCGCGCTTTGAACTCAAGCTGGACCCCTGCAGTGACCGCTTTCGGGACTACAAGGCCATTAGCGTGGCAGCCGATGGCGCAGAGGGCTCTCTGCATACCTACACCGGCCCTGAAGTGGACTGGTATGTCCATTCCTACATAGGCTCACCCGAATCAACCTTCAGCAATATGCACATCACCCTGAGCCTGGGTCCCCAGTATCAGGTCCCCAATTTTGGTTTTGCGCTGGGCACGGTACCCGATCTGTTCATGTACATGGACTACATCCCCCGCGTGGACCTGCTCTCGAATATCGACTACGTGGACAAATTCTACACCGAGGTCAACGAGGAGTTTCTGGATCTGCAGTCGGATGACCGCTTCAATCCGTTCATCAGTCGCGATCTCTACACCCGGGTTGCTATGACGCCTACAGCCGTGGGCTACACAGCCAAGGCTGAAGAAGATGTGATCGCCAAAGTGCGCGGAGTGGCCATGTCACGTCTGAATCGCTGGTTGGCCTGGGTCGATGAAGCCGAGCTTACCGCCGTTGAAGATCGAGCGAAAATTGCCGAGCGCGACCAGCAGATTCGTCGCAACATCTGTGAGCGGGACCCGGCCAACAACCTCGGTGACCGTCTGTTCGGCGAAGAGACCGCCCAAGCCATGGTGGCCACACTGTGGGGGGGCACCCGTACCCTGCCCCGTCCCAGCGGCGATTGACCTCAGCTCTAGCGTGTCGCCGGTTTCAGCGGAACCGTGGGCAGCAGCGGCTCCACACCCTCTCCCAGCGCCGCCTGTCGGGCGGGTGAGGGAATCGCAAACAGTTGTTTGCCGCGGTATTTCTCCATCTCATCGGTATCGATCTGCCATCCGCGCTGCTCAATGAGGTCGCGGCGCATTTTTCGGAATGTGCTCATAAAACGGTCCGACTTTACTGAAACCTCATTTTCCAGGGTTTCCGCTAGATAAAACGGACGCGTTTCTTCGACTATCGCCGTGTCTTCCTGCAGCACTTTCTCCAGGCGTTTCAGCGAACCTTTATCAAACATCTTGTACTTGAAAAAGTTGCGAACCTGAATAGCGAATGTTTTGGTCGTGTGCTCGTCAACCGGCGTATTGGCGTCAAACATGATGATATGCATCTTGGCATTTGCCTCGATATGCATACGGATGGTGTTGCCCGGCATGTAAAAGGTGGGGTGCACGTAGGTCTTGGCTTTGTCCTTGCGAATAAAACTGCGCAGCCCCCCCTTCAGTTTGGGCGGGTACATCTCATTGGTGGAGGTTGCCCAGCCGTCGTGGCGATCAAGTTTCACAATTTTGTTGCGCTGGGCCGTACTGTTATAGCCGAACATGGGGTGAACAAAGGAGGCGTGGGCGATGTCGATGCCATTTTCCAGCACACGCCCCGCATCCGCCTGCCAGGTCCAGTTAGAACGCACCGCCCGCCAATCGGCGTGGTCATATTCAGGGAACGGGGGAATCGGGTAGCGTTCTGATTCGGGCAGATCACCCATAAACACCCAGATCATGCCGTAGCGCTCTTCGGTGGGATAACTGTCCACCCGGGCCTTGTCGGGGATTTTATTGCCTTCGTCCAGCTCAGAGGGAATCACCACACATTTGCCGTCACCATTGTACTGCCAGCCGTGATAGGGACAGGCGACATTGCCGTCAATCACCCGCCCCCGGCTGAGGGAACCGCCCCGGTGCAGACAGGTATCGGACAGGCAGTGCACCTTGCCCGCTTCATCACGAAACAGTACAAACTGCTGTCCCAGCATCTTCACCCGGACCGGCTCCGCCCCTACTTCGTCAGACCATTCAGCCACGTACCACAGATTAATTAACACCCGCTAATCCTCGATAAAATTTCGCTTCTTTGTAGTGGTGCTATTATTGGTGTTTATTGCATCCGCCTGACTGATATTTATCAATTTTTTCTGGGAATACCGTGGCAGGATAGCGCTAGCTCTAACAATACAAAAACGACAGGTGAACCATTATGACGGTGAGGGCCATTTACCGCGCCATAGCCATTGCCGGATGTCAGGCACCCTATGATCGCGCCAGCCTGAAGGTCTTCTACCCCGCGCGTTACAGCGGCAGCGACGAAGAGAAGAATAGCGGCGTAGTGCCCATCGATAGTACTGACGCGCCCTTCCCGGTGGTCATTATGATGCCGGGAATCAATGTTGGGCCCGAGGCCTACAGCTGGCTGGCGCACGACCTGGCGAAGCACGGGATAGTCACTGTCACCTACACACTGGTGGCCGAGGAAATGCCCGGCTATATCAGCCTCACACCCGGCCTTTCCATTAGCGCCCTGACACCGGAAAACTACGGTCATGAGCCCTCGGCAACCGCGCTGGTAGCCATTCTGGACGAACTGAGGCTACTGAACGAGACCGGTGTACTACAGGGGAACCTCGATCTGGACAAAATTGTCCTGGGTGGCCACTCTGCAGGAGGCTCCGTGGCGCTGCTCAATGCGAGGCCCGACTGGGTCCCCGGGTTGTGCGCGGTGTTCAGCTATGGCGCCCATGCCGGTGCGGCAACAGCGCTGGGCTACGCCGAAGATGCCATGTTCGAGCTGCCTTCAGAGCTCCCTCTGCTCATCATGGGCGGCACACAGGACGGCTGTATTGCCAACAGCGGAAGTCGGTACGGTGCCAGCCCCACATCCGCGACCGAGCGAATTGAAAAAACCTTTGATAGCGCCATTCAGTCCCGGCGCGGGGACTGCTATCTGGGTATTATCGACGGCGCCAACCACTTTTCACTGGCCTGGCCTGCAGACCACAGCACCGGACGGCCCTTCATCGATCTACCGACATCGCGCCCGGATGCGGATTTACGCCAATTCCTGTCCCGGCTTATTTGCCAGTTCACTCTCGCTGTGGCGAAGAACAGTGATGACGCAAGGCGGCAACTGGAAACAGAACTGCTTGGCAGCCAGGTATTGATCCAGCGGGGGGATCGCCGCTGAGGCGCCCCCCGAATTGACAAAAAGCAAAGACGCGGTGAACGTATACGGACACCATAGCGACTGATTTTTTAACCCCAGAACAACCGATAAGGATTGATCCATGTCCGACACGACACAGCCCAGCAACTGGCAGAAGGCCATCGACGGCGAATGGCACGGCTGCCCATCCCTGTTTGAACCCGACGGCACACACGTGGGCACCAATAAAGTGAGCCGCGCAAGTGAATTCAAGGACGGTAAAACAACCTATTGGATGGACACCCGATTTGACGCCACCGGCCCGCTCAATGACCGCTTTGAAATTGGCGCCCGTATGGAATTTGGGGTGGTCGATTCAGACCAAAACCGTATCTATACAGGCCCCGACTTTATCGGTTCCGGGCGCCCCTACGGACTGCTGGTAGATTCTCGCTATTACTCGCCAGGCTGGAATGTCGATCTGCGCACGGTAAACCACATCGTTCCTGAACTGGGCCTGCAGGTATACTCCTCTCAGCTGTTCGAAGCAGACACCCTGGTGGGTGTTTTCAATGGCCTGTATGTGGTGACACAGGATCACGACAGCAACCCCGAGTCCCAAAAAATGGTCGCGGAGTTTCTGGATAAGGAAAAAATAGACGGCAAGAAGCCCTTCAACCTACCGGTGAAGCATGAGGGCGTGTTCCGGGGCGAATTCGAGGTTTATAACGATCAACAGGAGCTGGTTGGCCACAATAAGGTCACTGTTATCCACCGCCCTATCAACCTGCTGCACTCAGAGCAAACCATCGAAATTGAGGGCGTGATCAATCGTAAATGGACTACGATGCGTACCCGCAACGGAGGCAGCCACCAGTTTCATGGCCCGGATATGTTTGGTAACGGTAAGTCCTATGGCCGCTACCTCTACAGCATTCGTCATGTCTATGGCGAAGCCCTCAAAATGTGGTCACGGGAAACCGTTGTCGACGAAGATTACACCATGGTCTGCGCATGGCAGTTCCTGGAATCCCAAAAGGAGCAATACACCACCTTTGGGGTGCTGCGTTTTGAACCTGGAGAGAACGTACTGACTGCCAGTTACGTGGATTAAATCGTAGCTGACACAAGGAGCGGCAGGGCTTGCAAGCCGGTCCTTAACTGATACCATGCGGGTGCAACTCCCGCAGGTACAACCGATTGACTCCTCCCCCCAAGAAGACCGAACGACAAGCCCTGACTATCTACTCCGACCTCGCGCCTGCCGATAGCGCCCGTCTGGACGAGCTGGTTTCCTACCGCACGCTGAAAACCGGAGAATTCCTTTTTCACCAACACACACCGGGAAGCTCGGTTTACATGCTGGAAGAAGGCATGCTGATGATGGAGCGATCCTCATCAACCGGACGCCGCCAGGTTATGGCCTTCATGCACCCTGGCAACTTCATAGGGATAACCCACAACGAACATTATGAGTTCACCGTCTCAGCCCTGTGCCCTGCCCGAATACGTGAAATACCGATTAAGCCATTCATCGCGCTGCAGGACGAGGTCCTGCAGCTGAAAGAGAACGTGCGCCGTATTGGCGGCAACATTCTGGCCCATACCCTGGATCAGGTTTTTGCGCTGGGCCAGAAAAAAGCCCACGAGCGGGTTTGTTTTTTGTTGAAACAGCTCTCCGATCGCATGCCCGCCCAGCGCAGCCACCTCATTGAGCTGGTGATGACCCGCCAGGATATCGCGGACTACCTGGGTCTCACCATCGAGACAGTCAGCCGCGCTTTCGGCAAGCTAAAACGCGAGGGTGTGATCAAGATTTACTCCGCTCACACCGTGGAAATACTCGACAAGGCCACTATCGAAGAACTGGCTCTGGCGGATTAAACATCAGCCTCCAAAGAAGGCACGCGCTGCGGTAAGCATTTCGTTTGCGCACCTGGCAATAGCGGCATCATCCAACACCCAGTCCCGCCACGCGCTGACCCCGGGATAAGCGGACAGCGGCTGCTCCATGCCAAAGAGAGGGGCCAGTAACAACGCGTACTCCATATGTGGAGCAAGGGCTATATCCCCCAGGTGAAGCTCACGAGCCGTGAAATCTGGCAGCTGACCCAACAGTCGCTCCAGTCGGGCGAACTCCTGGTCAAGCGCTGACAGCTGCGCATCGGCGCCCTCAGTACCCCCAGCTGAACCTACCAGGGCAAACAAGGGCAACACCCCCGACGGTCCCAGACAGGTATCTGCATAGCGCGCCAGCGCAAGCATCTGCGCCCGGGCAAGTGGTTCAGTGGGCTTCAGCATCACTTCCGGGTTGGTCTCTTCCAGATATTCCATAATGACCCAGGAATCTGCAATGTGGCTGCCGTCGTCAAACTCCAGCACGGGAATTTTCCCCAGCGGAAAACGCGCCATAAACTCCGGGGTACGCAGTGCCTCGGGAGGTGGTTCAACTGCGATGTCGAGTCCCTTTTTATACACTTGCATACGCACACGCGTTGCATAGGGGGAGTGATCCAGGTTGTAGAGTTTCACCAGATGTTCTCGCTATTAACAGGTTTCAGAAGTTTAACGCCGATGCTATACGAACAGGTGGCGGATCGGCAACAGGCAATATACTATATTGACATACTTATATACCTTTTACTCGTTCGCAAGGTGGAGCTCTAATGGAAACCTCATCCAAAACTGCCCGGGAAATTTACCAGGATGTCTGCAATAACCCCGCTCGCAAACGTTTTGGCTTCGGCAATAAAGCGGTACTGGTCAATATCGACCCACAAAAGGCCTACACCCGCACTGATCTGTTCGCCACCGCCTACGAAACCGATCCGCGCCAGCTTGAGTACATCAACTCACTGGCAACTCGGTTCCGCGCGCTGGGGTGGCCGGTGGTATGGACTCACGTGGCCTATATGGATTCCGCCGAGGATGCCGGTATCTGGGGAACGCGAACCGATACGCCCGACTCCCTGCAGAATATCAAATTTGATTCCGAACGCAGTGAATTTGATGACCGTCTGGACATCGACGCCGTAAACGATGTGATCTACCTGAAGAAAATGCCCTCGGCTTTTTTCGAGACGCAATTGCAATCGCTACTGGTATGGCACCAGGTCGACACGGTTATTCTTACCGGAGGATCTACCTCAGGTTGTATTCGAGCCACTGCAGTCGACAGCCTTTCCCGTGGTTATAGGACCATTGTGCCGGAGGAGTGCGTGGCGGATAAACACGAGAGCTATCACTTCGCCAATCTCACCGATCTCTCACTCAAGTACGCGGATGTACGTAATGTGCAGGAAGTGTTCGACTGGCTGGATCAGCGACCATGAAATCGGAGCCTGACTTCTACGACTACTGGCCCTATGACCAGCGCCCGAAAATAGAATGGCCCGGCGGCGCACGCCTGGCTTTTTGGGTCGCCCCCAACATTGAATACTATGAGCTGGACCCACCCCCCAACCCGCATCGTAAAGCCTGGCCACAACCCCACCCCGCTCTGCCCGGCTACAGCATTCGGGACTATGGCAACCGGGTTGGCCACAGCAGGCAAATGGCGCTACTGGAGAAATACGGTATACGCGGATCCATCTCTTTATCCACCGCCCTGTGTGACCACCACCCCGAGATTATCGAACAATGCGCCGCCAGAGACTGGGAGTTTTTCAGCCACGGCATCTACAACACCCGCTACACCTATGGCATGTCCGAACAGCAGGAGCGGGACATGATTCGGGATTCAATGGAGAGCATCCACCGGCACACCGGCCAGCATTGCGCGGGCTACCTCGCCCCCGCCCTGTCGCACTCCGAACTGACCCTGGATCTGTTTGCTGAAGTGGGCACCGAAATTGCTGGCGAGAATGCAGGGTTTTACACCTGCGACCTGTTTCACGACGACCAACCCACCCCCATCCACCTGCGCAGTAAAAAACCCTTTGTTTCAATCCCATATTCTCTGGAGATGAACGATACGATCGCCTACGTGGTGAACAAGATTGAACCCAGGCGCTATGGCCAGATGCTGAAAGATAATTTCGACCGACTCTATGAAGAAGGGGCAGAATCCGGCACGGTCATGTGCATTCCCACCCACAACTACCAGGTAAGCTGCCCACACCGATTACGCGCATTTGAAGAGGCCCTGGAGTACATCACAGGGCACAGCGATGTGTGGGTAACCACCGGACGAGAGGTCGCCCGTCACTTTATCGATAATCACTATCAGCAGAGCCTCGATGACATTGCCGCTCGCGCACAGGAGGCTTGAGCATGGCACTGGATAAAGACTACCTGCAATATGCCCATCGCGGATACGGCATGGACCACGACCGCTATGAATGGAGCATGCTATCCGATCGATCGAAGGTCGAATGGCCCGGGGGCGCGAAGCTGGCCCTGTGGGTGAATGTGAGCCTGCAATACTTCCCGCTTGACCAGAAGGGAGATCCCTTTCCGGCGCCTGGCGGCATGACCATGCCCTACCCCGACCTGCGTCATTTCACCTTGCGCGACTATGGTAACCGGGTTGGCATCTATCGCTTTTTGAAGGCCTTCGATACCTATGGCATAAAGCCAAGCTTTGCCATCAACACCCGACTCGCAGAACGCACCCCCTACCTGCTGCAAAAAATTCTGGAAAGGGGCGACGAGATTCTTTGCCATGGCTGGGATATGGACAGCCTTCACTATGGGGGTATGGCGCGGGCGGATGAGGCCGCGCTGGTCGAGAAATCGCTGTCCCGACTGAGGGAGCTGACCGGCCGGGAAATAACAGGCTGGATAAGCCCGGCGCGCAATGAAAGCGAACATACCCCGGAGCTACTGGCGGCGAACGGCGTGCGCTATTTTTGTGACTGGGTGAATGACGACATGCCCTATGCTTTCAAAACCAATGAAGGGCCACTGGTCGCCATGCCGTTGTCCAATGAACTGGAGGACCGCTACGTACTCATGAACAACCAGCATTCGGAGCAGTCCTGGCTGGAGCAGGTTTGTGATGCCTGCGACTATTTGTTGGCAGAAGCCGAACATCAGGGCGGTCGCATTCTGGCCCTCAATATCCACCCATGGATGCTGGGCCAACCGCACCGCATAGCAAAATTGGAGCAGGCGCTGAAGTATCTTAGCAGCCAGCCCGCGGTATGGAGTGCTGGCGCCAGCGAGATTCTACAGGTCTGGCAAAGACAACAAACGTCAGCATGAAAAACACAAATGACTGATTTTGATATAACATTAGTACAATTACCCCTAGAGACGTGATTCATGAATAAAATCACCGAGATGTTCAGTGAAACCCAACTGAAGACCCTGGAGCAGGACATACCCACACCGCTGTATTTTCGCCTTTACAGCCTGCTCAAGAATACAATCCTCGACGGTACGATGGAAACCGGGGCGCAAATGCCAACCGAGCAGCAACTGGCTGAAACCTTTGGGGTATCGCGTATCACCGCCAAACGGGCAATGGATGAACTGGCCGCTGAAGGCATGGTAGAACGCCGCCGTGGTAAGGGCACGCATGTAACCTATGAGTACCATCCGCAGCCAGTAAAGGCCCCTCTGATCGGCATGCTGCAGGAAATTGAGAGCATGGCACGCCACACGGAAGTTAACGTGCTGGAGTGTAAAAAACTGGTGCCACCAGGGAATATCAGGGAGGCGCTGGCACTGACTGCCAAAGAAAAAGCGCTACGCCTGGTGCGGGTCCGTTCAAGAGATGGCCAGCCCTTTGGCTATTATGACAGCTGGACCAGCGGGCTCACCAAGCCGGTCAGCAAGCGCGATTTCAAGCAGTCGCCTCGTCTGGAGATTTTTCGTAAGCAGGGACTGAACATAAAACATGTTACCCAGACCATCAGCGCGGTAGCGGCAACACCGGAACTCGCAGAGCACCTTAATACAAGTGCTGGTGCGCCACTGATCAGCCTTGTTCGCGAATCGTTCACCGGCGGGCGCGACGGCGAACAACTGGTCGACTACCTGCACGTTTACTATCATCCGGATCACTTCCAGTACCGCATGGACCTGGAACTCGATAACAGTTAACGGACAAGCGCATGGCGAATTCACATAGGGGAAAGCTCTCGCAACAGCTGTCGGGGTCGGGCCTCATCAAAGCACCCGGCATCTATGACGGGCTGTCCGCGCTGTTAGTGGAGCAGGCGGGTTTCGACTGCGCCTTTCTTTCCGGCGGCAGTCTCGCTTTCTCCCGCTTTGGCAGGCCTGACATGGGACTGGTCACCGCCAGCGAACTGGTAGAAACCGTCAGCATCGTACGCGATCGCGTAGCCTTACCCATCATTGTCGATATGGATACCGGCTTTGGCAATGCCCTGAACGTGCAGCGCACCGTGCGAGACCTGGAACGCGCTGGCGCCAGTGCTCTACAGCTTGAAGATCAGGCATCACCCAAACGCTGTGGTCATATGCAGGGTAAATCGGTCATCAGCGCCCAGGAAATGCAGGGGAAAATACATGCGGCACTGGATGCAAGAGAGCACGCCAACACCCTCATCATTGCACGTACCGATGCACTGGGGGTTAACGGTTTTGACGATGCGATGACACGCGCAAGGCTCTATCTGGAAGCGGGAGCAGATGCGCTTTTTATTGAAGCGCCCCGGGACGTAGAGCAGATGCAGACCATCGGTAGAGAATTTGGCTCGCAAGTACCACTGATACACAACCTGGTGGAAGGCGGCAACAGCCCGGTCACCGACTGTGGCCAACTGCAACAACTGGGCTATCGCGTCGCCCTGTATCCAGTGGCCCTGCTACACACCTTTATTCCCGGGGCGAGACGCGTGCTCGAAGAAATCCACAAGCAGGGCAGTACAGAGAACCTACGTGAGCAAATGATTGACCTGGGAGAAATGAATACGCTGCTGGGCGCCGATCAGTTGCTGGCGGCGGGCAGGCAGTATGACGGTGGCAGCGACACGTGATCCGCCGCCTGTTCAAATTCCTGCTATTGGGATTCAGCTTACTGCTCGCCTTATTGTCCGCCTTCATACTGTATCTGGCATGGACCAATCGTGACATCCCCCGTCAGGAGCTTGAAGTACTCTATGGGGATAGCACGCTGCAGCGAGTCACCATCGACGGGGTAAACCTGGCTTACAAGGTAGAGGGTAGCGGCCCACCCCTTGTTCTCATTCACTCGCATTTTTATACCATGCGACAGTGGCAGGCCTGGGTAGACACACTGGCGAAGGACTTTAGCGTTATACGCTATGACCTGACCAGTCACGGCCTAACCGGCCCCGATCCCAGTGAGGACTACTCTAGAGCCCGCGGTAGCTTTTTACTGGCCGAACTGCTGGATCACCTGCAGATTGAGCGCGCATCCATCGCGGGCTCATCCACTGGTGGCGCCCTGGCCTGGTACTTTGCATCTCACTACCCACAGCAAACAGACAAACTGGTTCTGATAAACACCCCAGGCATGCCCGGCATCACCAACAAATACATGGAGAAAGGGTTACCCGATTGGGGCTGGGTCGTTTTTTACCTTTTACCTGAAAAGCTGTTCAAACCGTTCCTGCAAGCCGCCGTGGTTGATAACACGCTGATTACCGATCAACAGGTAGAGGAATTTCACCTGATGTACCGGGGCAAAGGCAATCGTATGGCAGAGTTTTTGCGCATGCGCGCATGGGAGCGGGGCGATATCTCCGAAGACCTGGCGATGATAAAGGCCCCAACCCTGATCCTGTGGGGGGAGAAAAACCCGCAATTACCGGTGGCGCATGTTAGCCAGTTTAGAGAGAAGCTGAGCAATTCCGAGGGGGTCGAGACCATCACCTACCCGGGCGTGGGACACGTCATCCCGCTGGAGATCCCGCAGCAATCTGCCGATGACGTTCGCGCGTTCCTTCAGGGAAATTAGCATGAAGCCTTCACGCCAACTCCTGCTTTGCTTATGGCTTTTCTTATCACTGGGATGCAGTGAAGACATTCCACTGCCCCCGGCCAATCCGCTGGCAGTAGACGACGCCATAATCGATCAGCTGTACGGCATAAACCCGGGGCCACACGCGGTGAGCGTGGTTCGTAATCAAACATTGTCCGCCGCGAGCGATCAGCGTGACCTATTGTTCAATCTGTATTTTCCGACTGCCGGCAGCGGGTTCCCACTCTTGTTGTTTTCCCACGGCAACTGGTCAGACAAGGACAGCTATGATCGGCTCATCGAACACTGGGTAAGCCACGGCTATGCCGTCATCGCACCCAACCACCTGGACTGCTGCGGCGCCCCAAAGGGCATCTTTAACAGCCTTCGCTATGGCCAGTTGGGACTGATCGAAGGCCGGGTGGATGACCTGTCACGCCTGCTACAGGAACTACCCGCGATAGAAGCCATCGCGCCAGCATTTCGCGGCAAGGCCGACCCCTCCAAACTGGCGGTAACAGGCCACTCTTTTGGCGCGTTCAGCGCACAGCAATTTGGTGGTGCAGCTGCCTTCGACCCGGACCAGCAGAAGTATCTGCCTCACCGTGACCCACAAGTCAAAGCGATTGTGGCCCTCTCGCCACCCGGGCCGATGTTCGACACCATCACGGCGGACAGTTGGCTAGAACTGGAAACACCCACACTCATCAGCACCGGCACCTGGGATATTCAGCCCGCTTTCTGGCCCGACTGGCGTATGCATTTGATGTCCTGGGAGACGGCTATCGCCGGCAACAAATACGCCCTGGTGACCGAGGGCGCCGACCACTTTCTGGGCAACCTCATCTGCCGTACTGAACGGGAAGCGACACCCCAGACCGACGCACTGCGTATGGTGCACAGTGCCAGCACCGCATTCCTTGATGCTTACTTGAAGGACAGTACTGCGGCCCGGGCATTTATCGACAGTGATACCATCGGTGAACAATCGGCGGGGTTTTCTCGCCTGGACACGCGCTAGATCAGCGCCAATCCAAAACCCGACATGGGAACGTAAGCTTAGTTACACGTAATACGGAGCGAGTTAGTACCCACTATGACCTTGCGACACACCACAGGAATTCTGGCCTGCCTGCTGATAATGATCATCATCGTCATGCTGGGGCCCTACAGTTCTGCGGACATGTTCCTGCCGGACCAGGGAAACCTGTGGTACTACTGGAAACTCGCAGAACCTGATTTCTGGACCCATTTTTCCGGCTGGTCGCTCTACGCCCTGCATCAGGCGGGCCTATGGGCGCTCATCGCCTGGGCACAAATAAAGCGCCCAAAATACACGGCCGCGCTGCATCCCATCAACATCATGGCACTCGCCTTTAATCTGCTCTTCGTGGCACTGCACATACTGCAGACCAAAGTTTTCTACGACGGACTGGCACAGGATACGTCGGTGCTGTCATCACAGTTCTCGGTTATCTTTATGCTGGTTCTGGTACTGATGATGGAAAACAGCCGACGAGGGCTATTTTTTGGCCACAAAATCGATTTTGTAGAGCGTCCGGTAGGCTTCATCAGGCGCTATCACGGCTACTATTTTTCATGGGCCGTTATTTACACGTTCTGGTTCCACCCGATTGAGGACAATCTGGGCCACCTACTGGGAACCTTTTATATCCTGTTGTTGCTACTGCAAGGCAGCATGTTCTTTACCCGCTTTCACCGGGATCGGGTGTGGACGATGCTGCTGGAAGTGTTTGTGCTTATCCACGGCGCCATGGTCGCCTATCTCACGATGGGAGGAGATCATTGGCAGATGTTTCTGTTCGGTTTCTTCACGCTTTTCGTGGTGACGCAAATACACGGTATTGGCCTGGGTAGAAAGACGCGCACGGGTATCGTGATCACCTACCTGCTGTGTGTGCTCTATACCTATTGGGGCCGGGGACTGGAGTCAGTGGAGGTACTGCGGATACCGGTTGCGGAATTTGCACTGGTCTACCTGTTCGGCGCACTCGCGTGGACCCCGCTGCTGCTGCACAAAGTGCTTCAGCGCAAGCGTAACGCCTAGCAGCAACTACTGGGGGGTAGCGGCGACAAAACCCTTTGGCAATCCGGCCTCGGGCGTAAAACCGTACAGCTCCACCCCGGGTAGGGCTGCAGCGAGCAGTTCTCGTGCCTTCCACAAGGCCGCAAAATTGACCCCGGTTTGCAAACCCTGGCTCTCCAACAGAAAGACCAGATCCTCCGTGACGATATTGCCACTGGCGCCGGGCGCAAAGGGACAGCCGCCTATCCCTCCCATGGAGGCATCTATCGTTGTGAGCCCCACCTCAAGCGCCGCCATGACGTTGGCAAGGCCCTGCCCCCGAGTATTGTGCAGGTGTATACCTGTCAGTTTGTCCTTGCCAACCACTTCCCAGATATGGCGGGTGTAGTTACGCACCTGCAGGGGGCTGGCAAAGCCGGTGGTGTCAGACAAGCCCACCTCATCACAACCGGCTTCGACCAATTTCTCGGCCATCTCCAGCACCTTGGCCTCAGGCACCACTCCTTCCAGAGTACAACCGAAGGCTGTTGAGAGTGAACCTTCAAACTTGGGCCGTTGCGCTACCGGCAATTCGTCAATGGCCGCCCGAATGCCACGCACGTCCTGCAATACCTGCTCATGGGTGCGATTAAGGTTTTTGAGACTGTGGGTTTCACTTACCGACAGGGGTACGGTCATTTTGTGCGGACCCACGGCAAGGGCATTTTCGGCGCCGCGTAAATTGGGAACCAGTACTGCCACCGCCAGGCCTTTAATACCCCGGGCGTGGGTCACCAGCTCAGCCGTATCGGCCAATTGCGGCAGCACACGGGCAGGCACAAACGAGCCGACTTCAATTTCTGGAATTCCGGCAGCGGCCAGCGCTGTAATCCAGGCCTTCTTGTCACACGTCGACATAATCGGCGTAATACTCTGCAGACCATCTCTTGGACCGACTTCGCTGATTTCGATATCGATAAAGCGTAACCTTTGTTGATTTGATATAATGATATAACATATTATCATTTAATCCCGAGCGCTTATCAAGCAAGAGCCTGTTTATGACAGATCCAATGACACCCCTGGCAGGCCTCAAGGTGGTGGAATTCACCCATATGGTGATGGGCCCCACCGTTGGCGTAATTCTCGCCGACCTGGGGGCCGATGTAATCAAAGTAGAACCACTGCAGGGTGACAACACCCGCAAGCTAAAAGGCAGCGGTGGTGGCTACTTCAGCATGTACAACCGCAATAAATCCAGCCTCTGTCTCGACCTGAAATCTGCAGACGGCCTTGCGCTGGCCCGGGACATGATAGGTCGCAGCGATATCATGGTCGAAAACTTCAGGCCAGGAGCGATGGACAAACTGGGACTGGGCTACCAGACCCTTAGCGATATCAGCCCGTCGCTAATTTACTGTTCACTCAAGGGCTTCTTATCCGGCCCCTACGAACACCGCACTGCGCTAGACGAGGTGACGCAAATGATGGGTGGGCTGGCCTATATGACAGGACTGCCCGACAAACCAATGCGCGCGGGAAGCTCCGTCATTGATATCACCGGTGGAATGTTCGGCGTCATTGGCATTCTGGCCGCGTTACAGGAACGCCACCAGACCGGCAAAGGCAAACACGTTACCAGCTCCCTGTTTGAAACCACCGCCTTCATGGTTGGGCAGCACATTGCGCAACAGGGCGTGCTGGGTGAGGAACCCCCGCCTATGTCCGTTCGCCGCAGCGCCTGGTCGGTCTACGATATATTTACCAGTCAGGAGGGAGAACAGGTATTCGTGGGTGTAGTCAGTGATTCACTGTGGCAACGCTTTTGCGAAGAATTCGACTTCGCCGACTTTGCTCAAGATGCACTGCTGCAGAACAACAATGAGCGCGTCCAGCAGCGAGACAGAATCATTCCCCGCATCCAGTCACTGTTCAGCGAGCTCAGCAAAGAACAGCTCATGGCCCGACTGGACCGGGCCGGCGTACCTTTCGCCCCCATCAACAAGCCCATCGACCTGGTGGACGACCCGCATATGCTTGAAGGAGGCGGGCTTATGGACATTACGCTGAACACGGGAGAGACCATCAAGCTCCCAGGACTACCATTGGAGTTTGATGGCCACAAGGCACAGCTGCGCCAATCACCCCCTCAACCAGGCCAGGGCGGCAAACAACACCTCCATGCCCTGGGACTCAGTGATGAACGCATACACGCGCTGGTCGCGGCCGGCGTTCTCATCGCTGACTAGAACTCAGTTATACAACCAGGGGCGCAGGGTCTTCCTGCCGACATGAAACGCCTCAATCTCGGGCCAACGGGTTTGCGTCAAGGCGATAGCATCCAGGCCATTGATCAACATATCCTTTGAACCCGAATCCATCTCGAAGGCGTAACAGACCCCGGCAGCAGCTACGGTTTGCGCCATCAGATCGATAGTGACACGGTGCTCACGAGGATCTTCTGCCACCCACGCCGCTATCGCCTGCACACAGGCCTCATCCAGCTCCAGCGGTAAAAGCCCGTTACGCACACAGTTACTCGCGAAGATCCCACCAAAGCCCGGTGCGATAATCGCGCGAATACCGTACTCAGCCAGTGCCCACACGGCGTGCTCCCGTGAGGACCCACAGCCGAAGTTGCTTCCGGACAGCAGGATACTGGTGTTTTCATAATCTGGCTGATTAAGAATGAAAGCGGGATCTGGCTCGCGAGAAGATTGCTGCAGATAACGCCAACCCGCAAATAAGCCCGAGGAGAGCCCCTGCCGGGATACTCGCGTCATCTCCCGTGAAGGAATAATGGCGTCAGTATCGACATTGGCACGTAAGAGCGGAGCAGCCACGCCGCTGTGCTGTTGGAACTTCTCCATCAAAACTCCAGAAATTGGCGCGGGTCTGCGATGTGACCGCATACCGCAGAGGCCGCGACTGTCGCCGGGCTAGCCAGATGTGTGCGAGTCTTGGGTCCTTGACGGCTCTCAAAATTACGGTTTGTCGTGCTGATCACCCGCTCCTGATAACCAAAGTGCTCGCCGCCGGCGAAAAAGCACATGGAGCACCCGGAAGCACGCCATTCAAAACCCGCCTCAGTGAAGACACGGTCCAGGCCCTCTGCCTCCGCCTGAGCCTTAACCAGCATGGAGCCGGGAACACAAATCGCGCGAATACCCTGTGCCACCTTGCGTCCACGCAACACCTGGGCCGCCAGACGCAAATCAGTGATTCTGCTATTGGTACAGGAACCTATGAAGGCCGCATCCAGCACCTGCCCAGCGATAGGCTCTCCCGGTGTTATCGCCATATATTCGGCGGCGCGGGCCAGGCCGGGCCCATTGACGCTATCGTCTCCCGCTACAAGGGGCACCGTCGCACTGACTGCGACAGTATGCTCTGGACTGGTACCCCAACTGACCTGCGGTTCCAGACTGGAACAGTCCACCACCAGGCATTGGTCGTAGTGCGCATCCGGGTCGGCCCCCAATTCGCGCCAATACTCGCTCGCCAGAGTCCAGTCCATGCCCTTGGGGGCAAATGGCCGGCCCTGCAGATACGTAATGGTTTTCTCATCCGGTGCTATCAAGCCGGTGAAGGCAGAAAACTCAACAGCCATGTTGCACAGGGTCATCCGCGCCTCCATGTCCATTGCCGACACCACCGGACCTGAAAACTCCAGCGCGTAACCACTGCCCCCTGCCGCGCCGTATTTAGCGATCAGGTGCAGGATCATATCCTTGGCACCGACACCTGGCACCAGCTTGCCCTCGAAGATAATCGACATGACCTTCGGCCGCTTCACACGCAAGGTTTTTGTCACCATGGCATGCTCTGCCTCACTGGAACCAATACCCCAGGCCAGAGCCCCCATCGCGCCCTGGGTACAGGTGTGACTGTCTGGACAGACCAGTGTCATACCTGGCTGTACAATGCCCTGCTCGGGCGACACGACATGCACAATACCCTGGCGTGGGTCGTCCAAATCAAACAGGGTAATACCGGCCCGCTGGCTGTGTTCCCGGGTGGCTACGATGAAGTCCTTGCCACTGGGCAGTGTCGTTTCATCACTGCGATCTATGAAGGTATCGACAATGTGATCCATACAGCAAAAAACCTGCTCGGGAGAAAACACCTCGCGACCCTTTTCCTGCAAGCCAGAAAGCGCAATAGAGCCCGTGCGTTCGTGCAGGAAAATCCTATCGATGTAGATCAGGTCAGTACCGTCGCCCTGACCCTCCACTTGATGCTCCTGCCACAGTTTTTCAAACAGGCTAAGGCCCATGTATCCTCGCAATAATGGCGGCGTATTCTTAGCAAGCACCGCTGCAACAAATCATTTGTTCTATAAATATACCATTATATCTTACGTCGTGTAATCCACAGAAAACCACCCAAAAAAAAAGGCGCTGTAATCCTGGGATTACAACGCCTTCAAGGGGACCTGAAATTTTAATTCATGCTAGATAGTGGTCTCCAGCATTGGCTGCTGCACCTTGGCTACATGTTCCTCTACTTCAGCAAAGTGGACCATGACCTTGTTTCCGCTCATGTCCATTTCTGTATGCACGTAGTAGGTCTTACCGGGCTTGAGGTCCATGACCAGCGGGCTTGCTCCCCTGATACTGGATACCAGCGTGAACGCGCCTGCAGGCTGCGTAATCACAACACTATCGTTTGCATTCAAGCGACCAAGACTCTGTGCAGACCCGTGCAGATTCATACCGACGCGTCGAGTACTCATTGACTCATCTGCTCGATAAACAACTATTTTGGCGCTTTCAGTGGCCACAACATCAGCCGATGAAACCTGTGTGAATATCAGTGAGCTGAGCACGAAGGCTGCTATTGTCATCATCTTGTAGATCATTTTCGTTTCTCCGTAATGGGTTATGGAAAGTTATACGGAGCGAAAATCCAGACGGTTCACTTAAATCAAAAATATTTTTCCAGGGGTGTGACTTACAGCGCTGCCTGCCTGACGGTATCCTCGATTTTATCCATGGGCAGATACCGCTCCCCCTCCTCCAGTACGAAATCAAGGAAGCTGCGGGCAACGGGTGACAACTGCTTCTGTCGCAGGTGGATCACATGCCAATGGGTCATAATGGGGAAACCCTGCAGTCGCAGCTGAGCCAGGCCATCCGTCTGCGCATTCACCAACGCATAGGCAGACAGTATCCCCACCCCCATATCGGCCATCACCGAAAGCTTGATCGCTTCACTGCTGGAAAGTGACAAGGAGCGCTCGATTTTTAAGCCGTTACTGGACAGGAACTCGTCGATGGCCAGGCGTGAGCCCGTCCCTTTCCTCTGGAGGATCAGACGCTCTTCCACCAGGCTTTGCCAGGTGTGTTGCGCCGAATCCGCCAGAGGATGGTCTTCTCTGGCGACCACGATTAGGGGGTTTGGCAGAAAAGGGTGATGGGTGATATCCAGCCCCGGGGGAACATGATTGAAAAAATAGAGATCGTCGAGGTTTTGCCCAATGCGATCGAGAAGAAAACTGCGCTCCCCCTCTACGAACTCCACTTCTACACTGGGGTGACGACGAAGAAAGGGGCCAAGTAACTGGGGCAGGAAGTATTTGGCACTGCTGTCTACCGCTAGCCGAAGACACCCCGTACGCAGCCCCTTCAGGTCGTTGAGCGTGCCGTCAAGCCGGTTGAATGTGTCGAGAATTTCGCGGCCAGCTTCAACCACCCTGTGCCCTGCCTCGGTGAGCTGCAGGCGCCTACCGATAACCTCATACAACGGCAGCCCTACAGCCTCAGCCAGCTTGCGTACCTGGATTGACACACTGGGCTGGGACAAATGTAACTGCTCGGCAGCCTGCGCCATACCGCCAACCTCGGCCACCTTCATGAATATTTCCAGCTGCCGCAGCGTGCCCAGCCTGGCCAGTAATCGCGTATCCAACTCCCCCGCCACGAAACCTACCTCTTTTCCCGATGTATAGACTATTATCTATACATAACTACAATAATATCAATTTTTATTTATGCTTAATTTTGTCTAGGCTGGACACTGTTTTCAAGCAAGCAAAGCACCGATCAAACCAACGGGAACCGATACCATGAGACCACATGTAGAATTAGTCGATGAGAGAGACCTGATATGGCATATCGCGGAATTCAGCCACGCCAGCGGCGATGCGCGCCAGCAAAACCTGAGCTATGACGAAGAAGATGGCTCAGCATCACTGCGGGTAGAATTCACCAGCGACTGGACGCGCCCGGCAGGCCTACACGCGGCACTGACCGAGTGGTACGTGCTGGAAGGCGAGGTGCAACTGGGTAGCGAAACACTGTCAGCAAATGGATACTGGTGCGCACCCAAAGGTGTACTGACACCGGAACTGAAGGTTAAAGCGGGCACTATCATCCTGCTGTTCCGTGAATACGGCAACTGGACTTTCACCCCGGCGTCAGCGAACGGCCCCGAAGCACGTGACTTTGACGAGCTAACAATCAACAGTTCCGGCACCCAGGACTGGTACGACGTGACAGACCCCGAGCACGGCAGCCCCATGGACTTCGAGCGAGGCGGAACACCGGTACCCGGCCTGTTTATCAAGATGCTGTATCACGACGTGGAGACAGGCTTTTACACCCGACTTATCAAGGCCAAACCTGGCTGGCGCGAGCACCCCCTGGCGCACCACCCTTGCTTCGAAGAAGCTTACTGCCTTGACGGCACCTTCGATTACAACTTCGGCGAAATGGTGAAAGGACAGTATTTCTTCCGCCCCCGGGGGATTCGCCACGGCGACTTCACTGCAGGCGAGGAAGGGACCGTCTGGATTCTCCGCTGCGACGGTCAATTGGTTGACTGGTATACAGACAATGCGCGCGTAGAAATGCAGGGCGACGCAGTGAACTGGGGCGAGGGTTTCCCCAACACGGAGCCCCCCGAGTTGGTACTCCCTGTGCGATCAGCATCAGTAGGGCCAATGAAACGCCCTGACTATATGTGAGCCTCCCCCAGGTATGAATAATCGGGCAGTCATCAATGATGTCCTCGCCCGATTACCCCATGGGGACAACAGCAGATACTACGTTCTCGCAGCGCCCACTGCCCTGAGCTTAGATACAGACCCCGTCGGCCCTAAGCTGTTCGATTTCTGCCTCATCAAGCTTCAGAATGCCACGTAACACTTCGTCGTTATGACTGCCGATTTCCATACCGGGCCAGTCAGTGCGACCTGGGGTACCTTCCATGCGAGGCATTATGGCGGGTATCTTCAGAGGCTCCCCATCAATTTCCACGGTCTCAAACAGGCCGCGAGCCTGGTAATGCGGGTCGTTCATCATGTCTTCAACGTTGTAGATTGGGCCCACGGGCACCCTGACCTCTTCAAGCGTCGCGATGATATGAGCAGAAGAATGCGCTGTACACCATTCTGAGAGTGCGGCATCAATCTCCGCTTCACGTACCACTCGCCCGGCATTCACGGCCAACTCCGGATCTTCAGCCAGATCCGAACGGCCGGCGGCCGTCATCAAACGCTTGTATATTGAATCGCCATTGCCACCGATGACCACGTGCTTGCCATCATCGCAAAGGTAGGTATTCGTGGGCACAATGCCGGTTATCGTGGTGCCAGATGGCTCCCGCACAACCCCGCCACCATCGTACTCCGGCACGATGCCCTCCATCAGGTTAAAGATGGATTCGTACAGGGCGACATCGATGACTTGCCCCTCCCCTGACCCGGGCTTTGCACGCTGGATTAACGCCAGGGCCACACCCAGAGCGGCATGAATCGCAGACAGTGAGTCCCCCAGACTGATATTAGGGCGTACGGGGGCCTTGCCGGGTTCACCGTTGATGTAACGAAAACCGCCGAAACCCTCAGTCACGGAGGCATAGCCCGGTTTCGAGGCGTTCGGACCAGTTTGGCCATAGCCGGAGATACGGGCGTAGATCAGACCCGGGTTCTCCTTTTTCAGGTCTTCCGGCCCCATCCCCCAACTCTCTATCAAGCCGGGACGAAAATTCTCTACGACGACATCCGCGGTCAATAGCAAGGTCTTGGCCAGGGCGCGACCGCGCTCAGTTTTCAAATCAAGCGTAACGCTTTTCTTATTCCGTCCCAGGGAGCGATGCCAGAACGATGTGCCGTCCTTAACCAGGCGCCAACCGCGAATGGGGTCACCGGTGGGAGGCTCGATTTTGATCACCTCGGCGCCAAAATACGACAAAATAGTTCCGGTAAAAGGGCCTGCCAATAACTGCCCCATCTCGACAACCCGCACGCCTTCCAGCGGCCTTTCGGCTTTACTCATTCCTGATAACTCCCAATTCTCGGTTTCCGCACTGCAGTGTGGCTTGATTTTCACTCTATTTCAACGGGCGTCAAAGTGCTTACTAGACAGCTTGAGACTATAACTTGACCGAAAGATATGTCAATATAACATTTGCACTCTAACTATCGGAAAAATGGCGCAAATGTTCGACCAAGAAGTGGTTCTGATTACGCTTGTCAGCTACAAATTGCTGCTTATCTTTATTGGCTTCTGGGCCCAACGCCGGGTTAAATCCGAACAGGACTTCTTTCTCGCCGGCCGCCAGCTAGGGCCTTGGGTCGCGGCAATCAGCTATTCTGCCAGTGCGGCTTCCGCCTGGACACTGCTGGGCATGAGCGGCCTCGCGTACAGCATAGGACTGCCGGCTCTGTGGGTGGCCCTGGGGGCTGTACTTGGATGCGGGTTCAGCTGGTGGATCGTTGCGCCACGGGTCATGGCGATAGGCGCTGAACGGGAGCTGCTCTCCGCCACCGAATTTATCGCCCTGGGCACCCTAGGCAAACAACGACAGCGCATCGTCACCCTGGTATCGGCCATCATCCTGTTTTGCTTTGTGATCTATGTGGCCTCCCAATTTCAGGGCGCCGGCAATACCTTTGCTGCCACCTTTGGCCTTGGCAGTGCAGAAAGCATTATGCTGGGCGGTGCCATCATCATGGTCTATACACTACTGGGCGGGTTCTGGGCAGTCAGTGTCACCGACACGCTGCAGGGCTTACTGATGATACTCTGCGCCATCTTGCTACCGACAGCCGCCATCATGAGCGTGGGTGGCCCCACGGCCTTCTGGCAGGCCCTCATCGAAACTACCGACCCAGAGTACCTCAGCCTCACAGGCAACAATGTGGGCCTCATGGCGGCGGGCATGATCGCCGGCTCACTGTTGATCGGCGTGTCGTCTATAGGACAACCTCACCTGGTCGCCCGCTTCATGGCCCTGCGTGATCACAACGCGCTGCGTCAGGGGCAGGTGATTGCCACCACCTGGTATGCCGTGGTGTTTTTCGGTATGTGCCTGGTGGGACTGGCGGGACGCCTTCTACTTAAAGAACTGGACAACCCCGAACAGGTTTTTTTCGCGGTCAACGCAGCTTTGTTTCCATCGGTTGTGGGAGCGATCCTGCTCGCGGCAGTCCTGTCCGCCATCATGTCTACGGCAGACAGTATGTTACTGGTGGCCGGCACCACCGTGGCACATGATCTGGGTATCAATGAGCACCATCCAATGCGGGCATTGACCTTATCCCGACTCACCATTGCCGTAATATCAATGATCGCCATAGGCGTTGCAATCTACTTGCCGGCAACCATTTTCCAGCGTGTCTTGTTTGCCTGGGTAGCGATTGGCTCAGCGTTGGGACCCGTAATCCTCTGTCGCGCACTTGGCGCGAAGCTCAATCCCGGGAGAATATTGCCGGCGATCGCGGCGGGTTTCCTGGCGGCGGTGACCTGCTACCTTCTGCCCAACACGCCGGGAGATATTGCCGAGCGCAGCCTGCCCTTCCTGCTGGGCCTGACCATTCTGCTCATACCGGGAAAAGGATCTCCAGCAGACCAATAGGAATCAGGCCTGCTTATCACCCACCGCAGGAACCGGTTGCAGAGGCTTTTTCACCGCGGGAACCAGGGGGACAGTATCAAGCGCCCAGCGCAGATCGGGATTGGCCCTGCGGGCCGGCGAAGGAATGGTGAACACCTTATCCTTCAACTGAGGCTCCATAGCCGCAGAGTCTATCTTCCAACCTTTTTCCTCGGAATGAACGCGCAACACCTTGCGCCAAGCGCTCATAAACTTGTCCTGCTCGACTGAGACTTCGGATTCCAACGTGTCTGACAAATAGTGCGGCGACAATGCTTCCACAATCTCCGCGTCTTCCCGGAAAACCTTCTGGGTGCGCTTTACTGAGCCGCTGTCGAACATACCCCACTTAAAGAAATTCCGAACCTGTACCACAAAGGAGCGGGTAGTGTGCTCATCTATCGGCGTGTTGGCATCGAAAATAATCATCTCCATCCAGGAATTCACCTGAATATGTAAGCGTACGCAGTACCCCGACAGGTAGAAGCCAGGATGAACATGCGTCTCTGCCTTGTCCTTCCTGACAAAACGCATCAGGCCGGCATTACCCTGCATGGGAGGCGGGTAGAGGACGCAGGAGGAAGACCCCGAGTGCTCGCTGCGCTCAATTTTGACAATGTGGTTCTTGTCGGCCATTTCGCGATGACCAAAACCGGGGTGCACAAAGGAGGTATGAGCGATATCAATACCGTTTTCCACCACGCGATTCGCATCGGCATTCCAGGTAAACTCCGTTTCAATCGGTCGCCAGTTCTCGCGATCGTCATACTCCGGGAAAGGCGGGATGGGATAGCGTTCAGACTCAGGCAAATCGCCCATGAACACCCAGATCATGCCATAGCGTTCCTGCGTGGGGTAGGCATCAATACGGGCCTTATCAGGCACATCACTGTCCTCACCGCGCGAGGGAATAAACTGCACCTTCCCCTCCGCATCGAACTCCCAACCGTGATAAGGGCAGGCCACACAATTTCGATCCGTGGTCCAGCCATTGGAGAGTGAGCCACCACGGTGAATACAGATATCACTGAGGCAACTGACCTCGCCCTTCTTGTCACGGAACAATACAAAGTTTTGGCCAAGCAAACGCGCTTTTACCGGCTTATCTTTTACGGTTGCAGACCACTCGGCTACGTACCACAGGTTTGTCAGCATTGTTATTATCTCGCCCTACTAAAAAGTACTACGTTAATACAGTTCGATTGGATCACTTTTAACCATCATAGCAGAAACTGAAACCGTGAAGTTGCGGCCGTGCCCCATCCCGGCGCACTTAAGGATAGTAGCGACGACTAACGGGGCCCGGGCTCCAGGCGTTCGATGACACCGCGCAAGGCCCTGATTTCCTCGCGTAATTCACCCAGCGTGGGTTCACCTGCTGCCTCAGCTGCCTGCGCAGCCTCGCGCTGGTGCTCCTCTTCAAGGGTATTGACCACAATACCGATAATCATATTGAGGAAGGCAAAGGCCGACAGAAAGATAAAGCTGAGGTAGAACGTCCAACTCAGCGGATAGACCGCCATGGTCTCATACATTACATCTGTCCAGTCCTCGAAGGTCATAACCCGAAACAGCGTGAGCATGCTGATGGCGATATCGCCCCATAAGTCTGGATTGATGTTGGCGAAGAAAGTCGAACCAACCGCGGCATAGATGTAGAAGATAATAAACATCATTAACCCGACATAGCCCAGCTGGGGCAGCGCCGCCAGCAGTGAATTAAGCAAGGTCCGCAGTTCCGGAATAATCGATACCATACGCAGAACGCGGAATATGCGCACCAATCGCCCGACCAGAGCCATCTCGGAATCTTCTATGGGTATAAGGCTCACGACAACAATCAGCGTGTCAAAAACATTCCAACCGCTGTGAAAGAAGCGCTTCTTCTCGGGTTCACCGAGGAAGCGGACCGTTATCTCCGCCATAAAGAAGAAGGTGATGGCCCAGTCGAGTATTACGACGATGCGCGTGGCCAAAGCCGGCAGTGGGTAGGTTTTGACACCGATCACCAGGGCGGAAAAAACGATAATGGAAATAACTAACAGCTCAAACGCTTTGTTAGACCGCAGGCGATCAAAGCGGCTGTGCCACTGTTCGGGCGTGGATATGGATGACATAACGGGCTCTTTACTGGTTGAATACGGCGCGCCCGGGCCAAAATCTCACGCAGTCAGAGGCTGGCAAGGCAAGTCGGAAAGCTCACTTCCCAGGCATAACGCCTATTGTAATGGCATTGTCGGGATATCGAAACAGTGCCGACTCAATCAAAGCTGCCCGTCAGGTGCCCTCCTTGCATTCTGGTGAATTGCAATTCCCTACTGGATATTCCCAGGTGGCACTAATGAATAGACGAAAGTTCGTTCGCGGCTCTCGCCAATTTCTTATCATATGTCCACAGGCCAAGACCTTCACTCAGCTTCGAAGAGGCCAACAGATGTGCATCGAGATAGCCTATCCCCGCTCCCATTAGCTGGTGCTGCTCAATAAAATAGAGCACCTCATCGTCACTCGCCAGCACAGCACATGGCAACTCACGAAGGTCCCCAAGAATCTCCGCCCTGGGATCCAGGTAACCGCAAGCCAATTCCCCCAAAACGAAGGGATGCATCACGGCCTGGCCACTGTCCAATAACTGCTGTAGCTCTTCACTTCCATGACGGAAAAACTCAACCCAAACCGAGGTATCAACCAGAATCACGAGGACCGCCGCCTGGGAACCGGTTTCAACTGGGGCTGCGTTCCACCTAGACGAGCCAGGCGGCGCGCACTTTCTCTTTCAACCAAAGCTTGAAGCCCCGCTCGAACAACAGCCGTTCGCTCTGAAATCCCTGTAAGCCCCATCGCCTTTTCAAGTAATTCATCGTCAATATTCAATGTAGTTCTCACTCTCAACTCTCCTGCATCAAATCTGTCATCATTTGATGATAAACTAAGCATCAATATTGTTCAATTATCAACCAGATTCGATAGGAGAGTCTGCGCGAGGAAGAAGTGGCCCCAATAGTCCGGGTGGCAATGTACGTTAGTTTGCCGGAGCGAGCCCAGATCCATGAGTGGCCCTATCTCCGAGGGCCGTGTCGCGGGGAAAAGCAACGCTTAGACCCTGTGAGGGCGCTGCAGTATCTGCTTGGCCAGAAGGTAGCTTGTACTCTTGACTTACCCCTGCAAAATCGGAATAATGCGCGCCTCTTTGGGACAGCTCGTCCCATGTAGATCGTGGCTACGTAGCTCAGCTGGTTAGAGCACAGCATTCATAATGCTGGGGTCGGTGGTTCAAGTCCACCCGTAGCTACCATATTATCTATATAAATCAATTGTTTATATTAGCCTCTCCACCTAGTACGCGCCACTATTCAGAACTAATTTTCCCGGGGAAACACTGGGGAAACGTTCAGGGCACCAAAAAGATAGCGTATCGCCGCGTACATCGGCTAAATGTAGGCTACGAGCTCAGCCAGGAGCTGGAGCTCACGTTCACCGGCCTCCGACAACCAACCTATATAACCCCCCCCCTCCTGCACTCTCTCAGGGCGGACCCGGGTCGTCTTCTGACCTCGCCCCCGCTGGGCGGCCCTGTCTGGACTAATGGGAACTGTCCTGGGCATACGCACTGTATCCAGCATGATGCAGACCAAACTCGTCAGTCAGGATAAGGCCATCAAGAAGCAGACAGCTGCTCAGGTAAAACGGAAAGCTGCTACCAGAAAATTTGGCGCCCGTCTCGCTGCCCGGACCAAGCGAGTCGCTGCCAGGAGCATTGCTGCTATCCCCACTGCATCTATTCCGTTTATCGGAGTGGCTGTGCTGATTGCCGATACGGGGTATGAGCTATATGCGACTTGTGAGACTGTGAGGGATTTGGATCAGTTGTATTCAGGTCTGGGGATGACGGATGAGGTGCAGGGGGGTGTGATACACAATGTCTGTGATCCGGAGTTGCCAGATGCGGGGGAGTTATTGGGGTGGGGCTGTTGCGAAGTCTGGGGAGTGGCTGGGTCAGGCCAGGGGTGCTATGCAGGTGTAGCGGATCTGCACCACTCACCCAGAAAGCCTTCGAAATCACGATGGCTGAGGTTAAATCTATAGTAGAGCCAGACAGCGTAGGAAATGATATCAGGGGGAATCGATGGCGCTTATAAGTATTCATGGACTGATTTTAGCAATTTCAGCTAATTAAGTTGGTAGTACCCCCGTTTGGCATTGGCTGGGGTCAGCAACAATTCCTTGGCGCTAGGCCGCTTACCTGCGCGTATGGCACGAGTGCCCTCGGCCAACATGCCACCGGCAAGCTTCGCCACTTTAGCAAAGCGCTGAACCCGCCCAGTGGGCACCGCCTTACTTTTGCCCTTTGAGTCGTCTGGATTGTCGCCGCCACTAGACATTCTAGCTGCGCTCCAACCAGCGTTCCGTATGACGCCGGACAATATCAGCAGCATTGAACTGGGCATCAATGACTACGATGAATGTAAATACTCCGGTTAGCTTGCGCGCAATCATGGCGAACTGGCGAGACGGTGTGGTGAAGTGCCTAGTAAACGCTGAGTCAGCTGCCATTTTTCCAACTCGTCGCGTCAACTGTGAGCGACTCCAGCAGTACTCTCCACGTTCATTCAGGTACTCGGCTGGCTGGTGCTCGGATTCACGTAAAGGCTCCCCCAGCTGCAGGCAGAGCTCCGTCAATGTCTCCTTGGCCTCAGTGCTGGCATCCTCTTTTAAACAGCCCAGCCCGATTAAACCTTCCAACACTTGTTCACGGTCTTCCGCCTGGCTAGCAGCTATAGCGTTGCCAAGGTGTACCAAAAAATGTTCATCGCAGGGCAACATGGAACCAAAATCCAGCAGCACGAGTTCGTCTTGCTCACCCTGGGAACGGATTAAATAATTCCCAAAGTTGGGGTCGGTCTGCAGCACCCCCCACTGGTACAGCTCGTAGAAAAACAACTCGAGCATGGCCCGCCCCAGTGCATTACGGCGCGACTGTGACATGGCAACCACCTCGGCCCGAGTGACTGCAAAGCCGTCAATGTATTCCAGTGCCATTATCGTATCTGTACAGTATCGTTGATGGCGGTGCGGCACATAGTAGGAAAATCCCAACTCAGAATTATCGCCCGCACAAGATTGAACCAACTGAGCGACCTGATCGGTCATCTGCCCTTCGAGCTGATAGTCCATTTCGCGATGCAGTTGCTCGCGCAAAAACTCCAACCAAGCATCTAGCTCCCGCCCGGATTTTATCCAGCGGGCAATCAGTAACATTCGCACTACTGTATCGAAGTCAGTATCAATCAGCTCAGCCAAACCCGGGTATTGGATTTTCAGGCAGATTTGCTCACCGCTGGCTGCGATTGTGGCCCGATGCACCTGAGACAGGGAAGCTGCTGCAATAGCATGCTGGTCAATTATCAATTCAGCATATCGCTCACCCAGTGCTTCGCGCACATGGCTCTCGATATCTTCCCAGAGTAAAGGCTCGGTACCAGATTCAAGCTCGTGCAGGGCTTCGGTCAATACTGGCGGTAAAAAGTGCTCACCTAGCAGCGCCAGCATTTGGCCAATTTTGACGTAAGTGCCCTTGAGTCGGCCCAGTTCCGCAACAAATCTTCGCGCTTCACGGCGGGCAAATTCAGACTCTAGTGGGCCACTGCCGTCTTTTCCCGGACGCAGTTTTGCCCAAGCTCCATCTATAGCAAAGGCGCCGCCAGCGCGTGCACCGGCCAAAGACACCGCCAAGGTGCGCCGAAAGCTACCACGTTCAATTTTTGGTTTTTTACCTGCCATTGAGCAAAACTTCTTGACTGAGGAGGCGCGACTCTACCTTATTCGCACCAGCGGCAACAGCGGCAACTGTATAGACAAATTAACTTCTTGATATCAGAGAAACTCCGCCTCAGATTTCAAGCCACTGCCCGACTCCATTCTGAGAACGCACTCATCCTGAGATCACGGTAATGCTGGGCACCTACTTTGTGCCTACCCAAATTGAATAGATTGGAAACAGCCGCATGAGCACCAAGAAATCTCTGTGCCTGCCTGACTGATTTGAATCGTCGCATCCCTCGCTCTCGCACCCTAGTGGCTTCATGGGATTGCTCTGCCCAGTTGTTCTCATACCGTTCAGTACTATGAATAACATCCGGCTTCAACTCTCGATGCGCAACACCATAACTTCACAGTTTATCCGTCACGATCCTCCTAGGTTCACCGCCGTGACTCTTCATCAGACGCTTGAAAAAACGCTTATCCGCAGCTCCATCCCGCTTCGCCTGTAGATAGACATCAACAACCTCTCCATCCTGATCGACCGCTCTCCACAAGTAATGCTGTTTGCCATTTATCCTCACGAAGACTTCGTCGATGTAGAAAGCATCTCCATAACCTCGGTGTTTTCGTTTCAAGCGGCGGGCGTAAATGGCACCGAACTTTATGCACCAAAGGCGGATGGCTTCTCTGGATACGGTAATGCCTCGCTCGGCCAAGAGATCTTCAATATCGCGGCGGCTTAGATTGAAGCGGTAGTAGAGCCAGACTGCATAGGAAATGATATCGGGTGGGAATCGGTGACGCTTGTATGTATTCATACATCGATTATATCAATCTCGAGCAGTTAAGTTGGCAATACCCAATTTTGGGCTGTTAACCTGGCAAAACCCTTAAGTCTCAAGGCTAGTCTGAAGGACCCTGTTGCGCTAGCAGCGTGGGTGGGAATGATTCATTACATTGATACCCTTCTTAATACTTTTTATGATCTAGATCGTGGAGCTGGCCTGTTGTTCTGATGTTGATTGATTATAAATCGGGCCAAAGATACACTCGAAGAAATCGACAAAATGAATATCGAGTAGATTTACAAAGGGGAGATGGTTATGTCTATATTGGTTATTGTTGCTGATGCGAGCAGAGCTCGTATCTTCTCTGCTGTTAGCAAGGCGGCACCTCTGACTGAGACGAAGGATCTGGTAAATACCGCCAGCCGTCTTCGGGATCAGGATTTGGTCGCTGATGGTCATGGCTCAGGAGTCGACTCAGCTGGAGAAGGAAAACACACAATGGGTCACGAAAATGACGCCCATGAACTACAGGCGTCTGAATTTTCCCGCCAACTTGCTGATGAAATCGAGAGCGTGCGGAGCACTGGAGCACTACGCCGAATCTATATCATTGCTCCCCCAGCATTTCTTGGCCTGATCCGGTCTGACATATCAAAAGTCTCTAGAAAATTAGTAGAAAAAACTATCAACAAAGATCTGGTCCAACACAGCATTGACGATATTCGCTCTCATCTGCCAAAACTTTTGTGAAGCAGGCCCACGAAAGATACCTTACATTGGCCTCCCCTTCCGGGCTGCGCTTACTCATCGAAATCACTGGCTAATAAAAAGGAAATCATTTTAGTGCTGGATCTCGTTAAAGAAGCGATAACAGCACTTCAGGCCGAGACCTCCTCATATCCACAGAATGTTCAAATCTGGATGAAATTAGTGGGGGTGTTCTTTCTGGCCAGCATCGTGTTCGTCCATTCAAGAGTAGGTGCGAGGTTGATTCTGGCCGCTTTACTATTGAATCTTCTTGGGTTGGTTATTGGAAAAATTCTTTACCCTGATGTCAGCAGGACAGTGATTGGCACGTATGTTCATGTAATGTTTTGGCCCGCAATACTATGCGGCCGTATGGCGATCGATCGCGCGTGTTTCATTTCCAGGGGATGGTAAGACCTACTTCGACTGGGCCTATATTGTCTGGCTGGGATGGGCCTGTTTATTGATGTCGATATCTCTAGTTTTCGATTTCCGCACCCTGATTTCTTTTTGGGTTTGACTGGTGGCTACGAAGTTTGGCCGTAACCTCGCGCCCGATTGGTTCTGTCGCGAGCCTTTACCAGTTCCAGCCAACTGTAATCGTAAGGCACATTTATCCTGTCAGCGCCAATACGTAAAACTGTTCCCATGCCGGCAGTGAACTTTTGTTTTGACCTTTCTTCAACATTCGCCAGAGTTCAATTCCCGCCAATGTCGCCCGCGCAGACCAGAATGATTTGAAGCCGAGCATGGGTCGAATTAACCGTTTGATAAACCTGTGGTCTTGCTCGACGATGTTATTCAGGTACTTGCATTGGCGAATTTTAACACGCCTGTTTTCGTCTGCATTATACTGCTTGATAGCAGCCGTATTGGCGCCACTTTTGTCGATATTGATCAAGCTCGGCTTCCCGTTTGAACCGATAGCTTTGTTGAGAAAGCGTAGAGCAGCCTTTTTGTTACGCTTGGCTGTCAGCATGAAATCAACGGTATTGCCTTGCTTGTCGACGGCGCGATATAGATATTTCCACTCACCTTTGATTTTTACGTAGGTCTCGTCCAGCCTCCAGCGAAGGCCGGTCCGTTTCTTGTTTTTATGAAACGATTTTTCGATGCGTGGCGCATAGTGAACCACCCAGCGTTGAACGGTACTATGATCCACGGCGTAACCGCGTTCCTGCATCAGCTCTTCCAGGTCGCGATAGCTGAG